>JBFLVV010000010.1:0-94653 GCA_040758275.1 Pseudomonadota bacterium
GACAACGAGAAAACGGGCGCGATAGGCTGAGACGCACGGGTCGGGAAGAGTTGCGTCGCGATTTTATCGCGACGCTTGCAGACCTATTTTGTCATTGACACGGGCTGGCTAATGGATGACACCGGTTCAGACGGTTGAGTTTGTGTCCAAATGTCAGACCTGACACCGGTTCAGACGTGACACCGGTTCAGACGAGACAAGCCTGCAGGGTTCACGCCTTGCAGGCTTTTTTCATCCCCACCGGTACGCGGCCTGAGGCGACCAGCCGCGGCGCGGATTGGCGCAGGAAAAAAGCGGCCAGTGCGAACACGCATTCGGCCAGCGCGGCCGGCCAGCTCAGGGGCAAAGGCATGCCCTGCCCGGCGAGCGCTTGCGCGAAGGCCGGCACGCCGAGGGCGGCCGCCGTCAGCATGGCAAGCGCGAGCGCGAGCGCCCCGATCGACAGGCGCAGCAGCAGGACGAGGGTGCGGAGCGTGGGATTCATGATGGGTTCCTTGCGAAGTAGGTTGAGGAGTTCCTACTCTATCGATGCGTGAACGCATATAAAATAGGCATCCATGAAACCATCCTATGCACGGCTGCAATCAAGGCTCGGCCTGCAGGACCTGGAAACCATCCTGGCCCTGCACCGCGGCCGCACCCTGGCCGGCGCCGCCGAGCGCCTGAAGGTGGACACCTCCACCGTCTTCCGCGCCATCAAGCGCATCGAGCAGGACGTCGGCGAGCTGCTGTTCGACCGTGGCCGGCAAGGCTATACGGCGACGGAACTGGGCCGCGTGCTGGCCAGCCATGCCGAGCGCATCGAGACCCAGCTGGAAGAGGCGCGCGAAGCCGCCTTCAACCAGGCCACCGAGCCATCGGGCCTGCTGCGCATCACCCTCACCGACACGCTGCTGCACACGGTGCTGCTGCCCGTGCTCGCGCCCTTCACCACCCTCCATCCGCGCATCGCGCTCGAACTGGCCACCACCAATGTGCTGGTCAACCTGAGCCAGCGCGAGGCCGACATCGCCATCCGCGTCACCAATGATCCGCCCGAGCACCTGGTCGGCATCCGGCTCGGCACGGTGCGTTCGGCGGTCTACGCCGGCAAGGACTACCTGGCGCGCCAGCCGGCCGGCAAGCCGCTCGCCGAGATGGACTGGGTCGCGCTGGACGACAACCTGCCGGACCACCCTTCCCAGGGTTGGCGCCGTGCCCGCTATCCCCAGCTCGCGCCGCGGCACAAGGTCAGCAACCTGCTGGCCGTGGCCGGCGCGGTGGTCAATGGCCTGGGCGTCGGCGTGGCGCCGCTGGCGGTGATGCGCGGGCATCCGCAGGTGGTCATGCTGGACGGCCCCTTGCCGGAACTCGATATCGGCCTGTGGGTGCTGGCCCACCCCGACACCCGCTACCTGGGACGGATGAAAGCCATGTTCGATTTCCTGCGCAGCGCCGTCGTGCTGCCCCCATGACGTCCGCCATGACGCCCACTATCTTCGCCGACGCGGGCCTGCGCGGCAGGCAAGCGGCTCAACCAGCATATGCATCCAATTTGCATTGACGAGGCTTGACGCCGCTGCTACTGTACTACGTGTAATAGTACAGTTAGGAGCCGCCATGAGCCGCCGTACCCCCCTGATGCTGAACATCGCCACCGGCGACACCCGGCCGATCAACCGCCAGATCGTCGACGGCGTGCGCCGCCTGATTGCCAGCGGCGATCTGCCGGTCGGCGCCGCCTTACCCAGCGTGCGCGGCCTGGCGCAGCAGCTGTCGATCAATCCGAACACCGTCGCCAAGGCCTATGGCGAACTGGCCGCCGAGGGCTGGGTGGAATCGCGCGCGGGCCTGGGCCTGTTCGTGCTGCCGCCGCGCCAGCTGCTGTCCGACGCCGAACGCGAACGCCGGCTCGATGAAGCCGTCGACCGCTTCGCCGGCGACGTCATCGGCTTGGGCTACTCGAGCGCCGAAGTCTTGGAGCGCGTCGAGTCCGAACTGGCTTCCTGCCTGCCGCGCAAGGTCGCTTAAGGAGATACCGTGAACGACTACGTCATCCATACCGAGAATCTGAACCTGTCCTACCGCGGCAAGCAGGCGCTGGACAATCTGTCGCTGCGCCTGGCGCGCGGCGGCGTGCACGCCATCGTCGGCGCCAACGGGGCCGGCAAGTCGACCCTGTTTCGCGTGCTGCTGGGCTTTGCTTCCGCCGACAGCGGCAGCGCATCGGTGCTCGGCTGCGACAGCCGCGCATTGAATCCCGCGCTGCGCGCCCGCATCGGCTTCGTCAACGAGGAACACACCCTGCCGACCTGGATGCGGGTGAACGAACTCGCCGCCATGCAGCGCCGCCTCTATCCCGGCTGGAACCAGGACCGCTACCGCCAGGTGCTGTCCAATTTCAACGTGGCCGACCGCCAGAAGATCGCGGAACTCTCGCGCGGCGAACGCGCCGGCGTCAGCCTGGCGCTGGCCCTGGCCCAGGGCCCGGAACTCTTGATCCTCGACGAGCCCACGCTCGGCCTGGACGTCGTCGCCAAGCGCGCCTTCCTGGACGCCCTGCTGCAAACGAGCCTGGACGACGGCGCGACGGTCGTCTACTGCTCGCACCAGATGGAGGAGATCGAGCGCGTCGCCGACAACCTCGTGATCATGGAGCGCGGCGTGCTGCGCCACATGTCGCCGCCCGGCGACTTCTGCGAGCGCGTGGCCCTGTGGATCGCCGACTTCCCCTTCCGCCAACCGGATGCGGCCCACCTGCCCGGCGTGCTCGAGATGCGCGTCATCGACGGTCTCACCCACCTGGTCGTGTTCGACGGCGGCGAGGACTTCGGCGCCCGCCTGCGCCTGATGGGCGCGCGCAGCGCCCAGTGCATGCCCGTCAGCCTCGACCGCGCCGTCAACGGCTTCCTCGCGCGCGGCCATGCCGGCGCTTCCCCCCTGTCCGCCGCCGCCTGAAAGAACGCGCCATGAAAGACCTCTTCTTTGCCGAATGCCGGCGCTTCCGTAACCTGGTCATCGCCGGCGTCCTCGTGCACCTGATGCTGCTCGTGCTGGCTTCCCGCATCACCGAGCCGCTCATGCAGCGCTGGCAGCCGCAGTCCATCTTCCCCCTGCTCTACGCTGTAGCGGCGCTGGCCCTGGCGGTCTACCAGTTCGGCAGCCACCGCCAGAGCAGCCGCTGGGTGTGGCTGATGCACAGGCCGCTGCCGCGCGGCCGCATTTTTGCCGCGCTGGCGCTGGCGGCGCTGGCGGTGATCGTGCTGGTGATCGGCCTGCCGATGCTGCTGGCGGTGGCCGGCACCGACCGGCTGTCGGGCGACACCGTCGACCTGCGCCACTACCTGGCCGTGCCTTACTGCGTGCTGGTGGCCGCCAATGCCTGGCTGGCCGGCGCCTACCTGATGCTGTGCGGCCGCCGCGCCGCCTGCGTGGTGCTGGCCGTGCCCTTCCTGCTCATGGCCCACATGGCCACCGGCGCCGTGATCCTGCTGCCCGGCCTTGTCAGCGTGGCCCTGATGACGGCCCTCGCCTACAGCACCTTCGCACCCGACCGTACTGCGCCGCCGCGCGGCGCCGGCATGCTCGCGGCAGCCGTTCCGCTGGTGCTCGGCTGCTATTTCGTGATGTTGTGGGGCGGCTCGCTCGGCTTCCAATATGGCCAGATGCTGGTCGGCGTCCACCCGCTCAACCGCGCGGTGCCCCCAAGCGGCGGCTTCACCGAACTAGTGCGCAATGACAGTCCCGCCAACCTGGAACGCATGCTGGCGGCGTCGAACGACCCGCGCGCAGCGCACTGGCGCCGCCAGGTCGCCCTGTCGGGTGCGGCCGCCGTGCGGCCGGCCCTTGACGCCCATCCGGTGCGCCAGGAACTGGGCAATTCGAATGCGATGCAGTGGAGCGACGGCGACCTGAAAATCCTCTGGAGCTTCAACCACGACCGCATGATGTACGAAGGCCGCGACATGCACACCGCCGCGCCGCGCGGCTGGTATGGCCGGGGCGGCATGGGCGACCTGCGCCCCTTCGAATCAGTCCCGCTGATGGACGGCAAATACATCGTGACCCGCCATCACCTGTTCGCGCACGAGATGCACACCCGGCGCCTGCGCACCCTGATTTCCTTGCCCGCCGGCGAAACCATGACCGGCCGCACCAAGGAAATCGGGATGGGACAGTACCTGCTGACCAACCGGCGCCTGATCGCCTACCGCGAACCGCTGGACGCCGGCGCCCCGCTCGAGGAAGTCTTCAGCGTGCCGCTGCCGGGCCCCTTCCGTGACCTGGCGCGGGTCGACGTGGCGCGCCTGCTGGACGGCACCCTGCTCTCCTTCAATTTCGGGCGCCGCATGGTCGACGGCCAGGCCGGCTCGCGCCAGCAGCTGGTGTTCGTGGACGCAAACGGCCGGGCGCAGACCATCGCCACCCGCGCGCTGGCGCACGACTTCCCGCTGCTGTTCGAGCACAAGGCCTGGTGGCTGTCGCCGGCCTGCCACGCCCTGCTGTCCCTGCCGGGGAGCCTGCTCGACGTCGGCCTGATCGAAGACGCTCCCGGTGCGCCCGCGACTGCGCGCCCGCCGGCCATCGTCGCCGCCGCGCTGCTGGCCGCCCTGCTCTCGAGCGGCTTCGCCTGGTGGCGCCTGCGCCATGCCGCGCCGCGCACCCGGCTGGCCTGGACCATCGGCGCCCTGCTGCTGGGACCTCCCTGCGCGGCCTGCCTGCTGATCCTGCGCCCCCACGCGGCGCGTGCGGCCCTGCCCGCCGCATCGGCGGCAGCAAAGCCGGTCGCGATGCCCGCCGCTGCCTGACAGGAGAGTGACCATGCGAGTTTTTCATCGCGCTGCGCTGGCGCTCCTGCTGCTCCTGCCGCCTGCGGCCGGCGCTGCCGCACCGAACAGCCAGCTGGCCGCCGAGCTGGTCCGCAACGCGGCGCTGCCGCGCGCGCCGCTCCTGCCCCTGGAGGCCTTCGATCGGGAAGGCGAGATACGCGAGGTGCGCCTGGCGCCCGACGGCGCCTATCTCGCCTACATCGTCGAATCGCGCGGTATCGCCTACCTGTATGCCCAGCCTGTCGCCAATGGCCCCGCACGTCGCCTGCTGGGCCTCGAGACCGGCGCGCGCATCCACTGGTCGGGCGATGGCAGCCTGCTCTTCGTCGAGCAGAAGGACGGCCTGTCCGCGGTCGCGCCGAAAGATGGCGCCAGCGCCAGGCTCGCCGTGTTCGAGAAGGCGCCCGGCAGTAGCCGCAGCCAGGAATTCGCCGGCATCGACCCGTCCCGCCCGCGCCACGCCATCGTCCGTGAGGACGATCCTGCGCGCGGCAACAGCCGCCTGCTGCGCATCGGTCCCGACGGCGCGCGTGAAGTCCTGTACGACGGCCCCGGCATGGTCACCGGCCACGCGATGGGCGCCGACGGCAGGCTTGCCGTGATCCGGCGCCTGGATGCTCAGTTTCACCAGCTGATCCTGCGCCGCGACGGCGCCGCCTGGGTCGAAGCGACGCGCTGCCTGCCCTTCCGCGATTGCAGCCTGGTCGCCCTTTCGCCTGATGCCAGGCGCCTGTTCCTGAAGACGCCCCACCAGGACGACCGCGAGGCGCTGGTCGAGGTCACGCTGGCGACCGGCGCGCGCCGCACCGTGCAGCAGGATCCGCTGGCGACGGCCGACCTGGCCGGCGTGCTGCTGTCCGCGCCGACGCGCCAGCCGTCGGTGGCCGTCTGGCTGCTGCCGCAGCCGCGCATGGCCGGCATCGATGCGGCCGGACGGCGCCTGGTCGAGGACGTCGCGCGCCGCTTCCCCGAAGGCGGGGCGCTGGCCGACTACTGCGCCCCCGCGGTCTGCCTGCTGGCCGAGCGCGGCGCCCGGCTGCAAGGAGCGCGCTACTGGCTTTACGATGTGCAGGCGCGCAGCTTCCGCCTTGTGCTCGACAAGGTCGACACCGGCGCCAAGCCGCTGCCGGAACGCCAGCTCGCGCGCAAGATCGCGCTGCGCTACACGGCGTCCGACGGCGCAACCGTGCACGGCTACCTGAGCCTGCCGCCCGGATTGCCGGCCCGCTCCCTGCCCCTGGTCACGGCGGTGCATGGCGGTCCCTGGAGCCACTCGCAAGGCGGCTTCGACCCGTCCGTACAGCTGCTGGTGAACCGCGGCTATGCGGTATTCCAGCCCAACTTCCGCGGTTCGACCGGCTATGGCCAGCGCTACATGCTGGCGCCAGGCGCGGACTTTGGAAACGGCCGGGTCCAGGGCGACATCGTCGACGGCGTGCGCTGGCTGCTGGCGCAGGGCGTGGGCGACCCGCAGCGCCTTGCGATCATGGGCGGATCGTTCGGCGGCTATTCGACCCTGCTGGCGCTCAGCCACACACCCGGCATGTTCCGCGCCGGGATCGCGACCCAGCCCCCGACCGACCTGGCGCGTGCCCTGCGCCAGGCTGCAGCGGTGCGCGCAAAACCGGGCGAGGCCCCGTTCAGCCAGGTGCTGCGCGAGCTCGGCATCGATGCCGGCAACGCGGCGCAACTCGGCCCGATCGCCCGGGCGGCGCCGGCCCTGCACACGGCCAGCGTGAAGGTGCCGCTGCTGGTGGTGGCCGGGGGCCGCGACGAGAAGGTCGAGGTGGAGGCCGTGGTCGACTATGTCGCGCGCCTGCAGGGACTGGGCAAGCCGGTCAGCCTGCTCGTCGACCCGGACGAGGGCCACAACACGCGCAACCCGATCGTGCGGCGCGCGGTGCAGCACCTGGTCCTGCAGATGCTGCACCGCCACCTCGGCGGGCCGCCGGCAGGGGCGCCGGACGCGGAAGTGGCGCGCTACCTCGAGCGCACCATGCGCGCCGACGGGGCGCTGCCGCGCAAGGGCGGCTGAGGAGGGAGCGGGGCCGCATTTGCCCGCAGAACACGCTCGGTGTAGACTCCCTCGTCATCCAACGAGGCAACCATGTCCAAGCGTGTTCTTTCCCTGTCATCCCTCCCCCTGCTGGCCAGCGTGATGCTGGCCGTGTCGATCGGAGGCTGCAAGCGCGCCGAGCAGGAAGCGCCCAAGCCCGCTCCGGCACCGGCCGTCAAGGAAGCGCCCGCGCGCAGCAAGGAACAGGCGATGGACGCCCTGCTCGCCGTCCCCGAGCTGAAGGCCTGGTCGGCCCAGATCGAGAAGCGCTCGCAGGGCAAGGCGCACGGCGCCGTGATCGAGGACGATCCCATCCCGCGCGAAGTCAACGGCAAAAAATACTACCAGCTGACCTTCGTCGAGAACCGCAGCCAGGATGTGCGCCGCCGCGAGAGCTTCCTGGTGTCCCAGCAGGGCGACGAGATCCTGGTCGAAGACCCGGAGACCGACAAGCTCCTGAGCCTGCAGGAATGGCGCCGCACCATCGAGCGCGTCGACCTCAAGAGCGCCGACTGATCCAGCCGGCGCCGGCCGCCAGCGCCGCGGCGAGGAGCAGGATGAGCGCCCCCGCGCCGAAGGTCGCCCGGTAGCCCCAGGCGTCGAACAGCAGGCCGCCGACCGTGGCGCCCGAGGCGATCGCCAGCTGCACCACCGCCACCATCAGGCCCCCGCCCCGTTCCGCATCCTGCGGCAGGGTGCGCGCCAGCCAGGTCCACCAGCCGACCGGCGCCGCGGTGGCCACCAGTCCCCACACGCCCACCAGCACCGCCGTCGCGCCCAGCGAATCGCCGAAGACCGGCAAAGTCAGCGCCAGGCCCGCCATCAGGAGCGGAATCACGGTGAGGGTGCGCATCATGCCCTCCTTGAGGAAGCCGCCGATCAGGGTGGTGCCGATGAGGCCCGCCACGCCGATCACGAGCAGCAGCAGCGACAGCGTGCCGTTGTCGACGCGGGTCACGGATTCGAGGAAGGGGCGCAGGTAGGTGAACAGCGTGAACTGCCCCATGAAGAACAGGCTCACGCCTGCCATGCCGAGCGCCACGGCCGGTTTTTTCAACAGACCGAACACATTGCCGCCGCCGGCCTTGCGCTCGGCAGGCAGCGCGGGCAGGCTTGCGAACTTCCAGGCCAGGGCCAGCGCGGCGACGGGAATCAGGCAGAAGAAGGCGCCGCGCCAGCCGATGATCGCACCGAGATAGCTTCCCAGCGGCGCCGCGACCACGGTGGCCAGGGCATTGCCGCCGTTGAGGATGGCGAGCGCCCGCGGCACGTTTTGCGGCGGCACCAGGCGCATCGCAGTGGCGGCCGACATCGACCAGAAGCCGCCGATCGCCACGCCGATGAAGGCGCGCCCGATCATGAAGGTGAGGTAGTTCGGCGCGAAGGCGGCCAGGGTGCCGGACACGATCATCAGGAGCGCCAGGCCAAGCAGCAGGACCTTGCGGTCGAGCCGGCCGGCCAGCACGGGAATCGCGAGGCTGGTGAGCAGGGCAAAAGCGCCGGAGACCGAGATCGCCTGGCCGGCCTGCCCTTCGCTCACCTTCATGTCGGCGGCGATGGGGCTGAGCAGGCTGACCGGCATGAATTCGGAGGCGACCAGCACGAAAGCGCCGAGCGACATGGCGAGCACGGCGCCCCAGGCGGGACGAGCGCCGGCGCTGTCGCCCGCATGGGACAGTGTTTGTGGATGCATGGGTGAAGCGGGCGCCGGTATGCGGCGCCCGAAAGAAAGGGATTTATTCGGCCAGCGTGGCGCTGTCGATCACGAAGCGGTACTTGACGTCGCCCGCCAGCATGCGCTCGTAGGCGGCGTTGATCTCGTCGGCCCGGATCATCTCGATGTCGGCGACGATGCCGTGTTCTGCGCAGAAGTCCAGCATCTCCTGGGTTTCCGGAATACCGCCGATCATCGAGCCGGCCAGGGCGCGGCGCTTCATGATCAGGTTGAAGACCTGCGGCGACGGGTGCGGCGTGGACGGCGCGCCGACCAGCACCATGGTGCCGTCGCGCTTGAGCAGGTTCAGGTAGGCATCCAGGTCGTGCGGCGCGGCGACGGTATTGACGATCAGGTCCAGGCGCTTGGCCTGGGCGGCCATGGCGGCGGGGTCACGCGAGACCACGACTTCATGGGCGCCAAGCGCTTCGGCATCCTGGCGCTTCGATTCCGAGGTGGTGAAGGCCACCACGTGGGCGCCCAGGGCGCGGGCCAGCTTGATGCCCATGTGGCCGAGGCCACCGATGCCGACGATGCCCACAGTCTTGCCGGGGCCGGCCTGCCAGTGGCGCAGCGGCGACCAGGTGGTGATGCCGGCGCACAGCAGCGGCGCCACGCTGGCCAGCTGTTCGCGCGCATGGGACACGCGCAGCACGTAGCGCTCGTGCACGACGATTCTCTCGGAGTAGCCGCCCAGGGTGTGGCCGGGGGCGTCGCTGGTAGGGCCGTTGTAGGTGCCGACCATGTGGTCGCAGTAGTTTTCGAGGCCGGCCTCGCAGTCGGCGCAGCCCTGGCAGCTGTCGACCATGCAGCCGACGCCGACCAGGTCGCCGACCTGATGCTTGCTGACGTGGGCGCCGACCGCGCTCACGGTGCCGACGATCTCGTGGCCCGGCACGCAGGGGTAGAGGGTGCCGGCCCATTCGCCGCGCACCTGGTGCAGATCGGAGTGGCAGACGCCGCAGAAGGCGATCTCGATCTGCACGTCGTGCGGTCCCGGTGCGCGGCGGGTGATGTCCAGGGATTCGAGGGGGCGGTCGCCCGCGTGGGCGCCGTAGGCTTTGACGGTCATGGTGCGTGGGTCCTTGCGTTGCTGTCGATAGCCTGCATGGTAATGTCAAAGCGACCTCGGGAACGGGCCGGAATTTGCATGCCCTTATGAATCGCGCTCATTAATAACATATGTCATTAGGTGCGCAGTGTCATAAAATAGCCATTCCAATCCCAAGGATACCGACGTGGCACGCGACAACATCAACGACATCCTGGTCTTCCTCGTCATCGCCCGCGAGCGCAGTTTTACGCGCGCCGCGTCCAAGCTGGGCATGACGCAGTCGGCGCTCAGCCACATCATGCGCGGCCTGGAGGAGCGCCTCGGCGTGCGCCTGCTCTCGCGCACTACGCGCAGCGTCTCGCCCACCGAGGCCGGCGAGCGCCTGCTGCAGAATGTCGGCCCGCGGCTGGAAGAGATCGAGGCCGAGATCGCGGCGATTTCCGACCTGGGCGACAAGCCCGCGGGTCTGGTGCGCATCACGGCGGTGGACAACGTGATCGACAACGTCTTGTGGCCGCGCCTCGCGACTATCATGCCGCAGTACCCGGACCTGCACCTCGAGATGAGCTCGGACTACCGCATGGTCGACATCGCCGCCGAGCGCTACGACATCGGCGTGCGCTTCGGTGACCAGGTGGAGAAGGACATGGTGGCGGTGCGGCTGACGCCCGACATGCCGACCATGATCGTCGGCTCGCCCGCCTATTTCGCGCACCGTCCCGTGCCGGCGTCGATCCAGGACCTCATGAAGCACAACTGCATCGGCCTGCGCCTGGCCACCAGCGGCGGCGTGTATGCATGGGAGCTCGGCCACGAGGGCCGCGCGATCGAGTTCCGCCCGCGCGGCCAGCTGATCTTCAACACCGTCTACCCGATGGTGAACGCGGCACTGAGCGGCTGCGGCCTGGCCTTCCTGACCGAAGACCTGGTCGGACACCACATCCGCGCCGGCCGCTTGCTCAGCGTGATGCCTGACTGGTGCCCGCCCTTCCCCGGCCTGCATGCCTATTATCCGAGCCGGCGCCACTCCTCGCGCGCGCTGGCGCTGGTGATCGATGCGATCCGCTACAAGGGCTAGTGAGTTTGTGCGCAATTTGCGGCGTCTGAATCGTCTATGCTTGGGAGATATCTACTACGGAAGGTCCCATGAAGCTCGCCGTTCGCACCCTCGTCGTTGCCGCCCTGCTGGCTTGCGCCAGCGCCCACGCCCAATCCCCCGCTGTCGCCGCCGGGCAGATCGCCGTCGGCTCGAAGCCCTACGCAGTGCAAGCTTCCATCGCCGGCGCCGGCCGTTATACCGTCATCTTCGAATCCGGCTTCGGCACCGGCCTGAACGCCTGGCGCAAGGTGGCGCCGGAGCTGGCGAAGGACGCACGCGTCGTCACCTACTCGCGCGCCGGTCACGGCACGTCCGAAGCAAGGCCTGAACCGCGTACCATCGCGCAGAACACCAACGAGCTCGAACAGCTGATCGCGGCGCAGAAGCTGGCGCCGCCCTTCATCCTCGTCGGCCACTCCTACGGCGGCCTGCTGGCGCGCGCCTATGCGGCGCGCCACCCCGCACAGGTGGCCGGCCTGGTGCTGGTCGATCCGAGCGACGAACGCTTCAACGCCGCCCTGCGCAAGCTCGATGCCAAGCGTGCGGCGGACGACGACGCCCAGTTCGCGGCCATCGTCCCGCCCAAGTTCAAGCCCGAGCTCGCGCTGCTGCAGCCGGTGCTCGACGGCGCCGCGCCACCCTATTCGGGCAAGCTGCCTGATGTGCCGACCGTGGTCCTGACCTCGGTGCAGCAGGCCGAGAAGCCCATGTTCTTCCTCGAGACGGCGGACGCGGTGGCGATCAAGAAGTCGCTGCACGCGGACTTCCTGCGCCAGTTCAGCAAGGGCTCGCAGGTGGTCACGTCGAAGAGCGGCCACAGTATCCAGCTGGAAGAGCCGGAGCTGGTGATCGCTGCGGTCAGGGAAGTGATCAAGCTGGCCGAGCAACAATGACGCTACGCCGTTTGATTCGCATCCTGGCGCTTGCAAGCGGGGCGCTCGTTGCGACGTCTGCGCACGCAGAGCGCAGGCTTGTCGAAGGGACGATCCAGATCGACGGACAGCAGCGCCGCTACTACCGCCTGCACGATGCCGGGGCTGAACAACAAGCGACGCCGATCCTGCTCATCAGCGGATCGGGTTGCCGCGAGTTCGGTTCACGCGTCCCCTCTTTCTTCCAGCGATATCCGGCACCAGTCGATGTCTACTTCCTCGAAAAGACCGGCATCGAAAAAGGCGACGATGGGAAGCGCTGTTCGGCGAGCTATCGCCGCGCGGATTACCTGGAGCGGCGGGTCGACGATGCTTTGGCATTCATCGGCACCGAGCCTGGCTTGAAGTCGCTGGGGGACCGCAAGCTGGCGATCGTGGGCTTCTCCGAAGGCGGTATGGTGGCGCCGATCGTCGCCTCGCGCAGCGCGAAGATCGGCTGGCTTGCCACCGGCGGCAGCGGCGGCCTGCCGCAGAGCGAAGAATTCCTGGTCTTTCATGCGCGGGGCGTTGCGCCTCATGCGACGCTGTTCACGCGTGAGCAGCTGCTGCAGACGTTTGCCGACATCAAGGCGGATCCGGAAAACGTCGACAAGGAGTTCTTCGGTAATTCGTATCGCTACTGGAGTTCGCACCTGTTTCACGATCCGCTGTCGACCTACGCGCAACTGACTATCCCGATCGTCGCCGCGATGGGCGAACAGGACGACAGCGTCCCGATCGAATCGGGCCGCAAGCTGCGTGACTACTTCGCCAAGCGCCCCAATCAGCCATTTACGTTCATCGAATATCCCAAGGCCGGGCACGCGCTGCGCACACCGGATAAGGACCATCTCTCGGACTTCATCGCCGGGCTCGCGCAGTGGTTCAAAGGCGAGCCGAATCCCTTCAAATGAGGACGGTCGGCAGGCCCTAGCTGTCCAGGTGCGAGATCAGGAGCCGGTGCGGGTCAGCTCCTTCGCTTTCCCTGTGCTGGCCGTCAACCGAAATCCCGACCGCGAGGATGTCGATCAAGAGCAGCTGCAGGATGCGCGAGATCATCGACAGGAAGCTGGTGCTGTCCTCCGCATGGTCCACCGCCAGGCAGACGGTCGCCTTGCGCGCCAGCGGCGACTGGCTGTTGCTGATCACGATGACGTCGGCGCCGGCGCGGCGTGCGATGTCCACGGCGTCGAGCAGCTCGGCGATGCTGCCCGAGTTGGACACGGCGATCACCACATCACCCGGCTGCAGCAGTTCCGCCGCCAGCTTGAACAGGTGGGAGTCGCCATACAGCGAAGTCGGGATGCGGAAGCGGAAGAATTTGTGCTGCCCGTCCAGCGCCACCGCACGCGAATTCCCCATCGCGAAGAACTCGACACGGCGCGCGCGGCTCACCAGTTCGATGGCGCGGTCGAGCGAACGCACGTCCAGCTGGTCGCGGAAACGCAGGATCGCCGACACCGTGTTGTCGATCACCTTGGCCGACAGGTCATGGGTGCTGTCGCTGGTGCGCACCTGGCTGTGGCGCACCGGGATCGAGCCGGTCAGGCTGCTGGCGAACTTCAGCTTGAATTCGGCCAGGCCCGCGAAGCCGAGCGAGCGGCAGAAGCGGATCACGGTCGGCTGGCTGACGTCGGCCAGGCGCGCGATTTCGGCGATCGGCTCGTTCAGCGCCAGGCGCGGCTGCTCGACGACGAGGGCCGCCACGCGCTGCTCGGCCGGGCTCAGGCTGTGGCGCAGGTTCTGGACCCGCTCCATCAGGGTGTTGGCGCCGCTGCGCCCGCGCAGGTGCTCGGCCAGGATGGTCGCCACGCCGTGCAGCGCCGGATACGGCGCGCTGATCACATAGGTCGGGATCTGCGCGATGTAGTCGGTGAAGCGCCCCTTGGCCTCGAAGCGTGCGCGGAAAGGAGAACGGGCGAACCACTCGCCCATGCGCGGCACGATGCCGCCGCCGATGAAGATGCCGCCGAACGCGCCCAGGGTCACCGCCAGGTTGGCGGCTGCCGCACCCAGCATGCCGCAGAAGCACTCCAGCACTTCCAGGCACAGCGGGTCTTGCGACTCGAGCGCGCAGGCGATGATGTCGGCCGCCTTGCGCGGCGGCGCATCGACGCCGTTGCGTTCGGCCAGCGCCCGGTGGATGATCTCCATGCCGGGGCCGGAGATCAGACGCTCGTTCGACACGTGCTGCCATTCGCGCCATGCGGTCTGCAGGATGGCGAACTCGCGCTCGTCGCCGGGAGCGAAGTTGACGTGGCCGCCTTCGCTGCCGAGGGTGACGAAGCCGTCCTCGGTCGGGATCACGCCCGACACGCCCAGGCCGGTGCCCGGGCCGAGTACGCCGATCACGGCCTTCGGAACCGGCGAGCCCTGCCCCACCTGCATCAGGTCTTTCTCGCCGAAGCCGGGAATCGCCATCGCCAGCGCGGTGAAGTCGTTCACGATCAGCAGCGTGGTCAAGCCCAGCTCGCGGCGCACCGCGTCGGTCGAGAACTGCCAGTCGCGGTTGGTCATGCGGACGAAGTCGCCGCTGATCGGGTTGGCCACGGCGAGGGCCGCGTGGTGCAGCCGGAGGTTTGCGTGGTCCTGCAGGTAGTAGCGCAGCAGGGGGACGATGCCTTCGAAGTCCTCGCACTTGAGCACGCGCACGGCGCCGAAGCTGCCGGGCGCCGTCTGCAGGGCCAGGCGCGCATGGGTCGCGCCGATGTCCGCCAGCAGGCGCGGGCCGTCGGCGAATGCCGTGCGCGCGGATTTTTCCGCGAAGCTCGTGGCCTCCTGCTGGCTTCCCATTATTTGGTGTCCGCCGGGATGCTGCCGAACCAGGCGCCGTAGGGCGGCAGGGTCACGCGCCCGCCGGCAGCTTCGCCCGGCAGGCCTTGCGCATCCAGCGCCGTGGCCTGGCTACTGACAGGCCAGTCGAAGCTGACCGGCTCGGCGCCCAGGTTGAAGGCGGCCAGCACGCTGTCCATGCCATCGACGTCGCGGCGCAAGGCCAGCACCGGTTCAGGCGCGTCGAAGAAGTCGATGTCGCCGCGGGTCAGCTGCGGCATGGTCTTGCGCCAGGCGATGAAACGGCGCTGGAAGTTCAGCATCGAATCCGGGTCCCTGTCCTGCGCTTCGACGTTGGCGGCCAGGTGCGGCTCGGCCACCGGCAGCCAGGGCGTGCCGCTGGTGAAGCCGGCATTCGGCGCCTCGCCCGTCCACGGCATCGGCGTGCGGCAGCCGTCGCGGCCCTTGAACTCGGGCCAGAAGGTGATGCCGTAGGGGTCCTGCAGCAGCTCATAAGGAACGTCGGCTTCGGTCAGCGCCAGCTCGTCGCCCTGGTAGAGGCAAGGCGTGCCCTTGAGCGAGAGCTGCATCGCCAGCACCAGCTTGCCCAGGCTTGGGGTCGGGTTCATGCCGCCCCAGCGTGTCATCACGCGGATCGCGTCGTGGTTGCCGACCGACCAGGAGGCCCAGCCATCCTTCACGCGCTCCTTGAATTCCTCGACCTGCTTGCGGATGTGCGCTGCCGTGAACGCCGGCGTGAGCAGGTTGAAGCTGTAGGCCATGTGCAGCTTGTCGCCGCCCTCGGTGTACTCGGCCATTTGCGCCAGCGCGTCGTCCGAGCTGACTTCGCCGATCGACACGGCGCCGAACTCGTTCAGCTGCGCGCGCACGCGCTGCAGGAAGGCGACGTTCTCCGGCTGGGTCTTGTCGTAGATGTGGGCCTGCATGCCGTAGGGGTTCACGTCCGTGACGGTCGAGGTGTCGCGCACCAGGGCCGGCGGGTTGCTGCGCAGCTCGCGGTCATGGAAGTGGAACACGCAGGCATCCATCCGCACGCCGTCCACGCCGCGCGCGAGCCAGAAGCGCTGCGCGTCGAGGTGGGCCTGCTGCACTTCCGGGTTGTGGAAGTTCAGCTGCGGCTGGCTGGTGAGGAAGTTGTGCATGTAGTACTGCTTGCGGCGGGTGTCCCATTGCCAGGCCGAGCCGCCGAAGACGGACAGCCAGTTGTTCGGCGGGCAGCCGTCCGGCAGCGGGTCGGCCCAGACATACCAGTCCGACTTCGGATTGTCGCGGCTCTTGCGGCTCTCGACGAACCAGGGGTGGGTGTCGGCGGTGTGCGACATCACCTGGTCGATCATGATCTTGAGGCCCAGGCTGTGCGCCTTCGCGATCAGCCTGTCGAAGTCAGGCAGGGTGCCGAACAGCGGGTCGACGTCGCAGTAGTCGGCGATGTCGTAGCCGAAGTCCTTCATCGGCGACTTGAAGAAGGGGGACAGCCAGACGATGTCCACGCCCAGGCTCGCGATGTAGTCGAGCTTCTCAGTGATGCCGGCCAGGTCGCCCACGCCGTCGCCGTTGGTGTCGAGGTAGCTGCGCGGGTAGACCTGGTAGATGATGGCTTCTTTCCACCAGTCGGGGTTGGTCGAGATCTGGGTCATGGCTGGTCCGTCAGGGTTCGTGGAATTCTAGGCAATATACAGGATCGAGAAAAAGTTGACAATTACCCAGCGTCCGCCAATTTTCCAGCATAATCAATTGAATTCAATCACTTATAGCATCACTAGTTTCAAGACCTTGAAACGTGAAGTAGCTAAACTACGAAAGTTCTGTATCTCATTTGTTTCACAGCGATATTTTTATTGCAAAGTTCCATGAGCTCGGCATAGGATCGCGTCTGTTTCGATTTCCCGAGGACGCCATGAATTCTCCAGCACCTAGCGAGGTCAAGAGCGCAAGCCGCATGCCGCGCCAGATCCCCTACATCATCGCCAACGAAGGTTGCGAGCGCTTCAGCTTCTACGGGATGCGCAACATCCTGACGCCCTTCCTGATTTCGACCCTGCTGCTCTTCGTGGCCGAGGAACATCGCGCCAGCGAAGCCAAGCACGTGTTCCACACCTTCATGATGGGCGTGTACTTCTTCCCGCTGCTGGGCGGCTGGCTGGCCGACCGCTTCTTCGGCAAGTACAACACCATCTTCTGGTTCAGCCTGATCTACTGCGCCGGCCACGCCTGCCTCGCCATCTTCGAGCACAGCGTCAGCGGCTTCTACTTCGGCCTCTTCCTGATCGCCTTCGGCTCGGGCGGCATCAAGCCGCTGGTGGCGTCTTTCGTGGGCGACCAGTTCGACAGAACGAACAAGGACAAGGCGAAGGTCGTGTTCGACGCCTTCTACTGGATCATCAACTTCGGCTCCTTCTTCGCTTCGCTGCTGATGCCGATCTTCCTGCGCGACTACGGTCCCTCGGTGGCCTTCGGCATCCCGGGCATCCTGATGTTCATCGCCACCATGGTCCTGTGGAGCGGCAAGAAGAAGTACGTGCACGTGCCCCCAAGCCAGAGCGATCCGCATTCCTTCCTGCGCGTGGTGCGCACCGCGCTGTTTGCACAGCAGGCGGGCCAGGGCCGTCCGGGCCTGATCGTCGCCGGCCTTGCCGCGGCGGCCGCCGTCGCCTCGCTGGCCATGACCCCGAGCTGGGGCTTCGTCATCGCCGCCTGCACCGCCCTGGTACTGCTGCTGGCAGGCGTTGGCATCGGCGCCTCGCTGCAGCTCGAGCGTGCCCGTGGCGCGCATCCCGACATCGCGGTGGACGGCGTGCGCGCCGTGCTGCGCATCCTGATCGTGTTCGGCCTGGTCACGCCCTTCTGGTCGCTGTTCGACCAGAAGGCCTCGACCTGGATCGTGCAGGCCAACGCCATGTCGACCGAAGTGAACCTGCTCGGCTGGACCTTCGAGGTCATCCCGGCCCAGATGCAGGCGCTCAATCCGCTGCTGGTGATGATCCTCATCCCATTCAACAACCTGGTGCTGTTCCCGATGCTCACCAAGATGGGCCTGCTGCCGACCGCCCTGCGCCGCATGACCGCCGGCATCGCCTTCTCGGCGCTGGCCTGGATCGTGGTGGGCAACCTGCAGGTGCAGCTCGACGCCGGCGACGCGGTGTCGATCGCCTGGCAGATCCTGCCGTATGCGCTCCTGACGCTGGGTGAGGTGCTGGTCTCGGCCACCGGCCTCGAATTCGCCTACAGCCAGGCCCCGGCCTCGATGAAGGGCGTGATCATGGCGCTGTGGTACCTGGCGGTCACCGTCGGCAACCTGTGGGTGCTGATCGTGAACGCGGGCGTGAAGAACGAAGCCGTGATCGCCCATATCGAAAGCTCGGGTGTGGGGGTGATGGCCTTCCAGATGTATTTCTTCGCCGGCTTCGCACTGCTGGCGGCCCTGGTCTTCGGGCTGTATGCAAAGCGTTACAAGATGGTCGATCACTACCGCGGCTGATTATTCTTCACTTGACTAGCGGGCTTCTGCCGCGTGACCGCGTGGGCGGGAGACCCGCCCACCCTACATGAACCGACTCCGATACGCCGCGCTTGCGGCAGCTGCCCTCGCCTCTTCCGCTCACGCTGCCGTTCCCCTGGCGGCGTGCGACGATCCCTCTTTCCAGCAGGTCCTGCACGCGTCGAACGCCGCACTGGACGCCCGTGCCGTCTGGCTCGACGGCCAGCGCCTGAGCTGGCCCGGCGCCAACGCCGGCACCTTCAAGCTCTATCACTCGGCCAAGGCTTCCATCGTCGCGACGCCGGGCGCGAAGGTCGCGGGCGCCGATGGCGCACTGGCGCTCGAGCCGTCCGCCACGGCGGTGCCTGCCCGCTTCAAGTACGTGGCGAACGGCCCCGTGCTGTCGCTGGGTGCGGCGGACCTGAAACGCGTCAAGGAGCTGCACCGCGGACAGCTGGTGCTGGTGCAGGAAGCGCCTGACGGCACGGTACGCGACGCGACCCGCATCCAGGTGGCTGGCGCGCTGGACGATTTGTACGCGGCAGCCGACAACATCGCCGACCTGGGCGCTACGCCGAAGAAGAATCGCACCACCTTCCGCCTGTGGGCGCCGACCGCCCGCAACGTCGCCGTCTGCACCTACGACAGCGGCAGTGGCCGCGCGACCGCCGTGCACGAGATGGCCTTCGACGGGCGCACCGGCGCGTGGGAAGCCCAGGTAGCCAGGGATCTCTCGGGCAGCTATTACCGGTACGCGGTGGACGTGGCGGTCAACGGCATGGGCCTGGTACGCAACCTCGTCACCGACCCGTATTCCGTCAGCCTGACGACGGACTCGAAGCGCAGCTACGTCGCCGACCTCGACGCGCCGGCGCTCAAACCGAAGGGCTGGGATGCCACCCGCGCACCGAACACGGTGAACGCACAGACCGATATGGTCATCTACGAGCTGCACGTGCGCGATTTCTCGATCAACGACCCGAGCGTACCCGCACGGAAGCGCGGCAAGTACACGGCTTTCGGGGAGGCGAACTCGAACGGCATGCGCCACCTGAAGGCCCTGGCCAAGGCCGGCCTGACCGACATCCACCTGCTTCCGGTGTACGACATCGGCAGCGTGCCGGAGAAGGACTGCGCCGTGCCGCAACCTGCGGGCAGCCCGGATGGCGAGAGCCAGCAGGCCCTCACCCGCAAGACCGCGCACACGGACTGCTTCAACTGGGGCTACGATCCCTACCACTACAACGCGCTGGAAGGCAGTTACGCGAGCGACCCGTCGGACGGCGCACGCCGTATCCTGGAATTCCGGCAGATGGTGATGGACTTGCACAAGACCGGCCTGCGCGTCGGCACGGACGTGGTCTACAACCACACCTTCATCGCCGGCCAGGAAGAAAAGTCGGTGCTGGACCGCGTGGTGCCGGGCTACTACCACCGCCTGAACGCGGTGGGCGGTATCGAACGCTCCACCTGCTGCGACAACACGGCCACCGAGAACCGCATGATGGCCAAATTGATGATCGACTCCGCGGAACTCTGGACCCGCCACTACAAGATCGATTCCTTCCGCTTTGACCTGATGGGCCACCAGCCGCGCGAAGCGATGGAGCGCCTGCAGAAGCGCGTGGACAAGGCCGCGGGACGTCACGTCCAGCTGATCGGCGAAGGCTGGAACTTCGGCGAAGTGGCGAACGGCGCCCGCTTCGTGCAGGCGTCCCAGCTGTCGCTGAACGGTTCCGGCATCGGCACCTTCAGTGACCGCGCGCGCGACGCCGTGCGCGGCGGCGGCGCCGGCGACTCGGGCGAGGCGATGATCCGCCGCCAGGGCTATATCAACGGCCTGGCCTACGATCCCAACGCGCTCGGCGGCGACAACAAGACGGTCGACCTGCTGCGCGCCGCCGACATGATCCGCGTCGGCCTGGCCGGCTCGGTACGCACCTATGCCTTCCAGACCTTCGACGGTAAGCAGAGCACCCTGGAAGCCATCGCCTATGGCGACCAGCCGGCCGGCTATGCGAGCCAGCCGGGGGAAGTGGTGAACTACGTCGAGAACCACGACAACCAGACGCTATTCGACATCAACGTGCTCAAGCTGCCGGTGGCGACCAGCGCGAACGAGCGCGCCCGCGTGCAGGTGCTGGGCATGGCGATCAACGCCTTCAGCCAGGGTGTGGCCTACTACCACGCCGGCATCGACACGCTGCGCTCGAAGTCCCTGGACAAGAACAGCTTCAATGCGGGCGACTGGTTCAACCGCATCGACTGGCGCTACCAGGACAACTACTTCGGCACCGGCCTGCCGCAAAGCGACGACAACGGCAAGGACTGGCCGCTGCTCAAGCCCTATCTGGCGCAGGCTGCCGCGATCAAGCCGGCGCCCTCCGACATCGCTTTTGCCCGCGACGCCTTCCGCGACCTGCTGGCGATCCGCGCCAGCTCGACGCTGTTCCGGATGCGCACTACCCAGGACATCGTGCAGCGCCTGCGCTTCTTCAATACGGGGCCGCAGCAGGAGCCGACCGTGCTGGCCGCCTGGATCGATGGCAAGGGCTATCCGGGCGCGAAATTCGCCGGCCTGGGCTACCTGGTGAACGTGGGCAAGGTGGCGCACACCGTCACGGACGAGGCCTTGCGCGGCAAGCGCCTCGTGCTGCATCCGGTGCACCGGGCCGCGAACGCCGCCGACAAGCGCGCCGCCCAGGCGGCTTTTGAGAGCGCGAGCGGCAGCTTCATTGTGCCGCCGCGCACGGCGGTGGTGTTCGTTGCCGAGTAAATGACGGACCAGGGGACGAACACCGCTGCGTCAGGGCCGGGGCGCGAACGCTAGACCCACAGGCGCAGCGGCAGCAGGCCCCAGTAAGCCAACACCAGGCTGTACTGCAAGACCGCCAGCATGGCGATGATATCCGTGCGCACAATCGTCGCTCTTCGCAGCGAGATGTAGAGCCCGGCCAGCATTGCCAAAGGTAGCGCGGCGCTGGCGGTCGCCAGCAGGCCGCTGGCCACCGTCAGGTCTCCCATTTGCAGGAAGGACTGCCGGTAGAAAAAGGGAATCGGAAGCAAGAGGCCCACCGCGCCGGCAAAGGGTGCCAGCAGGGGATCCCGACGCGACAATCGCCGCATGGCGAGCCGCAAGGGCGGCGTGACGACAATATAGGCCAGGCCCACCATGCCCATGCCGACGCTGAGCCATAGCGCCAGCAGGTAGTACATGGGCACCTGCTCGTAGCTCTGCGTCCCGGTGCTGATGACACGCCTACCCTCGGACGACATCATGAGGGCATGCGAAGCGATGCGCTTGTCCGGCGCACGGAACAGCCCTCCTCCCGCGTGGCGCAGCGTCACCGCGTCGGACTGAAGTGAAACGAGTTCCAGCGACTGGCCCTCTGCGCTGACGCGGACAGGGTTGAACACGGTATCGATGAAGCGGAAGCGATCGAAGCGGTTGGGCGCCGCAACGTACCACCCCTCCCATGATTCGCTGGCGAAGCGTGGCATTGGGACAGGCACCGGCGTTGGCGCGACAGGCATGAGCGAGCGGATCAGCAAGGCATCGAAGCTGGCGTAGTCGGCGATTTCGCTATCGGCGTTGATGGCGATGAAAAATGCCTGCCGTGTGTCGGGGAACAGGCAGAGCATGGCGCGAAACCCGACCGTATTCCCGCCATGGCATTTGGCAAGCACGCCATGGCGGTCGACGCGGCGCAGGCCCAGGCCATAGCCGACGCGCAGCCCGGCCCGGGCCGCGTCGGTACCGGTTGGCTCCCCCATTTGCCGTAATAGCGCCGCATCGATAAAGGATTTTCCAGCTAGCCGGCCATCGCTCATCAGGAAACGGGCCAGGCGCGCCATGTCGGCAGCGGTGGTCGTGAACTGGCCGGCAGGGCGCACATGGGAGGGCACGGCAGGGTGCGGCACGCCATCCTCGAAGTGTCCCATCGCGAGGCGCCTGTCGACAGCCTGCGTGACGAAGGCAAAGCTACTGTCATGCATGCCGAGGGGTGCGAGCAAGGCACGATCCAGATAGCGCTCATAGGCCTGCCCGGAGACCGCTTCGATGACCATCCCGAGCAGCGTGTAGCCGATATTCGAGTACGAGAAGCGTGTGCCGGGGCGCTGCCGCACACCCAGCACCCCGGTGCCTGCAGGGAAGGCAGCCGCGAGTGCCCCATCGGCCGCGGCCCGCATGCTGAAAACATGCCAAAGACGCGCATCGTCCAGCCCGGCCGTATGATCGAGCAAGTGGCGGACGCGCACCGGGTCGCTGACTTCCCAGGGATTATCGAGCCTTATGCCGGGCAGCACTCCCGAGACCGGCGCATCGAGGGAAAGCCGGCCTTCGCTGACCAGGCGCAGGACGCCGAGGGCGAGCATCGTCTTGGCAATGGAGCCGACTTGCACTCTGTGAGCAACATGCATCGGAGTACCGGTGCGTGCGTTGCTGGCGCCGGCAGCACCTTGCTTGTCGAGCGTCGTCCAGACCGCTCCCTGTAGTCCCTGCTTCCCTAACAGGGTGGCGATTTCCGGACTGACATCCTGCACTGCCGCCTGCAGCGGTGTCGCGATGGTTAGCACACTCAGTAACAAGCCGAGGCGCTTGATTGTCTTTTTCAATGTTCACGATGAAGAGGTGGATGAGCGCACAGGGTAGGACCCCGATGGTGAAATCGAGGTGAAATGTGGCGATTTTTCCGCACCTCCTGCGAGGAACACATCGGGGTCTTGCCGTGCTCCGACTCAGCCCCGGGCTACTCAGCGCGCTACGTCGACCAGACGCGCAATCTCGACCGACCCCTTCTCATCGAAGATCGGGCAGCTTTCCGCCACTTCGACGGCCGCATTGAAGTCTCTTGCTGCAATGACGGAATAGCCCGACAGCGAAGCGCTGTTGAGCTTCGGCCCGCGCAGGCGGCTCGGCACCTCGACGCTGCTGCGCGCCAGGCCGCCGCGCTCGACCAGGGCGCTGCCCAGGGAATCGAACCACGCATCCCAGCGCGCGGCATCGTGCTGCGGGCCTTCCGACTCGTCGACGGTCGAGCCCCGGTAAACGATCAGGTAACGTTCCATGGTCCCCTCCTCTCATGTCCGGGAAACCTTAGCAGAAGCCCGGAGGGGGTGACGCACAGCTGAGCGAAGGCCTAGTTGGAAGAGTTCACGTTATAGCCGCTCACGCGCCAGCTGCCGTCCTTTTCATGCACGGTAGTGACGGTCTCCTTGACCTTGGTGTCGGTCCCGAACCGCGAGTCGAACTCGAAGGCGAGCTGGCCATTCCCCTTGTCGCTGCTGCCCGTCAGCTTGCGCGACTTCAGCTCGCCAAAGGCCGCACGGCTCACGTTGAGGATCGAGCCCCAGAAGAACTGGTTGGTATCCTTGCGTACATTGGCCGAGCTGGCGCGCCAGGCGCCGCCGGTGTCGCCATTGTCGACCAGCTTCAGCCAGCTTTCCGCCGCGGTGCGGGCGGCTGCGGTGTCGTTCGTGTCCTGGGCCATGGCGGAGGCGCCCAACAGCAGGCTTGCCGTGAGGACGGCGGATACGATGGTTTTCAAGATAGTCTCCCTAAAGTCGGATGAAAGCATCGTAGCGCGACGCCCTCGCGGTCACACTCCCGCTTCGACAGACTGCAGGAAGCGGGGAATGAGCCGTCGAAAATCGGGTTCAGGCCTTAATGCCGTCAAGTCAAGCGGCCAGGGTGCGTAGGGTGGGCCTCGGCGGCCCCGCAGATCCTGCCCACGCGGTCAAATCACGTCTCGCGGCCCGCTCCGTGGCTTGAATGCGTTCGTTGACCGCGTGGGCGGAATCCGCCCACCCTACGAACCCCGTCCATCGCAGTAGCGGGTTCAGGCGTACGACATGCCCAGCTGCGCCAGGATCGCGTCCTTGATCTCCTGCAGCGCCGGCTGCGACACCTTGCGTGGGTGCGGCTGGGTGATCGGGAACACGGTTGCCACCCTGGTCGGGCGCGAGGACAGCACCACGATCCGGTCGGCCAGGTAGATCGCTTCCTCGACGTCGTGGGTGATCAGGAGCACGGTGTGGTTTTCCTCGCGCAGCACCCGCAGCAATTCGTTCCTCATCCTGAGCGCGGTGAGCGCGTCGAGCGCCGAGAAGGGCTCGTCCATCAGCACGATGTCCGGCTTGACCGCCAGCGCGCGCGCGATCTCCACCCGCTTGAGCATGCCTCCCGACAGCTCGTGCGGATAGGCCTTCTCGAAACCCTTGAGTCCCACCATCTCGGCGTAATGGTCGGCGGTAGCGACGTCCGCGGCGCGGTCCTTGCCGGGCAGGCCGAACATCAGGTTCTCGCGCACGGTCAGCCAGGGGAACACCGAGCCGTGCTGCGAGATCACGATGGCATTCGGCGAGGGCCGCATGACCGGCACGCCGTCGATCGCCACCGCGCCGCTGTCGGGCCGTTCGAAGCCGGCCAGCAGCTTCATCAGGGTCGACTTGCCGCAGCCCGAGGGACCGACGATGGCCACGAATTCGCCCGGCGCGACCTCGAGGTCGATGCCGTCGATGACCTGCAGCGCGCGGAATCCCTTGCGCAGCCCCTTGATCGCGATCTTAGCGTCCATAGCGCCACCTTACCTGCTTGATGCCCTCCAGCTGGCGCATCACGACGTCGATGCCCAGGCCGATCAGGCCGATGATGATCATGGCCGCCACCACCAGGTCGTAGCGGTTGCCGGCATTGCGGGCGTCCATGATGAGAAAACCCAGTCCCGAGCTGCGGACGATCATCTCGGCCGCCACCACGACCAGCCAGGCGACGCCAAGGCTGATGCGCATGCCCGTCAGTACCTCGGGCAGCACCGCCGGTACGATCACCTGGCGGAACAGCCTTGCGCGCGGCACGCCGAAGTTCTCGGCGGCGCGCAGGTAGCGTGCGTCGATCGCGTGCACGCCCGCGGCGGTCTGCACGATCATCGGGAACACCGCGGCCAGGAAGATCAGGAACACCGGCGACACGTCGCCTACGCCGAACCACAGGATCGCGATCGGAATCCAGGCGATCGGCGAGATCGGGCGCAGGATCTGGAACAGCGGATTGAAGGTGCGGTAGGCGGCGTCGACACGGCCCATCCACAGGCCGAGCGGCAGCGCCACCAGCATGGCGATCAGGAAGCCGGTGGCCACGCGCAGGAGCGAAGCGCCGATGTGGCGCCACAGGGTGCCGTCGGCGGCCAGTTCGACGGTGCCGGCCGCCACTTGCCGCGGGGTCGGGAAGATCAGGCTTTCGCTTTGCACCACCACGAACCACCAGAGCGCCACGACGGCGGCGATCAGGAGCAGTGGAGGCCAGATCCGGTTCAATCTATCGAGATTCATGCGGTATTCCGGTTCAGGAGGGAGTCAATGCGCCAGCGCAGGCGCGCCAGCCCGGCGGCCGGTACTTCCTCGACCACCACGGTCATGGTGCCGCTGGCGTGGGCCGTGCAATCGAAGGGATGTTCGCCCGCCTGGCCGAAGGGCAGGCGGAAATCCTGGCCGGGCATGATCAGGACCGGGCCGAACATCTGCGGCACGGTGTCGCGGTTGCGCAGCAGGAGCACGTCGCGCACGCCCAGCATCAAGGTGACGCGCTCGGGCAGGGTCGAGGTCTTGCCGCCCTTCATGCGGCGCTCCCAGGTGCCCTTCGGTATCTCGAACAGGCTCTCGCGCGAGGGCGCAGTCACCGGAGCGAAGGCGGCCCAACCCAGCGGCGCGGCCAGGATAACGAGGAACAGCGCGATGCCGATCCGCTTCTTCAATCGGCCGTCCATCTATTCCGAGTAGAGCACGTTCACGTCGTGCACGATCTCGTCCGCCGGGCGGCCGAAAGGCATCAGCGCGCGCAGCATGCCCTTCTTGTCGATGAAGTAGAGGTAGGACGAATGGCCCATCTGGTAGCTGTCGGGGCCCGTCGGGACCCTGGTGGCGGTGATGCCGTAGTCCTTGCGGATCGCCGCCATCTGGTCAGGCGTGCCGGTCAGGCCGATGAAGCTCTTGTCGAATTTGGCCAGGTAGTCCTTGAGGCGCGCCGGCGTGTCGCGTTCCGGATCGACCGAGATGAACACCACCTGCAGGCGGTCCGCGTGCGCTCCCAGCTGCTGGCGCGCCTGCGCCAGCAACGCCAGCGAAGCCGGGCAGATCGCCTGGCAGTGGGTGAAGCCGAATTCCAGCACCACCACCTTGCCGCGCAGCTTCGACAAACGGAAGTCGCGGCCGTCGGCGGCCTGCTGGGCGATCTCTGGGGCCATGCGGGCCGGCGAGAAGGTGCCGGACCTCAAAGGCTCGGCAGCCTGCGCCATCGAGGCGGCAGCCAACAAGGTCAGGAACAGGCGGCGCTTCACAGCATCACCTTCACGGGCCGGACGTTCTTCACGAAGCTCTCGTCCACATATTGTTCGTAACGAACCGGTCGCTTCAAGGTGCCGGCCTGCACCGACAGCTGCATCAGCTCGTCGAACTCGGTGCGCAGCATGCGCAGGTCGCCGTAGGTGACGCGGTCGGAAGGGTTGTCCATGACGAACTTGATGATGTTGGGGTCCTGGTTGAAGTAAGTGCGCTGGGCCGCGATGTGCGCTGCCTTGTCGCGGTTGCCGGGCGAGGCGTCGAGCCAGTTGCCGGCGGCCTGCACGTAATTGACCAGCTCCTGCACCAGCGGACGGTTGGTCTTGATCAGCTCTTCACGCACCGTCAGCACGCAGCAGATGTAGTTGCGCCACTCGTCGCGGGTCATCGACAGCGGCCGCGCATAGCCGGCGCGCTGGGCCGCCGCGCCGAAGGGCTCGCCGGTACAGTAGCCGTCCACGGCGCCGGCATACAGCGCTGCCGGCATGTCGGGCGGCGCCATCTCGATGACTTCGATGTCCTTCGGCGACATGCCTTCGCGCGCCAGCATCTTGCGCAGGAAAAGGTAGTCGACCGCGAAGCGGCTGGGGATGGCGATGCTCTTGCCCCGCATGTCGGCGAACTTGCGGTAGGGCGAATCGGTGCGCACCATGATCACGGCGCCGGAGCGGTGGCCGAGCGAGACGATCTTGAGCGGAATGCGCCAGTCGGTCAGGTCCATCACCAGGGGCGCCAGCATGTAGGCGGCCTGGATGCGGCCCGTCATCAGGGACTCCTTGATCTCCGGCCAACCCGAAAACTTGTTGTACTCGAACAGGGTGGCGGCCGCCTGCGGCTTGCCGTCGGCCACCGCACGCGCCTTGCAGGCGATCGGCAGGGTGAGGTTGCAGGTGACGGGCAGGCCGCCGACCTGCAGGGGCGCGCGCACGGGGGCAGCGAGCGCACCGCCCGCCAGCGGCAGGGCCAGGGCGCCGCCCAGTAGCTGGCGGCGGCGCGCGGAATGCTCGTGCATGGCCATCGTCCTCAGACGTCGAGGTGCGAGATCAGGAGCTTGCGCTGGGCATCGCCCTCGCCCGCCGGCGCTTCCTGCGCGCCGAGCGAAATCCCGACCGACATGATGTCGATGAGGAGCAGCTGCAGGATGCGCGAGATCATCGACAGGAAGGTGGTGCTGTCCTCGCTGTGGTCGACCGCCAGGCAGACGCTGGCCTTCTTCGCAAGCTGGGACTTGCTGCTGGTGATGGCGATGACGTCGGCGCCGGTCGCGCGCGCCGTGTCGACCGCCGCCAGGAGCTCCGGCAACTGGCCGCCCGTGGAAATCGCGATCACCACGTCGCCCGGTCCCAGCAGGCCCGCGGCCAGGGTGAACAGGTGCGAGTCGCCGTACAGCGCAGCCGGGATGCGGAAGCGGAAGAATTTATGCTGGCCGTCGAGCGCCACCGCACGCGCATTGCCCATGGCGTAGAACTCGACGCGGCGCGCACGGCGCAGCAGCTCGATGGCGCGGTCGATGGCGTGCACGTCGAGCTGGTCGCGGAACTTCAGGATCGCCGAGACGGTGTTGTCGATCACCTTGGCCGACAGGTCGTGGGTGCTGTCGCTCATGCGCACCTGGCTGTGGCGCACGGGGATGGTGCCGGTCAGGCTGCCGGCGAATTTCAGCTTGAATTCGGCCAGGCCCTGGAAGCCGAGCGAGCGGCAGAAGCGGATCACGGTCGGCTGGCTGACATCGGCCAGGCGCGCGATCTCGGCGATCGGCTCGGACAGCACCTTGCGCGGATGCTCGAGCACCAGGGCGGCGACGCGCTGCTCGGCCGGCGACAGCTCGTGGCGCAGCTGCTGGACGCGGTCCATCAGGGTGTTCGCGCCGCTGCGGCCGCGCAGGTGCTCGGTCAGGATCGCCGATACGCCGTGCAGGGCCGGGTTCGGCGTCATGATGACGTAGGTCGGGATCTGGGCGATGTAGTCGGTGAAGCGGCCCTTGGCCTCGAAACGCGCACGGAAGGGAGAGGTGGCGAACCACTCGGCGATGCGCGGCACGATGCCGCCGCCGATGAAGATCCCCCCGAAGGCGCCGAGCGTCACCGCCAGGTTGGCGGCGGCGCTGCCCAGCATGCCGGCAAAGGTCTCCAGGGTTTCGAGGCAGAGCGCATCTTTCTCGTCCAGCGCGGCGCTGACGATGTCGGCGGTACTGCGGCTGGGGGCTTCGACGCCGTTGCGGCGGGCCAGCGCACGGTACATCACTTCGATGCCGGGGCCGGAGATCAGGCGCTCGTTCGAGACGTGCGGCCACTCTTCCCAGGCGTATTGCAGGATCGCGAACTCGCGCTCGTCGGCGGGTGCGAAGTTGACGTGGCCCCCTTCGCTGCCGAGGGTGACGAAGCCGTCGATGGTCGGGATCACGCCCGACACGCCCAGGCCCGTGCCCGGTCCCAGCACGCCCGCCACCGCGTGGCTCTGCGGCGCGCCGCCGCCGACCTGCATCAGGTCCTGCGGCTGGAAGCCCGGCAGCGCCATGGCCAGCGCCGTGAAGTCGTTCACGATCAGCAGCGTCGACAGGCCGAGGGTGCGGCGCACCTCGTCAGTCGAGAACTGCCAGTCGCGGTTGGTCATGCGGATGGTGTCGCCGCTGATCGGATTGGCCAGCGCGAAAGCCGCATGGTTGATCCGCACGCCGCCGAGCTGCGCCAGGTAGGCATGCAGCAGTTCCACGATGCCGCCGTAGTCGTCGCACAGCAGCACCGCAACCTGGCGCAGCACACCGGGTGCGGTCTCGAGGCCGAAGCGGGCATGCGTGGCGCCGATGTCGGCCAGCAGGCGCGGACCATCGGCAAAGGCGGCGCGGGAAGGTTTCAGGTCGGTTTCGGGTTCAACGGTCATCGCGGATCAAATTCTGGCGGGACGACGGTCCCGGATCGCGTAAGGATACCATTGATCGAAATGCAAAAATACTGACGCCGTAGGGTGGACGGCTTTGCCGTCCGCGCGTTCAACTCCCGCGTGCAAACCTATGCGCGTCTTCGCACGCGAAATTTGAACGCGTGGGCGGAGGACCGCCCACCCTACCGAACCAATCGCTTCAACAGCGCCTTGTGGAACTGCACCGGATCCTGCATCTGCGGCGCATGCCCCATGTCGGGGAACGTGACCAGTGTCGCCTTCGGAATCGCACTCGCCGTCTGCTTGGCCAGCTCCGGATAATTCCCCAGCTTCGGCCGGATCTCGGCGGGCGCCGCATCCTTGCCGATCGCGGTCGTGTCCTTCAGGCCGATGAGCAGCAGCACCGGCATCTTCAACTGCGGGAATTCGTAGACCACCGGCTGGGTATAGATCATGTCGTACTGCAGCGCCGAGTTCCAGGCCACGATCTGCTTGCCCGGCCCGCGGTACATCCCCGCCAGCATCTGCACCCAGGGCTCGTATTCCGGCTTCCAGGTGTTCACGTAGTAGGTCGCCTTCTCGTAGTTGCGGATGCGTTCGGCCGTGGTCTGCAGCTCGCGCTCGTACCACTTGTCCACGCCCAGCGAAGGCACGCCGAGGGTCTTCCAGTCTTCCAGGCCGATGGGGTTGACCAGCACCAGCTGCTCCGACTGCTGCGGGAACATCAGGCCGTAGCGCACCGCCAGCATGCCGCCGGTCGAGTGGCCCATGATGATCGCGTTCTTCACGCCGATGGCCTCTAACAGCGCGCGGGTGTTCTCGCTCAGCTGCTGGAAGGTGTACTGGTAGTGCGCCGGCTTGGTCGACTTGCAGAAGCCCACCTGGTCGGGCGCCACCACGCGGTAGCCGGCGCTGCTGAGCTCCTTGATGGTGCCGGCCCAGGTGGCGCCGCAGAAGTTCTTGCCGTGCATGAGCACGACGGTGCGGCCGTTCGGCTTGGCCGGCTTGACGTCCATATAGGCCATCTGCAGCTTCACGCCCTGGGAGGTGAAGGCGAAGCGCTGGATCGGATAGGGATACTCGAAGCCTTCCAGTTCGGGGCCGTAGGCCGGTTCGTCTGCGGCATGCGCAGCCAGGAAAGAAGAGAAGAGAAACGCGGCGCAGGCAAGCGCGCGTGAAACACGGGTCATTACAGGCATGATCGGAAGATGCTGAGTTGACGGAGCGGCCAGTCTAGCGCAATGGCGGCGGCCGCGTGGCCGCCGCCTGCAAGCGGATCAGTCCTGTGCGATCAAGGCGACCGGCGACGGCTGGGCGAACTGCACCTTGCCGTCCTTGACGACCGCGGCCTGGCCCGAATACGCGTCGCGCACGGTCTGGCCGTCGTTGAACACGCCGGCGACCGTGATCGGCAGCGCCTTGTCCTTCGGCAGGTCCAGCGCGACGACCACGCGGTCGCTCACGCCATCCTTTTCCCAGGTGCGCTTGAAGGTATAGGGGCTGTGCGCCAGCATCTGGTGCACGCCCGCGCCCACCGCCGGGTGGCCGGCGCGGAAGCGCCCCAGCTTCGCCCAGTGTTCGCGGATGTCGCCGATGCGGTGCTGGCCTCGCTGCGCATTGGAGGCCAGTTCGTCCCAGTTCATGAAGGAGCGCAGCTTGGCGTCACCCGTGGCGCCTTCGATATTGAGCAGGCGCGCCGTTTCGTCGCCGTAGTAGATCTGGACCGAACCCGGCGCCAGCAGCAGCTTGTTGGCCGATTCGATCGGACGCTGGCGCGCCGGGTCGAAGGGGCTGCCGTCGTCGTGGGAGCTGATGTAGTTCAGCACCGAATAGCCTTTCATCGGGCCGTGCAGCGCCTTCGAGTAGTCCGAGAACAGCTTTTCGTAGCCATGGGCGGCGTCGGTCTTCATGCTGAAGTTGATCATGCTGTCGAAGCCATTGGCCAGGTAGTCGACCTTGGTTCCGCCGCCGAGATCAAAACTGCGGCCGTGGTTGATCGAGTAGTTGTAGACCTCCGAGGTCATGAAGAACGGCAGGTTGCCCAGGCGCTTGCCCGGGTTGGCGCGCTTCCACTCTTCAAAAGCGAGGCTGGCTTCCTGCTTCACTTCCTTCCACACGCCAGGCTCGGTGTGCTTGACGGTGTCGGCGCGGAAGCCGTCCACGCCATATTTACGGACCCAGTCGGCATGCCACTTGATGAGGTAGTAGCGCGGCGCGCGCGGGTAGCCGGTGCGCTTGAAGAAGGCGTCCAGCTCCTTCACCTCGCGCTCGTAGCGCCCTTCCTTCTTCCACTTGGCGACCAGCTGCGGCGGCAGCGGCACGTTGGCATTACTATTGGTGAGGATGTCCGGCAGGTTGTCGACCAGGGTGCAGTCGATCGTGGTGGGCGCATCCTTGAAGGCGCACTTCGGACCGGTGCGCACCCAGCTCGACGGCCACACCGGGTCTGCTTCCGTCACCGGACCGGTGTGGTTCATCACCACGTCGAGGATCACGCGGATGCCGTTGGCATGCGCGGTGTCGACGAAGGTGCGGAAGTCCGCCTCGGTGCCGAGGTTGGCGTCGATGGCGGTGAAGTCCTTGGCCCAGTAGCCGTGGAAGCCATAGCTCTTGCCGGTGCCCTCGTCGGTTCCCGCATGGATCTGCTCGACCGGTGGCGTGAGCCAGATGGCGTTCACGCCCAGCTCCTTGAAATAGCCGTCCTTGATCCTGGCCGTGATGCCCTTCAGGTCGCCGCCCATGAAGCCGCGCAGCTCGGCCGCGTCGTTCTTGCGGCCGTATGCGAGGTCGTTCGCCTTGTCGCCGTTGTTGAAACGGTCCGTCAGCAGGAAGTAGACGGTGGCGTTCTCCCAGACGAAGGGCTTGGCGGCCTGGGCGGCGGCTTGGGACGCTGCGCCAAAGGCAAGCAATATGGAGGCGGCAAGGACGGGAAGTTTCATGCAGGTTCCTGTGGTGGGTGGATGGTCTAGGTGATTACGGTCGGGCTTTCCCGGCCGGTGCGCTGGCGCAGTTCGGCGACCTGGTCGGCGATGGCGAACAGTTCGGAGAGTGCTTCTTGCGTATCGATGTCGTGGCGCGCCGGGTCGGCCTCGTAGCGTTCGAGGTAGAGGCGGATGGTGGCGCCTTCGGTGCCGGTGCCGGACAGGCGGAACACGATGCGCGAGCCGTCGACCATGGCGATGCGGATGCCCTGGCGCGTCGAGAGCGAACCGTCGACCGGATCGGTGTAGGCGAAATCGTCGGCCAGCGCGACACGGAAGCTGCCCAGGGTCTGGCCGGCCAGCGCGGGCAGTTTCTCGCGCAGCGCCATCATCAGGGAATCGGCGGCGAGGGTGTCGACCGCTTCGTAGTCATGGCGCGAATAGTAGTTGCGCCCAAAACGCGCCCAGTGTTCGCGCACGATCTCGTTGACCGACGCATTTCCTGTCTTCGTGCGGGCGGCCAGCATATTCAGCCAGAACAGCACGGCCCACAGGCCGTCCTTCTCGCGGATGTGGTGCGAGCCGGTGCCGTAGCTCTCTTCGCCGCACAGGGTCGCGAGGTTGGCGTCCATCAGGTTGCCGAAATACTTCCAGCCGGTCGGGGTCTCGAAGCAGGAGATGCCCAGGCTTTCCGCGACGCGGTCGGCCGCCTGGGAGGTCGGCATCGAACGCGCGATGCCGGTGATGCCGGAGGCGTAGCCCGGCGCCACGGTGGCGTTGGCGGCGATGATGGCCAGGCTGTCCGAAGGCGTGACGGCCAGGCCGCGGCCGACGATCATGTTGCGGTCGCCGTCGCCGTCCGAGGCGGCGCCGAAGTCGGGCGCGTCCGGCCCGTTCATGTGGGCGATCAGGTCGGCCGCGTTGACCGGGTTCGGGTCCGGGTGGCCGCCGCCGAAGTCCTCCAGCGGCAGGCAGTTGACGACGGTGCCGGCGGGGGCGCCCAGCTGGCCTTCGATGATGGCCTTCGCATAGGGGCCGGAGACGGCGTGCATGGCGTCGAAGCGCATGCGGAAGCCGCGCGCGAACAGCTGGCGGATGGCGGCGAAGTCGAACAGGCGCGCCATCAGTTGCGCGTAGTCCTCCACCGGGTCGATGACCTCGACCACCATGTCCTCGATGCGGGTCGTGCCCAACTGGTCGAGGTCGACCGGCCCGGCATCGCTGATGCGGTAGGCATCCAGGGCCTGGGTAGCGGCGAAGATCGCGTCCGTGACCTTCTCCGGCGCCGGGCCGCCGTTATCGATGTTGTACTTGATGCCGAAGTCGCCGTCCGGACCGCCGGGGTTGTGGCTGGCCGAGAGCACGATGCCGCCGAACGCCGCGTGCTTGCGGATCACGCAGCTCACCGCCGGCGTGGACAGGATGCCGCCGCGGCCCACCAGCACGCGCGGCACGCCGTGGGCGGCGGCCATGCGCAGGATGATCTGGATCGCTTCGTGGTTGAAATAGCGGCCGTCGCCGCCGACGACCAGGGCGCAGCCCTCGCCCATGTTTCCCTTGATCGTCTGGAAGATGGCTTCGACAAAATTCTCGAGATAGCCAGGCTGCTGGAATTCGGTGACTTTCTTGCGCAGGCCCGAGGTGCCTGGCCGCTGGCCGGCGAAGGGCGTGGTCGGGACAGTCTGGATGGTCATGCTTCGCTCCTGTCGTAATAACGTTGTGCAACGTCGCCCTTGCGGGGCGATGTTAATAAAACGTTACGATACGACAGGCGCGAAATCACTGGCGCGCGGGGCCTAGACGGCGGATTTCACCGGCGCTGCGCGGTCGGTGACGAACAGCGTCAGCACGGCCGCGACCAGCATCGACGCGCCGCCCAGGGCCACGGTCAGCACGGTATGGCCGCCGAAGAAGTGCTTGGTCACGCCGCCCAGCAGCAGGCCGCTGCAGATCTGCGGGATCACGACGAAGAAGTTGAACAGGCCCATGAAGTAACCCATGCGCTTGGCCGGCAGCGAGCCCGCCAGGATCGCGTAGGGCATGGTCAGGATCGAGGCCCAGGCCAGGCCGACGCCGATCATCGGCACCATCAGCATGTTGCGGTCGGTGATGAGGTAGATGCTGGCCAGGCTCAGGCCGCCGATCGCCAGGCAGGTGGCGTGCACGGTCTTGCGGCTGGTCGCGCGGGCGAAGACCGGCAGGATGAAGGCGGCCAGCGCCGACACGCCGCTGTAGACCGCGAACATGATGCCGACAAAGCTGCCGGCGGCCTGGAACCCGGACGAGTGCGCGTCGGTGGTGCCGTAGACGTTGTCGGCGATCGCCGAGCCGGTGTAGATCCACATCGCGAACAGCGCGATCCAGGTGAAGAACTGCACGAAGGCCAGCTGCACCATGGTGCGCGGCATCTTGGCGAAGCCGCCGAAGATCTCGGTGATGGCCACGCCCAGGCTACGCGCATGCTGGCGTTCCTTGTTGAAGCTTTCCATGTCCGCCGGCGGCAGTTCGTCGGCGGTGAGCACGGTCCAGAGCACGGCCAGGAAGAAGATCGCGCCGCCGGCATAGAAGGAGTAGCGCACGGTGTCGGGGATCATGCCGCCCACCGCTTCGTTGGACACGCCCATGGTCTCGAAGAACCAGGGCAGGAGCGAAGCGATCACGGCGCCGCAGCCGATGAAGAAGGTCTGCATCGCATAGCCTGCGGTCTGCTGCGAGGCGTCGAGCTTGTCGCCGACGAAAGCGCGGAAGGGCTCCATCGACACGTTGATGGCGGCGTCCATCAGCCACAGCACGGCCACGGCCATCCACAGGGCCGCGGAATTCGGCATCAGGAACAGGGCGATCGCCGCCAGCAGGGCGCCGATGAAGAAGAAGGGACGGCGGCGGCCCCATTTCGGGTGCCAGGTGTTGTCGCTGAGGTAGCCGATCACGGGCTGCACCAGCAGGCCCGTCACGGGAGCGGCGAGCCAGTACAGGGCCAGGTTGTCGGGGTCGGCGCCGAGCGTCGAGAAGATGCGGCTGGTGTTGGCGTTCTGCAGGGCGAAGCCGAACTGGATGCCGAAGAAGCCGAAGCTCATGTTCCAGAGCTGCCAGAACGACAGGCGCGGCTTGATGGCGCCGGTTTGCATATCCATTGATGTCCCCAATGTGGCCCGGACCCGCCGGACTCTCGTGTGAAGCAGGCCCTCGAGGAAGAGACGGCCTACCGTAATCTGTAGCAAAATAACATGGGCCTTTGGGAGTGTCAATCGAAGAGCTGTCATAGTAGAATCGACACCACAGGCTTGGCCGAATACCGCCGCTCTGTAGTCAAACAACATATAACAACCTTGCATAAGGAGACACCATGCGCGCTTCCCGCCGTACCGCCCTACCCCTGCTCCTGGCGTTCGCCACCATGGCCCTGGGCGCCTGCGCCGAAGACAAGCCAAAGGCATCCACCGCCCTGCCCGGCGTCAGCCTGCTGGGCGAGCCGCTCGCCATGCCGGGCCTGGACCGCAAGCGCCAGCTGCGCCTCTACCTGCCGCCCGGCTATGCGAGCTCGAACAAGCGCTATCCGGTCCTCTACATGCACGACGGCCAGAACCTGTTCGACACGGCCACCGCCTATTCAGGCGAGTGGAAGGTCGACGAAACGCTCGACGCGCTGGCGAAGGAAGGCAAGCTGGAACTGATCGTGGTCGGCATCGACAACGGCGCCGAAAAGCGCATGACGGAGCTGAACGCCTGGGACAATCCGGAGTTCGGCCCGGGCGAGAACCGCGCCTACACCGACTTCATCGTCAAGACGGTCAAGCCCATGATCGACAGGCAGTACCGCACCCTGCCCGACCGCGCCAATACCGCCATCATGGGCAGCTCGATGGGCGGCCTGGCCTCGCACTACGCGCTGACGCAGTATCCACAGGTGTTCAGCAAGGCGGGCGTGTTCTCGCCGGCTTACTGGACCGCCCAGCCCGCGTTCGCCTTCGTCGCATCGAAGCCGGTGCCGAAGGACGCGCGCGTGTTCCTGCTGATGGGCGGGAAGGAAGGGCCGCAGATGAATGCGGACGTGAAGAAGATGGCCGGGGTGATCGGCAAGACCGGGCATCCGGCGAAGAATACCGTGCTCAAGATCGTGCCGAAAGCGGAACACAACGAGGCGTTCTGGGCGGGCGAGTTGCGCGAAGCCCTGCTGTGGATGTTCGCGCCCGATAAGTCGTAATAACGTAGGGTGGTCGGCTCCGCCGACCGCGCGTTCAAATACACGATGCTGTTTGGCGCATCGTCCAGTTTCAGGCTGGTTGAACGCGTGGGCGGGAGACCCGCCCACCCTACGGTCAGCCTTTACGGTGCGGCTTCTTGCCGGCCTTTTCGGCCACGCGGCGGTCACCGCCTTCCGCCTTGAAGAACTTCTTCTTCGGCGCGGCGGCCATCGGCGCTTCCGCCCCGTCGCGCGTCATGTTCAGCTGCTGTCCCGCCACCCACACCGTCTTGAGGTGATCGATCAGGTCGGGCGTCATGTCGTCCGGCAGGTCGAGCGTGCTGTAGTCGTCGTAGATCTCGATGCGGCCGATGTACTTGGCCGGCATGCCGGCTTCGTTGGCGATCGCGCCGACGATATTGCCCGGCTTGACGCCGTGCTGGTGGCCGACTTCGATACGGAAGGTCGCCATGCCCGGCTCGGGATCGCGCACCACACGTTCTTTCTTGAACCCCGGATCGCGCGGCTCACGCGGCGCGCGTGGGGCACGGTCTTCCCAGGCGCCCTGCTCGCGCGGCGCAAACTCGGGTTTCGGTTCGCGGTCCGGCTTTTCCAGCAGCAGCGGCACGTCGCCGCGCGCCAGCTTGGCCAGGGCAGCGGCAATGTCGACCGCCGGCACGTTCTGCTCGCGCTCGTACTCCTCGACCAGCGAACGGAAGACTTCCAGCCCGCCTTCGGCCAGCGTGGCGGCGATCTGCTCCTTGAACCTGGCGATGCGCACCTCGTTGACCGCCTTCACGGTCGGCAGCGACAGCGGCGCCACCGGCTGGCGCGTGGCGCGCTCGATGGCTTTCAGCAGGCCGCGCTCGCGCGGGGTGATGAACAGGATCGCGTCGCCGCTGCGGCCCGCGCGGCCGGTGCGGCCGATGCGGTGGGTGTAGCTTTCCGGGTCGGACGGCACGTCGTAGTTGATCACGTGGCTGATGCGCTCGACGTCGAGGCCGCGGGCGGCGACGTCGGTCGCCACCAGGATGTCGATCTTGCCGTTCTTGAGCTGCTCGATGGTGCGCTCGCGTGCCTGCTGGGCCATGTCGCCGTTGATGGCGACGGCGGCGAAACCGCGCGCCTGCAGCTTGGTCGCCAGCTCTTCGGTGCCGAGCTTGGTGCGCGCGAAGATGATCATGCCGTCGAACGGTTCGGCTTCCAGGATGCGGGTCAGGGCGTCGAGCTTCTGCATGCCCGCCACCAGCCAGTAGCGCTGGGTGATGTTCTCGGCGGTGCCGGTCTTGGCGGCCACGGTCACTTCGGCCGGATCGCGCAGGTAGGTTTTCGCGATGCGCTTGATCGCCGGCGGCATGGTGGCCGAGAACAGCGTGGTCTGGCGCGATTCCGGGGTCTGCTGCAGGATGTGCTCGACGTCGTCGATGAAGCCCATGCGCAGCATCTCGTCCGCCTCGTCCAGCACGAGGGTCTTCAGCTGCGACAGGTCGAGCGAGCCCTTTTCGATGTGGTCGATCACGCGGCCCGGCGTCGCCACCACCACGTGCACGCCGCGGCGCAGCGCCGACAATTGCGGACCGTAGCTCTGTCCACCGTAGATCGGCAGCACGTGGAAGCCCTTGATGTGGGCGGCGTAGCTCTGGAAGGCTTCGGCCACCTGGATCGCCAGCTCGCGCGTCGGCGCCAGCACCAGCGCCTGCGGCGTGGCCTGCTTGATGTCGATGCGCGACAGGATGGGCAGGGCGAACGCGGCGGTCTTGCCGGTGCCGGTCTGGGCCTGCCCCAGCACGTCGCGGTTGGCCAGTAGCAGCGGGATGGTGGCGGCCTGGATCGGCGACGGCGTTTCGTAGCCGACCTCCTTCAGCGCCTTCAGTACGGGCGCGGAGATATCGAGGTCGGAAAACGACGGGATAGGGGTGTCAGACATAAGGGAATTGCTCATAGATTAAGATCGAAGGCGCCAGTTTACACCGTCGCCCGCAAGACCGGCGCAAACTGCCGGACATTGCCGAGGGTAAAAAAAGAAAAAGCCCTTGCAGGCATTGCTGCCTGCAAGGGTTCTTGCGCACTCCGAAGAGTGGCGGGGACGATTACAGCTTGTAGTTCAGGCCGAACAGCATCTGGCGGCCGTACTTGCTGTAGCCGCGCGGACGGTCTTCGCTGCCGGCGTAGCTGCGGAAGGCGGTGTCGGTCAGGTTGTTCACCTGGAACAGCACCGACAGACCCGGCACCTGCTTGACGTCGTAGCCCAGCTGCAGGTCGACGACCTTGTCGGCCTTCACATAGGTCAGTTCGGTCGCGCCGCCGATGCCGCCGATCTCGCCGACGAAGTCGCTGCGATAGCGCTGGCTCACGCGGGCCGAGAAACCGTTCTTCTCGTAGTAGGCCGTCACGTTGAACACGCGCTTGGACAGGCCAGGCAGGGGGATGTTCATGCCGGCGAAGCGCTGGTCCTGGATCGTGATCTGGCTGTTGGTGAACGAGGCGTTGGCGGTGATGCCGAAGCCGTCGAGCATCGGGGTAACCATGTCCAGCGGGACCGAGGCTGCGAACTCCAGGCCTTCGATGTTGCCGCCTTCGCCGTTTTGCGGACGGGTCATGGTGCCGGTGTTCGAGGTCGCACCGGTCAGGCGGTACTCCGAGAAGTCAGCAGGCGAGGTGATCGTGTAAATGTAGGAGGTCAGGTCCTTGTAGAAACCGGCCGCCGACACGTAACCCTTGTTGCCGAAGTATTTTTCCCACGACAGGTCGACCTGCTTGGCGCGCCACGGGTCGAGCTGGGCGTTGCCGCCGTTGCCGAACGGGGTGCCGGTGGTTTCCTGGGTCAGGCCGACTTCGAGAGCGGCGTTGAGCTGGTTCAGCTTGGCGCGTGCCAGGGTCTTGCCGGCGCCGAAGCGGATGAACTGCTGGTCAGGCAGGCTCCACGCCAGATTGATGCTCGGCAGGTAGTCGGTGTACTTCTTGCCGTCGGTCAGCGGGACCAGGTCGGCGAACGGCCATTTACGCAGGGTATTGGCGGTCGAGCTCTGGTCGGTCTTGACGACCTGGATACCGATATTGCCGCGCAGCGGCATCGACATCAGTTCGGTGTCGATGTTCAGCTTGGCGTAGCCGGTCTTGACCTTTTCTTCGATGAACCAGTTCTTGGTTGCGCCCCATGGCACCAGGATGGCCGGCGTGTACGGGCCGAAGTTCTGGGCCAGCACGCCCGGGATGTCCCAGCTCAGGGTGTTCGGCAGGCCGTACAGGTCTTGCGAACCGTTGATCACGCCCGGCGCGAAGGTGCCGTCGCCGATCTTCGAGAAGCCGGTTTCCAGGTGCTGCTTTTCCTTCTCGCGCTTGGAGACATTGAAGCCCAGTTCCAGGCTGCTGAAATAAGCGTTGTCGAACTTGCGCTCGATGCTGGCGCGGGCCGAGGTCATCTCGTCGGTCATGTGCGGGGCGTTGACGTAGCCTTCGCCAAACTCGCCGCCGATGGCGATCTGCGAGGGGTCGTCGTAGACGCCGGTCAGGCCCAGGGTCGGGACCCGGCCACCGTTGTAAGAGAAGTTCAGGGTCTGGCGCGCGGCGCGGCCGGCGTTGATCTCGACCAGCTCTTCGCGGTGGTCGGACTTCGAACGGCTGACGTCGACGATGCCGACCCAGTCGCCCGAGGTGAAGCGGTTGTTCCAGCCGAAGGCGGTCAGCTTGTCGTCACGCTTCATGCGGTTGTTACGCACCACCGGATTGACGTTGTTGGCGGTGCCTTCGACCATCACGCCGTTGACGACGCGGCCGTTCGAGAAGGTGACGTTGCCGTCGTCCTTCAGCTTGATTTCCATGCCGCGGCGGATCTCTTCCTGGTCGAAGCGCGAGTGGTACACGTCGAAGGTCGAGCTGAAGTTGCGGTTCGGGCGGAATTCGAGCACGCCCATCAGGCCGTCACGCACCTGGTCGCCGGTGGTGGCCAGCGCCTTGATGCCCTTTGGTACCTTCACGTTCGGGTTGCCGCCCGAATCGATCCAGTCCCAGGTCTCGAACTGCTCGTGCACGTTCGGTTTGTCCTGGCGTGCGTAGCCGATCGCGATACCGATGGTGCGGTTGGCGAACTGGTCGATGTAGGAAGCGCTAACGCGGCTGCCGGTATCCGGCGAACCCGCGCTCACCGAACCCTTGGAGTTCTTCTCGCCGCGCACGTTGACGCTGATGGTGCGCTCGCGCAGCGAGAGCGGCTTGATGGTCTGCAGGTCGACCGTGCCCGACAGGCCCTGGCCGATGACGCCGGCGTCGGAAGTCTTGTACACGGTGACGGCGTTGATCAGTTCCGACGGGTACTGGTCGTATTCGACGGTGCGGTCCGAGCTGGTGGTGACCTGCTCGCGGCCGTTCAGCAGCGCGGTCGACAGGTCGCCCGAGGTGCCGCGGATGCTGATCGACTGGGCCTGGCCGTTGACGCGCTGGGCCGACAGGCCCGGCAGGCGGGCCAGCGATTCGGCGATCGAGACGTCCGGCAGCTTGCCGATGTCTTCCGACGAAATGGCCTCGACGATGCCGGTCGACTCGCGCTTGACGGCGATGGCGTCTTCGATCGCGCGGCGGATGCCGGTCACGGTCACGGTGGTCACCGGGCCGTCGACGGTCGGGGTGGGGCTGGTGGTGGTGCTGGAAGTTTGCGCACTGGCATTACCGGCCAGGGCTGCAAGGAAGATGGCGCAGCCGGTGGCCACAGGGCTCAGCTGGAATGCACGTTTACTGGCGAAAATATTCATTTGTCCCCTCAGATAGAACGACGTAATTTCCCGAGAACAGCTGCAGAGCCACGGCCGGGATCCAGACAACGCTTTATACAGTAGCGCTTTCCCGGCAATTCTGTATTAAAACTAGATGCACTGTCAACGAGAGTTGCTTGTTACTACGATAATGGCATGTTTTCACGATAAACGCCCGAAAACACGGGTTCTTGCGTTGTATTCCAGCTACAAAGTGGTGCACATGAAACTGTAGTCACACTACAAATGATGAAAAAACAAGCAATTTCGCTATCTTTTGCACCATTGCGGTGCAGGCCGAACGCCTGACTCGTACTCTGCGGGCGCAAGGACGTGATCGACGTTCAGTAAATCTGTACTTTGACTAGATGTTGTCGGTTTGATAGACCACACGCTTTCGTAGTATTCTGCAGCCACCACAACATCAGAAGGCGCGGTCCACGGCATATCGGCGAGCGGAAAACTGTAGTCCGACTACAGGTGCGTGTGAAAAGCCGATCGGCTGGCGACCAGGCGCCGCCCTCCTATGAGACACCTCCTCGCAAACCTGCTGTTCGGCTGCACCGCCCTCGCCTCCCTTGCCGTCCAGGCGCAATCTCCGGCCATCGCCCACATGGAGCCGCCTTTCTGGTGGGCCGGCATGCAGCACAAGGGACTGCAACTCCTGGTGCATGGCGAGCGCATCGCCGAGCTCGAGCCATCGCTTGCCTATCCCGGCGTGCGGATCGCCACCGTCACCCGCGTGCCCAGCAAGAACTACCTGTTCATCGACCTCGAGATCGGCCAGGACGCGAAGCCTGGCAGTTTCGACATCGTCTTCAAGGGCGCGGGCCGCCAGACCAGCACCACCTACCGCCTCCTGGAGCGCGAACCGGGTTCCGCCCAGCGCGCCGGCTTCACCAGCAGCGACGCGATCTACCAGGTCATGCCGGACCGCTTCGTCAACGCGATTCCCGCCAACGACAACACCCCGGACACGCGCGAAAAAGCCAATCGCGCCAGTGGCAGCGGACGCCACGGCGGCGACATCGAAGGCATCGTCCGGCGCCTCGACTACATCCGCGACCTGGGCTTCACCCAGCTGTGGCCGACGCCACTGGTCGAGAACGACATGCCGGCCTGGTCCTATCATGGCTACGCCGCCACCGACCACTACCGCATCGACCCGCGCTACGGCAGCAACGAGGACTTCCGGCGCTTATCAAACGAAGCGAAGAAGCGCGGGATCGGCCTGATCCAGGACGTGGTGCTGTCGCACATCGGCAGCTCGCACTGGTGGATGAAGGACCTGCCGACGCCGGACTGGATCAACTACGGCGGCAAGTTCGTGCCGACCCATCACCACCGCACCGCCGTGCAGGATCCCTACGCCTCGAAGGAAGATGCCGAGAACTTCACGCGCGGCTGGTTCGTCGAGACCATGCCGGACCTGAACCAGAGTAATCCCCTGGTCGCGAACTACCTCATCCAGAACAATATCTGGTGGATCGAGTACGCCGGCCTCTCGGGCCTGCGCATCGACACCTTCAGCTACTCGGATGGGGCCTTCCTGTCCGAGTACACCCGCCGCCTGATGCAGGAATATCCGAAGCTGAACCTGGTCGGCGAGGAATGGAGCACCCATCCGCCCATCGTGGCCCGCTGGCAGCGCGGCAAGGACAACTTCGACGGCTACCGCGCCTCGACGCCGAGCATGATGGACTTCCCTCTTGCCGAAGCGATGCGCACGGCGCTGGCCAAGGACAAGGGCCACAATGTCTTCAACGAGGTCTACGAGACGCTCTCGCAAGACTATCTCTACCCGGAACCGGGCAAGCTGGTGCTGTTCGAGGCCAACCACGACGTCTCGCGTATCTGGAGCGTGGTGGGCGAGAACTTCGACCGCTACCGCATGATGATGGTCTTCCTGATGACGATGCCGCGCATCCCTCAGCTTTACACCGGCGACGAGATCCTGATGACCAGCGCCACCGGGGAGCGCGACGACGCCAGCTACCGCCGTGATTTCCCGGGCGGCTGGGCGGGCGACAGGGTCGACGCCTTCAGTGGCCGTGGCCTGGGCGCCCAGCAGCGCGCCGCGCAGGAGTTGGTGCGCAAGCTGGCCAACTGGCGCAAGGGCCAGCCGCTGATCCACAAGGGCAAGATGATGCATTTCGGCCCGCGCGACAATACCTGGGTCTACTTCCGCTACGAGGGAGACAAGCGCGTCCTGGTCGCCTTCAACAACAATCCGAAGGAGATGGTGCTCGACACCGCGCGCTTCCGCGAGATGCTCGATGGCGTGCCGGGCGGCGTCGACGTGCTGAGCGGGCGCCGCTTCGACCTGCAGCGCGAACTGCGCCTGCCCGCGATGGCCAGCGTGGTGCTGGAACTGGAGGTGGCACGATGATGTCGCGCGTCCTCGCCGCGGCCGTTCTCCTCGCCTGCCTGCCGGCCAGCGCCCAGGACAAGAGCCTGTATGTGCGCGGCGCCTTCAACGGCTGGGGCACGGACCACGCCCTCATCAGGAAGACCGAGAAGGTCTGGGAAGCCGACATCCTGGTCGGCCCCGGCAACCACGCCTTCAAGGTCGGCAGCGGCGACTGGAGCGATGAATGGGTGGTGGACAGCACCCGCAGCGTCACCGTGGCGCCCGGCACGCCCTACCGCCTCGAGACCCGCGCCGGCCCGGAAGACTACCTCTTCGTGCGCAAGACCGGCACCTACCGCTTCACGGTCGACGCCAGCGAGCCGGCCGCGCCCCAGTTACGCGTGGTGCGCCTGGCGGACCAGCAGGCCGCCGCGCAGCGTGATCCGCACGCGGGCCGCCAGGTCGCCCAGCTCATTTGGCCGACCTGGGACGGCAAGCAGGAAACGGCGCGCTTCTCCTCGCCGGACGCGGCGGCCGCGCTGCGCAGCTACACGCACTCGAGCAGCATGAACCTGCGCGACCCGGGACCGCAGCACATCAGCTACCGCGAGGAAGCCGGCCTGCCGCGCATCCGCACCGGCAACCTGGCGTTTGACGCCCTGTTCGCCCTGGCCGGTGCGGAGATGCGGCTGGATTCGGTCAGCCAGATCCGTGACGGCAACTACAACGGCGGCGCGGCGATCCCCTGCGAGTGCTTCGCCACCGGCGAGAAGTGGCATTACGTCTGGACCCGCGACCTCTCCTATGCGGCCGACCTGGGCCTGGCCCTGCTCGATCCCCGGCGCGTGCGCAATTCGCTCGACTTCAAGCTGTCCGGCTGGCGCAAGGGTGTGGCTATCCCGGCGCAGGCGGCAGGAACGCCGGATGGCCTGCAGATCGTGCAGGACACCGGCAGCGGCGGCAGCTGGCCGGTCAGCACCGACCGCGTGACTTGGGCCTTCGCGGCCGAGGAAGCGCTGCGGACCCTGCCCGCGCGCGAGCGCGCAGCCTTTGCCAAGCGTGCCCTCCTCGCCCTCTCGAACACCATCGAGAACGACCGCATCGCCGCCTTCGACCGGGAATCCGGCCTGTACACCGGCGAGCAGTCCTTCCTCGACTGGCGCGACCAGAGCTACGCCGCCTGGGTGCCGAACGAGCTGGCTGCCATGTCGACGTCGAAGTCGCTGTCGACCAACGTCGCGCACTACCAGGCTTTGCGACTCGCCGCGCGGCTGGCCCGCGAACAGGGCCAGGCGGCGCGCGGGCAGCGCTATGAAGGCTGGGCCGCGGAACTCAAGCGCGCCATCAATGCGCGCCTGTGGCTGAAGGACGCCGGCATGTACAGCAGCATGACGGCGGGCCACCTGGACGGCGCGCCCCTGCACAAGTTCGACTGGCTCGGCCTGGCGCTGGCCATCACCACCGGCGTGGCCGATGAAGAACAGGCCCGCTCGATCCTGGAGCACTACCCGCACGGACCGATGGGCGCGCCCGTGATCTGGCCCCAGCAGCCCGGCATGCCGGTTTACCACAACCGCGCCATCTGGCCTTTCGTCACCGGCTACGGCCTGAAGGCGGCGGCGCAGGTGGGCAACGTGGCCGTGGCCGACGCGGCCTACGCCACCCTCATGCGCGGCGCGGCCCTGAACCTGTCGAATATGGAGAACCTCGAGTGGCTGTCCGGCCAGCCGCTGCTGCTCGACGAAGGCAATCCTTCCCTGATCGGGCCCGTGATCAACTCGCGGCGCCAGCTCTGGTCCGTCGGCGCCTACCTGGGCATGGTGATCAATGGCGTGTTCGGCGTGTCTGCGCTCGATGATGGCATCGCCTTGCGTCCCTTCGTGACGGCGAAGCTGCGCCGCGAGAGTTTTGGCGCCACCTCCGAGATCGCGCTGCATGACCTGCGCCTGCACGGCAAGCAGATCGGCGTGCGCCTGCGCCTGCCGCCTGTGAGCGACGGCGATGGCTACTACGCGGTGCAGGGAATCCGCCTGAACGGCAAGCCGGAAGGCAGCACAATCCGCCTCGCCCAGCTGGGCGAACGGAACGACATCGAGATCGTGCTCGGCAAGCTGCTGCCGGGCCAGCAGGCGATCCGGCGCGTGCAGGACAATCCATATGCCACTGGCGGCGCGACCTTCGGCCCGCGCGCGCCGGCCATCGCTTCGCTCATGCGGGACAAGGGCGGCGTCGTGCTGAAGTTCGCACCGGAACAGGGCCTCGTCTACAGCGTCTACCGCGACGGCAAGCTGGTGGCCGACGACGTCCAGTCGGGCGAATGGCTCGACCGCAGCGGCAGCGCCGCCGCCTGTTATGCGCTAGAAGCGCGCGACAAGGCGAACGGCAACCGCAGCCACCACAGCATTCCGCGCTGCGTCGATGCAGGCATCGAGATCGGCGTGAACGATCCGCGCATCGCTTCGAATATCGCGGCCAGAGCGCCGGACGCGCAGTTCTCGATGCCGCGCATCGTGGGCTGGGGCCAGCCGGGCGACCGCTTCGCCGTGGAGCGCATCGAGGTGGCGGCGCCTGGCCGCTACCAGGTGCAGGTCCGCTACCACAATGCCGCCAACCTGGTGAACCTGGGGATCAGCAACGGGATGAAGTGGCTGGTGGTGAAGAACGACGCCGGGAAGACGGTGGCGCAGGGCGTGGTCCAGATGCCGCACGCGCCGACGGCGAAGGGCAACACGCCGGCCGTGTATTCGACGCCGCTGGCCGCCAGCCTGACGCCAGGCCGCTACCGCATCGAGATGAGCGACTTCTACAATATGAGCTATCTCGACAGTAACAGCAGCTTCAGCGGCGCCGGCGGCAGCAAGGGGGCGTACAACCGCGTCGACATCATGGGCCTGCGGCTGCTGCGCACGCAGTAGACCTCAAGACGCTTCCACCTCGGGGACCTCGCGCACTTCTTTGCGCGACGGCCCCTGCACCATCAGGGCCAGCCGCCCTTCCAGCACCCGGAATTCCAGCGGCATCGCCATCGTCGTCACCTCGCCGTCCGCCGCGACCTTCATGCGCTTGCGGCCATACACGGCCGGGGTGCGCACCGTCAGGCGCTTGAAGGCGAAGGCTTCCACATCGGCATCCTTCAAGCGTCCCAGCAGGCCGCGCACCAGCAGGCCGAGCAGGCCCAGCTTGCCCATCGGGCGCGGCGCGATGGCGACCAGCTGGCCCTCCTCCACCGCCTCGGTCAGGCCATCCATGCCGACCTGTTCCAGCTGCAGGCGGTTGTTACCGACAAACAAGGTAGTGGTACGCAGGCGGCGTTCCTTGCCGTCCTGCTCGAGCGTGATGCGCAGGTGGCGGTGCGGGCGCAGCGCGATCTTGATCGCCGAAAAGAAGGCGACCACACGGCTGCGGCCGTACTGGCGCTTGTCGTGCTCGCGCGCTTCCAGCAGTTTCGGATACAGGCCGACGCTGGCATTGACAAGGAAAATCTTGTTGTTGAGCAGGCCCACCTGCACGGGCCGCACCTTGGCGCGCAGCAATGAGTAGACGGCTTCGGCCAGGTCTTCGGGAATGCCGTGGGTGCGGCCGAAGTAGTTGAAGGTACCCTGCGGCAAAACCCCGAAGATGCAGCCGGCCAGCACGGCTTCATAGGCCACCGTGTTGATGGTGCCGTCGCCGCCGGCCGCGACCAGGATGCCGTTTGCGGCCAGCGCTTGCTGCGCCATGCCGCGTGCGATCGCCTGCAACTGCTCGGGGTCCTCCACCATTTCCAGGTGGCAGCTGCGACCGGCCGCGGCCAGCACCGATTCGATGGTCGAACGGCGCAGCTCCGTCTCCGAATGGCCCGAGCCGGCATTCAGGACAACGAAGATGGGGGCGTCGGGACGCGGTTCGCTGGGTGGATGGACAGGCATTGCAGGCTCGGTGTGGGTTGGTGGTTTTTATGGCAACGCCATCCTACCACCGGCGCCTGCTGCGGTGCGTCAGGCAGCGCACACTAGGCTCAGCTCCGCCCCAGCGCCATCCCGTAGACGTTCAGGCCCGGCTGGCCCTCGACCAGCACGGCGAAGCGTTCGAAGCGCATGCCGAGCCTGAGCAGCAGCCCGATCGAGGCCTGGTTGCCGGGATCGACGATGGCCGCAAGGTGCGGCAGGCCGATCTCCCTGGCGTGATCTGCCACGGCCTGCGCCGCCTCGAAGGCGTAGCCCAGGCCGCGGAAGCACGGCAAAAAGGCATAGCCGATGTCGACGTGCTCGAGGTAATCGCGTTTGATCAGGCCGGACAGGCCGGCCGGCTTGCCGGTCTCGCGCTCTTCCACCAGGTACATCGAGTGTCCGCGCTCGCGCTGCATCGTCACCGGGCCGTCCTCGATCGATTTCACCGCCGCTTCGAGGGTGCGCACGCCGCGGTCGCCGATGTACTGGATGAAGGTGGGGTCGTTCAACAGCTCGAGGTAGACCTGCGCGTCGTCCGCGTGCACCAGCCGCAGGCGCAGGCGCGCCGTGTTCGCGATCTCGATCGGGTGCGCGCTCATGCGTCCACCGTCGGCCAGTGGTCCGGATCCTGCAGCAGCTGGTACATCACGTAGGCATCCACATAGCCGAGGCGCCGGTGGCGGAAGGCCTTGGGCAGGGTGCCGACGATGGAGAAACCGAGTTTCTTCCAGAGGCGGATGGCGGCGGTATTCGTGCTCACCACGTGGTTGAACTGCATCGCGAGAAAGCCCTGGGCGCGCGCCTCGGCCAGGCAGTGCTCGCCCAGCAGGCGGCCGACGCCCGCGCCTTGCGCCGAGGGGCTGACCATGAAGGAGGCATTGCCGACGTGGTGGCCGCGCCCGAGCTGGTTCGGCAGCAGGCGGTACATGCCGAGCACGCGCCCGCCCCCGGACACCGCCACGAAGCTCGACACGCCTGCCCCCAGCCAGTAGGCATGGGCGGCGTCGCGCGAGGTGGCGGTAGTAAAGGGATAGCTGTCGCCGGAGCCGATGTGGGTGCTGAAGATGCTCCACATCGCTTCGAAGTCCTGCTCGCCGGCGGGGCGAATCTGAATGTCTTTCACGACTGTCGGGACGCGTTACTGAACTGGAAAGCGCTCTATTCTAGCCGCAAACCCATCCTGTCTTCTTACGATTTGCTTATGTATTGTGCGCGCCCTGCGAGGGAATCCGGAAATCGGTGGCGGCCGGCCTGCCGGGCAGGTGCAGGGTCGCCTGGGCGGGCGGCGCCTCGGACACGATGGCGCCGCGCCGCACCACCAACCGGCGCGCCGCGCGCAGGCGGATCGCCTCCACCGGCGAACCGGCATCGAGCAGCACCAGGTCCGCATGGCAGCCGGTTTTGATGCCATAGCCCTCGAGCCCGAGGATGCGCGCCGGCGTGCTTGTTACGGCGGTGAAGCAGGCCTGCATCGCCTCCACCCCGGTCATCTGCGCCACGTGCAGGCCCATATGCGCCACTTCCAGCATGTCGCCCGAGCCCATGCCATACCAGGGATCGAGCACGCAGTCATGGCCGAAGGCGACATCCACGCCGGCGGCCATCAGCTCCGGCACCCGGGTCATGCCGCGCCGCTTCGGGTAGGTATCGTGGCGGCCCTGCAGGGTGATGTTGATGAGCGGGTTGGCGATCGCCGCGACCCCGCTTTCCGCGATCAGGGGCAGCAGCTTGCTCACGTAATAGTTGTCCATGGAGTGCATGGAGGTCAGGTGCGAACCGGCCACCCGTCCATGCAGGCCGAGGCGCTGGGTCTCGAAGGCCAGGGTTTCGATATGGCGCGACATCGGGTCGTCGGTCTCGTCGCAGTGCATGTCCACGCGCAGGCCCTTGTCGGCCGCGAACTCGCACAGGAGGCGCACCGACTCGGCGCCTTGCGCCATGGTGCGCTCGAAGTGGGGAATGCCGCCGACGACGTCCACGCCCATGGCGATGGCGCGTTTCAGGTTATCGAAGGCGCCCGGGCTGCGCAGCAGGCCGTCCTGGGGAAAGGCGACCAGCTGCAGGTCAAGGTAGGGAGCGACGCGCCGCTTGACGTCGAGCAGGGCCTCGACCGCCAGCAGACGGTCGTCGCAGACGTCGACGTGGGTGCGGATCGCCAGCAGGCCGCGCGCCACCGCCCAGTCGCAATAGCGCAGCGCGCGCTCGACCAGGGCTTCCTGGCTCAGCTGGGGCTTGAGTTCACCCCATACGCGTATGCCTTCAAGCAAGGTTCCGCTGCGGTTCACGCGCGGCAAGCCATAGCTGAGCACGGAATCCATGTGGAAATGGGCATCCACGAAAGGCGGGCTGACCAGGTCGCCGCCCGCATCGATCTCGCGCGCCCCCTGCGCCCTCATCCGCTGCTCCACCGCGACGATGCGTTCGCCTTCGATGCCGATGTCGATGCCATGGCTGCCGTCCGGCAACGTCGCATTCCGAATCACGAGATCCATGCAAGCTCCTTGTCTGTTCTCCCGATTGTAGCCATTTCCGTCAAGCCAAGCCTGCCGGAAGCAAATACCCGTGCTGCACTGCAATATCTTTGTTGCAAAACAAAAAAGAAGTGCTTTGCAAGCGCGGCCTTTCATGGCTACACTAGCCGATATTGCAGTGCGCCATAAAATGACCGATAAGGAATTCGCATGACTTCACTTCCCGAGCAATTCAACGCAGCACGCAAGGCCCAGTTCGAAGCCGGCTTCGACATCTTCCAATCCCTCGCCAACCAGGCTTTCGAGAGCGCCAGCCGGGTCGCGGCCCTCAACCTGGCCACCTCGCGCGACGCGCTCGAACGGTCGGCCCGCACCGCCACCGCCCTGTTCGCTTCGCGCGACCCGCGCGACCTCCTGATGCTGGGCGGACACGCCGAAGAGCAGGTGCGCAGCCTGTTCTCCTATGGACGCGAACTGATGAGCATCGCCGGCGGCATCAAGCCCTATGCGGTCCGCACGCCGGTGCTGTCGGGCGCCAATGTCGAGACGGTGGCATTCAAGGCCGTCGCTCCGGCTCCGGCCCCCGAACCTGTCGTGACCGTTGCAGCGCAAGCGGCGCCGAGCGAGCCGGTCGTGGTCGCCGAGCCGGAACCGGCGGTCGAACTGATCGTCACCGCGGCGGAACCCGCGCCGGCGCCGGTGGCCGAGCCGAAGGCCATCGCCAAGGCCGCCGGCAAGGGCACGGCCCGCGCCGCCGTGGTGCCGCATCCCGCCGCCGCGCCGCTCGCCGCCGTTGAGGAAACCGAGGCTCCGAAGGTCGAGCTGCCGCCGGCCTCTCCTCGCCGAAAGAAATAAGGCGCCGGCGCCGCGCTGCGCCTGATTGGTAAAGCGACTACACTAGCGGGCTTCGGCCCGCTTTTGTTTTTGGGCGCAAAAATCTCCTAGGAAATACTGCATGAGTCTCGCAAGGCTGATCGGCGGCTTCGTCCGCCGTCACTGGCCGGCCTATGTCTCGTCGGCATTCATGCTGGCCGGCGTGGCCATCTGTACCGTACTGATTCCGCGCAAGGTCGGCTTTCTCATCGACGGCCTGGCGGCGCACAGCCTCGACCAGCGCGCGCTGCTGCTCGGCCTGGCCCAGCTGCTGGGTCTGGGCGTCGCCATCTACGTGCTGCGGGTCGGCTGGCGCATCCGCCTGTATTCGGCCGCCTACAACCTCGGCGTCGAGCTGCGCACGCGCCTGTATGCGCGCCTGGCCAGCCAGGGCCCCGGCTTCTACCAGCGCCAGCGCACCGGCGACCTGATGGCCCTGGCCACCAACGACATCGACGCCATCGAGATGGCGGCCGGCGAAGCGATGCTGGCCGGCTTCGACGGCACCCTCACCCTGGTCATGGTGCTCGGCATCATGACCCTCGGCGTGGATGCGCGCCTGGCCGGCGTCGCCCTGCTGCCCTTCCCGCTGATGGCCTTCGCCTTCTGGCGCATCTCGACCCAGGTGCACCATGCAGAAGCCGACGCCCTGAAGCGTTTCTCTGCGCTGAACGACCATGTGCAGGAATCGCTCTCCGGCGTGCGCACCCTGCGCGCCCTGGGCCTGGAAAGCCGCAGCGCCTCCCAATTCAGCGAGCTGGCCGGCAACGCGGCGAACGCCAGCCTGAACGCCCAGCGCTGGGAAGCGGCCTACGAGCCGGCCGTCGGCCTGACCCTCACCGCCGCGACCGGCCTGACGCTCGGCCTGGGCGGCTACCTGGTCTGGAACGGGGAGCTCACGGTCGGCGACCTGACCAGCTTCACGATGTACCTGGGCCAGCTGATCTGGCCGATGTTCGCGGCCGGCTGGGTGCTTTCCCTGATCGAGCGCGGGCGCGCCGGCCTGAACCGCCTGCAGCCGCTGCTGGACGCGCCGCTCACCGTCGAGGATACGGGCACCTTGGCGAGCATCGGGCGCGGCGCGCTGGCGGTCGACCGGGTCACTTTCGCCTACCACGAAGCGGAGAAGCCGGCGCTGGACGGGGTCTCGGTGACGGTGGAACCGGGCCAGACCCTGGGCCTGGTCGGCCCCACGGGCGCCGGCAAGTCGACCCTGCTGCGCGTGCTGCTGCGCCAGTCCACGCCGCAAAGCGGCCGCGTCACCTGGGCCGGCCAGCCCCTGGACGCCTACCGCCTGGAAGCCCTGCGTTCGGCCATGAGCTGGGTGCCGCAGGAATCCTTCCTGTTCTCCGCCACCATCGCCGAGAACATCGCCCTGGCCCGTCCCGGCGCCTCGCGTGCGGAGGTCGAGGAAGCGGCGAAGATGGCCTCGATCCACGACGACATCCTGCGCTTCCCCTATGGCTACGACACGCCGGTGGGCGAAAAAGGCATCACCCTGTCGGGCGGCCAGCGCCAGCGCGTGGCGATCGCGCGCGCCCTGCTGGCCGACAGCGCGCTGCTGCTGCTGGACGACGCCCTGTCGGCGGTCGATACGGGCACCGAGACCCGCATCCTCGAACACCTGGACGAACTGCGCGCAGCGCGGCCCGAGCGCGCCGCCATCATCGCCAGCCACCGCCTGTCCGCCGTCGCCGGGGCCGACCGCATCGTGGTGCTGCGCGAGGGCCGCATCACGGAATCCGGCACCCACGACGAATTGCTCGCACTGGATGGATGGTATGCCAGCCAGTGGCGCTATCAACAACTGGAGGCCAGCATTGACGCAGCCTGACCCGAAACTGGAAACAAAAGACATGCGCGCCCAGGCCCGGCAGGCGGCCGGCCTGCTGCGCCGCGCCGCCGAACCCGACAAGCGCCACCTGGTCTGGGCCACCTTCTGGCTGGCGATCGCCGCCGCCCTCGAAGTCGTCGGCCCGCTGCTGGGCAAGATGCTCATCGACGAACACCTCCTGACACGCAACCTCGACTGGACCCGCATGTCGCTGCTGCTGGGCGGCCTGGTGGTCACCGGCTGGGTGTCGTCCTGGATCCGCTACCTGCAGCTGATCCGCCTCTCGGGGCTGGCGATGCGCTCGGTGCGGCGCCTGCGCGAATGGGTCTATGGGCACGTGCTGCGCCTGCCGATGGCTTTTTTCGACCGCGCCATCACCGGCCAGCTGGTCAGCCGCGTGACCAACGACACCGAGGCCGTCAAGACGCTCTACATCCAGGTGCTGTTCGTGATGCTCGACTCCAGCATCGTGCTGCTCGGTACATTGACGGCCATGGCCTGGCTCGACTGGCGCCTGATGCTGGTGGTGCTGGCCCTGGTGCCGGCGGTGGTCGGCATCGTCTGGCTCTACCAGCGCCTGTCCGCGCCGGCGGTCACGCGTGCCCGCGCCCTGCGCAGCGACATCAACGGCCAGATGGCCGAGTCGATCGGCGGCATGAGCGTGCTCCAGGCCAGCAATGCCCAGGCCCGCTTCGGCGAGCGCTTCCTGAACACCAACCGCGCCCACCGCAAGGCGCGCCTGGCCGAACTGCGGGCCAACGCCCTGCTGCTGCGCCCGGCGCTGGACCTGCTCAACGTGGTGCTGCTTACCATCGTCATCTACGGCTTCGGCCAGCGCCAGATGAATGCGGTGGAAGTCGGCGTGCTGTACGCCTTCATCAGCTACATCGCGCGGGTGGTGGAGCCCCTCATCCAGATCACCATGCAGTTCAGCGGCCTGCAGCAGGCGGTGGTGGCGACCGCGCGCGTCTCCGCCCTGCTCGAGGAAGGCGGCGCAGCCGAGCACCTGGCCGGCCGCTTCGAGAACGCCGCCGCCTTCGATCCGAAGGCGCCTGCCGTGCGTGTGCGCGGCGTGAACTTCGCCTACGTGGAGGGCCAGCGCGTGCTGCACGACGTCTCGCTCGACATCCCGCAGGGCGCCTTCTTCGGCATCGTCGGCCATACCGGCAGCGGCAAGTCGACCCTGCTCTCGCTGCTGCTGCGCTACTACACGGCGGACGAAGGCACGATCGAGATCGGCGGCCTGCCGCTCGCGGCGATCGGCAACGAACGCTTCCGCAACGAGGTCGGCCTGGTGCCGCAGGATCCCTTCATCCTGGCCGCCACCGCGCGCGAAAATATCGACATGGGCCGCGGCCTGCCATTGGAGCGCATCGAGCAAGCCGCACGCGCCGCCCATGCCCACGACTTCATCGCGGCGCTGGAACAGGGTTACGAGACCCAGCTCGGCGAAGGCGGCTCGCGCCTGTCCTCGGGCCAGAAACAGCTGGTGGCGATCGCCCGCGCCCTGGCCGGCGAGCCGCGCATCCTGCTGCTGGACGAAGCGACCTCGCGCATCGACAGCGCCACCGAGCAGATCGTGCAGGAAGCGCTGGAAGAGTTGCGCGGCAAGGTGACGATCATCGCGATCGCCCACCGCCTGTCGACGATCCGCGCGGCCGACCGCATCATCGTGCTGAACCACGGCCGCATTACCGAAGCTGGTTCGCACGAGGACCTGATGCGCATCGAGGGCGGCTTGTACCAGCGGCTCTACCTGCTGCAGCAGATCGCGGTCTAGCCGTGACCCGGGGGCAGCAGGCGCCGCGCATTGCGGCGCTCGATATCCCGCAGCACGCGCGTGGCGACGCCGTCGAGCGCCGCGAAGTTCTTGCCCAGGCCCCGGCGCAGCGCTTCCGGAACGCTGCCGCCGCACCAGCCCATCTGCATGCACAGTTCCAGCGTGCGCACCGAGTCCGGGCCGCAGTCCATTCCCAGGCGGCAGGCGACCAGCGTGGCGCCGTAGGGCACGCCCAGCGCGGTCGAATCGCGCTCGGGCGTCATCGCGGGCGCCATCTGCGCCTCGATCGCCGGTGCGACCAGCGAGGCGATGACTTCCGGATTGCCCTGCTCGAAGGCCGCCTGCAGCATCGTCGCCCGGCCTTCCGGGCCGTCCGCGGACAGGTAGTCGAACATGCTGCCCAGCAGCGGATCGGTGCTCAGGCCGATGTTGCGCGCCGCGTCCAGCTCGCGCCCGGCGTCCGCCAATCCCTCGGCCGTGAAATCACAGCGCTGCCGCAGGGCTTCGGCGGCGTTTCTGCGCTCGGGCGGAAGCGCGGACGGCGTGGCCTTCAATACGAGTCCGCAGGTCTCGAGTACCCGCATGGCATAGAAGTAGGCGCCGTTCCCGGGTTTGCGCAGCGCTTCGTAGAAGAACACACGCAGGTTGCGGGCGCCCGCGTATCTCGCATGCATGTCGCGCCAGCTCGATTCCGGCTGCATCGGTGTCGGGGGCGTGGCCGTGACGGGCGGCGTGCTGCGCACGGGAGCGGGGGCCAGGCTGACGGGTGTCGGCGCGGGCACGTCGACAGTCACGGGTGCGGGCGGCGGGATGGTCAGCGCCACCCCGCCTGCGAGCACGATGGCGAGCACCGCGCCGATGGCGATTTCACGAAGTCTCATGCCCGGGATAGTATCAGGCCCGGCTCCAGTTGAAACAGCCTGCCGGCGCCCCTGCTCCGCTGACAAGCCACGCGCCATGCCGGTAGAAACCCCAGCGGCGTTCCGGCGCCACCGCGACCACCACCACGCCCATGGCCCGGTCGCTCCACACCAGGCGCGCATCGAGCGCGTCGAGCGCGGCGAAGACCTCGCGCGGCCCCGCGCCAGGCGCGAACACCACGGTGGCGAACTGCGTCTGCGCAGGCGGCAGCAAGGCCCAGGCGCCGGCGCCGGATGTGAACGAGCCCAGCACCAGCATGGCCGCCGCGCCGTGCATGCCCGATCCGCCATCCGACCGGCGCAGGCGCCAGCCCAGCAGCAGCGGCACGATGCCGAACAGCGCGAGCCACAGCAGGTCCCAGGCAAGCGGATTGGGGCTGTCGATGCGGATGCGGTGGATGCCGAGCAGCCAGTGCGACAGCAAGGTGTCGACCACGTGCCAGATCCCGAAGCCGACCAGCACCGCACCCACCAGGGGCCAGCCCCAGTTGCCCAGGCCCCGTCGATGCACGCGCCACAGTCCGATCAGGCCGGCCAGCGCGATCAGGTACATCAGGGCGTGGAACCAGCCATCCCACAGCACCTGCAGGCGCAGGTCGTCGATGCCCGGCACGAGGCTGAGCAGGTGGTGCCATTGCAGGATCTGGTGCAGCAGGATGCCGTCGAAGAAGCCGCCCAGCGCGAAGCCGAGGACGACGCCCCAGCGGGCCCATTGTGTCTTCCACATCGCATTCTCCCGAAGGACAAAGGTCCGGCCGAGTATAGCCGGACCTTCATGCTGGAGAATGCACCGTTCGCCGCGGAATCGCTAGCCGCGCCGGGTCCAGCCCATTCCGGTCGCAACAAAAACCACGGTGTCAGGTCTGACATTCGGACACGAACTCAACATTAAACGCATTCCACGAAAACCACGGTGTCAGGTCTGACATTCGGACACGAACTCAACATTAAACGCATTCCAAGCCTGAGCTCGTGTCTATTTGTCAGACCTGACACCGGGGTGCGCCGTGGAATCTAGCTGCGCCGGGTCCAGGCCATGCCGGCCGCAACAAACGCCAGCCCGGCCGCCAGGAAGGTGGCGCTCGACACCAGGGTGGCGTCGCCGTGGAAGCCGACCACGTCCATCATCGGCACGCCCTTGGCCTGGATCGCCACGTAGAGGCCGAACAGGAAGAGGCCCAGGAAGAGGCGCGGCGTACGGCTCAGCAGGCCGAACAGCGCGGCGCATCCGGCCAGCGCGCCCACTCCGGCCAGCAGGGCGAAGGCGCGCACCGGGTCGGTGACGCTCCAGCGCAGCGCGATCGGCGCCGTGACAAGCAGGCCCAGCAGAAGGGCCGCGCCCCACTGGCGCAGGAAACGGCGCGGCACGCCGCCCGGCGCCGCGCTGGTCAATCCTTCGCAGCCGGCCGTGGCGTCGCGGGTCGTGCTCTCGCTGCACAGGATGCCCCAGAAGGCCACCGCGCCGGCGAGCAGGCCGGGCAGCACGGTCGCGGGCAGCAGCAGGCCGCCTAGAAAGCACAGGGCCAGCACCAGGATCGCGCTGGGCGCCGTCATCAACACCAGGCCGGCATCGGCCAGCACCTGCCCGAGCGGACCGGGCGTGCGCGCGGCGAGCCGCATCAGCGGCTGCACGCCGCTGGCCAGGGGACGCAGCCAGCCGTTGAGCAGGGCCAGCGGCGTACGGCGGCGGCGCGCCTTGCCGGCCTTGACGCGGTCCGGCGAGAAGCGGTGGAACAGGAGCATCGCCGGCAGCAGCGGCAGCGGGGCCAGCGCGGCGGACAGCAGGCGCGCACCCACCATGTCGGCGGTCCACATCGACTGCGGCAGTTCGACCGGCGCCAGCGCGGCATCAAAAGGCATCATGCCGATGCCCAGCGATTCGGTCGCCACCTGGCTGCGCAACCCGTTCAGGGCATTGGCCAGGCCGGTGAAATCGAGCCAGGCCAGGGACGATACCTTGGTGCCCTCCTCGACCGCCGCGCCGAGCGAGAGCAGCATCATCCACACGATGAAGTACAGCAGGTCGCCGCCCTTGCCCATCAACGGTCCCCAGCTGTCGCACAGGACCGCGCAGCTGGCCGCGAACATGGCCATCGGCAGCAGCATCAGGGTGTAGGTCTCCAGGTAGACCAGGGGCTGCAGGGGACCGTCGCCGCGCAGCAGGTGGCAGGCGAAGGTGGTGAGCATGAAGGCGCCCAGCAGGATTACCAGCGAGCCCACGGCGCCGAGCCAGCGGCTGAACACGAGCAGCGCATTGCCCGCCGGCGTAGCGCCGATCACGCCGCCGATGCCGCTTCTCAGGTCTTCCCCGGTGCGCCCGCGCGCAAGGTAGAAGCCCGCAAGGCTGAACAGCAGGCTGGCCATGGTGGCGCTGCCGAGCGCCAGCGCGGAGCTGGTGTACAGCACGCGCGCATCGTGGACGATCATCAGGGCCTTGCCGGTGCGGATGTCCGAGATCATGGCCCAGGTGACGGCCACCACCGCCAGGATCGTGACCAGGGTCGACAGGCGGCGCAGCCGCAGCCGCACCTCGTTGGCGGCGAGCAGGAACAGCGGGTGGCCGTTCATGCGGCCTCCTCCTGCACGGCGTAGCGCTGCGCCATCAGCGCTTCTTCCAGGGTCGGCTCGGCCTCGCGCGCGCCCAGGCAGGGCAGCTCGGGATGCGCGATACGCAGCAGCATGCGGCCATCCTGGCGCTGGGCCTGCAGCACGTGCACGCGCTCGCGCAGGGCGGCGTAATCATGTTCCGCCACGCTGGCGCTCCATACCTGCCCTCTGGCCAGGCGCAAGATGGCATCGGGCGTCTCGTGCGCCACCAGGCGGCCGGAGCGCATGATGGCCAGCTCGGTGGCAATGGTCTCGACGTCGGACACGATGTGGGTCGAGAGGATCACCAGCTTGCCGTATCCCAGCTCGCCCAGCAGGTTGCGAAAGCGCAGGCGTTCCTCGGGGTCGAGGCCGGCCGTGGGTTCGTCCACCACCAGGATGTCGGGGTCGTTCAGCAGGGCCTGGGCGATGCCGAGGCGCCGCCGCATGCCGCCCGAGAAGGAGGCGGCCGGGCGGTGCGCCTGGTCGTGCAGGTTGACGAGTTCGAGCAGGCGCCGGATGCGTGCGGGGTCGCGCACGCCCTTGAGGGCGGCGAAGTACTGCATGAATTCGAGGGCGCTCAGGTTCGGGTAGACGCCGAAGTCCTGTGGCAGGTAGCCCAGGCGACGCCTGATCGCGTCCGGCTTGCGCACGATGTCGACGCCGTCGAACAGGATCTGGCCGCTGCTCGGGCGCGCCAGCGTGGCGATCATCCCCATCAGCGTCGACTTGCCGGCCCCGTTGTGGCCGATCAGCCCGACCACGCCCTGCCCGAGCGACAGCGTGACCTCGTCCACCGCCCTGACTTCCTTGCCAAACTTCTTGGACACCGCGCGCAGTTCCAGCATGAGCTTCCCCTCCTGTTGTTGTTGATCCGAGGATAAGGAAAGCGGGGCGGCGGCCACCAGTGGTTTGCGACGGATGGGCAAAAATGAGGTATGAACGCGAAACGAGAATGCGTCTTATTTGTATCGATCAATGTGTCATTTTGGTGACAATTGAAGAGAAAGTGAATTTCTCATTTGCAACACGCATATAATATTTTAAAACAAATGCATCTTCAGCCGGCGTCCCAATACCTTCCATGCCTTCCGCTACCCACCGCGCCCTGGCGCGTTCCCGACGCATCGCGCTAGCCGCTGCACTGTGCATTGCCGCAGCCGGCGTCCACGCAGGCGAGCAGCGTCCGCTGGTCGAACGCCTGGCCGAGGCAAGGGAAATCAACAAGTACGTGCCCGAACGCGCCCTGCCGCTGCTGCTCGCGATGGAACAGGAAGGCCGCGCCGCGCCCCTGCCCGACCGCATCGAGTTCCTGAACCAGCTCACCTACGGCTATTACGGGGTCGGCAAGATGAGCGAAGCGACCAGCGTGGCCGACGAGCTGCTGGCGCTTGGCCACGCGAACAAGAACAACGTGGCGATCGCCAAGGGCCTGCTGTTCAAGGCCTACATCGCCTACAGCCTCCAGGAGCTGGAGAAATCGCACCGCTTCGCCCGGGAAGCCGAGAAGCTGGCCTACACCACCGACAATATCGAGCTGCAGGTACGCGCGACCATCACGGCCGGCGAAACCTGGGCGGAGGAAGGCAACTTCCCGAAGGCGCTCGAGCGCCTGCAGGCAGCGGTGGCGCTGGCGCGCCAGCACCGCGACCCGACCCAGATCGTGATGGCCCTGAACGCCCTGATCCGCCTGTATGGGCAGATGCGCGAGCACGACAAGGGATTCGAGGCACTCGAGGAAGCCCTGGTGGCGGCGCGCCAGACCAACTCGCCGGGCCGCATGGCCACCCTCAAGCACTCGGAATACGGGCTGGCGGTCGATTCAGGCCAGTACCAGCGCGGCCTGAAGGCCCTGCTGGAGAGCCTGGCGATCGAGCGCAGCCTCGGGGCCGAGTCGATGGCCGTCTACTCGCTGGTCAATCTGTCGGACTGCTACCTGAAGCTGAAGGACTACGCCAACGTCATCCGCTATGGCGAAGAAGCGCTCGTGTCCGCGGAAAAGCTCAACGACATCGGACTGGGAGCGACGGCACGCCTGAACCTCGGCCAGGCCTACCTGGCGACGGGTCGCCTGGCCGAAGGCAAGCGCTACATCGAAGAAGGGATGCGCGCCTACGAGAACCTGGGCGACAAGCCGGAGCTGCAGGCGGTGCTGGTCGAATACGGCCAGGCGCTCGAGCGCGCCGGCGACCTGGGCGGGGCGCTGAAGGCTTACCACCGCGAACGGGAAATCTCGAACGAGCTGTTCGAGAAGCGCCGCCAGCGCGCGGTGCTCGACCTGCAGACCAAGTACGAGACCGAGAAGAAGCAGCGCCAGATCGAACTGCTGCGCACCGAGAACGAAGTGAACCGCCTGCAGCAGCGCGTGTGGTGGCTGCTGGCCGCCGTGTTCGCGCTCGCTGTGGTGGTGGTCGGCATGTTGTACCGCAAGGTGCGCCAGGCCAACGCCCAGCTCTACCTGAAGAACAAGGAACTCAAGCAGCAGAGCGTGCGCGACCCGCTGACGGGCCTGTACAACCGCCGCCACTTCCTCGATTTCATGCGCAACCAGGTGCCCCAGGTAAACCGCGAGCCATGCGGCGCCCTGTTCCTGCTCGACGTCGACCACTTCAAGCACATCAACGACAGCCACGGCCATGCCGCCGGCGACGCCGTGCTGACCGCGATGTCGGCCAGCCTGCGCGAGATCCTGCGCGAGACCGACATGATCGTGCGCTGGGGCGGCGAGGAATTCCTGGCCTTCCTGCCGTCCATTCCGCACAACGGCCTGGACGAAGTGGCGCAGCGTCTCCTGAACGGCATCTCGCAGGTAGCGATCGAGCACGGCGGCGAGACCCTGAGAGTGAATGTCTCGATCGGCTTCGCGCCCTTCCCGCTCAGCTGCGGGGGCGAGGTGCTGCCGTGGGAACGCGCGGTGAACATCGTCGACATGGCGCTGTACCTGGCCAAGGCCCACGGCCGCAACCGCGCCTACGGGGTACAGGGCTTCGCCGAACCGTCCCAGGTCTGCATCGCGGACGTCGAGCAGAACCTCGAGCGCGCCTGGCGCGCGGGGCAGGTCAAGCTGTCGGTGGTGCAGGGAGAGTGGCAGGAGCAGCGCGCCAGCGCGTGAATGGGTTCGTAGGGCGGACGGGTCCTCCCGTCCGCGCGTTCAAACCGTGCATGCATCACGATTCGTGGTTGATTGAACGAAAAATCTGAATCAGTCCACGTTTCGTAACGAATCCCGTCACATCAGCGCAAGGGAGAGTTGAACGCGCGGACGGCAGAGCCGCCTTTCGTGGCCCGGTCCACCCTACCTTCAATCCGCGGCGTCCTGGATCTTCTCGCCGGCGTCTTCCACCTTCTTGCCGACTTCCTCGGTCGCGCGCTTCAGGCCGCTCTTGGCGTCCTGGGTCGCATCCTTGATCTTCTCGCGCGCCTCCTCGGCGGCGCGGTCGGCTTTTTCCAGTTCCTGCTCGACCTGGCGCGACACCTTGGCGCCGGCGTCGTCCAGCGCCTTGCCGGCGCGCTGGGCCGGGCCGATGGTCTCCTCCTCGCGGCTGCAGCCTGCCAGCACGGCAAGCACCAGCAGCGACCCGACGATGGTCGTTTTCATGTCCGTCTCCTGGCTAATTGCTTGCCTGTCAGCATACACCCGAGGAAAAAAACGCGGCTGACCGTTGGTGCGGGCGTTCACTCCCCGCGCGAGGGGTCGGCCAGCGGGCGGTCGCGCTCGATATCCAGCCGCTCCTTGAGGGCGCGCGTCTCCTCATCCTCGCCCCAGCGCTTCGTAAAGGTGGCCAGCCTGGCCAGCGCCTTGTCGTAGCTGCGCGCGCGCCGCAGCTTCTGGATGGCGCCGCTGGCGTCGTCCCAGGCCTTGGCGCGCTGCTCGGCGCGGGTGCAGTCGGCGGCCGCCTTGTTCAGCGACTGCTGTACCTGGCGCAGCTGCTCGGGCGTGGCGCGGGTGCCGCGCAGCGCGATCAGTTCGTCCTGCGCCTCGCGCGCCTTGCACTCGACGGCCAGGCTGACCGCCCGGTCCATGCGCCGCTCGATGCGGGTGCCTTCGGGGCGCACGAGCAACCAGATCAGCCAGAGGGCGGCCAGGGAGACGATCCACCAGCGCAGGCGGATCGGTGCGCGCTGCGGCGGACGCGCCGGGATGGGCGCCCCGCGCCCGACGCCGGGCGGTGGGGGAATGCCGCGTCCCTGCTGCGCCGGTTCCGGCCTGCTTGCGGAAGGCGGTGGCGGCGGTGGAACCGGTGGGGGCGGCGGCGTGAACGCCGGCGGGGCCGGTGGCAGCGGCTGGGCTGCGACGGCCGGCGCCACCGGCAGCTTGGCCAGGACCGGCGCCGGCGCGGCAGGCGGCTGCACCAGGCCCTGCGCCGTGCCGCACCAGGGACAGTAATTCACCCGCCTCGGCATCAGGCGCCCGCACTGGAGGCCGACGCAGCGGTAAATCGTGTCGTTCATGCCGTCCTTCATTCAGGGTCCGGGATGCCGTCACCCGGGCCGCCCGCATCGTCAGGATCGGGAATCGCATCGCCCAGCACCGCCGCCAGTTCCGGCAGCGCGCCGACCGTGCTCCATTTGTCCTGCTTCGGGTTCCAGGCCATGTTCCAGGCGCGGGTACCGGCGTCGATCTCGCCGCGCGCAGCTTGAACCGCGATCTCGGCCACGGTGAAGGGGCCGCGCTGGGCGCCCTGCACGAAGAGCTTGAAGCGCGGCCCGGCGTCGGCCACCGGCGCCGGCTTGGCCAGCTCCACGGCCGGCGCCGTCCTGCCCTGCAGGATTGCAGCGGCGCGTGCGTCGCTGGCAAGGATCTCCGCTGGAATCACGCGCTTGTCCACCGGCCGCTCGACTTCCCAGCTGTAGGCGTCGCTGGCCGAATCGGGCACCGTCTCGGTCCAGCCCGCGATCCCGGCCAGCGCCGTTTCGATCTGGGTCGGCGAGAGCGCCGGGTCGAGCGCCGCGGCGCGCCGGATCCAGGCGTCGTAGAGGCGCCGCGCCGTGATGTTGGGCAGCGAGGGCGACGGCAGCTGGGCGCCTGTCTCGTCGACCTCGAGGCGCGGCTCGTAGACGCGCAGCTGGTAGTAGCGCATCAGGGCCGCCAGCAGGGCCAACTGGTGCGGGCCGACATTGGCCAGGCGGTGGCGCACGGCGCCGATCACGCCGTCGCGGTAATAGGGCGGCAGGCCGTTGGAGCGGATCGCATACTCGTTGCCGATCTGGAGCCATTCGCCCGAACCCGGCTCGACCTCGAACAGGTACTGGCCGCGCGGCTGGAAGCTGGCTTCGCGGTCGCCAAGATCCGGCTTCCTGCGGATGACGCCGAGTGCGATCGCCTGCAGGAACCATTCGTAGTCGTCGGCCAGGCGGTTCAGTTCGTCCATCGAGGGCGACAGCGGATGGCGAAAGCGCGTGGCGTCGAAATGCAGGTGGGTCGGGATCTTCGGGTTCTCGATCTGGTAAGACGCGCGCCAGGTCGGCAGGCCGCGCAGCACCGTCATCGGGTAGCCCGACAGCTCGACATAGCACACCGCCCTGCCCGGAACGCCGGTGTTCACGATCGACATGGCGTCACCGTGGAAGTAACCGGTCGGCACCGCGGCGCGCAGTTCCGCCTCCATGCGGCGCCAGGCGGCGACGTCGCCCACGCCGATGAAGCACTTGAACTGGTCGGCGTTCGGCGTGAACTCGGCCGAGAAGCGCGCGTTCACCCAGGGCATGGCGCTGCGGATCCATTCAGCGAAGACGCGCTGGCGCTCCTGGGGGCTCAATGCGGATAAGCGTTCGAGCAGCGGGTCGACGGGTTCGGGTTGCTCCAGCTCCTGGCTTGATAATTGCAACTGCGCGCGGCGGAAGAGTTTCAGCAACAGGTCGGCGCGCAGGCGCTCGTCCCCGAGCTGGGGGAAGAGGCGCGCCGAGCCGCCGAATTCCAGCAGCACTTCTTCGCTCCAGGCGCTCACATCCCCCGTCAGGCGCACCGGCGGCGGCAAGGTGTCGCCGGCCAGCTTGATGTAGGTGGCGTGCTCCTGGCGGGCGTCCGCCCGCAGCTGGCTGATGCGCTGGCTTGCTGCCGCCAGCATGGCCTGCACCATGCGCCGGCCTTCCTGGAATTCGCCGGCGACGCCGCTCCATTGGGCATTCCCGTGTTCGTCCGTGCTTTGCGGCTCGCCCAGCCAGGCCGACATATTGCGCATGACCTCGATCGACTGGCCGGCGCTGACCGCCAGCAGGTGGAAGCGCAGGTAGTCGGCGATGTCGCGTTTTAAATGGTTCATCACCTCGCGCGCCTGCGGCTCCTTGCCGAACAGGCGGCCTGCCGCCTGCGACAGGTTGTTCAGCGACTCCTCGACCTGGCGGGTGCGCAGGGCGTCGCGGATGTCGCGGTAGCGGCGGCCGTTGCGCTCGGCGTTGGCGAGGTCGCGCTGCGACAGGCGCGCCTTGACCTGCTCCAGCAGCGACAGCACGAATTCCAGGCCGCCCTGCTTGCGGTCGTCGAGCAGCGCATACAGGCGATCGCGGACGCGCGTCTTCAGGCGCCCGGTGAGTTCTCCCGTGTGGCGCTTGATGCGGTCTTCGCTGGTCTCGGCGGTGGCGCCGGCCTCGCGGATGGCGTCGCGTTCCAGCTGCGGCAGCAGCTCCGCCACCTTCTCGCGCCACAGCTTGATGTCGTAGGCCGCCATGATGCGGTCGACTTCCAGCTGCACCTTGCTCTCGACGCGCTCGAGCAGCGAGCGGCCGTCCTTGTCGAGCAGGAGGGTATTCGTGAGCGCGTATTCGGTAAAGGGCGTGACGTCCACCGTCCCCTTGCGAAAGTCGGGGAAGGTGTCGAAGGGGCGCTCGCTCATCTCCATCTGCTCGCGCATGAAGCTGTCGCGTTCCGCGTCGCCGGCGCGCCGTGCCGAAGTTGCGTCACCCTTGCCGTCCGTGCTCACCATGCCAAAGAAGGCCTTCACCATCAGGCCGGCCAGCTCGTAGGCGCGGATATCCTCGCGCAGGGACTGCTGGGTGTCGAGCACCGACTGGCCGAAGGCGGAATACACCTTCGAATAGGACAGGCGCATGTCGCCGAAGCGTTGTTCAGGCACGCGCGGGTTGTAGGGCCCCAGCTTGTGCTGCTGCTGGTTGACGGCCACCGAGCGCTTGCGGTTGGCGAAATCGGCGGAAGCGAAATCCTCGAACAGGGAGTCGGCCACCATCTGGTAGACGTCCTTGATGTCGGCGGTCGCCTTGTTGGCCAGGTTCGCGGTATCGACGAAATACACGTCGTCATAGGGAGCACCCTTGCCCTGGATGCTGTCCGGGTCCATCCAGTTGACGCGCGCGTTCATGTCGCGCATGGCGGTTTCCAGCTCCATCAGGGTGGCGTAGGCGTTCGCCTCGGTGCGCTCCTTGTTGGCCTTGGCGAAACCGGCCGGCATCAGGAGCACCAGGTCGACCTGGCTGTCCGACACTTCCTGGCGCGCGATGGCTTTCGACAGCCAGCCCAAATCGAGCACACTGCCGGCGCCGGTGCCGCCCGCGCAGGACGCGATGACGACGATGCGGAACTTCGAGGTATCGACCTGCAGGCCGAGGCGCTGGTAGTTCTCCTTGCGCTCGATGCCGGCATTGCTGGCCAGGCCGTTCAGGGCGCCCTTGATGCGGCCGCGCAGCTTCGGGTACTTGTCGTAGAGGTAGAGCCTTGCCAGCGAGCGGATCTGCCCCGCCCCTTTCGAGGGGTCGATGCCGAGCGAGCGCAGCTTCTTGGGGCGCAGCGGCATCCAGCTCTCGATCAGGGGGAAGCGCGCCAGGCTGTCGTCGGATTCGTGGTACTGCGGCAGGTCGAGCGGCTCGACCAGGCGTTCCTCGTCCGTGAGCTTGACCAGCTCGTACCAGGGGTCGGTGCGCTGCGACTTGCCCTCGTCGATGATGGCGTTGTTGTCGAGGTCGAAGTGCAGGAAGCGCGCCACCGGGAAGTCGCCGATCGATTCGACGCGCGTGGGGTTGTGCCGGTTCCAGACCGCCGACAGGATGCGGCGGCGGATGCGCATCATCACTTCCATGCCTGTGCCGCCGGCGCCGATGAAGAGCGTCGGGCGCAGGTCGACTTTTAATTCGGCTTTGGCGTTCAGGGCCGCGGGATTGGGGAAATCTGCCATGTCGTTCAACTTTCTATGGTTACCTGCGGCCGATGAAGAAGGCCGCCACCAGCGCCACCAGGCCGACCGCCACCAGCGGACCGGTCACGGCGAAGGTGAGGAACTTGCTGGCGTTGATGATGGCCAGCACGGCGGCCGCCGACAGGAAGCCCAGGCCCACGAAGAGCAGCCAGCCGGCGCTGCCCGCGGACGACGGCGCCACGCGGCGCACGACCAGGTGGTGCACGTAGGCGTTGCGGACAAAAAAGTAGACCACCAGCAGCACGATGAACACCACCGCGCCGATGGCCAGATCGCGGGTCGAGGTGTCCGTGGCCGGCACCGGCGCCGTCGTCGTCCCGGGCAGGACCTCCACCGGGCGGCCGGCCGTATCGGGCGCGGTCTGCGGCAGCGAATCCTGGGGCGAGGCCGATTCTTCCGGCAGCTTGAAGCCGGGGTCGGCGGGTGACGGAGCGGTGGCGGGTGGCTGGGTACCTTGCATCGTGTACTTCCTTTCTTGTTTTAGCGGCCGAGCCTGACCTGGGCGCCTTCGCGCAGGTCGATCAGCTGGTGGCCGAACATCGTGGTTTTGAGTTGCGCCACCTGGGCGCCGGTCTTGTCGTAGATCGCCTGGGTGGTGCCCGGACGGGCGCGCATGGTGCGCAATTCATCCTCCACCGTCACCTGGGCCACGCGCGGGCGGCCGTAGGCATACGCAGCTGCGGCGGCGGCGGCCAGCAGCGCCGCTGCGATACCGCCCAGCGCCGCCAGCGGCCCCATGCCGTAATGCACGCGCACCTCGATCGGCAGCACCGCGTTCGAGGCCTGCACGGTCGCGGGCGGCGTGAAGATGTCCGGCAGCGGGTCGCCCGGGAACAGCGCCGCCATGCGCTGGCGGAATGCCTGGGACAGTTCCAGGCGCTGGTTCGCCAGGTGCAGTTCGATCCGCCCCGGCAGCACATAGGCCGAGCCGGCGGATTTCATCGCCTCCATCGACCATTTGTCGGGCAGCTGCGCAACCGGCAGCTGCATGGTGGAGCCGAGCGGCACCGGCTTGCCCGGCGCCAGGTTGCTCACCTTCGTATTGGCCAGCTCGATCTTGCGCTCCTCCCCCGCCAGCGCCGAGCGGGCGCTGAGGGTGGCCGAGGTGATCGTGTACGGATACATCGCGTTCTCGAGCTGCCAGCGGATGCTGGCGCGCGGCGTGCGCGCATCCGGGTCGACGTCGGCGCGCAGGCCGCCGTTCGGCGACTGCGAGAAAGCCACGCCCGGCGCATTCTCGACCTGGGCCGGCACCAGGCGCACGGTGTCGCGGTCCAGCGGTTTCAGGCGCGCCGGCTGCTCGGTGATGACGCGGGCGATGCGTCCTGAAACCAGCAGGCCGTCGAGCGCGCGGCTGCCCTCCTTGCCCACCGCGAAGGCATACACCATCAGGCCGTTCGCGCTGTAGTGCTTGCCCTGTACCGGCATCTTCAAGGGAAAGGCCACCACCTTGTCGATCGCCGCGCCGCGGTGGATCAGCTCATAGAACTCGCGGTTGCGCGCAGCGGTGGCCTGGTCGTTGTTCGGGCTGTTGCGGTTGTTTGTCACCAGCCAGACGATGCCCGGCTTGCCTCCCAATGCCGTCGTGATCGCGGCCTGCACGGCTTCGCCGAGGTCCGTGTCGGCCAGGGCGCTGCTGTTCGGCTTGCGGGCCGTGTCCAGCTTCGCCAGTGCGGCATTGACGCGGCTGCGGGTGGTCTTCTCGTCGGCCTTCATCGACAGCAGCGCTTTTGGCGAGGGCGCGCCGGGCAGCGACTGGTTGAAGGCGGCCAGCACCAGCGCATCGCCCGGCTGCACGACCGCGCCGGCCAGCGCGCCCACCAGCGGCTTGAACCGGGATGCCGGGTCGCTGTAGAAAGGCTCCATCCAGCCCGAGTTCTGCACCAGGATGACGTGCGGCGTCGCCCCTGCCCCGCTCGCGAAAGCCAGCAGGAGCACGGTGCAGAGGAAGCGCAAGGCGGCCCGCATCACGCCAGCTCTTCCAGGCGCCAGCCGCGCAGCACGTTCCAGTCCGGGTGGTGCAGCCACAGGCAGCCCGCATACACGAGGGGCAGGCATTCGAGGGGCCGGGACAGGCGCACGATCTCGTCGAGGATCACGTTGCGCCGGCCGATCCACTCCACCGTGGTGCGCGGAATCACACGCTCATGCAGCGCCTCTTCGGCGCGGCCGGTGACCTTATGGAAGCGCAACACCAGGCCGCTGGGCTGGCTGCGGTTGTTGTTGAAGGCGCGCAGCAGCGGCAGCACCAGGGTCTCGTCCTGGCCCAGGTCTTCGATGTGCTCGCCGGACCAGGGTTCGTCCACCACCGGGTGGCCGCGCCGGAACAGGAAGTTGGCGAAGCCGAGGCGGGCGCCGTCGATCGGGGCCTGCTGCGGGCGCTCCGTACCCAGTTCGAGGAGTGAATACCCCTGGCCATCGTGACCGATGTGCCACAGGCGCCCATCGCGGCTCTGGGTGGGGCCGCCGAATTCCAGGCGCGGCTGCCAGCCCATGGGCCAAGGGGTGAACTGCGGCGCCTCTCCCGGACGCCAGGCCAGCTGGCCTGCCTCGTGCAACCAGAACAGGCGGCCGTCGTAGCCGATCGGGCGCGACCATCCGCCGGTCGGCACATCCGGACATGCATATTCTTCGACCTCGCCGAGGTCGGCGCGCGCGCTCCACAGACGAACCGTGCCTTCCGGATTGATCAGGCAGGCGATGTGGCGGCGCATTGCGCCGGGCGCCGCGACCAGGGGCGCCGCCAGCACCGGCTCGGTGCGGTAGGTCTCGCTGACCGGGTTGATCCACAGGCGCATCAGGCCGCCAGGTGTCGGCACCAGCGCCACTTCGCCACGGCGCGGTTCCTGGACCGGCAGCCATGCATATGCGGACGCGGTGAAGGCCAGGCTGGCCGCGCCTTCGTCCGGCGTCATCACGTGCCACAGCTGGGCGACCGGGTCCCAGTATTGCAGCACGCCACGGGTATGGGCCAGCGCCAGCAGGCGCTGCTCGGGAAATCCGTAATGGGCGGCGGCGAACACGCAGGTCGAGTTCGGCGGTACCGGCATGCTGACCTCGGCACGGCCGACATGCGGTGCGGCTGGCCGTTCTTCCAGGCTGTCGCCCAGCGGCAGCGAAGTGACCGGCAAGCCGTGCGGCACATGGCGCGGCAGCATGGCATCCTGGCCCGGTCCCCACCAGCCCGGCAGGCGCGACGGCGTGCCCGGCAGTCGCTGCAGGGGCCGGCCGCAATTGGGGCAGAAGGCGAAACCTTCGGGATAGATGGGCGCACCATCGGCTCCACACGCGCAGGCGCCCGGCAGCGAGGCGCCGAGCAGGCGGGCGACGTCGGGCAGGCGGCCGTGGGCCTGGGCCTGCCAGTCGATGCGGCCCAGGCCCTCGGTTGCCAGCAGTTCGAACTGCCCGCTCTGCTCATCCTCCTGCCAGACGCTGACAGGCGTTTCCCATCGGTATGCCATTGATGACCCGTTTCGCGATGCCATTTGATTGAACGAAAATCAGCCGTGTAGACCGGCATCTCGGGAAACCGTAGCGAGCGGCAGCAATGGTGGCCGAGAAGCGCAGCTGTACGAGGAGTACAGCCGGTCCGCCGTAGCGGAGCATCGCAGGCCGCCAGTGCAACGCGCAGTAGGTTTCTCGAGATGCCTGTTGTTGTTGCTCAAATCATAGCGCTCAGGACTGTCGCGCGGCGCGCCGTTCGGCGGGTAGCGTGGCCTGACACTTCCGGGATCAACAAACGAACTGGTGTGGGGAACTTTTGGCCGGCATACGTATAATGACGGCCGGATTTCCTGCCTTCGATTGCCATGCATACGCCTGTTCCGCTTCCCGATTCTTCCCTCGATGACGCCCTGCCCGCCAGCGCTGTCATTGATGCCACCACCCACCTTCGCGACGTGCTGGCGCATGCGATCGAACATGGGCCGGAGCATGCGGCCCTGGTCGTCTACGATACCCGCACGCCGCTGGCGCGCGCCCTGACCGAGGGCTACCGCCGCAACCTGCCGGGCGCCACCTTCATCGACTTCGATGCGGTCACGCCCGACGCCGTGCTGGCGGCCTTCAAGGCGATGGCGCCGAAGGATCTTGTCGTGCTGGTGCAGTCGTCCAACTTCCGCCTCGACGGCTTCCGCGTGCGCGTGGAACTGTTCAAGCTGGGCCTGAAGGTGGTCGAGCACGTGCATCTCTCGCGCATGCCCGGCCCCCAGTCCGAACACTACATCGAGGCGCTGGCCTACGACCCCGCCTATTTCCGCGGTACCGGCCGCGCGCTCAAGCGCCGCATCGACGTGGCGCCGCATGCGCGCGTGGTCGGCGGTGGCGAGACCCTGACTTTTTCCTCGCCCTTCGAGCCGGCCAAGCTGAACGTCGGCGACTACAGCGAGATGAACAACGTCGGCGGCCAGTTCCCGATCGGCGAGGTGTTCACCGAGGCGCTCGACCTGGAAGCCGTCCACGGCCGCGTGCAGGTGCACGTCTTCGGCGACACCAACTACCGCTCCAACCGCCCCGAGGTGCCGGTGACCCTGATCGTCGAACGCGGACGCGTGGTCGGCACCGAGAACGCGACGCCGGCCTTCCAGGAAGTGCTGGACAAGATCATCGCGGACGAAGGCGAAGTCTGGGTGCGCGAACTGGGTTTCGGCCTGAACCGCGCCTTCACGCGCGAACGCCGCGTCGACGACATCGGCACCTACGAGCGCATGTGCGGCATCCACCTGTCCCTCGGCGCCAAGCACGGCGTCTACCCGAAGCCCGGCTTCAAGCGCAAGGACGCGCGCTACCACATCGACGTGTTCGCGGTGACGGACGCGGTCTACCTGGGCGAGGAACGTGTTTACGAGGATGGACGATGGATTTGTAACAGCTGAGAACAACCCACGTCACAAGTGCTACCATGGACCGTTTGTAGCAATCCAGTAAATACTTTGTGGGACGTTCCATGGCATTACATGCACCTTCGTGCGTCGACGAGATCCAGGCCATCGGTGCGGTACCGAAGATCCTGGAAACCGTCGCCGCCATGACCGGCCTGCGCTTCGTGTGCATCGCCCACGTCACCCAGGATTCCTGGACCGCCTGCGCTGTCCTCGACAAACTGGAGTTCGGCCTCAAACCGGGCGATCCGCTCGACGTCACCACCACGCTCTGCGAGGAAGTGCGCGACACCCGGGCCGCCGTCATCATCGACCACGTGCGCGAGAGCGCCCGCTACCACGATCACCATACGCCACGCATCTACGGTTTCCAGAGCTATTTTTCGATTCCCGTGTTCCGTCCGGACGGCCGCTATTTCGGCACGCTGTGCGGACTCGATCCGGAACCCGTGCGCCTGAGCGACGCGGTCACGGTCTCCACCCTGCAGCTGTTCACGGAACTGATTGCCAAGCAGCTCGAGAGCGAACATTCGCTCGGTGAGGCGCGCGCAGCCCTGCTCGACGAGCGCGAGACGGCCGAACTGCGCGAACAGTTCATCGCCGTGCTCGGGCACGACCTGCGCACCCCGCTCGGCTCGGTCATGTCGGGCGCCGAGTTGCTGCTGCTGAAGCACCAGGATCCCTCCACCCGCCAGGTGGCCGAGCGCATCCAGCGCAGTGCACGCCGGATGTCGGCGCTGGTCGAAGACGTCGTCGATTTCACGCGCGGGCGCATGGGCGATGGCCTGCCGCTCGAGTTGAGGACGCTGCACGGCGCCGACCTGCGCCTGTACGGGGTGGTCGACGAGCTGTCCAGCCTCCATCCCGAACGCGTGATCGACAGCGCGATCCAGCCTGGCCTGTCGCTGCATTGCGATCCGGAGCGGCTCTCGCAGCTGCTGTCGAATCTCTTGAAGAACGCACTGGTGCACGGCAGCGACCGGGACCCCATCTTCGTCGTCGCCAATGTGCGCAACGGCCTGTTCACCCTGCGCGTCACCAACGGCGGCCCTGACCTGAGCCCGGCCGTCATCGCCCAGCTGCTCAAGCCCTATTGGCGCGCATCCTCGCGCGCCGGCAGCGAGGGACTTGGACTGGGCCTGTACATCGTCGACCAGATCGCCCGCGGCCATGGCGGCGGCATCGAAGTGGGCTCGAGCGCGGGCAGCACCTCCTTCACCTTCACGATGCCGGCGGCTGCCGCGGCTTAAGTATTTCGTACTTGCATCAAGGCCTCCGGCTCTGGATACTGACGAGTAGTCAGTTCAATAACAGGAGACGGAATGAAAGCACGGTATGGAAGCGCGATCCGCGCGCTGGCGGCATGTGCACTGGGTAGTTCGGCCTGCATGGGCGGCGCATGGGCGCAGGATGCGAACGACATCGCCCGCATCGAACGCGGCCTGCGCCCCGCGGTCGGGATCCAGGGCGCCAAGCCCGACACCCGCACCCTGGAAGCCGAGATGCGGCGCCTGAACGTGCCGGGCGTGAGCATCGCCGTGATCCGCAATGGCAAGCTGGCCTGGGCCAAGGGCTATGGCACGACCGGCGCCAATGGCGCGCCGGTGACGCCCCAGACCCTGTTCCAGGCTGCCTCGATCAGCAAGCCGGTGACGGCCATGGGCGCCCTCAAGATGGTCGAAGCCGGCCAGCTCGAACTCGACGCCGACATCAATTCCGTCCTCTCCTCGTGGAAGCTGCCGCCGGGCCCCGCCAAGCGGCCGGCCACCTTGCGCCAGCTGCTGTCGCACACGGCCGGCACGACGATCTCGGGCTTCCCCGGCTATGCGGCCAGCGCCCAGGTGCCGACCCTGCTGCAAGTCCTGGACGGCAAGGCGCCCGCCAATACCGGGCCGGTACGCATCGAAGGAGCGCCGGGCGACGCCTGGAACTACTCGGGCGGCGGCTACACCGTGGTGCAGCAGGCCATGATCGACCGTTCGGGACGTCCTTTCGAGACCCTGATGGAGGAGACGGTACTCAAGCCGCTCGGCATGAACGACAGCACCTTCGCCCAGCCTCTGCCCGGCGCCCTGCTGGCGCGCGCCGCCCTGCCCCATGACGGACAAGGCAAGCCGTATGCGGGCGGCCCCTACACCTATCCGGAACAGGCGGCCGCCGGCCTGTGGACGACCCCGACCGACCTGGTGAAATTCGCCTTGGCCATCCAGGGTGGCGGCAGTCCCGTGCTGTCGACCACCTTGACGCAGACCATGCTGCGCCCGGTGATGAACGACTACGCCCTCGGCCTGAACATCGACGGCAAGGCGCCGCGCCACGCTTTCGGCCACGGCGGCAGCAATATGGGTTACCAGAACACGCTGTACGCGTTCGTGCAGAAGGGTGACGGCGTGGTCGTCATGAGCAACGGCGACGCCGGCGCCGAACTGTCGCAAAGCCTGGTGCGTGCGGTGGCGGCCGAGTACCGCTGGCCCACCCAGCAGCCGAAGCTGCGCAAGGCCATTACCCTGCCTGCAGCGACCCGCGCCAAACTGGCCGGACGCTACGAGATCAAGGGCCTCGGCACTTTCGAGATCGCCGAACGCGGTGGCAAGCTGATGGTGGCGCTGCGCGACAAGCAGTGGGAGCCGCTGTATGCGGAATCGGCGCGCACGCTCTTCGTGCTGTCGCGCGAACTCGAGCTGCGCATGGATGGGACGGGCGGCCGCTTGCTGAGCGGCTCCTTCGACGTCGCCTTCAAGCGGCTGCCTTGACGGCGCCCGCCTGTAGCGGACAGGCCTCGAGCGGATCGGCCAGGCGCGTCGCCAGCACGGCGCGCAGTTCCACCAGGCCGGCGATGCGGGCGTCGATGTCGGCGAGTTTGCGTTCCAGCGCGGCGCGCAGCTCGTGCGCCGAATTCGCCGGATCGGACAGCAGAGGCATGCCCGCCTCGATCTCGGACAGGGTAAATCCGAGCGACTGGGCGGTGCGCAGGTAGCACAGCCACTCGACCGCCTCGACCGGATAATCGCGGTAGCCATTGCCCAGGCGGCGCGCGGTCAAGAGGCCCCGCGCCTCGTAGAAGCGCAGCGCATCGCGGCTCAGGCCGGTGGCGGCCGCCAGTTCTCCGATCTGCATGGTGATCTTCCCAGAAAGTGCTTGACCCTCGAGTGTACTCCAGGGTTGAGGATGGCGGCTCTACCACTTCGGAGCACCGCCATGCAGCTTTCCAGATCAGCCAGCCGCCGCCTCGTGCGCGCCAGCGCCCTCTATGACCTCTTCCTGACCGCAGGCTTCGCCACGCCCTGGACCTTCGCGCTCGTCCACGGCCATCTCTCCGGCCTGAACGTGGCGTTGGGCGGCGCCGCCCTGCCCGCGTTCACGCCTTTCCACATGCTGTTCGCCTGCCTGATGGGCAGCATCGTGCTGGTGTGGTCTGTCCTGCGCATCCTCGAGCCCACTACCCGCCTGGGCCGTTTCGACGGAACGGGACGCTTCCTGTTCTCGCTGTGGATGGCCTGGTGCCTCTATGTGACCGGAGAACCGCTGCTTTGGCTCTTCATCGTGCCGGAATTCGCCTGGGGCGTGGCCCAGTGGTGGAAAGTCGATGGCAGGCCAGCAGCGGTTCAGTACACGCCTGCTGTGGACTGATCCTGTACTCCAAAACAGCGAGGGGCGCTAAGCGCCTCTTGCCATTTCTATACACTTCCCCTAACCCGACTAGCTCGACGACTCCGTAGCCCCAATACCAGTGCAGTGAGGACTGTCGAGCCGAGAAACGAGCCAACGATGATGCCATACGCGGTGTCGAGATTCATGTCTGGAGCGAAAATGAAGATCGATACCCAGGCAAGTACAGCTATCAACAAGGCAGTTACAAGTGAAATGAATGTGATCTTCATCCGAAAGGCTCCGCAATAGGACAATTGAAATACTGTCCGGCTTCACTACCGCCTGCCCGCGCTACTTCTTCCGCAAAGGAAGTGCAGTTGTGAGCGATAACGCCCCAGAACCAAGGCTTATCGATGAGTTCATGCAGCTTGTCACGCGCACCCTTAGGGTTGGGCAGCTTGATATCCCAGCGGCGAATCTCACGCTTGCCGTTCTCCTTTAAGTACCGCATGTAGTGACTCTGAGGGATGAACTTGGGCAATTTGTATACGCCACCAGCGACATGGATATACCAACTCCAACTTTCACCAACATGCAGTAGGGTGTGGCCGCATGGATTCAGCTTATCGCCCGTCACGATGACGGCACATACGTGCTGGAAGTCAGACAGTTCAAGTGGGCTGACAAACATTGGTGCGCCCTCATAAGGAGTGGACATATCGCCCCCCGATTAGCACACTTTGTGAGCTGAACAGTCCCAGCTACCGCTAGTATTGCCCTGTGCTCCACCCCGGATGCTGGCGGGTGTAGTGCCATTTGATCTTGGCATACGCAAGCTGGACCCTCTCAGTAATGATCCCGCCTTCGCCACTATCCGGCTTGATGCTGGCAATCATGACGTTTTCCAATTCGATCTTAAAGTAGGTGATCGGCTTTCCGTCGCCGTCAGCCCGCATGAACTCGAAAGAAGCTTTGGGAATGGTCTTTCCAGTGGCGCAGGTTTGCAGCAAGACGGGAGAGGCCAGGTCAGCAAGCTTGCTGAAGCTGATCGGGTACAGGTCAGCTCGCCCGGTGGTATGCCCGCCTGCAGTCGAAACTACATCGGCTCTCGGCTGGTGGACCGCGTAGAGGACGTTTGAACACTCTATCCAGTTGCGGTGCCGTTCGTCTTCTGATTCGCCGTTGATGCCTTCTATCTTGAGATATGCGTCGCTTGCCATTCTGCCTCCGTTGTGGATTGAGCGAGCGATGATTCTTGCCTGGCCATATCGATTGGAAGTTGGCTTGTGACAGAAAGACGGGCGACCAAGATCAACGCGCCCATTGGTGGACGGTAGGGTAATGAGGCGCGCTACAATGGGCTTTTTGCCTGCCGACGCATCCACCATGCTCACTTCCGAACAACGCGCGCAATACGAACGTAACGGCTTCATCGTCATCCCGGGTTTCAAGAAGCTGGAAGAGATCGCCGCCTTGCGCCGCCGCGCCGAAGAGATCGTCGACACCTTCGATCCGAACGAGTCGCGCGCCATCTTCACCACAAAGGACCAGGAGCGCGCCAGCGACGCCTGGTTCCTTGGTTCGGACAATACGGTGCGCTGCTTCTTCGAGGAAGAGGCATTCGGCCCGGACGGCCAGCTGCGCCAGGCGAAGGCCCTGTCGATCAACAAGATCGGCCATGCCATGCACGACCTCGACCCGGTCTTCAACGCCTTTACCCGCGACCCGAAGCTGGCAGCCGTGGCGCGCGACCTGGGCCTGGAACGTCCGCAGGTCTGGCAGTCGATGTACATCTTCAAGCAGCCCGGCATCGGCGGCGAGGTGCGCTGGCACCAGGACGCCACCTTCTTCGACAGCGATCCGATCACCGTCACCACCTTCTGGTTCGCGCTGGAAGATGCGACAGTGGACAACGGTTGCCTGTGGGCCGAACCCGGCGGACACCGAGGCCCCTTACGCGAACGCTTCCTGCGCGATGGCGACCGCATCATCATGGAAAAGCTGGACAGCACGCCGTGGCCGGATGACAGCACCGCCGTGCCGCTGGAAGCGAAGGCCGGCACCCTGGTCTGCTTCCACGGACTGCTGCCGCACTACAGCGCGCCGAATCGCTCGCCGGTGTCGCGTCATGCGTTCACGCTGCATGCAACCGATGCTAGTTCAAGGTATTCGCCGCGCAACTGGATCCAGCGTGATGCCAGCTTCCCGGTGCGTGGATTCGACTGAACCGGGCAAATCACATTGCCGGGTGCATTCTTAGCGGCCCCGGTGTACTATCCGGTATCTTATAATGCACTTTTATGCTCGGCTGCCGGCCGACAGTCGCACTCGAGGCAGACCATGGATTGCCGCATCGAAATTTTTTACGAGGGCCGATGGCTGGAAGCCGCACACGCCAGCTTCTCGGATGTCATCAAGAATGGCTTTCGCGCGAATGATTGCGTGTTCGAGTACGACCTCGATTACGCGTTCGGTGTTTCCGCCCTCCCGGTCTCCCTGGCACAGCCGGTGGATGCGGACCGCCACGTCCTGCAGGGATGGCCAGCCTTCCTGTACGACCTGGTCCCGCAAGGGAATGGGCGCAGGTTCTTACTCGACCGGCTCCAGCTTGCCGACGTCCCTGCCTCTGATTTGCCGCTCCTGTGCGCCGGCGCCTTCAACCCGATCGGGCGCCTGCGGATTCGAGAGGCAGTGGATTACTTCGAACAGCACCAGCAACGCCATGAGCTGGCTACGAGTGGTTTCACCTTCGACGAGCTGCTCGCGCGCGCGCCCGACTTCCACGAAGTCATGATGGTGCACGGCATGCTGGCGTCAGGCGGAACCGGCGTCCAAGGCGTCGCGCCGAAGTACCTGCTGACGCAGGCGACCGACGGCAAATGGTATCCAGATGCGGCGCTTCCCGACGACCGGGCGCAGCGTCACTATATCGTCAAGCGTCCGCGCGGCCCTTCGGAAGCCGACCGCAAGGTCTTGCGCAACGAGGTGCGCTACATGGAAGTGGCACAGCGCGTCGGGATCCGCAGCTTCGAACTGCCGTCCCTTCACGAGGACATGCTGTTCATCCCGCGCTTCGATCGGCGTGCGGGGGATGGGCGTGTACAACGCTTCCACCAGGAGAGTACGGCATCGATCGCCGGCTTGGGTGGCTTCGGCATCCAGGCTGACCAGTTCAAGCTGCTCGACGCGATTCGCCGGGTCGTGGACGAGCCGCTTGAAGACACCATCGAGTTCATCAAGCGCGACGTGCTGAACCTGGCGATGCGCAATCCGGACAACCACGCGCGCAACACGGCCGTGCAGACGGTCGATGGCGTGACCCGGATCACGCCCCTGTTCGATTTCGCTCCCATGTACCTCGACCCGGAAGGTATCACGCGCGCTTCACGCTGGTATCACCGGGATTCCAGCAAGGAGTTGCGGGAGTGGCAGGACATCCTGGACCATCTGGCCTTGTCCGGGGACGAGCGCCAGCGCGTCGTCGAGGCCATGGTCCGGTTCGGCGAACAACTCGGCAACCTCGCCGACTACATGCGCGAAGCCGCCATCGACGAAGACATCGTCAACTTCGTCACGCCGAGCATAGCAGCGCAACAAACCCAACTTCTGGCCCTGAGGTAGTCATGAGCAAACGAAAACCGATCGACAAAACACAGGCGCGTGAACGACGTAACCAGTTACTGGCAAGCGCCGCGGCGGCCGACCTATCGATCACCGAAGGCGTGCGCGAAATGCGTGCGATTTCCGGCATGACGCAGGAGGAGTTCGCACAACATCGTGAGGTCAGCGCACGGGTCATCAAGGCATTGGAACTCGGAAAGGGAAATCCCACCGTCACTACCCTGAACCGTATCGGAAAGTTTTTTGGTCTGGAAGTCGGCTTTGTCCCTGTTCAGCGCCAAGGCGCACCAAGCCGCAAGGAAGCAGAAGAAGCCCCCTCGGGGCTGGCACCCGAGCAGATCCGTAAAATTGCCCAAGAAGTGTTTGCGCTTGGTTTTTCCGATGCAATTTTGAAAACATTTGGCCACGCAAAAAGCGAACTGATGGCCACAGCTGAGAACTCAGTCGCAGAACAGAAAGACGGTAGCGAATCGGCACAAAAATCAGGTGGCAACCAGAAAAAACCGCGCTTACCTGGCCGCTCTTGATGCCGCTGCAATAGTGAGGTTTCGCCTCGACACGTGATATATGCATGATGTATCAGCTTTTTTACAATTCCTCCGAACAATTGACTAATAGGTAAAGCTAGAATAGTTTTTCCTATTCCAATTAAAATTTCAGGGGAAATATGATACGTCTGCCCATCGGACTGGCAGCGCTGTGCCTCAGTGCCACCGCTTTCGCCGCCCAGCCTTTCGACGACAAGTTCCGCCAGCTCGACGAGCTGCTGCCGACCCCGGGCGCGGTCCGTACCGCTTCCGGCGCTCCCGGTCACGCTTACTGGCAGCAGCGCGCCGACTACACCATGCGCGCCAAGCTGGACGAGGCGAACCGTTCGCTGACCGGCTCCGGCACCATCACGTACTACAACAATTCCCCTGACACCCTGAAATACCTCTGGCTGCAGCTCGACCAGAACATCTACCAGAAGGATTCGGGCGCCCGCACGACGGCGGCCCTGCCTTCGCGCGAAGCCTGGGCCCAGGCCCGCGGCCCGGAACAGGGCGTGAAATTCGACGCCATCCGCACCCTGCTCGAAGGGAACACCTTCGACGGCGGCTTCAAGATCAGCAACGTCCGCGACGGCGGCCGTCCGCTGAAGTACACCATCAACGGCACCATGATGCGCATCGACCTGCCGACCCCGCTGAAGCCGGGCGCGCGCGTGTCGTTCAGCCTCGACTGGTCCTACAACATCAACGAACAGAAGATCCTGGGCGGCCGCTCGGGCTACGAGAAGTTCGACGACAAGAACGACCTGTTCGAGATCGCCCAGTGGTTCCCGCGCATGGCGGCCTACTACGACGTCTACGGCTGGCAGCACAAGCAGTTCCTGGGCGCCGGCGAGTTCACGCTGGAGTTCGGCGACTACGACGTGCAGATCACCGTCCCGTCCGACCACATCGTCGCTTCCACCGGTGAGCTGCAGAACCCGGGCGAGGTCTTGACCGCCACCCAGCGCGACCGCCTGCGCCAGGCGCGCACCGCCAAGAAGCCGGTCATCATCGTGACCCAGGCCGAAGCGGAAGCCGCCGAGAAGACCCGCGCCAGCGGCACCAAGACCTGGCACTTCAAGGCCAAGAACGTGCGCGACTTCGCCTGGGCGTCGAGCCGCAAGTTCATCTGGGATGCCCAGGGCGTCAAGTCGGGCAACGTCGACGTGATGGCGATGTCCTACTACCCGAAAGAGGGCAACCCGCTGTGGGAGAAGTATTCGACCGCATCGATCATCCACACCATCGAGCAGTACAACAAGTACTCCTTCGACTACCCGTACCCGACCTCGATCTCGGTGAACGGCCCGGTCGGCGGCATGGAATACCCGATGATCACCTTCAACGGCCCGCGTCCGGTGAAGGACAAGAAGACCGGTGAGCTGACCTACTCGAAGCGCACCAAGTACGGCCTGATCGGCGTGATCATCCACGAAGTCGGCCACAACTACTTCCCGATGATCGTCAACTCGGACGAGCGCCAGTGGACCTGGATGGACGAGGGCATCAACTCCTTCGTGCAGTCGCTGGCCCAGGAAGCATGGGAAGAAGGCTGGGACGAGATGCGCGGCGACCCGCGCACCATCGTGGGCTACATGCGCAGCCAGAACCAGGTCCCGATCATGACCAACTCCGAGTCGCTCCTGCAGTTCGGTAACAACGCCTACGCCAAGCCGGCCGCCGCCCTGAACGTGCTGCGCGAGACCATCCTCGGCCGCGAATTGTTCGACTTCGCCTTCAAGGAATACGCCGAGCGCTGGAAGTTCAAGCGCCCGACCCCGGCCGACTTCTTCCGCACCATGGAAGACGCCTCGGGCACGGACCTCGACTGGTTCTGGCGCGGCTGGTTCTACACCACCGACCCGGTGGACATCAGCGTCGATGGCATCAGCGAATACACCATCAGCAGCAAGGATCCGGAAGTCGAGAAGGCCCTGGCTCGTGCACGCAAGCAGTCGGAGCCGATCTCGATCACCGACCAGCGCAACAAGGGCATGCCGCGCAAGGTCGATCAGCAGCCCGAGCTGAAGGACTTCTACAACCAGAACGACGACTTCACCGTTACCAACAAGGACCGCAACACCTACAACGAGACCTACGCCGGCCTGGAAGACTGGGAAAAGGCGCTGCTCAAGGAAGGCAAGCGCTTCTACCTGGTCGACTTCTCGAACAAGGGTGGCCTCGTCATGCCGCTGATCGTCGAGATCACGACCCAGAGCGGCAAGAAGTACATCGAGCGCATCCCGGCCGAAGTCTGGCGCTACTCGCCGAAGAAGGTGACCAAGCTGTTCATCACCGACGAGCCGATCGTCAGCCTGGTCCAGGACCCGTACTGGGAAACCGCCGACATCGACGTGAACAACAACGCGTGGCCGGCGAAAGCAACCCCGTCGCGCCTGGAGCTGTTCAAGACCAATCGCGAATTCGGCACCAACCTGATGCGCGACTTCAACACGAAGCTCAAGCCGGCAGGCCAGAAGGAAGCTGCTGAAGCGCCGAAGGCCGAGTAATCACGTAGCCAGCTGCATCCACCGGCAGGGCACCACAAGTGCCCTGCCGTTTGTTTATGAAGACGCTTAGTATCAAATTCGCATGAAGACCAAACACCTGCAGGCGGCCGTAGCCGCCGCTCTCCTCGCCGGCGCGGCCCACGCCGCCCAGCCTTTCGACGACAAGTTCCGCCAGCTGGATGAACTGCTCCCCACCGCGACCGACACCCGCACCGCCTCCGGCGCCCCGGGCCACCGCTACTGGCAGCAGCGCGCCGACTACCGCCTGCGCGCCACCCTGGACGAGAACAAGCGCTCGATCAACGGCTCGGGCACCGTCACCTACACCAACAATTCGCCGGACACCCTGTCCTACCTGTGGGTGCAGCTGGACCAGAACATGTTCCGCAGCAATTCGGACAACCGCCGTATCGCCTCCCTGCCTTCGCGCGATGCATGGCAGGCGCGCGGCAACGACGGCGTCAAGTTCGACACCCTGAAGTCCACGCTCGAACAGCAGCGTTTCGCGGGCGGCATCCAGGTCACCAGCGTGACGGGCAGCGACGGCCGCGCCTTGCGCCACACGGTCAACAAGACCATGATGCGGATCGACCTGCCCCAGCCGCTCAAGCCGGGTGCACGCGTCGCCTTCAATCTGGCGTGGACCTTCAACCTGCCCGAAGCGAACGTGGTCGGACGCCGTACCGGCTTTGAAAAATTCGACGACGGCAACGACATCTACCTGTCCGCCCAGTGGTTCCCGCGCATGGCGGCCTACTACGACGTCAAGGGCTGGCAGCACAAGCAGTACATGGGCGACGGCGAATTCACCCTGGAGTTCGGCGACTACGACGTGCAGCTGACCGTCCCGGCCGACCACATCGTCGCCTCCACCGGCGAACTGACGAATGCCGATGCGGTGCTCACCAGCGCCCAGCGCGAGCGCCTGCGCCAGGCAAAGACCGCGAAGAAACCGGTCGTCATCGTGACCCAGAAAGAGGCCGAAGCAGCCGAGAAATCGCGCTCGAAGGCGACCAAGACCTGGCACTTCAAGGCCAAAAACGTGCGCGACTTCGCTTTTGCATCGAGCCGCAAGTTCATCTGGGACGCCCAGAGCATCAAGAGCGGCAGCAAGGACGTGCTGGCCATGTCCTACTACCCGAAAGAGGGTAACCCGCTGTGGGAAAAGTATTCCACCGCCGCCGTCATCCACACCATCGAGCAGTACAACAAGTATTCCTTCGACTACCCCTACCCGACCGCCATCTCGGTGAACGGCTCGATCGGCGGCATGGAATACCCGATGATCTCGTTCAACGCCGGCCGCCCGGTCAAGGACAAGAAGACCGGCGAGCTGACCTATTCCAAGAGCACCAAGTATGGCCTGATCAGCGTGATCATCCACGAGGTCGGCCACAACTACTTCCCGATGATCGTCAACTCCGACGAGCGCCAGTGGACCTGGATGGACGAGGGCCTGAACTCCTTCCTGCAGTTCCTGGCCGAAGAAGCCTGGGAAAACGACTACCCCTCGCGCCGCGGCGAGGCGCGCAACATCGTCGACTACATGCGCAGCGCCAACCAGGTGCCGGTCATGACGAATGCCGAGTCGACCCTCCAGCGCGGCAACAACGCCTACGCCAAGCCGGCCACCGCGCTGAACGTGCTGCGCGAGACCATCCTGGGCCGCGAACTGTTCGACTTCGCGTTCAAAGAGTACGCCGAGCGCTGGAAGTTCAAGCGCCCGACCCCGGCCGACTTCTTCCGCACCATGGAAGACGCCTCCGGCACGGACCTCGACTGGTTCTGGCGCGGCTGGTTCTACACCACCGACGCGGTCGACGTGAGCGTCGATGGCGTCAGCGAGTACACCATCAGCACAAAGGACCCTGAGATCGAGAAGGCCTGGCAGCGCGCGCGCCACAAGGCCGAGCCGACCCCGATGATCGACCAGCGCAACAAGGGCATGCAGCGCCGCGTCGACACCGATCCGGACCTGAAGGACTTCTACAACGAGCACGACGACTTCACCGTCACCAACAAGGACCGCAACGCCTACAACGAGACGTTTGCCACCCTGGAGGACTGGGAGAAGGCCCTGCTCAAGGAAGGCAAGCGCTTCTACCTGGTCGATTTCAGCAACAAGGGCGGCCTGGTGACGCCGCTGATCGTCGAACTCGAACTCAAGAGCGGCAAGAAGATCGTCGAGCGCATCCCGGCCGAGATCTGGCGCTACTCGCCGAAGAAGGTGACCAAGCTCTTCATCCTCGACGAGGAGCTCGTCGGCATCACCCAGGACCCGTACTGGGAGACCGCGGACATCGACACCGGCAACAACGCGTGGCCGGCGAAGCCGACCCCGTCGCGCCTGGAGCTGTTCAAGACCAATCGCGATGCGGGTTCGAACCTGATGCGCGACTTCGCCACGCCACTCAAGAAACCGGCTGAAACGAAACCGGCAGAGAAAAAGGCCGGGCAATGAGCATGCAGCGCTTTCGCTTCAACCTGAAAGCGCTGCTCGCTGCCGCGCTGCTGTGCGTGAGCGCGGCAGCGGGCGCGCACCGCTTCCACATGGGGATCACCGAAGTCGCCTTCAATCCGCGCACGGGCAGCACGGAGATCGTCCACACCTATATGGCGCATGACATCGAGGCCCTCCTCATGAATATGTACCAGCGCCAGTTCGACCTCACCGATCCGGAAGACCAGGAGGTGCTGCGCAAGTACGTCGAGGAACGCTTCGCGCTCAAGGGAACGGACAACAAGCGCCTGCCCGTGCGCTGGGTCGGCATGACGGCCGATTCGCAGAGCGTCACCATCTACCAGGAACTCGAGAACGCACCGCTGTCGAAGACGGCGAGCATCCGCCACGGCGTGCTGGCCGACTTCTTGCCGGACCAGGTCAACACCGTCAACCTCAACGATGCGGGCAAGATCCGCTCGCTGACCTTCACCATGAACGCGCCGGAACAGCCAACCGCGCAAGCCGTACAACAACAGCACGCTCAATGACCACGATTCGCATCACTCCCATCGCCGCCGCGCTCGCAGCGCTCTTCTTCCATGGCGCCGCCAGCGCCGACGACTTCGTCCTGCAGCGCGTGCTGGTCGAAGGTTCGCGCATCAACCAGATCGGCATGACCGACTCGGCCAGCTCCGGCACCGTGGGCGCCAAGGACCTGGAAAACCGCACCGTCTACCGCCCCGGCGAACTGCTGGAAGCCACGCCCGGCCTGATCGCCAGCCAGCACAGCGGCGAAGGCAAGGCCAACCAGTTCTACCTGCGCGGCTTCAACCTCGACCACGGCACCGACCTCGCGACCTGGGTCGACGGCATGCCGGTCAACCAGCGCAGCCACGCCCACGGCCAGGGCTGGACCGACCTGAACTTCCTGATTCCGGAACTGGTCACCCGCCTCGACTACCGCAAGGGCCCCTACTCGTCGACGGACGGCGACTTCGCCTCGGCCGGCAAGGCTTCGCTGGCCTATGCCAACCGCCTGGTGGCGCCGTTGGCGACCGTGACGCTCGGCCAGGACGAATATGCGCGCACGGTGCTGGCCGGCTCGCCCGAAGTCGCCGGGGGCAACCTGCTCTACGCGCTGGAGCTGATGAAGAACGACGGTCCCTGGACCCGTCCGGACGGCTACCGCAAGGTCAACGCCGTGCTGCGCTACAGCCGCGGCTATTCCAACAATGGCTGGACCGTCACCGCGATGCACTACCAGGGCCACTGGAACAGCACCGACCAGATCCCGCTGCGCGCGGTACAGAACGGCCAACTGGGCCGCTTCGATGCGATCGACCTGAGCGACGGCGGCGAGGCCCAGCGCAGCAGCATTTCGGGCAACTGGCGCCGCACCACCCAGGACTCGGCGACCTCCCTGAATGCCTACGTGATCCGCAACCAGCTCGAGCTGTATTCGAATTTCACCTACTTCCTGAACGACCCGGTCAATGGCGACCAGTTCGCCCAGCCGGACCGCCGCGTGACGACGGGCCTGGACGGCAGCCACACCTGGCACGCCTACAAGAGCGCGGACGGCAAGGTCGCTTCCGACATGACGGTCGGCTTCCAGCTCCAGAACGACAACATCTTCAACGGCCTCTACGACACCCGCGCACGCCAGCGCATCGCGACCACGCGCGAAGACCACATCGTCGAGACCAGCGGCGCCGTCTACCTGGAAAACGCAACCATGTGGAACGATGCGCTGCGCACCGTGGTCGGCCTGCGCGCCAACCGTTATCGTTTCAATGTCGATGGCGACCGCCTCGAGAACTCCGGCCGCGCCTACGACACGCTGGTGACCCCGACCTTGAGCATCGCCTACGCGCCGTGGAAGCACACGGAGCTCTACCTGAACTACGGCCACGGCTTCCACAGCAATGACGCGCGCGGCACCGTGGCGAGCGTCGATCCGAAGACCCTGGACCCGGTGGACCGCACGCCGGGCCTGGTGCGTTCGCGCGGCATGGAGTTGGGCCTGCGCACGGTAGCGATTCCGAAGATGGAAACCACGGTGTCGGTCTACCGCCTCGACTTCGCTTCCGAGCTGACCTATATCGGCGACGCCGGCAACACCGAGGCCGGGGACCCGAGCCGCCGCTATGGCGTCGAGCTGTCGAACATCTACCGTGCGAACAAATGGCTGTCGCTGAACTTCGACGCGGCCTATGCGCGCGCGCGTTCGCGTGGGGGTAATCCGGATGGCGACCGCATTCCGGGCGCTGTCGAGGGGGTGGCGCAGGTCGGGTTAACGGTGGACCGCGTGGGTCCGTGGTCGGGCGCCCTGCGCCTGCGCTACTTCGGCCCGCGTCCGCTGATCGAGGATGACAGCGTGCGCTCGCACGCGAGCACCACCCTCAACGGCCGCATCGGCTACCGGATCGGCAAGGACATGCGCCTGGAGCTGGAAGGCTTCAATCTCACCAACCGCCGCGACTCGGCGATCGACTACTATTACGAGTCGCGCATGGCGAACGAAGCGGCTGGCGTGGAGGACATCCACTTCCACCCGATCGAGCCGCGCACCTTCCGTCTCACTTTCGTCAAGAACTGGTAGGAATTGGGGATGGTCAGACCGGCGGCGTTGAAAAATGCTACGCTAGCCGGATGACTACACGTGAACTGCCCTACACCGATCCGTCGCAGCTGACGGATGCGCTGCGCAGCGAGGGCTATGCCCTCCTGCGTCCCCTCGACGTGGCCCGCCTGGCGGGCTGCACCCTCGACGAGCTGCAGGCCCTGGTCCCGAGCTGGGACCGGCTCGAACTCGACAACTACCTCAAGGACGGCGGCCGCTACCGGCGCCGCCGCCACTCCTGCTTCATCGACGACGGTGAACGGCTCGCACAGACGCCGCACCGCGCGCACTGGCAGCCGGTCGAGTACAACGCCCTGCACGGCGGCATGCACCGCCTGTTCCAACCGGTCGAGCCGGACACCGTCGCCAACCCGGCCTGGAGCCGCCTGGTGCGCGCGCTCGGCGCCGTCTGTTTGCAGGTGCGCGGCCAGCAGCCCTGGTACGTGGAAGCGCACCAGTTCCGCATCGATACCGCCGACGGCATCGGCCGCCCCACGCCGGAAGGCGCCCACCGCGACGGCGTCGACTTCGTCGCCGTCATCCTGATTGGCCGTACCGGCATCAAGGGCGGCGAGACCCGCGTGTTCGAAGCCGATGGCCCGGCCGGCAAACGGTTCACCATGCTGGAACCCTGGACCCTGCTGCTGCTGGACGATGCGGCCGTGATCCACGAATCGACGCCGATCCAGCCGCTGGAGGAGCATGGGCATCGCGACACCCTGGTGCTGACCTGGCGGGCAGGTTCCTTCCAGGGCGCCGACGCCTGATTCAACGGTCTGGACGCGCTTCTGTAGGGTGGTCGGCTTCGCCGACCGCGCGTTCAAACCGTGCATGAACACCACGCGTCGCATCCATCCATCGGATGGTTGAACGCGCGGTCGGCAGAGCCGACCACCCTACGAAAATCCCAAAAAAAAGCGCCCGCGAACCTTGCGGCTGGCGGGCGATAATCCAATTTCGGAGAAACTGGAGGAGACGGTTTCAATATAACCGAGTTTTTTGTGCACCGCAATACAGTAGAACTACGTAGCTTGTTTCGTTCAGGAAGCGTTTCCATTTGAGATAGATCAATGTTATTTGCTGCACCGCACAAATTTCACCTTTCCTGCTCCGCACCCCGGTCCACTGGCCTCTCTCTTTAGCAATATCCGCTTGTAGCGCCCCGCCTCCATCCACGCGAACTGTGCTGGTAAATATCTCCCGGCACGCGTATCGTATTGCAACTTTGATACACTCCTCAGCTTGACCTGCAGCCTGCCAATCACTATGCCAACCCTCCGCCGTCTTCCCCCAGTTCCCGTGGTCGCCGCCGCTGGCGCGACCCTGTGCTTCGCCCTCGCCCTGGCCATTCCCGAGCGCGCCAGCGCCAAGGACGAGAAGCCCGCCGCGCCGACGCCTGCATTGACCGTCACCACCGGCCTGCCCTCGACCGCCTCGCTGCCGGTCGGCCTGACCGCCAACGGCAGCGTCGCCGCCTGGCAGGAAGCGGTGATCGGCAGCGAGTCGAACGGCCTGCGCCTCAGCGAGGTGCGGGTCAACGTGGGCGACGTGGTCAAGAAGGGCGAGACCCTGGCCGTGTTCGCGAGCGACACCGTGCGCGCCGACGTCGAGCAGGCGCGCGCCGTGCTGCAGGAAGCCCAGGCCAACGCCAGCGCGGCCAGGCTTGATGCCGACCGCGCCCGCAACCTGAAGAGTTCTGGCGCACTGAGCGAGCAGCAGGTCACCCAGTATCTCACCGCCGAGCGCACCGCCCAGGCGCGCGTGGCCTCGGCCCAGGCGACGCTCGCCCAGCAGCAGCTGCGCCTGCGCTACGCCACGGTGGTGGCGCCCGACAGTGGCATCATCTCGGCGCGCAGCGCCACCGTGGGCGCCGTGATCGGCCCGGGCACGGAGATGTTCCGCATGATCCGCCAGGGCCGCCTGGAGTGGCGCGCCGAGGTGACCTCGAATGACCTGGGACGCATCAAGCCGGGCATGCGCGCCCAGGTGCGCGCCGCCAGCGGCGTCGAGATCACCGGCAAGGTGCGCACCGTCGCCCCGACCGTCGACCCGCAGACCCGCCTGGCCCTGGTCTACGTCGACCTGCCGCCGTCGATGTCCGCCAACGCCCCGCTCAAGGCCGGCATGTTCGCCAGCGGCCGCTTCGAATTCGGCGCCACCAATGCCCTCACGGTGCCGCAGCAGGCCGTGGCCGTGCGCGACGGCTTCAGCTATGTGTTCCGCCTGAACCGCGACAGCCGCGTGAGCCAGCTGAAGGTCACCACCGGCCGCCGCCTGGGCGACCGCGTCGAGATCGTCAGCGGCCTGGCAGCCGATGCGCCGATCGTCATCAGCGGCGCCGGTTTCCTGAACGACGGCGATCTGGTGCGCAACGTGGCCGCCCCAAGCGCGGCGCAGCCTGCCCGCCAGGCGGCGCGCTGAGCGGAGACTTCCCATGAACTTCTCCGCACTATCGATCCGCAACCCGATCCCGGCGATCATGCTGTTCGCCCTGCTGACGCTGGCGGGGCTGCTGGCCTTCAAGGCCAACAAGATCCAGGACTTCCCGGACATCGAGCTGCCGATCGTCACCGTCGCCGCCACGCTGGAAGGCGCGGCGCCGGCCCAGCTGGAAACCGAAGTCGCGCGCAAGATCGAGGATTCGGTCGCCACCCTGCAGGGCGTCAAGAACATCTATACCAAGGTGCTCGACGGCGTGGCCACCATCACCGTCGAGTTCATCCTGGAGAAGGACCTCGCCGAAGCCGTCAACGACGTACGCGATGCGGTGGCGCGGGTGCGCGCCGACCTGCCGCCCGAGATGCGCGAGCCGAGCGTGACCAAGGCCGCCACTGCCGGCCGGGTGGTCGCGACCTTCACCGCCGAAGCGGCCAAGGGCGCGCGCGTGGACGACCAGGAACTGAGCTGGTTCGTCGACAACGACGTCTCAAAACGCCTGCTGAGCGTGCCGGGCCTGGGTTCGGTCAAGCGCGTGGGCGGCGTCACCCGCGAAGTGCGGGTGGAGCTCGACGACGCACGCATGGCCGCCCTGCAGGTCTCGGCCCTGGACGTTTCGCGCCAGCTGCGCAACGTCCAGCGCGAGGCGCCGGGCGGACGCGGCGACGTCAGCGGCGCCGAACAGTCGGTGCGCACCATCGCCACCGTGCAGTCGGCGCAAGAGCTGGCCCAGATGGACATCCCGCTCACCGATGGCCGCCACGTGCGCCTCGACCAGGTGGCCACCGTGACGGATACGGTGGCCGAGCCGCGTGCCATCGCCCTGCAGGACGGCCGCAAGGTAGTCGGCTTCGAAGTCTTCCGCACCCGCGGCGCGGGCGAGGTCGACGTGGCCGAAGGCGCGCGCGCCGCCGTGGCCCAGCTGCAGAAAGAGAACCCGAACGTCGTGCTGCGCGAGGTGATCGACAACTCGGCGCCGGTACAGGAAAACTTCGACGCCTCGATGGAGATGCTGTACGAAGGCGCGGTGCTGGCCGTGCTGGTGGTGTGGTGGTTCCTGCGCGACTGGCGCGCCACCCTGGTGGCCGCCGCAGCCCTGCCGCTGTCGGCGATTCCGGCCTTCCTCGGCCAGTACCTGTTCGGCTATACGCTGAACATGGTGACCCTGCTCTCGCTGGCCCTCGTCATCGGCGTGCTGGTCGACGACGCCATCGTCGAGATCGAGAACATCTCGCGCCACCTGCGCATGGGGAAAACCCCGATGCAGGCCGCGCTGGAAGCGGCCGACGAAATCGGCATGGCGGTGATCGCCACCACCTTCGCCCTGGTGGCGGTGTTCCTGCCAACCGCCTTCATGGGCGGCATCCCGGGCAAATTCTTCAAGCAGTTCGGCTGGACCGCGGTGCTGGCGATCCTCGCCTCGCTTGTCGTGGCGCGCTTGCTCACGCCGATGATGGCCGCCTACATCCTGAAACCCGCCAAGCACCATGGCGAGGAGAAGGATGGCTTCATCATGACGCGCTACATGCGCGCCATGCAGTGGTGCCTGCGCCACCGCCTGGCGACCTCGATCGCGGCGGGCCTGTTCTTCATCGGCTCGATCGCCCTGGTGCCCCTGCTGCCGACCGGCTTTGTACCGCCGGCCGACCGCTCCCAGACCCTGATCACGGTCGAGCTGCCACCGGGCTCCACCCTGGCCGAGACCTATGCCCTCGCCGAACAGACCCGCAAGGCGGCGATGGAAGTGGCCGGCGTGAAAAGCGTATTCAGCTCGATCGGCGGCGGCTCCAGCGGCGACGCCTTCGCCCCGGGCGCCGCGGCCGAGGCGCGCCGCGCGGTGATGACCGTGACCACGATCGACCGCCACGAACGCGACGTTGGCCTGTCCAGCATCGAGAAGGCCCTGCGCGAAAAGGTCGCGCAGATCCCGGGAGCGCGCTTCAACGTGGGCGCCAACGACACCGGCACCAAGATGCAGCTGGTGCTGCGCAGCGAAGACCCCCAGGCCTTGACCACCATCGCACGCCAGGCCGAGCGCGAACTGCGCACCCTGCAGGGCATCGGCAACGTCAGCTCGAGCGCCTCGCTGGTGCGCCCGGAGATCATCGTGCGTCCGGACTTCGCACGCGCCGCGGACCTCGGCGTGACCGCCGCCGCGATCGGCGAGACCGTGCGCGTGGCGACGGCCGGCGACTACGACCTGTCGCTGGCGAAGATGAACCTGTCCGAGCGCCAGGTGCCGATCCGCGTCAAGCTGCCCGACGCCGTACGCGCCGACCTCGACGCGCTGGGCCGCCTCACGGTGCCCGGCTCGCGCGGCCCGGTGCTGCTGGCGAACGTCGCCACCATCACCATGGAAAGCGGCCCGGCCCAGATTGACCGCCTGAACCGCACCCGCAACGTGACCCTGGACGTCGAGCTGCAGGGCCGCTCGCTGGGCGACGTGAACACCGAGGCGCGCGCCCTGCCGGTCTTCCAGAACCTGCCGCCGAACGTGCAGATCGCCGAGCTCGGCGACGCCCAGGAGATGGCTGCCCTGTTCGCCAGCTTCGGCGTGGCGATGCTGATCGGCGTGCTGTGCATCTACGGCGTGCTGGTGCTGCTGTTCAACGACTTCATGCAGCCGGTGACCATCCTGGCCGCGCTGCCGCTGTCGATCGGCGGCGCCTTCGTGGCACTGTTGATGACCGACAGCGCGCTGTCGATGCCGACCATGATCGGCCTGATCATGCTGATGGGGATCGTGACCAAGAACTCGATCCTGCTGGTGGACTACGCGATCCTGGCGCGCGAGGCGGGCATGAACCGCTTCGACGCCCTGGTCGACGCCTGCCACAAGCGTTCGCGCCCGATCGTGATGACCACCATCGCCATGGGCGCCGGCATGCTGCCGCTGGCGCTCGGCCTGTCGGGCGACCCGAGCTTCCGCGCGCCGATGGCGATTGCCGTGATCGGCGGCCTGATCACCTCAACGCTGCTGAGCCTGCTGGTGGTGCCGGCCGTGTTCACCTATGTGGACGACTTCGAGCACCTGATGAAGCGCGGAATGGCAAAGCTGCGGCGCAAGCCGGCCACGCATGCGCCAGTCAAAACACCGTCTGATTCAGTGATCTAGTAGGGTGGACGGCTCGGCCGTCCGCGCGTTCAACCAGCCTGGGATTGGACGATACGCCAATTTGCACCGTGTATTTGAACGCGCGGACGGCGAAGCCGTCCACCCTACAAAATCAAACGCACATAAAAAACCCCGGCAAGCGCGAGCCTGCCGGGGTTTTCATTTGCCTGAACCCGAAGGGATCAGTCGCGGTAGTCGCGATAGTAGCGACGATCGCTGCTGCTCGAGCTGCTCAGCAGCTTGGCCAGCAGGAAGCCGACTGCGCCGGCGACCAGCAGGGCGGTGCCCGGGTTGGTCTTGACGTATTCGGTGCTCTTGGCCGAGTAGTTCTGGTAGGTCTCGCCGAGCTGGCCCTTGCGCTGGCCCAGGCTTTCCGAAGCGCCGCTCAGCATGCCGCTGATGCGGTCGACGCCGGCGTGGGCGGTGCTGACCAGGCGGTCGACCAGCGGCTGTGCTGCCTGGCCGGCCTTGTCGATGGTCTGGTGCAGGTTGTCCGGCGACATCGCCGACATCGCGCCCTTGATGCCGCCCGACGACGACTGCGACTGCGACTGCGACTGGTCGCCGCTGCCGGTCGACTGCTGGGAGCTGGCGCCGCCCATGCTGCCGCTGCTGCTCATGGTGGTGCCGGACGACGAGCCGGTGGTGCTGCCGCTCGAGCCCAAGGCGCTGTTGCCGCCGCTGGTGCCGCTCAGGCTGCCGCTGCTGCCTGCTGCGCTGGAGCCGGTCGAGCCGGTCGAGCCGCTCTGCTGGCTGCCCAGCGAGCTGCCCTGCTTGCTGTTGCTGCTGCCCAGGTTGCCCGAGCTTTGCGAGCTGCTTTGCTGGCTGCCGGCATTGCTGGTGCCGCCGACGGCGCCGCTACTGCTGCCGGTGGCAGGCTTGGCGGTGCTCGGCGAGGCGTTGGCGCTGCCGAGGCTGCCCGACGAGCCGCTCTGGCTGTTGCTCGAAGCGCTGCTGCCCTGGCTCAGGCCGGAATTCTGGCTTTTACCGATGCTCGAACCCAGACCCTCGCGGCTTGCGTCGCTGCCTTTTCCCTCGGTAGATTTCTGATTATCCATGATGTATCCCTCGTAAAAATGTAGACCAACGCGAAGTAGACCGATACTCGACTATCACCACATTCTTCCTCGATTCCGCCTGAAACAGAATGAAGGGACGAAATGGCCATGCGCTACATCAATGTGGCACTTGGGTTCTTGCCTTAGGTCACGCCTTCGTTGTCGTGACCTAAAGCGAGCGCAGAAGTTCCACCATTAGCGCTGACGGCCATCTCATCGCTGCTGAAGCGGTCGCCTGTGGCGGTCCGAATCGCGCGCAGTATCGGACACTGCGTCGCGATACAAAAAATACAATGCCCGGCCTGTCTACACAGTGCGTTGACTAACAGAGCCGTCCTGCCGGGCTAACGCACGCCTGCGGAATCTGCTTGCATCCTTTCTCATCCGCGTTACAATGCAAATGATAATCATTATCAATTGAGGATGCTCCGGCGCCTCCCGCATCGAAAGGAAACGCGCATGTGCGACAAACACGCCTCCCTGCATGAATCCTGCGCCACCGGTTCGCGCCGCCGCCGCGTGTGGGAACTGAGTTCCACCAGCCATTGCCCGCTGGTGGGCGTGGCCCTGCCCCTGGGCGCCCTGCGCAAGCTGGTGGAGCGGGTCACGGGCGGCCGGCTGATGCACGACGACTACGACATCCACGTCGGCGCCGTCAGCGAGTGCGCGCTGCGCAATCCCCTGTCGGAAGCGCTGCAGAAGGAACTGGAGCGGCGCTACGCCGGCGACATCGCCCGATTCCGCGCAGCCAAGAGCACCGAGGAGGTCGCCGCCCTGTGGGCGAAGGCGGTCGCGGCCGGCAACGTGCCCGGCGCCTTCTGGGCCGGCCTGACCCATCCGCGCTGCACGGCCGACCTCGAGCAGCGCATGTGCCGCGACATCCACATGGTGCAGCACCAGGCCGGCGCCTGCGTGCGCGCCGACATGGACAAATACAATGCCCTGCTGCTTGATAACGCCCGCCTGATGCGCGAGCTGGTCCGGGCGCAGGGACGCTGCCAGCTACTGCAGCAGGAAAAGACCGAGATGGCCGAACGCCACGAGCAGCAGCTGATGCAGGCGCGCGCCGCCGGCATCGCGAAAGACACCGATATCTATCAGTTGCGTAACGCGCTGGAGCGTTTGAAAGCCGAAGTGCCCGAGCTCGATGAGCGCAAGCGCCTGGCGAACCGCCTGGCGCAGATGGAAGAACGCGAAGTGGCCTTGAGGTCCCAGCTGGCCGCGCTGAAGGCGGCCGCCGCCCGGCCCGCCGCAGAGCCGCCCGGTGTGCCTGCGCCTGTGGCCGCGAGCGAGGCCCCGGTGGAAGCGGTCGAGATTCCCATCCGCCTGGTCAACCGCAGCGTGCTGTGCGTGGGCGGACGCAGCGGCAGCGTGCCGGTCTACCGCAACGTGGTCGAGCGCGTCGGCGCCCAGTTCGCCCACCACGACGGCGGGCTGGAAGACAGCGCCGGCCAGCTGGACGCCAGCCTGGCCGCGGCCGACCTGGTGATCTGCCAGACCGGCTGCATCAGCCACCACGCCTACTGGCGGGTCAAGGACCATTGCAAGCGCACGGGCAAGCGCTGCATCTTCATCGACAATCCGAGCGTGTCGAGCCTGGTGCGTGGATTGCAGGAGGTCGCGACCAGCAATGCCTGAACCGCATGCGCCGGAATCGATGCGGCAGCGAAGCAGGCGCTACTACAGCGTATTCGTGCCGCAGGGCCGATTGGCAAATGCCGGGCCAGCTTCCCGGAAATCGATGATGAGCCGGTTCACATATGTTGAGGTGTACTGTCAATAACGGACACGCTTGTCTTAAGCCGCCTGCGGCTGTTCGCTGAAGGATTCGGCGAACAGCCGCAGGCGGAACAAAGCCGATGCGGGAATGGCGCCGCTGTCGGTTATAGAAAATCTCGATGTATTCCTGTATCGAGGCCTTCGCTTCAGCACGGGTGGCATAGCGGCGATGATGGACAAGCTCATTCTTCA
>JBFLVV010000011.1:0-90349 GCA_040758275.1 Pseudomonadota bacterium
CACCTCGGCCGACTCGGTGCTGCAGATCGCCGCGCACGAAGAGCATTTCGGCCTGGAGCGCCTGTACGAGGTCTGCGAAGCGGCCTACGAGCTGGTCAAGCCCTACAACATCGGCCGCGTGATCGCGCGTCCCTTCCTGGGCGAGAACGGCAAGTACAAGCGCACCTCGAACCGCCACGACTACGCGGTGCCGCCCACCAGTCCGACCCTGCTGGACCACGTGAAGAACGAAGGCGGCGAAGTCATCGCACTGGGTAAAATCAGCGACATCTTCGCGGCCCAGGGCGTGACCCAGCTGATCAAGGGCCCGGACAATATGGCCCTGTTCGACCGCCTGGTCGAAGTGGCCGATACCGCGCCTTCGAAGTCGCTCACGTTTGTCAACTTCGTCGACTTCGACATGCACTTCGGCCACCGCCGCGATGTCGCCGGCTACTCGAACGCGCTGCACGAGCTGGACGCGCGCCTGCCGGAATTCATGGGCAAGCTGCGGGAGGGCGACCTGGTCGTCATCACCGCCGACCACGGCTGCGACCCCACTGCGCCGGGCTCGGACCACACCCGCGAGCACATCCCGATGATCTTCTTCGGCCCGGCCGTCGCCGCGCAGGAACTGCCGACCGCCTCCACCTTCTCCGACATCGGCGCCACGCTCGCCAAGCACCTTGGCGTCAAACCACTTTCGAACGGAACCGCACTGCTATGACCCAGCCCCTGGATTTCAAACGTAACACCGCCGTCGGCCTCGACCTCGGCCTGGTCAAGCACGTCAAGGTGAACCGCAACGCGGCCGACCGCCGCGCCGCCAGCCTGGCGAACCGCCGCACCGTCAAGAAGGAATACCAGGCTGCCTGGCTGGTCCGCGCCGTCGAGTGCATGGACCTGACCACCCTGGGCGGCGACGACACCCCGGGCCGCGTCGAGCGCCTGTGCATGAAGGCCATGCGCCCGCTGCGCGCGGACCTGATGCAGGCCCTGGGCCTGGAGTCGCTCACCACCGGCGCCGTCTGCGTCTACCACGAGATGATCCAGCCGGCCGTGAAAGTCCTGCAGGGCCGCCTGCCGATCGCCGCCGTGTCGACCGCCTTCCCGGCCGGCCTGTCGAGCCTGGAGACCAAGCTGCGCGAGATCGAGCTGTCGGTCGCCGCCGGTGCGACCGAGATCGACATCGTGATCACCCGCCAGCACGTCCTGACCGGCAACTGGCAAGCGCTGTACGACGAAATGGTCGCCTACCGCCAGGCCTGCGGCGAAGCGCACGTCAAGGCGATCCTCGCCACCGGCGACATCGTCACCCTGGACAACGTGGCCAAGGCCTCGATGGTCTGCATGATGGCCGGCGCCGATTTCATCAAGACCTCGACCGGCAAGGAAGGCGTCAATGCGACGATTCCCGTGTCGCTGGTGATGGTGCGCGCGATCCGCGATTACTACGAGCAGACCGGCTTCCAGGTCGGCTACAAGCCGGCCGGTGGCGTCTCCACCGCCAAGGCCGCGCTGCAGTACCTGACCGTCATGAAGGAAGAACTCGGCAACGACTGGCTGCAGCCGCACCTGTTCCGCATCGGCGCCTCGAGCCTGATGACCGACATCGAACGCCAGCTCGAGCACTACGTGACCGGCAACTACTCGGCCGCCCATCGCCACGCGCAACCATAAACAGTAACGGATTCGTCATGCCCACTATTAAAGAGATTCTTCAGACTATGGATTACGGTCCCGCACCAGAAAGCACCAAGGAAGCGAACGCGTGGCTGGACCAGCATGGACGCCGTTTCGGCCTCTTCATCGACGGCGCGTGGAGCGAGGCCGCGACCACCTTCGCCACCAGCAATCCTGCCGACGGCAGCGAGCTGGCGCAGGTGACCCAGGCAACGGGTGACGACGTCGAGCGCGCCGTGCAGGCCGCGCGCCGCGCCCAGCCGGGCTGGGTGGCCCTCGGCGGCCAGGGCCGCGCGCGCGTCATGTATTCGCTGGCGCGCCTGCTGCAAAAGCATGCGCGCCTGTTCGCGGTGCTCGAGACCCTGGACAACGGCAAGACCATCCGCGAAACCCGCGACGCCGACCTGCCGCTGGCCGCACGCCACTTCTACCACCACGCCGGCTGGGCCGCGCTGCAGGCGGAAGAATTCGCGGATTACCGCGCCGTGGGCGTGGTCGGCCAGATCGTGCCGTGGAACTTCCCGCTGCTCATGCTGGCATGGAAGATCGCGCCTGCGCTGGCCGCCGGCAACACGGTCGTGTTCAAGCCGGCCGAGTTCACGCCCTTGAGCGCTCTGCTGTTCGCCGAGATCTGCCAGCAGGCGGGTGTGCCGGCGGGCGTGGTCAACATCGTCACCGGCGACGGCGCCGTGGGCGAAGCCATCGTCAACCACCCGGGCATCGACAAGCTGGCCTTTACCGGCTCGACCGAAGTGGGCCGCATCATCCGCAAGGCCACCGCGGGCACGGGTAAAAAACTGTCGCTGGAACTGGGCGGCAAGTCGCCCTTCATCGTGTTCGACGACGCCGACCTCGACGCGGCCGTCGAAGGCCTGGTCGATTCGATCTGGTTCAACCAGGGTCAGGTCTGCTGCGCCGGTTCGCGCCTGCTGGTGCAGGAATCGGTCTACGATCGCTTCATCACCAAGGTGAAGGCCCGCATGCAGAACCTGCGCGTCGGTTCGCCGCTGGATAAATCGAACGATATCGGCGCGCTGGTCGATCCGATCCAGCAGCAGCGCATCCACGCGCTGGTGGAATCGGCGCGTACGGAAGGTTGCGAAGTGTGGCAGCCTGCCTGCGAAGCACCGACCGCCGGCTCCTGGTACCTGCCGACCCTGATCACCGGCGCTTCGACCTCGGCCGCCGTTGCGCAGGCCGAGATCTTCGGCCCGGTGCTGGTGGCGATGAGCTTCCGTACTCCGTCGGAAGCCGTGCAGCTGGCGAATAATACCGTCTACGGCCTGGCCGCCTGCGTGTGGTCGGAATCGATCTCGCTGGCGCTGGACGTGGCGCCGCAGATCAAGGCCGGCGTGGTGTGGATCAACACCGCCAACCAGTTCGACGCGGCCTGCGGCTTCGGCGGCTACAAGGAATCCGGCTTCGGCCGCGAAGGCGGCAAGGAGGGCATGTACGAGTACCTGACCCCGCTGTCGGAAGATGCGCGCCCAAGCGCACCGATCGTGGCGGACAAGGGCCGCGTGAAAGCAGCGGAAGAGGGCAGCCCCTTCGCCATCGACCGCACCGCCAAGCTCTACATCGGCGGCAAGCAGGCACGCCCGGACGGCGCCTACAGCCGCGCGATCAATGGCGCGAACGGCGCCTTCCTGGCCGACGTCGGCGAAGGCAACCGCAAGGACATCCGCAATGCCGTGGAAGCGGCGCACAAGGCCTCCGGCTGGTCCAAGGCCACCGCGCACAACCGCGCGCAAGTCCTGTACTACATCGCCGAGAACCTGGCGATCCGTGCAGACGAATTCGCCCAGCGCATCGCCGCCCAGACCGGCGCCAAGGATGCCGCCCGCGAAGTGCAGGCCTCGATCGAGCGCCTGTTCTACTGGGCCGCATGGTGCGACAAGTACGACGGCGCCGCCCACCAGCCGCCGATGCACGGCATCACCGTGGCGCTGAACGAACCGGTCGGCGTGATCGGCATCGTCTGCCCGAACGAGAACCCGCTGCTGGGCTTCATCTCGCTGGTCGCTCCGGCGCTGGCCCTGGGCAACCGCGTGGTGGCGGTGCCGTCGGAAGCGCATCCGCTGTCGGCCACGGATCTGTACCAGGTGCTGGATACCTCGGACCTGCCGGGCGGCGCGCTGAACATCGTCACCGGCTCGGCATCGGAACTGGCGCGTACGCTGGCGTCGCACGGCGACGTGGATGCCGTGTGGCGCCACGACGGCTCGGCGGAAGGCTGTGCGGAAGTGGAGCGCTTATCAAGCGATTCGCTCAAGCGCACCTGGGTCGGCGGCGCCAAGGGCCGTGACTGGTTCGATGCGAAGCAGGCCTGCGGCCGCACCGTGCTGCAGCATGCGAGCCAGGTGAAAAATGTCTGGATTCCTTACGGCGTCTAAGTATTGTTGGCGTCCGCGATGGCGCTTTTGTAGGGTGGGCGGGTTTCCCGCCCACGCGGTCAACGAACGGATTTTGAGCCACGGAGCGGGCCAAGAGACGTGATTTGACCGCGTGGGCGGCAGAGCCGCCCACCCTACGTTATAGAAAGGTTCATATGTTCCTCCCACAAGAAATCGTCCGCAAAAAGCGTGACGGCGGCGTGCTGAGCGCCGAAGAAATCCAGTTCTTCGTGCGCGGCATCCCCGACGGCAGCACCACCGAAGGCCAGATCGCGGCGCTCGCGATGGCCGTCTACTTCAACGACATGACCATGGACGAACGCGTCGCCTTCACGCTGGCGATGCGCGATTCGGGGCAGGTCTTAGAGTGGAAATCGCTGGACTTGCCGGGCCCCGTGGTCGACAAGCACTCGACCGGCGGCGTCGGCGACGTGGTCTCGCTGATGCTCGGACCCATGATCGCGGCCTGCGGCGGCTTCGTGCCGATGATTTCGGGCCGCGGCCTGGGCCACACCGGCGGCACCCTCGACAAGTTCGACTCGATCCCCGGCTACAGCACCGTGCCGGAACCGGAAAAATTCCGCCAGGTCGTCAAGGACGTCGGCGTGGCCATCATCGGCCAGACCGCCCAGCTGGCGCCGGCCGACAAGCGTTTCTACAGCATCCGCGACACCACGGCGACCGTGGAATCGGTGGCCATGATCACCGGCTCGATCCTCTCGAAGAAGCTGGCCGCCGGCCTGGATGCCCTCGTGATGGACGTGAAGGTCGGCAGCGGCGCCTTCATGCCGAGCTACGAGAAATCGGTGGAGCTGGCCGAGAGCATCGTCACCGTCGGTAACGGCGCCGGCACCCGCACCTCGGCCATCCTGACCGGCATGAACGAGTCGCTCTGCCACGCCGCCGGCAATGCCGTCGAAGTGCGCGTCGCGATCGACTACCTGACGGGTAAATCGCGCCCGGCGCGCCTGCATGAAGTGACGATGGCGCTGTGCGCCGAGATGCTGGTCATCTCCGGCATCGCCGCGAGCAACGAAGAAGCGCGCGCCAAGCTGCAGGCAGCGCTTGATTCCGGCGAAGCGGCCGAGCGTTTCGCACGCATGGTGACCGCGCTGGGCGGCCCGGCCGACCTGATGGACAAGCCGGATGCGCATCTGGAAACCGCACCGGTCATCGTACCGGCGCCTGCGGTGCAGGCCGGCTTTGCCACCTCGGTCGACACCCGCGGCCTGGGCCTGGCCGTCGTGGCGCTGGGCGGCGGCCGCGTGCGTCCGCAGGACACCATCGACTTCGCCGTCGGCCTCACCGGTTTGGTGGAACTGGGCGACAGCATCGCCGTCGGCCAGCCGCTGGCCATGGTCCATGCGCGCACCCAGGAGGCTGCCGAGCAGGCGGTTCGCCAGGTGCAGGCTGCCTACCAGATCGGCGCTTCGATGCCCGCGGCCGAGCCGATGATCTACAAGACCATCCGTCCTTGATCATGAAATACGCGAAACTTATCGATGAAGCGCGCGCTGCGCGCGAACTGGCCTATACGCCGTACTCGAAGTTCCAGGTCGGCGCCGCCCTGGAATGCAAGGACGGCCGCATCTTCCGCGGCTGTAACGTGGAAAACGCCTCCTATGGCCTGTGCAACTGCGCCGAGCGCACCGCCTTCTTCAGCGCCATCGCCAGCGGCTACAAGCCGGGCGACTTCGCGGCGCTGGCCGTGATCGGCCAGACCGACGGCCCGATCGCCCCTTGCGGCGCCTGCCGCCAGGTGATCCTGGAGCTGGGCGGCAATGCGCTGCCGGTGGTATTGACCAACCTGAAGGGCGACGTGTTCGAGACCACGGCTGCCGAGCAACTGCCGAACGCCTTCGGCGGCCGCGACCTGGGCTAAGCAAGTCCGCTGCATCCGCGAGGGCCCCGGCCCTCGCGTCCTCCCCGGGCCTCTCCCTGGTCCGACCCTCCCCGCCATCTACCTAGCACAGCAATGTTTCCATTTTGCGACATTGTTTAGCGCCGTTTTTCACCGTGTTTAGCTAATACCACTTTGTATGTGGTCTTCCTGCCTTGTCGAATAGCCAAGGGAGGGAAAAAGTCCGTATCCCCTGATACCACTTGCCCGCCTCTGGTTTTTCGGCCCTACCAATCCATACCAAAAACGCATATCCCTATGCAAATTGGTAGTGATTTGGTATTAAAAGAATTGTATATTGGTCACACACTGGTTTTCTGTAGAGGCGTAAGGAAGGTTCGACAAACTGGCTGTTTAGTGGACGGCCATTCCATTTTTAGGGGACACACATGCAGCGTGAAACAAAAACAATCAACCTCACTCCGTTCGCGGCCGCAGCGGCGCTGATGGTGCTGAGCCTGAACGCCAACGCCCAGCAGGACAATACCGACGCACCGACCACGGTGGTGGTGCAGGGCATCCGGGCGTCCGTCCAGGAGTCGATCAACCAGCGCCGCAATGCCGACTCCTATGTGGAAGTGATCACCGCCGAAGACGTGGGCAAGCTGGCCGACAAGAACGTCGCCGACTCGCTGCAGCGCCTGTCGGGCGTGAGCGTGGCCGCAGCCGGCGGCTCGGAAGGCAGCTTCGGCGAGAACGACCGCGTGGCACTGCGCGGCACCCCGTCCTCGCTGACGCTCACCACCCTGAACGGCCACTCGGTCTCGAGCGGCGACTGGTTCTCGGACAACATCATCGCCGGCGGCCGCAGCGTCAGCTTCACCCTGTTCCCCTCCGAGCTGATCGGCCGCGTGACGGTCTATAAGGGTTCGCAGGCCAGCCTGATCGACGGCGGCGCCATGGGCCTGATCGACATCGAAACCCGCAAGCCGCTGGACCTGCTGCGCAAGCAGACCATCACCGCCCAGGCCAGCGTCGGCGCCATGCATTCCGAGTACGCCAAGAAGACCGACCCGCAGCTGAGCGGCATGGTCGCCTGGCGCAACGATGCGGCCACCGTCGGCGTGCTGTTCCAGGCCTTCCACCAGAAGCGCCACCTGAGCCGCGTGGCCCAGGAAAACTCGATCTGGTGGGACAAGGTCGAAGCCGGCTCGCCGATCGCGAACGCGATCCCCGGCTCGGTCGGCGCGATCGTCAACTACCTGGGCGGCACCGCCTGGTTCGAGCAGGAGCGCACCCGTACCGGCGGCCTGGTCGACCTGCAGATCCGTCCGAACAAGGACCTGAACCTCGACCTGACGGTGTTCCATTCGAAGATGGACGCGCCGAACGTCAACCACAACTTCATGCAGACCATGGGCCGCTTCCTGGGCAATGCCTGGGCCGCGCCGTCCTTCCCCGCATCGAACATCACGGGCACCGTCAGCAATGGCGTGATCACTTCGGTGTCGGCCACCGTCCCGGCCAACTGCACCGTGTGCGCCGACATGTCGGGTTCGATCCAGGAGATCTTCGCGCGTCCGGTCGCGGAGAGCCAGTCGCAGTTCGTCAACCTCGACGGCAAGTACCGCATCAACGAGCTGTGGACCGTGAGCGGCAAGGTCGGCACCACCAAGGGCAAGGGCAATACCGAGAGCGGGGCGCTGAGCAATCCGATTCCCTTCGGCGCCATCAGCTATAACCTGAACGGCACGGACAAGGCGATCAGCTATGTGACCGCAGGCAGTGCCCAGCATGCCATCGGCGGCGGCTACGGCGGCGTGCCGGGCACCTTCGGTTCCCACGTCACCTCGAAGGACGAGGAGACCTATGCCCAGCTCGACCTCGAGCGCAGCCTGGACCATTCCTTCTTCCGCACCATCAAGTTCGGCGTGCGCGGCGCCAAGCATGAACGCAGCCTGTCGGTGATCGACAATGGCCCGCTGGCGGGACTGACCGATCCGAAGAACCTGCCCCTGTACGGCCTGACCACCTTCCCGGAACACCTCAAGGACGTTGCCGGGGTCGGCTCGAACTACTGGACCTTCAGCCAGGCGAGCGTGAACGACTGGGTGCGCAAGTACACCGGCTTCCTGGTGCGCCGCCGCCAGGCCGAATTCGACATCAAGGAACCGACCGCCTCGGCCTATGTGCAGGCCGACTTCGGCAACGACGCCGGCCTGTCCGGCAACTTCGGCGTGCGTTACGCCCGCACCAAGGAGGACGTGCTCAAGTACGAGATGGGTCCTTCGGGCAGCTTCGAGCCGCGCAAGTACGAGAACAGCTACAAGGACGTGCTGCCCAGCCTGAACATCCGCTACGAGATCTCGCGCGACATGGTCCTGCGTTCGGGCCTCTCGCGCACCCTGGCGCGTCCGGAACTGGGCGCCATGGCCGGCATCGACCTGCGCGACCAGCAGCGCACCGGCACCACCGGCAACCCGAACCTGGCGCCGATCACCTCGGACAACTTCGACGTCGGCGTCGACTGGTACTTCGCACCGCGCTCGCTGCTGGCAGCGAACGTCTTCTATGCCGATATCGACGGCTACGTGTCCTACGGCGCCAGCTCGGGCATCTACTACAACCAGCAGGCCCAGGCCAATACCGAGTACCAGACCAGTTCACCGATCAACTCGACGGCCAAGGTCAAGGGCGTGGAGCTGAACTATATCCAGACCCTGCCGCTCGGCTTCGGCTACAACGTGAACTACACCTACACCGATGCCGAAGAGACCGGACGCAAGCCCGGTTCGGCCTGCGGCGCCGTGCAGTACGCGGACTGCACGATGATCGGCGCCTCGAAGAATGCGGCCAACGTCGGCGCCTACTTCGAGAACGACCAGTTCAGCGCGCGGGTGAACTACAGCTGGCGCTCGGGCTTCCTGAACGGCTTCAGCCGCAACACGGCCCAGTTCCAGGATTCCGTGGGCACGCTGTCGGCGACCTTCTCCTACCGCATCAGCGAGAACCTCAGCCTGTCCCTGGACGGCAAGGACCTGAACAACCCGACGCACCGTTCGATCGTCAAGAACCCGGGCGCGCAGGACCTGCCGGGATCGATCTACCGTAACGGCCGCCAGTGGTTCCTGACCCTGAACGGCAAGCTCTGAGTCCTAAGACTCCGTAGGGTGGGCAATCCTTTGCCCACGCGTTCAACTATCAAGGGCGTCGTCACAGCGCGTCCGGAGTTGAACGCGTGGGCGGAGGACCGCCCACCCTACGGTGCATGGCTAAAACCTTGGGAGTGCCCCACCATGAAAAACGCCTCGAACATCAAGCAGATCGTGATCGTCGGCGGAGGAACGGCGGGCTGGATGAGCGCCCTGATCTTGGCCGATACGCTGGCACAGTCGACCACCATGCAAGGCGCCAGCATCACCCTGCTGGAGTCGCCCGTCGTCGGAACCATCGGCGTCGGCGAAGGCTCGACCCACGCCCTCAAGCGCTTCTTCGACACGCTGCGCATCGCCGAATCCGAGTGGATGCCGGCCTGCCACGCGACCTATAAATGCGGCATCACGTTTGACGGCTGGTCGACGCGGCCCGGCTTCACCAGCTACTTCCACCAGTTCTCGACCATGGTGGACAACCTCACCCAGCCTTTCTTCATGGCCAATGTGCAGGCGCGCCTGCGCGGCGTGGATGCACCTGGCTGGCCGAACGACTACTTCCTGTCGGCGCACCTCGTCAGGAACAAGCTGGCCCCGGTCACCCCGGAACACTTCCCTTTCACGGCGAACTACGGTTTCCATTTCGACGCCACCCTGCTGGCGCGCTTCCTGCGCAAGAAGGCGCTGGAGCGGGGCGTGCGCCACCGCCAGTGCCACATCGTCGCGTCGAACCTCGATGCGGCCGGGGATATCGCCAGCGTCCGTTGCTCGGCGGGGGAGGAGTTCGCGGCCGACCTGTTCATCGACTGCTCGGGCTTTACCGGCCTGCTCATCGACAAGGCACTGAAAACACCCTTCCACAGCTATGCCAATGACCTGGCCAACGACGCTGCCGTGGCGATGCCGACCCCGCACGACGGCGACATCGCGCCGCACACGGTGTCCACGGCCTTGAAGCACGGCTGGGCGTGGCAGATTCCGCTGACCACCCGCTATGGCAACGGCTACGTCTACAGCAAGGCCTATTGCAGCGCCGACCAGGCGGAATACGAGCTGCGCGAACGACTCGGCCTGCTGGACTCAAGCGTGACGGCGCGCCACCTGGCGATGAAGGTCGGGCGGGTGGAGCAGCATTGGAACCGCAACTGCGTGGCGATCGGCCTGTCGCAGGGATTCCTCGAGCCGCTGGAGGCGACGGCGCTGTTCCTGACCCAGACGGCGGCGGCGATCTTCGCGGCTTACCTGGAAGCGGGCGACTACGGCGAACGCGCGCGCCAGGCCTATAACCGCGAGGTGAATGGCTATTTCGACGGCCACCGCGACTACATCGTCGCCCACTACAAGACCAACAGCCGCCCCGATACCGCCTACTGGCGCGACCGCGCCAGGGACCCCGGCGCGGTCTCGGATTCGCTGCGCCAGGTCTTCGACACCTGGCTCGGGGGCAGGGACCTGGCCGCGGAGATCACGCGCCAGGGCCTCGACAAGTACTACCCGATCGGCTCATGGTATGCGCTGCTGGCCGGCATGGGCGTGTTCCCGCCGCCGACGCCGGCGCAGGCCAATCCGGCCTACGGGCAGCAGGCGCGCGAGATGCAGGAGTTCCTGCGCCGCTGCACGCTGAACTTCCGTAATCACATGGAGGTCTTGCGCGAGTACGAGAGCGCGGCCGGCGAGCAGGCAAGGGCCGCGTGAAGCCGCGCCGCGACTTACAGCGCGTTCAGTTCGGCGACGAAGTCGTACATGTCGCCGCGGAAGAAGGAGCGGCAGAACTCGACGGCGCGCCCGTCCGCAAGAAAGCCGAGCCGCTCCACGCACAGGCCCGCCGCGCCGGGCCTGGATTCCAGCAGCTCGGCCTGTTCCTGGTTCAGGACGATCGCGGACAGGCGCTGCAGGGCGCGCACCGGGCGGTGGCCGGTCTTGCCGAGCGCCTCGTACATCGAGGCGTCGACGTCGTCGATGCTGCCCAGGGCGCTCTTGACCAGGGTCGCGTATTCGATGCACATCGGGATGCCGTCGGCGCAGCGGATGCGGTTGAAGCGGTAGACCGGCGCGCCGGGCGAAAGGCGGAAGCGCAGCGCTTCTTCCGGCGTGACCGAGCCTTCCTGGCGCTTGAGCCAGCGGCTGCTCGGGACCTGCCCGCGCGCGCGGATGTCTTCCGAGAAGGAGGTCAGCTTGGCGAAGTTCTTTTCGACCCGCGGATGCACATTGATGTAGGTGCCGGAGCCCGGCGTGCGCGCCAGGATGCCGTCCGCCACCAGGCCGTCGATGGCCTTGCGCACGGTAATGCGCGAGATGCCCAGCTCGGTGGCCAGCTGCCGCTCGGCCGGCAAGGCCCGGTTGGGGCCGAAGAGGTGCTGCTCGATCGCCTGCCGCAGCGCGATTTCGAGCTGCTGGTAGAGGGGCAGGTTTCCGCCGGCGGCGACGGTTTGCATGATCCCCAGGAGCGGACTCATCAGATGTTTCCTTAGGTAAATTCTTGCTTGGGCAGCTGATGATCATACCAAAAAACATGCACGCCGCATTGGCGGATTGCGGCCATTTTCTTATCTGACGCCCGCAGTGGCGCTAACCCGCCGGACCGCTCTGTGTGGCGCCGGCCTTGCACGAGGAATGACGATGAAGCTGAAAGCTGTTTGCATCCTGCTGGCGCTTGCCACCAGCGCCCAGGCGGCGCCCCTGATGCGCGGGCCCTACAAGCACGTGCCCCAGCACCTGGGCGAGGACCTGGTGCTCGCGGCCGCGCCAGGCGGCGTACGCGCGCCCTACGTCGACGACGGCAAAGCGATGTACGGCAACGCGACCGTGTCGCTGGCCTTCGCGACCGGCGAATGCGGCAAGGAGACCTGGGGCGAGCCGGATGCGGACGCGCTCATGCGGGCCAACGTCCCGGCCTTCGTGAAGGCGGGCGTGCCCTATGTGATCTCGACCGGCGGCGCCGAAGGCATCTTCACGTGCACCACGCGCGCCGGCATGGACCGCTTCGTGGCGCGCTATATGTCGCCCATGCTGGCCGGCTTCGACTTCGACATCGAGACCGGGCAGACCGAGAAGCAGGTGGCGAGCCTGCTCAAACAGGTGCGCTACGCCCAGCAGAAGCATCCGAAGCTGCGCTACAGCTTCACCATCGCCACCGTCGCCGCCTCGGACGGTAGCCGCCGCAGCCTCAACGAGACCGGGCAGATGGTGCTGCGCCAACTGCGCAAGAGCGGCATCAAGGACTACGTCATCAACCTGATGGTGATGAACCACGATACCGGCAAGCCTGCCAACTGCGTGGTGGGTGACAGCGGCAACTGCGACATGGGACGCTCCGCGATCCAGGCGGTGCGCAATGTGAACGAACGCTACAAGGTGCCGCTGTCGCAGCTCGCCATCACGGCCATGATCGGCGAGAACGACAGGCCGAACAACCAGACCACGATCGAGGATGCGCGCGTGATGACGGAAGCGGCCGAGCGCATGGGACTGGCCGGCCTGCATTACTGGTCGCTCGACCGCGATACGCCCTGCACCGAAAAGGTGACGGCGGCCAGCCCGGTGTGCAGCGGACTTAACGTGGCGGCGGGCGAGTATGCCCGCGCCTTCGGTTTGAAATAAGGGCGTCGTTCAGGGGGCGAATCCCGGTACGGGAATGATGCCCTCTGCCTCGAGGCGGCCGTCCAGCCAGTCCCGGACCGCCTCGAGGGCCGGCATCGCGAAACCGTAGGTGATCAGGGCCGGCGCCTCGATGTCCAGCGCGTGATAGGGGTTCCACAGCGCCAGGTGCAGGTCCGGCCGCCAGCTGCGGCGCGCATGCTCGCCATAGCGCAGGCGCGAGGTGGAGGCGAGGATGGTGTAGCTGCCGTCGTCCGGCAGCGCGTCCCAGTCGAAGCCGTCCTCGTCGACGAAGGTCACCAGCTCGAGCGCGCCCACTCCGCTCAGGCAGGCGGCGATCACGTCGGCCGGCACGCCCGCCTCCGACACGCCATCGCTGACCACGTCGCGGCGCGCGACCAGGCGCAGCCTGGCGCCCGGCGGCGGGCGGCGTGGTGCGCGATAGGCGGTGAGGCCGCGGCGCCAGCCCTCGACCATGCGCTGCCGGTCGGTGGCTTCCTCGTCGTAGGGCGCCTGGCCGCAGGGATAGCGCGCGGCCAGCGCGGTCAGCCTGGCGCGCCGCTGCGCCGCTTCCCTAGGCGGAACGGCGCCAGAAGCGAGGGCATGCGCGATCGCGGCCAGCGTCTCTTCCTGGGTTTCACGGGTGCCGAGCGCCATCACCATGTCGGCGCCCGCCTGGAGCGCCTGCACCGCCGCCTGGCCGGCGCCGTAGCGTCCGGCGATGGCATGCATGTCCATGCCGTCGGTGATGATGACGCCGCGGTAGTCCCATGCTTCGCGCAGCAGGCCGCCCAGGATGGGACGGGACATGGTGGCGGGATAATCGGGATCGAGGCTGGGGTAGACGATGTGGGCGCTCATGATGGCGGGAGCAATGGGCGCGGCCATGCGGAAGGGGAGGAATTCGAAGCGTTCCAGTTCTGCCAACGGCTTGTTCACGACGGGCAGCTCGCGGTGCGAGTCGACGTGGGTATCGCCGTGGCCCGGGAAGTGTTTGACGCAGCAGGCCACGCCCTGCGCCTGGCTGCCTTCCATCCAGGCCAGGGCCAGTTCGGTCGCGCGTACGGGTTCGGCGCCGAAGGAGCGTTCGGCGATCACGGGATTGTCGGGGTTGTTGTTCAGGTCGAGCACCGGTGCGAAGTTCCAGTTGAAGCCGAGCGACCTGACCGCGCGCGCGACGGCCGCGCCGGTCTGGCGCGCGAGCTCCAGGTCGTCGGCCGCACCCAGGCCCATCGCCGCGGGCGGCGGCGGCAGCCAGGTCGAGCGCACCACGGCGCCGCCTTCCTGGTCGATGGCGATCAGGGCCTCCGGTCCCATCGCGTCGCGCAGGGCCGCCGTGAGCGTGCGTACCTGTTCGGCGTCGCGCATATTGCCTCTGAAGAGGCAGACGCCGCCGATACTGTTCTCGCGCAGGAATGCGCCCGTTGCGGCATCGAGTTCGGTGCCGGGGAAGCGGATCATCATCAGCTGTCCGGCGATTTTCCTGTACTGCGGGTCCAGGCTTGTCTGGCTCATTGGTGCTCCGTGCTTGAAGGGTGCTTGTTCAGAGGGTTAGCGCTGCGACTCGGTGACGTAGCCGTAGTAGTCGCTGCGGAACCAGGAATGGGTCAGTTCGACGGCGGCGCCGGAGCCGAGATAGCTCACCCGCGTGATGTGCAGCATGGCGGTGTTCGGCGCCAAATCGGTCAGGCGCGCCTGCGCGGCGCTGGCGTTGACCGCGCGGATGTGCTGCAGGGCGCGCACCGGGTGGATGCCGCGCTCTTCCAGGTAGTCGTAGAGCGAATCGCCGACTGCCTGCGGATCGGGCATGTAGACGGCCGGGATGGTGGAGGTCTCGATCGCCATCACGATCTCGTCGGCGGTGCGCAGGCGCTTGAGCCGGACCACCGGCATGTTCGGCGACAGGCCCAGCGACAGCATCTCGAGCGGCGTGGCGGCGCCAAGCTCGCGCGACAGCCAGATGGAGCCGGCCTTCGCGCCGCGCTGGCTGAGCTCCTCGGAAAAGCTGGACAGCCGCGACAGGGGTTGCTCGAGCTTGGGTGTGATATAGGTGCCTGAGCCACGGACCCGGGTCAGGACGCCGCGCTCGCACAGGAGGTCGATCGCCTTGCGTGCGGTGACGCGCGAGATGCTCAGCATGCCGGACAGCGTGCGCTCGGAGGGCAGGGCCTCATTGGCGCGCCAGCGGCCCTTGCCGATCGCGTTCGACAGCTTGTTCGCCAGCTGGATGTACAGGGGCGTCACGTCCGCGGGATCAGGCCGGAAGGCCTGCAGTTCTTCGTCCATTGCGGTCAAGAGGCGAGGGCGCCGCAAGCGTCTGCGCTGAGAAGATGCTGGGTCATCGTGGCCTTTCTTGCAATAAAGTCCGGTAAATATAGGTCGGACCGTACCACTAAGTCAATCGGTATTTGATTGGTATTGAGTCTGCTCCGGCGTGCACACACTGCGGTACAGAGCAGGCGTATGCGCGTTGAATGCGGATGGAATGGTGCGGGAGGAGGCGTGCACAGAGCACTGATGAGTAAATTGGTAATTACCAGTGGTTTATAACTTTTTGTTCTGGTACCATGAATCGCCGGCTCCAGTCTGCCTGCCGGCGACGGCGGTTCGAACGCTCACAGTCTCTCCTCTGTGAGTTCCCCCGAGTCCCTTTACCGGGACCCGGGGGTTTTTTACGTGTAGGTGCATTCAATTCATCTTTGGGGTGTCCATGAAGCGACTCGATTCAGATTCGGCCAGCGGTTCGACGAGAGAAGTCGTCGTCGCGATGTGTTTTGTGGGCATGCTGTTCTTCATCCTGGGCTTCGTCACCTGGCTCAATGGCTCCCTGATTCCCTACCTGAAGATCGTTTGTGACCTGAGCAATTTCCAGGCCCTGTTCGTCACCTTTGCCTTCTACATCGCCTACACGGTGATGGCCCTGCCATCGGCTGCGGTGCTGGACAAGGTCGGCTACAAGCACGGCATGACCATTGGCCTGGGCGTCATGGCAACCGGCGCCTTGCTCTTCATTCCGGCGGCCCGCAGCGCCGCCTATCCGCTGTTCCTGCTGGCCCTGTTTACCCTGGCGACTGGCGCCACGCTCATGCAGACGGCCGTCAATCCTTACCTGGTCTGCATCGGTTCGCGCGAGAGCGCCGCCATGCGCATCAGCATCATGGGACTGTTCAACAAGGGCGCCGGCGTCGTCGTGCCGCTTCTGTTCGCGTCACTAATGCTGTCGGGCGTCGGCAATGTCTCGGACGTGGCCCTCGAGGCCATGGGCGCGGCCCAGAAGGAGGCCCTGCGCGCCCAGCTTGCCGAGCGGCTGGTCTTCCCTTATGTGGTCATGGCGGGCGGCCTGTTGCTGGTCATGGTGATCGTGCACTTCTCGACCCTGCGCGAGATCACGCCGGAGAAGGATGCAGGCGACGTTACCGTACGCCGCTTTGGTGTGCTGCAGTTCCCCCAGCTGGTGCTTGGCGCCCTGGCCCTCTTCGCGTATGTCGGCGTGGAAGTCATTGCAGGGGATACCATCGGGCTCTACGGCCAGCAGCTGAACGTGCAGAACTTCGGCGTGCTGACTTCCTACACCATGGCCTTCATGGTGCTCGGCTACCTGGTGGGGACCGTCGCCATTCCGCGCCTGCTGGCGCAAAAGACCGCCTTGATGCTCTCGGCCCTGCTCGGACTCCTGTTCACTTGCGGCGTGCTGTTCGGCTCGTCCACCGATACTGGTCTCGCCCGGGTCCTGCTGGGCTGGCTGGGCGTGCCGGTAGTGCCGGACACGGTGCTGTACCTGGCACTGCTGGGCTTTGCCAATGCGCTGGTGTGGCCGGCGATCTGGCCGCTGGCGCTGGAGGGATTGGGCAAGTACACGGCCGCGGGGTCGGCCCTGCTGGTGATGGGCGTGGCGGGAGGCGCGCTGCTGCCCATGCTCTATGGTCACTTCGCGGATGCCGCGCATCCGCAAACGGCTTATGCGGTGATGCTGCCGTGCTATGGCCTGATTCTGTTCTACGCGCTGAAGGGGCACAGCTTGCGGCGCTGGGGGTGGGGCCAGCTTCCTGTCACGCAGTCTGGCGTATCGTCCGCCGGGAAAATGTCGAGTGCTTCCGCGCAGAAGGAACCCAGCCGCTAATCAGGAGGGTTGCACGCGACACCGCCTTTCGCTGTGGATTGCGCGCTCACCTGCATCACAGCGCAGGGCGATCTTCGGATAATTCCGAATGATTTTTCCTTCGTTCAAGTGTCGTGATCCTGCTCAAGAGCGCCAGAAAGTTCCCGACGTGTAATCGCAAGAATCACGCGGCTACTGAACGGAGGAAGCGATGCTGGACCTTGCCAATGACTTGGGCATATCGGCCTTGCTGGCGCGCTTCACCCAGGATACCCGTCTCATCCGCCTGACAACCGCGCTGGGCAGCGACCTGCTGGCCGAGTGCGTGCGCGGCGAAGAAGCGATGAGCCAGGGCTACGCCTTCGACATCGAAGCGCTCTCGACAGACGCCCACCTGGAGCTGAAGCGCCTGATCGGCCAGCCAGCCCTGGTGCAACTGCTGACCTCGACCAGCCATGAGGATCTGCGCCCCTTCCATGGCTACGTCAGTTCGGTCGAGATGACGGGCGCCAACGGCGGCTTCGCCCGCTACCTCCTCAGGCTCACTCCCTGGACCAGCTTCCTCTCGCACGGACGGGACAGCCGCATCTTCCAGGACATGAGCGTCTTCGACATCCTCGACGTCGTCTTCGGCAGCTACACCGGCCGGGGACGGATCGCTCCCGCCTGGCGCTTCGACATCGCCGACCCAAGCGTCTATCCGAAACGCAGCCTCACCACCCAGTACCAGGAAAGCGACCTCGCTTTCGCCGAGCGCCTGATGCTGGAAGAGGGCTTGTTCTACTTCTTCGAGCACAGCGGTGAGCCGGACAGCCCCTCGCTGGGCAGCCACACACTGGTGATCGCCGACCACAACGGCGCCTTCCAACCGAACGCCCAGGCCACCGTCGAGTTCACCCGCCCTGGCGCCGTCATGAAAGCGGACAGCATCGACCGCTGGCGCAGCGAATCGCGCCTGCTGACGAATGCCATCGAGCTGGGCAGCTGGGACTACCGCACGGTACGCCATCGCCAGGTACAGGCCGCGTCAAGCGGCGACGGACCACAGCTGTGCCACCGTGACGCGCCCGGCGTCTACGCTTGGCAAGACCGCGAGCAGGGCCAGCGCCTTGTCGACAACCATCTTCAGGCCATCGACGTAAGACGCCAGGTCTATGTCGGCGCGGGGACGGTGCGCACCTTCGCCCCGGGCACGACCTTTACCCTGCACGGCCACGCGGTACTCGACAGTTTGGACCATGACGATGGGAGGACGTTCGCCATCGTCCGGGCCGTTCATCTGATGCACAACAACCTGGGCGCGGACCTGCTCGATGGCGTCCACAAGCTGCTGGGGCAGGGGAGTGTGGCTGCAGCTGCGGCTGGAGAAACTGCCTGGAGGATGCCGGAGGATCGACCGCTGTACCGCAACCGCATCGACGCCATCCCGGCAAGCCTGCCTTACCGCAGCTGTGCCGGCGACGGCCGCGGCGCCATCCTGCACCCCAGGCCGACCGTCCACGGGCAGCAGACCGCCGTCGTCGTCGGTCCGCCTGGGGCGGTCGTTCATACGGACCGGGATCACCGCATCAAGGTGCAGTTCCACTGGCAACGCGGTGCGGCCAGCCACAGCCGCATGGAGCATCCGTCGCCGGACGGCCATACCGGCGCCCCTGGCGACGACAAGGCCGGCACCTGGGTGCGTGTGGCGACGCCGGTGGCCGGCGCGAACTGGGGCAGCAATATGGTGCCGCGCGTCGGGCAGGAGGTGCTGGTGGATTTCATCGATGGCGATATCGACCGGCCTGTCGTGATCGGCTGCCTGTACAACGGACGCGGGCGCCCGGATGCGGCGCACAACGCGGTCGGGCAGGGAGCCGGCGCGGTGACGGGCAACGCGGCGCCATGGTTCCCGGGGGAGAGCGGCGGGCATGCGCATCCTGCGGTGCTGTCGGGCTTCAAGTCGCAGGCAATGGGGGCCAGCCAGAGCGGGGATGGGGCCTACAACCAGTTGGTGTTCGACGATACCGCGGGGCAGGGACGGATTGCTCTTCAACACCATTCGAAAGCGCATGACGGGGCGGCCGAGCTGAATCTGGGACATCTGCGGCACCAGAGCGGCAACGAGCGGCTGGACACGGTGGGTTTTGGTGCGGAACTCAAGACGGCAAACAGTGCAGCCTTGCGTGCGGGGCAGGGCATGTTGCTGTCGACGGATGCGCGCACCGGGGTACGTGGCAGCCAGCTGGGTGCGAGCGAGGCGGTGAGCCAGATCGAAGCATGCCATGGCCTGCAGCTTGATCTCGCGACGCTGGCGCAGAAGCACAACGCCAAGCTGAAGGATGAGCCGGAGCCTGCGGATTGTCCGGCAATCAAGCAGATGGCGCACAGCGCGGAAGTCTTGCAGAACATGGATGGGACGGCCGAGGCGTATAGCGAGCCGCAGCTGCAATTGTCGAGCCCGGCAGGCATCGTTGCCTGCACGCCGGCGGATGCCGTGGTGTCGGCGGGGACGACCGGCAGCATCGTTGCGGGGCAGGACATCAATTTTGCTGTGCAGGGGAATGCGTCCACGCTGGTGGCGAAGGGGATCAGCTTTTTCACCTATGGCAAGACGACGAATGCATCGAAGCCGAATCAGGAGGTGGGCATCAAGCTGCATGCGGCCAGTGGGAAATTCAGCAGCCAGAGCCAGTCAGGGCCGACTTCGCTGACGGCAGACAAGAAGATCACCGTCGCCAGCATCACGAAATCGGTGTCGATTTCGGCGCCGAAAAAACATGTGCTGCTGACTGCGCAGGGCGCTTACATCAAGCTCGAGGGTGGGAATATCGAGGTGCATGCGCCAGGGAAGGTGGACTTCAAGGCGAGCAAGAAGGAGCTGGCTGGGCCGCGCAATGTCAGCATTGACGTACCTCGCCTACCTACACCTGAAGAACTTCTGAGTGCCGAAAAGCCGTTTTACAGTCAGCGGTTCGATCTGTCCCATTTAGCGTTGAATCATCCACTAGGATTTTCAACTGAGCGTTTGCCGTACGAGGTATTCGATGCTGAGGGCAAGTTTATTACGTCGGGGGTAACAGATGCTAATGGCCTGACAGACCGGATATTGACCAATTCCGAGACCGATCTCATTATGTTAATTGGTGGTGGGTCGTGGCAAGTGGAAGAATATATTGAAGCCGCTAAGGAAGATCACACAGTGAAATAGGCGCGAAGCTGCTCCGGGCATCACAGGCTCTTTAGATATCAAACACCTATGGCTGAAAAAATTTATACTATTCAAGTATTATTCTTGGATGCTGATCGAAATCCGATAAAGGATCAGCGTTATCGACTCTATTTTAACGGTGCAATGGTTTCCGCTCAAACCGGGTTGGATGGCTTGTCAAAAAAAATAAGAACAAAATCCTCCGGTGACGAGATACAGATAGCTGTCGAGAGATTAGATAAATCAATCAAAGTTGTTGCCCGAGTGTTTTCTGAGGTTGGGAGTAAACTGGTTACATTGATCAGCCCGAAGATCAAGATTGCTAGTTCGACCTTACCCCATACCACCGCCTCCGCTGGACAAGTACCCAGCAAGAAAGAATCTGGCCCTCCAATCTACGATCCGCAGAGGCCGAAAAGCCCGACGGTGAAGAAAGATTTTGGCACAACCGTCGCGGCGCAAAAAAATCAGGCTGGAAATCCTGTCTCGAAGATCGAAGGAGATATACCGAACCTCGAGTTTTTAGACGAATTTAATGGCGAGGTCATGACTGACGATGATTACCTGTGGGCGTCAAAAAGACTTGGCATTGAATTTGCTGCGATCAAGGCTTTTGCGATCGTTGAGTCCATGGGTAAGGGCTTTATAACGATTCGAGATAAAACCCTACCTAAAATTCTATACGAGCGCCATAAATTCGCTGCATTTACAAACAATGAGTTCAGCAAGCTAAACCCAGACATATCGTCACCTTGTGGCTATTATTATCGGGAGCAACTGTATGTGCCAGCAACCAAAGAGAACAAGAAGCGGAAGAAGATTCCTGAGGATGTAGATTATTATCGTCCGGTAAACACCAAGGACAACGACGAGACAAAGGCTGAAGCGAGGAAATTCAAGGATCTCGTCAAAAGTGAGGTACTGGACTACGAGACGCATGCATATTTTGATGGAATAGGTAGCTATAGACGACTGATTAAAGCATACAAACTACATCCGGAAGCAGCGCTTGAAAGCTGTTCTTGGGGCAGTTTTCAAATTATGGGGGAGTATTGGAAGACAATGGGGTACGCGAGTGTGGCCGAATTTACGAAATCGATGTCTCGCTCACCGAAGGATCAGGTAAAAGCTTTTGTCTTGTACATTGAGCTTGTAAATCCAAAAATAAGGAAATATTTAAAGGCCTTGGATTGGGAGTCTGCTGCGAGAGCATATAATGGACCAAGTTACCGATTGAATAAGTATCACATAAAAATCCGAGAAGCATATGAGAAGTTTAAACGGGAGGAGTCATGAAAAAAAATGCGATGTTAATTATCCTGGCCATACTCCAATGCGCAAGTATTTCGCTTCATGCTCACGAGTTGAAGCGTTCGGCTAAGACCGATAGCTGGGAGAATCCGTTCATAGCCTACGGATACAATCCGAAGACTAGAATAACAACAGGATATTTAGCGGCGCTAAGGATTTCTCCAGGGAGGACCGATGAGTGCAAGTTAGTATTCGCTGGCGACATCGATAAATCTCATAATTTTTCTGTGAAATATACTGCAGAGACCGGGACTAATGGGAGCCAAGAGCCACCGCGTAGGAGTGTTTCTCTATTCGGGAGGCAGGATGCTTCAGAGCTTAAGTTCATAAAGAAAGACATGGGGGGGGATTGTGATTGGGTACTCCCATTTGTCGTCGAGTCAGAAGTGCCAGAAAATCCAGATGAAGTTATCGTTGCAATGGAAGCTAAAAATGTCGGAGATTGGGTTTCCGTGTATGTAATTAGAGCGAAGAAAGCGCAGTTCTATAGTCAACCGGACAGTTCAACAGCGAAGAAGGCTTTCCTGGTGAAAGGCGATGTTATTTACGTTTATGAAGAGCAGCCTGAGTGGTATTTTGTTAAGTACGATAACGGGAGGAGAAAGACGGAAGGGTGGATAAAAAGGTCCGACACATTGCAACCGTAACTTTGTTATGTACTCAGAGTCTTTGCATTACCGGTAAGGCGAGATGCACCAAAATTTGCGGGCCTTGAAAATTCGATTGTGAGTACAACATGCAGTTTTAACCACATCACGATGAGGAGCACCACCATGAGCCCATCCGATACCCAAAAACTGCATGACTTCCTCGGCCAACTCGTCCAGGCCCGCGGCATCCAGAAAGACCCCGAAGCCGATGCCCTGATCCAGCGCGCCGTCGCCCAGCAACCGGACGCCGCCTACCTGCTGGTCCAACGCGCACTGCTGATGGAGCAGGCCCTCGACGCCGCCAGGTCGCGCATCGCCATGCTGGAAAGCCAGCTCGACAACCAGCAGCGCAGCAGCGGCGGCTTCCTCGATCCGAACAGCTGGGGCAACCGCCACCGCTCCCATCCGCCGCAACACCACCAATCCCAACACATGTCCTGGCAGCACGCCTTCCCCAGCTTCTCCAACCGCAGCGGTGGTGGCTTCCTGCGTGGTGGTGGGGGCGGAGGCTTGCTCGGCTCGATCGCCGCAACCGCCGCCGGGGTCGCGGCGGGCAGCTTCCTCTTCCACGGCCTCGACAACCTGTTCCACGACCACGATGCCGGCGGCAACGCCAGCCACTTGCTGTCCGATAACGACCAGTCAGGCAGTGCGCTGGCCGACCAGGCCGGCATCAACGACATCGGCCAGTCCGACAACCTGCTCGACGATGGAGGCGGCCTCGACGGCCCCGGCGGCTTCTTCGACGGCGACGGTTCCGACGAGGGCCTGTTCGGCTAAGAGAACCTCACATCTGCTGGAACAGGTAACCGTGGTTCCGGCTTACCTCCAGCAGTTCCGGGTAGTTGCGCAGCTTGACCATCTGCCGTCCGCGCAGGTCGCGCGTGACCTCGAGGATGGCGTCCACCCGCACCAGGGTGGAGCGGTGGATGCGCCAGAACTCGTCCGGGTCCAGCTCGTCCGCCAGCTCCTTGAGCGTCTTGCGGATCAGGAGCTGGGTGCTGGCCGTCTGCACGCAGGTGTACTTGTCGTCGGCCTGGAAGAACAGGATTTCGCGGGTGCTGACCATGCGCAGGCTGCCGCCCACTTGCGCCTGGATCCAGCGCAGGTAGTTTGGCTTGGCGGCGGCGCTGCCTCCCTTGAGCAGAGCACCCAGCTCGGCCAGTTGCGCGCCGATGTCCTGTGGCGCCGCCGCATTGCCGGCGAGGCGCTTGCGCAGGCGCTCGCAGGTGGTCTGCAGGCGCGCCGGCGTCACCGGTTTCAACAGGTAGTCGATCGCGCCTTGTTCAAAAGCGTCCAGCGCATACTGGTCGTAGGCGGTGGCGAACACGATGTGGCAGCGGTCGTAGAGCTGGCGCGCCGCGTCGATGCCGCCCATGCCGGGCATGCGGATGTCGAGGAAGACGATATCGGGCTTGTGCTGGGCGGCCAGGGCCACCGCTTCGGCGCCATTGGCCGCTTCGGCCACGATGCGCAGCTCGGGCCATGCTTCCGCGAGGCGCGTGCGCAGCTGTTCGCGCAGCGGCGCCTCGTCGTCGGCGATCAGTGCGGCTAGCGTAGCAGCGGGCATCAATCGAACTCCGTCATCCGGTAGGGCAGGCGGATCGAGGCGCAGGCGCCGCCGCCAGGGGGCATTTCGATCACCAGCTCGGCATCCTTCCCGTACAGCAGGGCCAGGCGTTCGCGGATATTGGCCAGGCCCACGCCCTCGTCGGCGTGCAGGTCGATGCCGACGCCGTCGTCGCAGACGTCGACGTGCAGGGTCGCGCCGACCACGTGGCCGCGCACGGTGATGGTGCCGCCCGCCACTTTGGGCTCCAGGCCGTGCTTGATCGCGTTCTCGATCAGGGTCTGCAGCATCATCGGCGGGAAGGGCGCGCTGCCGAGGAAGTCCGGCACCTCGAAGCGCACCGCCAGGCGTTCCTTCATGCGCGCTTGCATGATTGCCAGGTAGGCACGCGACAGCTCGACCTGCTTGCCCAGGGTGCCGCCGCCACCTGCGCGCATCTGCGGCAGCGAGGAGCGCAGGTATTCGATGAGGTGGGCGTGTACGCGCGCCGCCTCCTTCGGGTCGGTCTCGATCAGCTGGCCGATCAGGGCCAGGGTGTTGAACAGGAAGTGCGGCTCGACCTGGGCCTGCAGGGTCGCCATCTGCGCCTCCATCAGGCGCCGCTCGAGGGTGGCGACGTTGGCCTTGTCCGCGGCTTCCTGGGCGGTGAGTTCGGCGCGGCGCTTGCCGCCGGCCAGGACCTTCACGCCGAAGGAGATCAGGATGAACCAGACGGCCGGCTCGGTCAGGTTGAGCAGGATGCCGAACACGAAGACCAGGAACCAGGTCACGTACAGCTGGCGCCACTCGACCAGGGCCAGCCAGTCGAAGAAGCGCCACCACAGGACGCTGGCTTCGTTGACGGCTTCGCGCACGAAGTCGATTGCGCGGTTGATCGGAGCGGCAGCCATGATTTACTCCACGATCTGTTGCGGACGGCGGCCGAACAGGGCCGCTGCGACGAATTTCAGCAGCAGGAAGCCGACGAACAGGGTCAGCGCGAGGGGCACGATGGTCATCAGGCAGGCCAGCACGATCGACACGGCCAGCAGGGCCGGCCAGGGCAGGGCGGCCAGGGTGCGGGCGCCCGAGCGCACGGCACGGTTGCACTTGCGGCCGATGTCTTCCATGTCGGCGACAAAGGAGCGGAAAGCGGAGCGGGTGGCGGTTTTCATGCGGTATGTCCTTTGGTAGAGGTGATGGCGCTACTGTAGGACGGCGCCGCCGTGCGCGCCACGGTCATCCGACGAATGGTCGGATTCCCGGGTTTAGCGGTCAAGAGGACGGATAGGCGGGAAGGAGCGTTTACTTGCGCTCGTCCCAGTAGCGGCGCAGCAGGCCGTAATTGACCGTGTCGGCCATCTCGCCGTGCACGAACCAGCGCTCCGGCATATAGCCTTCCTTGCGAAAGCCCAGCCGCTCCAGCAGGGCGCTCGACGCGGTATTGCGCGGGTCGATGTCGGCCTCGATGCGGTTCAGGCGCAGCTCGTGGAAGGCGTAGTCGATGCCGGTGGCCAGCGCCTCGCTGGCGTAGCCCTTGCCCCAGTGCGCGCTGCCGAGGGCGTAGCCGATTTCGCAACGGCGGTTCTTCGGGAAGAAGCGGTGCAGGTTGAGGGAGCCGATCAGCTGTCCGGTAGCGGCCAGCTCGATGCCGAAGCGTACCTCCGACTGTTCGCGGTAGCTGGCGAGCGCCTGCTCGATCATGGCCTCGGCGTCGCGCACCGAGGTCCAGGGCTCGGAGCTCCAGTATTGCACCACGGCGGGGTCGGAAAACACGGCAAGCAGGTCCGGCGCATCGTCCAGGGTGAACGGGCGCAGGGTCAGGCGGTCGGTCGTCAGGATAGGAGTAGCGTAAATAGACATGAGCTGGACATGGCGAAACCTGTTGTTATACATGCATGATAGCACCGTGCTTCCGGCCTGTTCTATGAGACGGAAGTGACAGCCCGGACCACCAGCTCGCCGACCAGCTGTTCGGCGTCCTCGAAGTCGGCCCGGGTGAGTTCCGGCCGGCCCAGCACCAGGGCCATTTGCGCCGCGAAGTCGGCATAGGACTGGGTCATGGCCCAGAGCGCGAACAGCAGGTGGGTCGCGTTCACGCGCGCAATCCGCCCGTCCGCCATCCAGCGCTCGAACACGGCGATGTCCCGGCGCAGCAGCGGGACCACGCGGGCGCGGATCTGCTCGCCGTAGAACTTGGCGCCGCCAATCACCTCCATCGCATACACGCGCGAGGCCCAGGGCTGCTCGCGCGAGAAGCGCAGCTTGGCGCGGACGTAGGCGCGCAGCACCTCGCCAGGCTCGCCCGCGCTGCCGGCCAGGTGTTCCATGCGGGCGAGCCAGTCGTCCAGCACGTCGTCGAGCACGCGCTGGTAGAGGCTGGGCTTGGTCGGGAAGTAGTAGAGCAGGTTCTGCTTCGAGATGCCGGCCGCTTGCGCCACCGCGGCGATGGTCGTGCCCTCGAAGCCGCACTCGGCGAACAGGCGGGTGGCGGCCTGCAGGATGGCGGTTTCGACCTTGTCGCGCTTGCTCGGGAGGGCCTGAATGTCCATCGTGTTCTCCTAGCGCTGCGCGCGCAGGAAGGTTAGCAGTTGCGGATCGGCGGCATACGCCACGTTGAAGCGGAACCAGATGCGTTCCGGTGTGCGCTGGGTGAAGAACTCGCCGGGCGCGAGCAGGATGCCGGCCTTGAGCGCGGTGTCGGCGATGGTGCGGGCGCTGCGCCCCGGCGTTGGCGGCCCGTCCCAACCGGCGCTGACGAACATGCCGCCGCGCGGCTGGGCCAGCGGGCGCAGGCCGGCGTCGCGCAGGGCGTCCAGGGATGCTTCGCGCGCGGCGTCGAGGCGGGCCGCGAGGCGCGCCACCATGCGCCGGTAGGAGCGGGTGCTGGTCGCCTCGAACACGGCGCGCTCGTTGATCTCCGAGGTCGTCAGGCCCGCCAGCATCTTCACGCGCAGCAGTTCCGGCACCAGCGAACGGGATGCGCACAGGGAGCCGACGCGCAGCACCGGCGACAGGGTCTTGGAAAAGCTGCCGACCCGGATCACCCGGCGCAGGCCGTCCATCGCGGCCAGCGAGGCTTCGCCGGGCGCGGCCAGTTCGCGGTAGATGTCGTCCTCCACCAGCCAGAAGTCGAACTGCTCGGCCAGCGCGAGCAGGCGGTGGGCCTGGGCCTGGCTCAGGAACGTGCCGAGGGGATTCTGCAGCACGGTGTTGACGAACATGAGCTTTGGCTGCAGCACGGCGGCCTGGCGCGCCAGTTCTTCCATGTCCAGGCCCGATTCGCTGCGCCGGATGCCGACCGGGACGCAGCCGTGGTGGCGGATCAGGGACAGCAGGTTGCTGTAGCCGGGGTCTTCGACCAGCACCACGTCGCCCGGCCGCGCCAGGGTGCGCAGGATCAGGTCGAAGGCGTGGGTCGCGCCGTGGGTCAGCAGCACCTGGTCCGGGTCGACAGGGAACAGCTCCGCGCCCAGGGTGGTGGCGAGGTGCTGGCGCAGGGCGGGCAGGCCAAGCGGGTGGCCATAACCGCGCAGGCGGCCGGCCGGGATCTTCATGGCGTGGCGCACCGCGTCCAGCAGGGTGTTGTCACCATACCACTCCGGCGGCAGCCAGCCGGCGCCGACCGGCAGGGCGTCCGACTGCCCGGAATACAGGTCCGGCGCCAGGGCGTCGATCTCGGATTGCAGGCTGGGCGTGGGGAGGGTCGGGCAGGCGGCCTGGGGCAGGCTGCGGGCGACGAAGAAGCCGGCGCCGCGCCGCGAGGAGAGCAGTCCCAGCTGGTGCAGGCGCTCATAGGCCTCGACCACCGTGAATGTGCTGACGCCATTGCACTTTGCGAATTGTCTAACTGAAGGCATTTTCGTGCCGGTACCGAGCTGGCGCTCGTTTACCATCGTCGAGATGGCCGCGACGATTTGTTCGACCAGGCTGCCGCGCCTGGCCCTATCGATGGAAAGCGTCGGCCATGTCATACCGGGCGCCGCCAAAGGCATTTCGCAAGGAAACTCTTCTGTCAAAACAGCTTGTTCCATCATCACCGCTCCGCGCCAAAGGGCTGCAACTGTGCAGGTCGGACTGCCTGTACGGTTGGCCTGTTTTTACCTTGGTGTATCTGTGCCGGTGTTGCCTTGCTGACTATTATTGATCAATATTTTGCCAACTGGTAAAAAATTTCGCCGCCATGGCAAGGAGAGACGCATGAACGAATCCAGGCCCAGCTCGATGTCCGCATTCTGGATGCCTTTCACCAATAACCGGGATTTCAAGGCCAGTCCGCGCCTGCTCGTGTCCGCCGAGGGGATGTATTACCAGGACGTCGACGGCAATCGCATCCTCGACGGCACGGCTGGCCTCTGGTGTGTTCCTTGCGGCCATGCCCAGCCGCGCATCACCCAGGCGGTCAGCGAGATGGTCGGCCAGCTGGATTTCGCGCCCACCTTCCAGATGGGACACCCGGCCGCCTTCGACCTGGCCGAGCAGCTGATGGACTACACCGGCCACAAGTTCGGCCACGTCTTCTATACCAACTCCGGTTCCGAGGCGGTGGACACGGCCCTCAAGATGGCGCTGGCCTACCACAAGGCGCGCGGCGAGGGTGGGCGTACCCGCCTGATCGGCCGCGAGCGCGGCTATCACGGTGTCGGCTTCGGCGGCCTGTCGGTGGGCGGCATCGGCAACAACCGCAAGAGCTTCGGCCCGCTCCTGCCGGGCGTCGACCACCTGCCGCACACGCACAACCTGCTCAAGAACGCCTTCTCGCGCGGCGAGCCCGACTTCGGCGCCGAGCTGGCCGACGAGCTGGAACGCCTCGTCACCCTGCACGACGCCTCGACCATCGCGGCGGTGATCATCGAGCCGGTATCCGGCTCCACCGGCGTGCTGGTGCCGCCCAAGGGCTACCTCAAGCGCCTGCGCGAGATCTGCGACAAGCACGGCATCCTCTTGATCTTCGACGAAGTCATCACCGGCTTCGGCAGGCTGACGACACCTTTCGCCAGCGACTACTTCGGCGTCGAGCCGGACATGATGACCACCGCGAAAGGCCTCACCAACGGCGTGGTGCCGATGGGCGCCGTGTTCTCCAAGCGCTTCATCCACGACGCCTTCATGGACGCGCCGCCGGGCATCGAGCTGTTCCACGGCTACACCTATTCGGGCCACCCGCTGGCCTGCGCGGCCGGCATCGCCACCCTGCAGGTCTTCCGCGAACAGGGCGTCATCGAGAACGCCAGGGCGATGCAGGCCTACTTCGAGGATGCGCTGCATTCGCTGCGCGGCCTGCCGCACGTGATCGACCTGCGTTCGATCGGCCTGGTGGCCGGCATCGAACTCGAACCCATCGCCGGCAAACCGGGCGCGCGCGCCTACGCCGCCTTCAAGCAGGCTTTCGCCGACGGTATCCTGATCCGCGTGACGGGCGACATCATTGCGCTGTCGCCGCCGCTCATCCTCGACAAGCAGCACATCGACGAACTGTTCGGCAAGCTCGCCAACGTATTGAACAACCTGGACTAAGTACATGGAACTCATCTCGCATTTCATCAACGGCCAACTGGCGCACGCGGAAGGCACGCGCCTGGCGGACGTCTACAACCCCGCACGCGGCGAGCCCTGCGCGAAAGTCGCCCTGGCCGCGCCGCGCGACGTCGACGCGGCAGTACAAAGCGCGCTGGCCGCTTTCCCGGCCTGGGCCGCGACGCCGCCGCTGGCGCGCGCCCGCGTCCTGTTCAAGTACCTCCAGCTGTGCCAGCAGCACGTCGACGAATTCGCGTCCATGGTGGTGCGCGAGCACGGCAAGACCTTCGCGGATGCGCAGGGCGAAGTGGCGCGCGGCATCGAGGTGGTCGAGTTCGCGGTCGGCATCCCGCAGATGCTCAAGGGTGAGTTCACCGACCAGATCGCGCGCGGCATCGACGCCTGGTCGATGCGCCAGCCGCTGGGCGTGGTGGCCGGCATCACGCCCTTCAACTTCCCGGTGATGGTGCCGATGTGGATGTTCCCCGTTGCGATCGCCTGCGGGAACACCTTCGTGCTGAAACCCTCCGAGCGCGACCCCTCTGCCTCGCTGCTGCATGCGCGCCTGCTGCAGCAAGCGGGCCTGCCGGATGGCGTGTTCAACGTGGTCCAGGGCGACAAGGTGGCGGTCGACGCGCTGCTCGAACACCGCGACATCCAGGCCATCAGCTTCGTCGGCTCCACGCCAATTGCGGAATACATCTATGCGAAGGGTTCGGCCGCGGGCAAGCGCGTGCAGGCCCTGGGCGGGGCCAAGAACCACATGGTCGTCATGCCGGACGCCGACATGGGCATGGCGGTCGACGCCCTGATCGGCGCCGCCTACGGCTCGGCCGGCGAGCGCTGCATGGCGATCTCGGTGGCGGTGGCCATCGGCGATGCCGGCGACAAGCTCGTTGCCAGCCTGGCCGAGCGCACCGCGAAGCTCAAGATCGGCGACGGCATGGCGGCCGGCATCGAAATGGGGCCGGTGGTCACGCGCGCGGCGAAGGAGCGCATCGAGCGCCTGATCGGCCAGGGCGTGGAGCAGGGCGCCGCCCTGGTGGTGGACGGGCGCGACTATCGCGTCGACGAAAGCCCCAACGGCTTCTTCGTGGGCGGCACCCTGTTCGACCACGTCACGCCCGACATGGCGATCTACCAGGAAGAGATCTTCGGCCCGGTGCTGTGCGTGGTGCGCCTGCCGGACGTGGGCCGCGCGGTGGAACTCATCAACGCCAACGAATACGGCAACGGCGTCGCCATCTTCACCCGCGACGGCGGCGTGGCGCGCGAGTTCGTGCGCCAGATCCAGGTCGGCATGGTGGGCGTGAACGTGCCGCTGCCGGTGCCGATGGCCTTCAACAGCTTTGGCGGCTGGAAGCGCAGCCTGTTCGGCGACCACCACGCCTACGGCCCGGAAGGGGTGCGTTTCTACACTCGCCACAAGGCGGTGATGGAGCGCTGGCCGGACAGCGCCAGCAGCGGACCGCAGTTCGCCTTCCCGCAGATGAAGTAGCGTTGCGCAGCATGTTCGTCGTCTCACAATATGAAGGGATGCACATGATTGAATCACTCCAGCACCTGCCGCCGGCGGCAGGTTCGAACGGCGAACTCGCCGCGCAATTCACCGACCTGGCGCCGCCCCTGAACGCGCGCCAGGCGGCGCTCGAGGCGGCGCGTTGCCTCTATTGCTACGACGCGCCCTGCATGAATGCCTGCCCGACCGGCATCGACGTGGCGGGCTTCATCCGCAACATCCAGGACCAGAACATCGATGGCGCCGCCTACGGCATCCTGAAGGCGAACATCTTCGGCGGCAGCTGCGCCCGCGTCTGCCCCACCGAGATCCTGTGCGAACAATCCTGCGTGCGCAACAACCCGGCCGAGCGCGAGCCCGTGCGCATCGGCCTGCTGCAGCGCTATGCGATCGACAATGCACGCTTCGCAGGCCATCCTTTCGCACGCGCACCTTCCACAGGCCGGACCATCGCCGTGGTCGGGGCCGGCCCGGCCGGCCTGTCCTGCGCGCACCGCCTGGCCATGCTGGGCAACGACGTGGTCGTCTACGAGGCGCGTGAGAAGGCGGGTGGCCTGAACGAGTACGGCATCGCCAAATACAAGCTGCCGGGCGACTTCGCGCAGCAGGAAGTCGACTTCCTGATGGCCATCGGCGGCATCCACATCGAGTATGGCCGCCGGCTCGGCGAGAACCTCAGCCTGGCCGACCTGCACACCCGCTACGATGCGGTGTTCCTGGGCATCGGCCTGGCCGCCAGCCGGGCGCTGGGCCTGACGGGCGAGGACGCGCCGGGCCTGGTGGCCGCGATCGACTACATCGCCGCGCTGCGCCAGGCCGGCGACCTGTCCCGGCTGCCGGTGCCGCGCCGCGCGATCGTCATCGGCGCCGGCAACACGGCGATCGACATGGCGGTGCAGATCAAGCGCCTGGGGGCGGAAGACGTCACCCTGGTCTACCGCCGCGGGCTGGAATCGATGAGCGCGACCGGCCACGAGATCGAGATCGCCAAGGCCAATTTCGTGCGCATCCGCACCTGGGCCGCGCCGCTCGAGGTATTGCTCGACGGGGAAGGCCGGGTCGCCGGCATGCGCTTCGAACAGACCCGCATGGAAGAAGGGCGCCTGGTACGCACCGGCGGCTACGTCGAGATCGCGGCCGACGCCGTGTTCAAGGCCATCGGCCAGGGCATGTGCGAGGACGGCCTGGGCGAGGCATTGGCCCGCGAGGGCGACCGGATCCGCATCGACGCACACTTCCGCACGGCGATCCCCGGCATCTATGCGGGCGGCGACTGTGTCGCGCCGGGGCAGGACCTCACGGTGCAGGCCGTCCAGCACGGCAAGCTGGCGGCCCTCGCCATCCACGAAGACATCCAGGCAAGCACGGAGGCAGCATGGCCGACCTGAGCATCGATTTCTGCGGCATCAAGAGCCCGAACCCCTTCTGGCTGGCCTCCGCGCCGCCGACCGACAAGGCCTATAACGTCGTGCGCGCCTTCGAGGCGGGGTGGGGCGGGGCGGTGTGGAAGACCCTGGGCGAAGACCCGCCGGCGGTGAACGTCTCCTCGCGCTACTCGGCCCACTACGGCAAGAACCGAGAGGTCATCGGTTTCAACAACATCGAGCTGATCACCGACCGCAGCCTCGAGATCAATCTGCGCGAGATCACCCAGGTCAAGAAGGATTGGCCGGACCGCGCCATGATCGTGTCCCTGATGCTGCCCTGCGAAGAAGCGCCCTGGGCGGCGATCCTTCCGCTGGTCGAGGCCACCGGCGCCGACGGCATCGAACTGAATTTCGGCTGCCCGCACGGCATGCCCGAGCGCGGCATGGGCGCGGCCGTCGGCCAGGTGCCGGAGTATGTCCAGATGGTGACCAGCTGGTGCAAGAAGCACACCAAGTTACCTGTCATCGTCAAGCTGACCCCGAACATCACCGACGTGCGCCATCCGGCCCGCGCCGCGCTCGCTGGCGGGGCGGATGCGGTATCGCTCATCAACACGGTGAACTCGATCACCCACCTGGACCTGGACCGCATGGTGGCCTACCCCATCGTGGGCGGGGCCAGCACCCACGGCGGCTACTGCGGCTCGGCGGTCAAACCGATTGCGCTGAACATGGTGGCCGAGATCGCGCGTGATCCGGTGACGGCCCGCCTGCCGATTTCCGGCATCGGCGGCATTGGCAACTGGCGCGACGCGGCCGAGTTCATCGCGCTGGGCGCCGGCTGCGTGCAGGTGTGCACGGCCGCCATGCTGCATGGATTCCGCATCGTCGAAGAGATGAAGGACGGCCTGTCGCGCTGGATGGACACGCAGGGCTACGCCGATATCGCCGCCTTTTCCCGCAAGGCCGTGCGCAATACGACCGACTGGAAGTACCTGGACATGAATTACCAGGTGATTGCCCACATCGACCAGGACAAGTGCATCAAATGCGGCAAGTGCTACGTGGCCTGCGAAGACACCTCGCACCAGGCCATCGCGCGCGCCGTCGACGAGGCGGGAACCCGGCGCTTCGAGGTGATCCGCGAGGAATGCGTGGGCTGCAACCTGTGCGAGATCACCTGTCCGGTGGAGGCCTGCATCACCATGGTGCCGCAGGAGAGCGGCAAGCCCTATATGAACTGGACACAGGACCCGCGCAATCCAAGAGCGGAGGTTGTCGCGTAGGGTGGGCGGTCCTCCGCCCACGCGTTCAACTACATGGTGAATTGCGGCGCATCGGCCATTCCCAGGCTGCTTGAACGCGTGGGCGGGGACCGCCCACCCTACGAACACCGCGCAACCGTCCATACGATTGCGCTACACTCGGTCGCACATCTTGCCACCGACGAGGAGAGTCCGACCGTGACCACCAATAACAACGCCAGCCCTGAACTCTGGAACCACGACCTGGCCCCGACCACGGCCGCGCAGCGCACCTGGCGCTGGTACCATTTCGCCGCCCTCTGGGTCGGCATGGTGATCAGCATTCCCGCCTACATGCTGGCGGCCAGCCTGATCGAGAGCGGGATGTCTGCCTGGCAGGCGGTGCTCACGGTCTTCCTGGCGAACGTGATCGTGCTCCTGCCCATGCTCCTGATCGGCCACGCCGGCACCAAGTACGGCATTCCCTATGCGGTGCTGGCGCGCGCTTCTTTCGGCACCCGCGGCGCGCGGCTGCCCGCCCTGATGCGCGCCGTCGTCGCCTGCGGCTGGTATGGTATCCAGACCTGGTTCGGCGGCAGCATGATCTATACGCTGCTGGGCGTCCTGTTGGGGGCCCCGATCGGCGGCGACAACCTGCCGGGACTTGGCATCAATCTCGGCCAACTGGCCTGCTTCCTGGGCTTCTGGGCGATCCAGATGTACTTCATCGTGCATGGCATGGACTCGATCAGGAAGCTGGAGACCTATACCGCGCCTTTGAAAATCGCGATCTGCTTCCTGCTGCTCTGGTGGGTGTACGACAAGGTCGGCGGCTTCGGTCCGCTGCTCGGGCAGCCCTCCGCCTTCGTCGAAGGTGGACCCAAGGCCGGCCTGTTCTGGGCCGTGTTCTGGCCTTCGCTCACCGCCATGATCGGCTACTGGGCCACGCTGGCGCTCAACATTCCCGACTTCACCCGTTTCGCCACCACCCAGCGCGACCAGGTGGTCGGCCAGACCCTCGGCCTGCCTCTGCCCATGGGCCTGCTCGCGGCACTGGCCGTCACCGTCACCTCGGCCACCATCGTCCTGTATGGCAAGGCCCTGTGGGACCCGGTCGACGTGGCCAGCCGCATGACCGGCGTGGCGGTGCTGGTGGCCCTCTTGATCCTCCTGATCGACACCGCCAGCGTCAACCTGGCCGCCAACCTGGTGGGCCCGGCCTATGACTTTTCCGCGCTGTCGCCCAAGCGCATCAGCTACCGCGTCGGCGGCTACATCACGGCCGGCATCGCGCTGGCCATGATGCCCTGGAAGATCCTGGAGAGCACCCAGAACTACATCTTCATCTGGCTGACCGGCTACTCGGCCCTGCTCGGGCCGATCGCCGGGATCATGATCGTCGATTACTACTTCGTCCGTAAGACGCGGCTCGACGTCGAACAGCTCTACCGCGAGGGCGGGGTGTACTCGTACAAGGGCGGCTGGAACATCGCCGCCATCGTGGCCTTCGCGGCCGGCGTGCTGCCGAACCTGCCGGGCTTCCTCAACGCAGCCTTGCCGAACGCGTTCCCGGACGTCGGCGAGGCGTTCAAGACCATTTATACCTACGCCTGGTTCGTCGGCGTGGTGATCGCCGCCATCGTGTACGGCCTGATGATGAAGGGCCGCACGGCGCCGGCGCTGCAGACAGCAAACCACTATTCAACCTGAAGGAGTGTCCATGACAACGATGATCCGTGGCGGCACCGTGGTGAACGCCGACCGAGCATTTCGCGCCGACGTCCTCTGCTTCGGCGACAAGGTGGTGGCGGTCGGGGAAAACCTCGACGCCCCCGCCAACGCCACGATCATCGACGCCGGCGGGCAGTACGTGATGCCGGGCGGGATCGACACCCACACCCATATGCAGCTGCCCTTCATGGGCACGGTCACGATGGACGACTTCTATACCGGCACCGCGGCCGGCCTGGCGGGCGGCACCACGACGATCATGGACTTCGTGATCCCGGACCCGAAGCAGTCCCTGCTCGATGCCTTCCATACCTGGCGCGGCTGGGCGGAGAAGTCAGCCGCCGACTACACCTTCCACGTCGCCGTCACCTGGTGGGACCCTTCGGTGCACGAAGAGATGGGCGTGCTGGTGCGCGAACACGGCGTCAACAGCTTCAAGCATTTCATGGCCTATAAGAACGCCATCATGGCCGACGACGAGACCCTGGTGAAGAGCTTCCGCCGCGCGCTCGAGCTGGGCGCCATCCCCACCGTGCACGCGGAGAACGGGGAGCTGGTCTACCAGCTGCAGCAGGAACTCCTGAGGAAGGGCATCCGCGGCGCCGAGGCGCATCCGCTCTCGCGACCACCGGAAGTCGAGGCGGAAGCGGCCAACCGCGCGATCGCGATTGCGGGCGTGCTGGGCACCCCGGTCTACATCGTGCACGTGTCCTGCGCCGAGTCGCTGGAAGCGATCACGCGCGCACGCGCCAAGGGCCAGCGCGTGTACGGCGAGGCGCTGGCCGGCCACCTCGTCATCGACGACAGCGTCTACCGCCACCCGGATCCGGATTTCGCGCGCGGCCACGTCATGAGCCCGCCGTTTCGCAGCAGCCACCACCAGCAGGCGCTGTGGCAGGGCCTGCAGGGCGGTAATTTGCACACCACGGCCACCGACCACTGCACCTTCTGCGCCGAGCAGAAAGCGGCCGGCAAGGACGACTTCACGAAGATTCCGAATGGCTGCGGCGGCGTGGAAGAGCGCATGGCCGTGGTCTGGGACGCCGGCGTGAACACGGGCCTGCTCACGCCCTCGGAATTCGTGCGCGTCACCTCGACCAATGCGGCGCAGATCTTCAACATCTACCCGCGCAAGGGTGTGGTTGCGGTGGGCGCGGACGCCGATCTGGTGGTCTGGGATCCGAGCGGCACCCGCACCATCTCCGCCAGGACCCAGTTCTCGAAAGGCGGCTTCAACGTCTTCGAGGGCCGCACCGTGCGCGGCATCCCGACCCATACGGTCGCCGCCGGCAAGCTGGTGTTCGAACGCGGCGAGCTGCGCGCCGAAACCGGGGCAGGGCGCTACGTCGAGCGTCCCGCCTTCACCGCCACCGTTGCCTGAGGAGAGCGAGCATGACTGACCTGCGCATCAATGGCGAGCGCCTGTGGCAATCGCTGATGGACCTGGCCGCCATCGGCGCCACCGAGAAGGGCGGCGTCAAGCGCCTGGCCCTGACGGACCTCGACCGCCAGGGCCGCGACCTGGTGGTGCGCTGGGGACGCGAGGCGGGGCTGGAAGTGACGGTCGATCAGATCGGTAACGTCTTCATGCGCCGCGAGGGGCGCAACCCGAACGCGTTCCCCATCGTCACCGGCAGCCACGTCGACACCCAGCCCACCGGCGGCAAGTTCGACGGCAACTACGGCGTGCTCGCCGGCCTGGAAGTCGTGCGCACCCTGAACGAGCGCGGCATCCAGACCGAGGCGCCGATCGAGGTCGCCTTCTGGACCAATGAAGAGGGCTCGCGCTTCGTGCCGGTGATGATGGGTTCCGGCGTGTTCTGCGGCGCCTTCAGCCTGGAGACGGCCTACAATGCCCGCGACGTCGATGGCAAAAGCGTGCGCGAGGAACTGGAACGCATCGGCTACCTCGGCGACGAGGTGCCGGGCCGCCACCCGATCGGCGCCTATTTCGAAACCCACATCGAGCAGGGCCCGGTGCTGGAGGATGCGGACAAGGTGATCGGCGTGGTGCCGGCCGTGATGGGCCTGTCCTGGTACGACTGTGTCGTCAGCGGCATGGAAGCGCATGCCGGCCCGACCCCGATGGGCCTGCGCCGCGATGCGCTGCAGGTGGCCACCACCATCATGCAGGAAGTCGTCCGGATCGCGAACCGCTATCCGCCCTATGGCCGGGGCACGGTCGGCATGGTGCAGGTGTTTCCGAACAGCCGCAACGTGATCCCGGGCCAGGTCAAGTTCAGCATCGACCTGCGCAACGTGAGCGACACGCTCCTGAACACGATGCACGAAGAGATGCTGGCCTTCGTCGCGCAGACGCGCCAGGAGAGCGGCCTGGGTATCGAGGTGGAGCGCGTGTCCTACTACCCGCCTTGCCCCTTCCACCCGGACTGCGTGAACGCGGTGCGGGCTGCCACCGAAAAACTGGGCTATTCGAGCATGGATGTGGTGTCCGGCGCCGGCCACGACGCCATCTACGCGGCGCGCGTCGCCCCTGCCGGCATGATCTTCGTGCCCTGCAAGGACGGCATCAGCCACAACGAGATCGAGGACGCCCGGCCGGATCACCTGGAGGCCGGCTGCAATGTGCTGCTGCATGCGATGCTGGAGCGGGCGGGTACCGTGAGCTGAACTGTCGAGCGTGGCGACGCCAATCCTGTCGAAATGGCATCATCCCGAAAAACCATCGGGAGGGTGCGCAAGGTGTGGATCGAGAGGAGCTGGTTGACGATACAGCAGGAATTCGCCGACGTGGGCAGCGTCGAGGACATCACCCGCATCGTGCTGCGCCTGCTGGTGGCGGTGGCGCTGGGCGGCATGCTTGGCTATGAACGTGAATCGGTCGGCGCCTCGGCCGGCCTGCGCACCCATATGCTGGTCTCGCTCGGCTCGGCCCTTTTCGTCCTGATTCCCCTGCAGGCGGGGATGGAGATCGGCGACCTTTCGCGCGTGCTGCAGGGCGTCACTGCGGGCATCGGATTCATCGGTGCGGGGGCCATCCTCAAGCATACCCAGAAGGACGACATCAAGGGTGTCACCACGGCCGCCAGCGTGTGGCTGACCGCGGCGATCGGCATCGCGGCCGGCATGGGACGCGAGGCGACGGCGGTGCTCAGCGCCCTGTTCGCGCTGGCGATCCTGGCAATCCTGCGGCTCGAAACAAAGAAGTGAATCCCGCCGGCGCCTAGATCAGCGCCAGCTCGATACCCCGCAGGACCGCGCGTACCCGGTCGCGCACGCCCAGCTTCGACAGGATGCTGGAAACGTGGTTCTTCACGGTCCCTTCGCTCGCGCCCAGGTGGGCGGCGATCTCGCCGTTGCTCAGGCCTGCCGCCACGAGCGCCAGCACCTCGGTCTCGCGCGCCGTGAGCACGCCACCGGGAGCAGCATGACTGCGCTCGAACGATTCGCGGATGCGCTCCGTCAGCGCGGGGCGGAACAGGGTGGCGCCGCCCGCCACCGCCCGGATGCCCTCGGCCAGCCGCTCCAGCGAGATATCCTTGAGCACGAAGCCGCGCGCCCCTAAACGCATGGCCTCCAGCAGCGCATCCTCGTCGTCGAAGGTGGTGAGCATGATCGCCGGTGGCAGCGGTCCGCCGGGATCGCGCAGCAGATCGATGCCGCTGGCGCCGGGCATGCGCACGTCAAGGAGCAGCACGTCCACGCTGGTCTGGGCCAGCACGCGCCGCGCCTCGATGCCGTCGGCGGCTTCGGCTACCACGCGGATGTCCTCGGTCAGGTCGAGCAGGCCGCGGATGCCGCTGCGCACCAGGGTCTGGTCGTCGACCAGGGCGACGCGGATCATGCCGGCACCGCCTGCGGCGGGAGGCGCAGTTCCAGTGCGAAGCCGCCCCCTGGCTGCGCCCCGTAGCGCAGTTCGCCGTCCAGGTCAGCCAGCCGTTCACGGATGCCGCGCAGGCCGTTGCCTTCGACCAGGCCGGACTCGCCGCAGCCGTCATCGTGCACCCGTGCGACCGTCATGCCATCTTCCTCCTGCAGCACGATATCCAGCCGGCGCGCATGCGCGTGGCGCAGGGCATTGGTGATCGCTTCCTGGATGCAGCGGAACAGGACGTGCGCCACCGGCGCAGGATAGCGGCTGGCAGCCGGGTCGATGCGCACGCTGACGGCAACGCCCGGGATCCCATCGCCCAGCAGGCGGATGGCCTCGGCCAGGTCGATGGTCTGGTCCTGCCGGGTGCTGGATACGACATTGCGCACCTGCGCCAGCAGGGTGCCGCTGGCGTCGCGCGCCGTATGCAGGGCGGGCGGCGTCGCGTCCCTGGCCTGGCGCAGCGCCAGGTCGAGGTGCAGGTTGAGCGCAGTGAGGTGATGGCCGACGGCGTCGTGCAGGTCGCGCGCGATGCGCAGGCGTTCCGCGCCCCGCACCGTCTCGGCCAGCAGCGACTGGGTGGCGAGCATCTGCGCGTGGGCCGTCGCCAGCGATTGCCGCATCCGGTGTTCGCGCAGCACCAGGCGGCCGGCGATGAAACCAGCCGCCTTGATCAGTCGCTCCGCCGACACGTAGGCGAGCAGTGACCAGCGCGGCGGCTGGTTCAGGCGCGTGACGAGGTCCAGTACCAGCAGGGTGTCCACGGCCACGCCGGCCAGGTATTGCAGCACCAGCATTCCCAGGGCGCGGCGCCAGGGCAGCAGCATGGCCAGGTGGGCACTGGCGAGCACGTGCAGCGGCAGCGAGTCGAGCACCACCGCGCAGGCGACCAGCAGCGCGAGCAGGATGGTGCGGCGGAGCATCGTGGTCGCCAGGCAGGCCATGGTTGATACCAGCGCGAACAGGACGCAGCCCACGGCCTTCCATGCCGCGAACAGCTGGACTGCTTGCGGCACGTCGCGCGGGTGGAGGCTGCCGCGCCAGTCGCCCGTCATGGCGGCCGACAAGAGGCCCAAGGGATTGTGCAGGGAAATGCGACTGCTGAGCGCCGCCGCGACATCGAGCCCCCCGAACAGCAGCGCCGCCGCCACGGCGAACATCCAGGGCGGGATGGAAGGAAGCTTGCTGGCGGTCGGTTCGTGCGTCATTGGCGTCGCGGATCGTGGGGGTGTCGCATTCTAGCGGAAGGCCGGGCGTGACCCGGCCGAGGGCGATCAGAAGCTCAATTTCAGGCCGGCCTGCAGCTGCTGCCGGCGCAGCTTGTAGCCTTCCTCGCGTACGGTGCCGTAATGCTCGAATTCGAGCGTCCCCGCGAGCTGCTCGGTGAACTTGTACGCCGCGCCGATGCCGAACATCGGCTTGGTGCCGTCGATCTTGCGGTCGTGCGTGCCGGCGTTGGACATCTCGAAGCGGCTGTGCGCCACGCCCAGCTTGGCGTGCAGGTCGACCCTGTCGCTCACCGCCACCGTGCCTTTCGCAGCCAGGTAAAGCGCCCGCGCTTGCAGGCGCGGTTCGGTGGCGGTGCCGTACAGGCGCTTGTCGAATTCATGCTTGCCGGTCGTTCCGGAGAAGCCGGCTTCCACCGCGAAGTAGTCGCTCAGATCGACGCCGCCGTAGAGTTTAATGGGCAGGGGATGGTTCTTGCTGCTGAAGCGCTCACCGGCGCTGTTCTCCAGCGTCGATTTCGACTGGCCCGTCGCCACGCCGGCATAGAAGCGGGGGAGGGCGTCTTTTTCGGCAGCGTGGACGGCAGGAACTGCGATGACGGACAGGGCAAGCGAGCTTGCGAGTGCGTGTTTGATCATGGATGGCTTTCCGATTCAGGTTGTCCGCTGCGTCACCGAGATGCAGCGTGTGCCTGGATTGTCGGAGCGCGGCGCGTCCGCCGCATGTGCCATTCGTCATGCGTATGTCTGAATGCGGCGCAGGAAGCCGAGCAGCACCTCGCCCGCCACCTCGGCATCGTCCGCCGTCATCGTCTCCAGCGGATTGTGGCTGATGCCGCCATTCCCGCAGCGGGCGAACAGCATGGCCACTTCGGTGATCTTCGCCATCTCCATCGCGTCGTGGCCGGCGCCGGACAGCAGGTCGAAGCGCGGCAGGCCGGCCTCCTCGATGGCGGCGCCGAGCATGTCCATCAGGCGCGGCGAACAGGGGGCGGCGTCGGCCTCCACCAGCTTCCACAGCTTTTCCCCGATGCCGCGCCGTGCGCAGATGGCGGAGATGCCGGCCAGGATGTCATCCACCGCGGCCAGACGTTCCGCATCAACGGCCGCCCGGATGTCGAGCGACAGCCGGCACTGCCCGGGAATCACGTTGACCGAACCGGAAGGCACCTCGAGCTGGCCGACCGTGCCGACCAGGGAGCCGCGTCCGCTGCAGCGCGCTTCCACCAGCAGCACGATTTCGGCGGCGGCCGCCGCCGCGTCGCGTCGCATGTCCATGGGCGTGGTGCCGGCATGGCTGGCGACGCCGCCCAGCTCGACCAGGTAGCGCGAGCTGCCCGCGATTGCTGTCACCACGCCGACCGGCAGGCCGCGCTGCAGCAGCACCGGTCCCTGCTCGATATGGACTTCGACGAAGCCGAGCAGGGAATCCGGGGAGCGGGCAATGGCGGAAATGGCGGATGGACCGTGGCCGACCGCCTCCAATGCGGAGCGCATCGACACGCCGTCGGCGTCGCGCTGCTCCAGCAGGGCGGCGTCGAAATGCCCGGTGATGGCGCTGCTGCCCAGGAAGGTGCCGCGATACCGCACCCCTTCCTCTTCCGCGAAACCGACGACTTCCAGATGGAAGGGCAGGCGCTCGCCACGTTCGTTCAGGTACTGCACCAGCGCGATCGGCAACAGGATGCCGAGCCGGCCGTCGTATTTTCCGCCGTTGCGCACGGTGTCGTAGTGCGAGCCGGTCATCAGGACCCTGGCGTCGGCCTGCGCCGCCGCGTAGCGCCCGACCACGTTGCCGACCGCGTCGATATGGGTATCCATGCCGGCCGCGCGCATCCACTCGGCCAATTGAGAGGCGGTGCGCAGGTGCGCCGGCGTCATGTAGGCGCAGGTCAGGCCCTCTTCGGTGTCGCTGATGGCGCCCAGGGTCTCGGCCCAGTCCATTACCCGCGGCCCGAAGCGCAGCTCCACGGCGAGCAGGGCGTTCAGGCGGATCTCGGCGATGCGGTGCACCTGGCGCAGGCATTCCTGCATCTCGAGGTCGATCCCGTTCTCCAGGCGCCGCGCGAAGGTGGCGATGATGGCGCTGCGGGTCAGGCCGCGCCCGGTCGGCCCCTTCACCGCGAGGATGAAGGGAAAGCCGAACTTCTCCCCGTACTGCGCGTTCAGTTCCTGCAGCCGCGCATATTCCTCGGGGCTGCAGCGGTCCAGGCCCGATGCCGCCTGCTCGCCCGTCGACTCCGCCGTGAGTTCGCCTGCGATGGCGGCCTTGCCGGCCAGTTCCGGGTGGGCGCGCAGCAGCGCCAGCTGCTCGTCGTTCGAGGCCTGCGTGACCACAGTCTGCAAGGCCTGCTTGAGGGCGGCGAGGCTGGGGAAGGGACGATACGCGGCCGCGCGCTCGGCGATCCATGGCGAGTGCTCGTAGATGCCGCGCAGGGCGTCGACAAAGGCGGCGGGCGGGCAGCTGTTCAGGTCCGGCAGGGTGGTCATGTTCAAGATTGCCTCCGTGGAGTCCGGGGATGATAAATCCTGCAACCCTGCCAGCTTATACGCTTGTGCGCATAGCGTGTATTGCGCCTACTTGGCCACCAGGGCGCGCGCGGCGCTGCTGACCTGGTCGCGCAGCCATTTGTGTTCGGACGACTGGTGCACGCGCTGGTGCCACAGCTGGTAGAAGCGCATGGGCGGGAACTTGATCGGCACCGTGAAGCTTTTCAGGGGCAGGGTGCGTTCGTAGAAGCGGATGAACTGGCGGCCGGTGGTGAGCACCAGGTCGCTCTGGGTCAGCATATAGGGAATCACCCCGAAGTAGGGCGACTCGACGGCCACCTTGCGCTGCATGCCCTGGCGGTCCAGGTAAGCGTCGATCACGCCGTGGTAGCCGGGCAGCATCTGGGACGGCGCCACGTGCGGCAGCGAGAGGTAATCCTCGACCGTCATGGCGTCGACGGCCGTGCGCCGCGCATAGGGGCTGTCGGCGCGCATGGTGCAGATGATCGGGTCTTCGAAGAGCTTGGACATGTGCAGGTGGGCCGGCGGCTCGTCCCAGTTGGCGATCACGAGGTCCATCTCGCCGTCGGACAGCATGCGCAGGTAGTCCAGGCCCGGGCCCAGGCTGTGGAACACGACCTTGCTGCCGGGCGAGCCGCGGCGCAGCGCCGCCACGACGTTCGGCAGGAACTGGGTGTCGAGGTAGTCCGGTGCGGCGATGTGGAAGGTGCGCGTCGCTTCCTCCGGCACGAAGGGCGACTTCTTCACGAACAGGCCCTCGGCCTCATCCAGGATGCGCTTGGCGGGTTTGAGCAGGGTCTCCCCGTGCTGGGTCGGCACCATGCCGCGCGCGCCGCGTACCAAGAGCGGGTCGCCGGTCAGTTCGCGCAGTTTGCGCAAGGAGGCCGAGATCGAGGGCTGCGGCTGGTTCAGCTTGAGGGCGACGCGCGAAACGTTCTTCTCCACCAGCAGCAGGTAGAGGATGCGGATCAGGTGCAGGTCGAGGTGCTGGGGCAGGCTGGACATCGTGCTGGCTTCGCTTTGCGTATATCAATCTGGTTATGTCGAATATACGCTAGTTTTCATGTTGCAGAAATTGAAATCACGCTATCGTCGAGGGATACCCATCAAGGAAGCCTTATGGACGCCGTTGTTAACCTTGGATACCTGGGCCCCTATGCCCTCGAATGGTTCAACCTGCTCGTGCGCTGGCTGCACATCATCACCGGCATCGCCTGGATCGGCGCTTCCTTCTATTTCGTCTGGCTCGACAACACCATCCGCCCGCCGGCACCCGGCTCGGAACTGGCGAAGAAGGGCGTGTCGGGCGAGCTGTGGGCGGTGCATGGGGGCGGCTTCTACAACCCGCAGAAATACCTGGTGGCGCCCGCCGAGCTGCCCAGGGAACTCCACTGGTTCAAGTGGGAAGCCTATTCGACCTGGCTGTCGGGCTTCGCGCTGCTCGTCATCGTCTATTACCTGAACGCCCAGGCCATGATGGTCGACCGCGGCGTGGCGGATCTCTCCAGCTGGCAGGCGATCGGCGTCGGCCTGGGCAGCCTGGTGGTCGGCTGGATCGTCTACGACCTGCTGTGCCGCTCGCCCCTGGGCAGGCACGACCTGGCCTTCGGCTTCACGATCTTCGCCTTCCTGGTCGCGAGCAGCTATGTGCTCACCCACCTGCTCAGCGGCCGCGCCGCCTACCTGCATGTGGGCGCGATGATCGGCACCATGATGGTGGCGAACGTCGCCATGCTGATCATCCCGGGCCAGCGCAAGATGGTGAACGCCATGCTGGCGGGCGAGAAGCCCGATCCCGTCCACGGCATCAAGGCCAAGCAGCGCAGCGTCCACAATAACTATTTCACCCTGCCGGTGCTGTTCATCATGATCAGCAACCACTATGCGATGACCTACCGCCACGCATATTCCTGGGCGGTGCTGGCTGCGATCATGGCGGCGGGCGTGCTGATCCGCCACTTCTTCAACCTGCGCCACAAGGGCCGTATCGAGTGGCGCTATCCGCTGGCCGGCGTGGCGCTCCTGGCCTGTGTCGCGGTGGCGATCGCACCGAAGGCGCCTGGACCAGCCGCAGCGGCGGCGCCCGGGATCGACGAGACGGCGCGCTTCGCCCAGGTCCGCACCATCATCGACCAGCGCTGCGTGTCCTGCCACGCCGCGCACCCGACCCAGCCGGGCTTCGCCACGGCGCCTGCGGGCGTGATGCTGGACACGGCGGAACACGTGAGCCAGAACGCCGCACGCATCTACCAGCAGACCGTGCAGATGAAGGCGATGCCGCTGGCGAACCTCACCAACATGACCGATGCCGAACGGGCGCAGGTCGGCGCCTGGTTCGAAGCCGGCGCAAAAACAGGAAAGCACTGAATGGACACCCAACTGCAAGCACGCCTGCTGGCCTGGATCGACGCCCACTTCGACGAGGAAGTCGGCTTCCTGCAGCAAGTCATCCGGATCCCGACCGACACCCCGCCGGGGAACAATGCGCCGCATGCCGAGGCCGTGGCAGGCATGCTGGAGCAGTACGGCTGGACGGCCGAGCGGCATGCCGTGCCCGCGCAGGCGGTGCGCGACTACGGCATGGAGAGCATCACCAACCTGATCGTGCGGCGCCCCTACGGTGCGGGCGGGCCGACCGTCGCGCTCAATGCCCACGGCGACGTGGTGCCGCCGGGCGAGGGCTGGACCAGGCCACCCTATGGCGCCGAGATCCATGACGGTGCGATGTATGGCCGCGCCGCCGCCGTCTCGAAGAGCGATTTCGCCACCTATGTGTTCGCGGTGCGGGCACTCGAAGCCCTCGGCGTGCCGCTCAAGGGCGCGCTCGAGCTGCACTTCACCTATGACGAGGAGTTCGGCGGCCTGTTAGGCCCGGGCTGGCTGCTGGAACAGAAGCTGACCCGGCCCGACTACGTGATCGCGGCCGGCTTCAGCTACAACATCGTCACCGCCCACAACGCCTGCCTGCAGCTGGAGATCACGGTGCACGGCAAGGCCGGGCACGGCGCCATGCCCGAGACGGCGGTCGACGCGCTGCAGGCCGCGACCCGCATCCTGAACGCCATCTACGGCCAGCTTCCGGAGCTGAAGAAGATCAAGTCCAGGGTCCCGGGCATCGATTCCCCCACCATGCTGGTCGGGCGCATCGATGGCGGCACCAATACCAATGTGGTGCCGGGCAAGGTGGTCATGAAGATGGACCGCCGCATGATTCCCGAGGAAGATCCGGTGGCGGTGGAAGCGCAGGTGCGCAGGCTGATCGAGGAGGCGGTGGCCGGCATGCCCGGCATCCGCCTCGAGATCCGGCGCCTGCTGCTCTCGCATGCGCTGCGGCCCCTGCCAGGTTCGGAACGCCTGGTGGAGAGCCTGCAGCGCCACGGCCGCGCAGTCCTCGGGGAGGAGATCCCGGCCCAGGGCACGCCGCTGTATGCGGATGCGCGCCTCTATGGCGAGCACGGCATCCCGGCGGTACTGTATGGCGCCGGCCCGCGCACGGTGCTCGAGGCGAACGCCAAGAAGGCCGACGAGCGCCTGGAGCTCGAGGACCTGCGCAAGGCCACCAAGGTGGTGGCCTTAACGCTGCTCGACTTCCTCGCCATCGCCTGATGGCGTGCGCGGGACGATGGCGAACTGCGGCCCGAGACCGTAGTCGGGCTTGACGCTGCGCGCCATGAACTGACGCCAGGCTTTCCGGCCAGGCTCGCCGAGCGCGTCCACCGCGTAGGCAAGGGCGGGCTGCATGTTGGAAGGGTAGCCGGCCTCGCTGTCCGAATAGCCGGTCATCTGGCCGGGCTTCACCTTGAGCGCGGCGGCCATCTGCGGACTGTCGCAGGGCAGGCCGAGCGTCTCTTCCGGCATGCTGGCGCGGAAGGCCTGTCCAATGCTGGTGTAATAGGGGGCGGATGCGTTATCGCGCACCATCATGGAGTACATGGCGCCGTTCAGCCAGCAGGCGCCATTGCCGGTCATGCGCTGCACCGGGAAGTCCGCCTTCCAGCGCAGCAGTTCGCGCGCCTTGTCGAAGCCCAGCTCGGCGACATGGCCGATGGCTGCAGTGAAAAAATCGTCCTGCCAGGGGGCGAGGCCGCGCTTGTCCTTGTAGACGACGGCGTAGCCGTTCACGATCACGCCCAGAGCATTCGCGTTCCGGTTGTGCGTATAGTTGCTGTTGTACCAGTCCAGGTTATGGTCGAGGATCTGCAGGAAGTGGCGCTTGAGCGGATGCTCGTCGGGCGTGATGTAGGCCGCCTCTCCCAGCGTGCGCATGCTCCAGGCCTGGCCGCGCACCTGCTCTGGCTTGAGCAGGCCCTTGCCGTGTTCACGGTAATCCGGATTCGATGCAAACACGTTATACATGGCCCAGAACTGCAGTTCTTCGAGGTAGAAGTGCTCACCCGTGAGCAGGTAGGGCAGATAGGCAAAGGCCGGCTGGTGGGATATGTCGTGCTTGTTCGGCGTAACGCAGGCGCTTTTCTGCGCGCATTCCGGGAACTTCTCTCGCTTGCCGGTCGCGGGATTGAACGACTCGGCGGCGCCGATGGCCGTCATGTAGGGGTAGTCGAGCAGGCTCACCGGCAGGCCGGTGCGGCGGTCGCGGTAGTGCATCGACCAGCTGCCCGCCAGGTCGGCGGTGCCCAGGGTCATCTCGCGGGCGCGCGGGTCCATGCCAAGCAGGTACATCGCGGCCCATGCCGGCAGCAGGCCGATGTCGGCCCGGCCGCCCGTGGTCGGCATGGCGCGCATGGCCATGCCGACGCCCATGGGCTCGGTCCTGTCGCCGGTCCACGATGCGTACATCCGCGCCAGCCGCTTCTCGTCGATATGCACCGACTGGTCGTAGTTCGGCAGGGCCTTCGACGCGATCAGCTGGCGCGTGTCGTGGCGTACATGCACGGCAGGCACGCCGCCCCACCAGAACTGCTTGCGCCAGCGTGCATGGTGGTAGTGGTTCAACTGCTCGCGCTTGTAGACCTCGTCCTTCCCGACAGTGATGCGGGCGTCGTAGACGAAGTTCTGCGGGCCCGGCTCCCAGGTCCAGTTGTTCTCCACGGTGACGTCGACGCGGGCCCGGCCGGCCTGCGGATACCAGCGCAGGGCGAAGCGCGCGGCCAGGTGCGGATGGGCGCGGCCCTCGGCGTCGAGCAGGGGCGTGGACACCAGCCATTCGCGCACGAGCGGGCCGTCGAGCCAGAGGGCTGGCTTGTTCTCCAGCAGCGGACGCAGGGTGGCGGCCCAGGTCTTGCCCTTGAAACGCGCCTCGACCCTGGCGTCCAGCTCCTTGGGGGGCAGCGCGCTGCCCGGCGTCGCGCCCTTGGAGGCGCCGGTCACCAGCCCGATCACGATGGGACGCGAGCCCGCCAGGCGTTCGAGCACCAGCGACACGACCGCATGCCGCACCGAGCCGTCGGGATGGTGGGCCTTGATGTCGGTTTGCACCGGCAGGGTGCCGCCGTCGGCAAGCTTCGCCTGCAGCTGCTGGCCGGGCTTGAACTCGCCGACGCCGAAGACCTGTCCGAAGGTGACCGGGACATCGGCCTGGTCGCGCTTGCCGCTGTTCTCGAAGGAGAGCGTGGCCAGCGCGCCGGGGATCGCAGCTGGGGGCGTGGGTGCGGGGCGTCCGGGCGTGCGGGGCTTATCCGCTTTTGCGGTCGGCCCCGTCCCGTAACGCAGTTCGATCACGCGCCCGGCATCGAGCCCGCCGCCGGCCGGCAAGCCCTTGGGGGTGTCGGGCAGGAACTGGGCGTGGGCCTCGCACAGGAGGGCAGTGGACAGGAAGAAGAGAATCAGGCGGGAGATCAGCATGGGGAAGAAAACCGTCCAATGAAAAAGGGCGCCCTGGGGCGCCCTGGATGTTACACCTTATCTCCGAATCACTTCGCCGGCTTGAGCGTGCGCTCGAACAGCTGCCAAATGCGGCGGTACTGGTCGTACCAGGCTTCCGGCTGCACGTAGCCGTGGCGCTCCAGCGGATAGCTGGCCAGCTCCCAGTGGTCCTTCTTGAGCTCGATCAAGCGCTGGGCCATGCGCACCGAGTCCTGGTAGAACACGTTATCGTCGATCATGCCGTGGGCGATCAAGAGATGGCCCTGCAGCTTGTCCGCGTACTCGATCGGCGACGAGATTTTGTAGGCCACCGGGTCGATGTCCGGCGTATTCAGGATGTTGGCGGTGTACTCGTGGTTGTAGGTCACCCAGTCGGTCACCGGACGCAGGGCGGCGCCGGCCTTGAAGGTCTCCGGCGCGCGCAGCAGGGCCATGAAGGTCATGAAGCCGCCGTAGCTGCCGCCGTAGACGCCCACGTTCTTCGCATCGCCCTGGTGCTGCGCGACCATGTAGTTCACGCCGTCGATGTAGTCGACCAGTTCCGGGTGGCCCATCTGGCGGTAGATCGCGGTGCGCCACTTGGCGCCGTAGCCCTTGGAGGCGCGGTAGTCCATGTCGAGCACGATGTAGCCGTTCTGGACCAGCAGGTTGTGGAACATCTGCTCGCGGAAGTAATTCGGGTAGCGGCGGCTGACGTTCTGCAGGTAGCCGGCGCCGTGCACGAACATCACCACCGGGTACTTCTTGCCCGGCTCGAGCTGGGCCGGGCGGTACAGCTTGGCCCAGACCGGGTCGCCGCCGTCGCTCGAAGGCACCGCCACGTACTGCGGCTCGATCCAGCTGCGGGCTTTATAGGCTTCGCTGCGGGTATCGGTCAGCTTCACGGCCGCGCCGCCATTGGCGGGCACGGTGGCCACCTGCACCGGGGTGTAGCTGGCGGAGTAGTGGACCAGCAGCTTGCGCTCGTCCGGCGACAGGCGGAAGCGCTCGACGCCGTCCAGGCTGGTGACTTCCTTCACGCTGCCGCCCTTGGCGTCGACGGCGCAGACTTCGTAGTCACCCGGGGTGGCGCGGTTGCACATCACCCAGGCCAGGCTGCCGTCCTGGGACCAGCGCACGTCCGACGCTTCCCACTTGCCGCTGGTGAGGGCGCGGGGCGCAGTCGAACCAACAGCGCCATTGGCGTCTTGCGTGTACAGGTGCGAGTAGCCGCTTTCCTCGGACAGGTACCACAGGGTGCGGTTGTCCGGCAGCCAGCCGAATTCGTTGTTGTCGTAGTTGATCCAGGCCTGGTCGGTGAGGCGGTGCAGGGGTTTCAGTTTTGCGCCCTGCAGGTCGACGGTGGCGATCCAGCGGTCCTTGTTGTCGACCGAACGCAGCATGACGGCGACACTGGCGCCGTTCGCGGTCCACTCGATGGCGTCGGCGCCGTCGATCACGCGCACGGCGCGGTTGCCTTTCAGCGGGTCCTTCTTGGCGGCGGCGCGCAGCTCGGCCAGCGGGTCGGTGCCGACGCCCGGCAGCACGTCGAAGGACAGGTCCTGCACCCGGTTGGTGCGCAGGTCGACCAGTTTCAGGGCATGCGCCGGCGGCATGGCGCGGCCGACGCGGGTGCGTACGTCCTCGAATTCCTCGTAGCCCGATTCCGTCACGTAGCGCGGCATCTTGCCGGCCTTGCCCTTGTCGGCGCCCTTCGGTTCGGTCACCACCAGCAGCCAGCGGCCGTCGGGCGACAGCACGGTGCTCTCGATGCTCACCTTGTCGCCCAGGTAGATCGGGCTCGGGGGCAGGGTCGGGTCGCTGCGGCGCTGCTCGTTCATGCGCTGGCGCATGGCGTCACGGTCGTCCCTCTGGCGCTTCAGGTGTGCGCTCAGCTGCAGCTGCTGCTCGCGCAGCGGATCGTCTTCGCCGGCGGCCGGGTCTTTCGCTGCGCGCGGCAGGGCGGCCGGGCCGACGATCTTGCTGGCGCGCTCCCACAGATACCAGTCGTTGCCGATGCGGTAGTGGACGCCCCGCTCGTCGGCAGTGAACTGCATGGCGTCCAGCTTGGCCGCGCCGCGCGTGATCTGCAGCAGGGCGCCGCTCTTGAGGTCGCGTTCGAACAGGTCGCCGTTACGCAGCATCAGGGCGCGGCTGTGATCGCGGTTGTAGACGACGTCGGCGCCGTCGATCTTCGCCAGCTCGGCATCCGCTACCTGCTTCGGCTTGGCGCCCTGGGTGACCACCCAGGTGTCGCGGATCGGCGAACCGTTGCGCTTCTGCTTGTAGTACACCTGTTTGCCGTCCCAGCTGAACCAGGCGGTCTCCACCGGGGTGCCGATCCAGTCGGGATGGGACATGGCCTGGTCGAGGGTGATGGACGTGGATGCCGCCGCCGGCAGTGCCAGGGCGAGGGCCGCCGCGAAGAGGGACAGGGAAGGTGTGCGCATTGTCATAAAGAGCTGAGTGGAAGGGACTTTCTTGCCAGAAAAACGCGCTTGCATTCTAGCTCAGCAGGCAATGTTGCGGTGAAGCGAAACAGGGGTAAAAAACGCCCAAAAAAACAGCGCCGCCGTACGTACGTACAGGCGGCGCATGCATATATGGGGCGCTGCTGCGGCGCAGCGTGCGGGGCGTCGATCAGCCGCGGACGGCCGGCGCCCAGCCGCCGTGGGCGGCGTAGAGTTCGATCGAAAAGCTGCGCACGGCGGCGATGGCGCTGGCGACAAGACGGCGGGTAGATGCGGCCATGGTGTTCTCCTTGAATACAGTAAAGTGTGTTGCGATGTTGCGTTGCAGTATAAAGACGTCCGCGTCATAAATAAACTTTCGGTTTGTGATCTCAGCGATAGATGCGGCGAATAATTGTCGACTTCTCTCGCTCGCAGATATTTACGGCGCGAATGTCTCATTGCCGCCACTGTGAATGAAAAGGGCTTGCGAGCTCGGCTGCTTTGCGGGGTGGTGCGAATCTTGCATGTCCTTCCGGCATGAAATCACCAGGCAGTGCCTCACCTTCCTTGCGCATCGTTGTCGTCAATCCCCCACTCGCGACGGAGGAACCGGACGTCACCGCCGCCGAACAGGCGCGCCGCAGCGCCGCCCTGCGCATCGGCCTGCTCGAATGCGGCTACGACCTGGTGGCCTCGCTGCCGGCCGACGCCTGGCTTGCGGAGCGCATCGGCCAGCTGCAGCCGGACATGATCATCGTCGACAGCGCCTCCAGCGCGCGCGACATCCTCGAGCACATCGTCATCGCCACCATGGATGCGCGTCGCCCTATCGTGCTGTTCACCGAAGACGACACGCCAGGCAGCATGGACGCGGCCCTGGATGCCGGCGTTTCGGCCTATATCGTGGCCGGGCTGCAGGCCGAGCGGGTCAAGCCGGTGCTCGATGTGGCGCTGGCGCGCTTCCGGCGCGAGCAGAAGCTGCTCGAGGAACTGGAAGGCACGCGCCAGAAGCTGGCCGAACGCAAGCTGGTCGACCGCGCCAAGGGTCTCCTGATGGCGCGCTACCGGCTGAGCGAAGAACAGGCCTACCAGCGCCTGCGCAGCATGGCGATGAACAAGAACATGAAGCTGGCCGAGATCGCGCAGCGGCTGATCGACGTGGAAGACCTGCTCGGCTAGCGCCGGCGGATGGATAAAGGATCACTATGGCAGTCTTTCAGGACGGCGGCGCGTGGCTCGCCGGCTCGGACAAACCGGAAGTTCGCACGGTGCGGATCGGCTTCATGCCGCTCGCCGATTGTGCGCCTGTGGTGATGGCGTCGGTGCTCGGCTTCGACGAGAAGCACGGGCTGCGCTTTCAACTCAGCCGCGAACTGTCCTGGACCGGCATGCGCGACCGCCTGCTGGCGGGTGAGCTCGATGCGGCCCACGTGCTGCACGGCCTGCTGGCCGGCCTGCAGATGGGGATCGGCACCCGGCCGCGCCAGATGGCGGTCCTGATGAACCTGAACCAGAACGGGCAGGGCATCACGCTCTCGCGCGTGCTTTCGCAGCAGGGGCTGAAGAGCGCGGCGCGGCGCCTGCGCTTCGCCCACACCTTCCCGACCGGGAACCATGCGATGTTCCTTTACTACTGGCTGGCGGCGCAGGGCATCGACCCGCTGGCGGACTGCGACATGGTGACGGTCCCGCCGGGCCAGATGGCGGCCAGCCTGGCGGCCGGCCACATCGACGGCTTCTGCGCGGGCGAACCCTGGGGCCAGCGCGCCGTGCGCGAGGGTCTGGGCGCGCTGGCGGCCTCCAGCGACGCCATCTGGCCGGACCATCCGGGCAAGGTGCTCGGCACGAGCGCGGATTTCGCGGCCGCGCATCCGCACACCTGCCGCGCGATGATCGCGGCCCTGCTGGACACGGCGCGCTGGCTGGATGCGTCGCGCCTGAACCGCGAAGCGGCGGCCGAGGTGCTGTCCAGTCCCGGCTACGTGAACGCGGACCGCGGGCTGCTCCAGGTCTGCCTGACTGGACGCGGCAGCGACCCGGTGAACGTCCGTGGCCACAACGGCCTGCGCTTCTTCGGCGGCGGCGAGGCCACTTTTCCCTGGCTGTCCGACAGCATGTGGTTCCTGACCCAGCAGCGGCGCTGGGGGCTGCTTCGCACCGATCCGCACTGGCGGAGGGTAGCCGCGGAGCTCAACCGCATCGACCTGTACCGCGATGCCGCCGCCCAGGCAGGTGTCGACGTCCCCGCTGCCGATACGCGCAGCTCGACCCTGCTCGACGGGCGCGTGTGGGACGGCAGCAACCCCGAAGCCTACCTCGCCTCATTCGAGGGCGCGGCTTGAAGCGGTGCGCCCGCATGCATCATTCGCGGGCATGTTGCACCGCAATGTAGCGCGCCGCGGGCGATCGACGCTGCGCTTCCCTCTGGCGCTGGCGTGGCACGGCTCTTGCTTATAGAGGGTACGGGGTCAATGGCGATCCTCTTCATACTTTCGCCGGTCTAACGAAGGACCGGCAACCAGGACAACGGCGTCCGCGGCTACCTGCTTCATTCACGAGCAGGAGCGCGGACGCCGTTTTGTTTTCCAAAGGAAGAAACATGGCCAGCAAAGCGGACAGCATCAAGCTTCTCTCTTTCGACACGGCGCCGATGCGCGCCTTCCACCTGACCTGGGTGGCCTTCTTCATCTGCTTCTTCGCCTGGTTCGCCTGCGCACCGCTCATGCCGGTGATCAAAGGCGAATTCGGCCTCTCGATGGAGCAGGTCGCCAACATCAATATCGCGGCCGTCGCCATCACCATCTTCGTGCGCCTCATCGTCGGCCCGCTGTGCGACCGCTACGGCCCGCGCAAGACCTATACCGGCCTGCTGCTGCTCGGCGCCATTCCCGTGCTGGGCGTGGCCATGGCGCAGAGCTACGAAAGCTTCCTGCTGTTCCGCCTCGGGATCGGCGCCGTGGGCGCCAGCTTCGTCATCACCCAGTACCATACCTCGGTGATGTTCGGCCCGAAGGTGGTCGGCACCGCCAACGCGGCGGCGGCCGGCTGGGGCAACAGCGGCGGCGGCGCCGCCCAGGCCCTGATGCCGCTGCTGCTGACAAGCCTCACCATGCTGGGCGTCTCGCAAGCCCTGAGCTGGCGCGTGGCCCTGGTGGTGCCGGGCCTGATGATGATCGTGATGGCCTTCTTCTACTGGCGCTACACCCAGGATTGCCCGGCCGGTAACTACGACGACTTGCGTGCGCAAGGCGACCTTCCCCAGGGCGGCAAGGGCGGATGGGCGAGCTTCCGCGAGGCCTGCCGCAACCACCGCGCCTGGCTGCTCTTCGTCACCTACGGCGCTTGCTTCGGCATCGAGATCTTCATCCACAACATCGCGGCCGTGTACTACGTCGACAAGTACGGTCTCTCGCTGGGCGCCGCGGGCCTGGCGGCCGGCAGCTTCGGCCTGCTGGCCCTGTTCGCCCGCGCCCTGGGCGGCTGGTTGTCGGACCGCAGCGCACGCAAGGGAAGCCTGAACAGCCGCGTCACCGTGCTCTTCGTCCTGATGATCGGCGAGGGCCTGGGCTTGCTGTGGTTCGCCCAGGCCGACGGCGTGGCCTTCGCCGTGATCGCCATGCTCTGCTTCGGCCTCTTCACCCACATGGCCTGCGGCGCCACCTATGCGCTGGTGCCCTTTGTCGCACCGAAGGCGCTGGGCGGCGTTGCCGGCATCGTCGGCGCGGGCGGCAATGTCGGCGCCGTGCTGGCCGGCTTCCTGATGAAGGGCACGGGCGACATCGCCCAGACCCTCACCATCCTGAGCGTGCTGGTGCTGGTCTCGAGCCTGTGCGCCATCGCCGCCCGTTTCACCATCACTGCAGCGCAGGACGCGCCGCTCGCAACAGCCGCATAAGGAGTTCGCAATGCATATCGTCGTCATCGGCCACGGCATGGTGGGCCATAAATTCGTCGAGACCCTGCTGGCAGCGGGCACGCCCGGCCTGCGGGTCACCATCCTCGGGGAGGAGCCGCGTCCCGCCTACGACAGGGTCCACCTGTCCGAATTCTTCAGCGGGAAGAGCGCCGAAGACCTGTCGCTCGTCGCGTCCGGCTTCTTCGAGCGCGACGATGCGCTGCTGCGGCTGAATGCCCGCGTGACCGGGATCGACCGCGAGGCGCGCACCGTGACCTTGGGCCACGGAGAAACCGTCGCCTACGACAAACTGGTGCTGGCCACCGGCTCTTACCCCTTTGTGCCGCCCGTACCGGGCGCCGATCGCAAGGACTGCTTCGTCTACCGCACCATCGAAGACCTGGAGGCGATGCAGGAGTGTGGGGCGCGTTCGAAAACGGGCGTGGTGGTCGGCGGCGGCCTGCTGGGGCTCGAATGCGCCAAGGCGCTGCGCGACCTCGGCCTGCAGACCCACGTCGTCGAGTTCGCGCCGCGCCTGATGGCGGTGCAGGTCGACGAGCCAGGCGCGCGCGTCCTGCGCAACAAGATCGAGGAGCTGGGCGTGCAGGTGCATACCCAGAAGAACACCCTGGCCATCGTCGACGGCGAAGCGGGCACGCACCGCATGCAGTTCGCCGACGGTTCGCACCTGGAGGCGGACATGATCGTGTTCTCGGCCGGGATCCGTCCGCGCGACGAGCTGGCGCGCTACAGTGGCCTGGCGCTGGGCCAGCGTGGCGGCATCGTGATCGACGACCGCTGCCTGACGTCCGACCCGAACATCTATGCCATCGGCGAGTGCGCGCTATGGAACGGCCAGCTGTTCGGACTGGTGGCGCCGGGCTATGACATGGCGCGTACGGCGGCTCGCCATATCCTGCTTGAGGAGGGCGCATTCACCGGCGCCGACATGAGCACCAAGCTCAAGCTGATGGGCGTGGACGTGGCCAGCATCGGCGACGCGCACGGCGCGACGAAGGGCGCGCGCAGCTACCAGTTCCTGGATGAGCGCAAGCAGGTCTACCGCAAGATCGTGACCTCCGATTGCGGCCAGTACCTGCTCGGCGCCGTGCTGGTCGGCGACGCCTCGCCCTACGGCGAGCTGCTGCAGATGATGCTGAACCGGATCGCGCTGCCGGCCTCGCCGGAAGTCCTGATCCTGCCGCAGCTCGACGGCGCGGCGCGTCCGGCGCTCGGCGTGGACGCCTTGCCCGCCAGTGCCCAGATCTGCTCGTGCAACGACGTGTCCAAGGGCGCGCTGTGCGAAGCGGTGGCGGGTGGCGCCAGTTCGATCGGCGCCCTGAAAAGCTGTACGAAGGCCGGCACCGCCTGCGGCGGCTGCGTGCCCCTGATGACCCAGGTGATGAACGCCGAGCTGTCGCGCCTGGGCGTGGCGGTCAACGACCACCTGTGCGAACACTTTGCCTGCTCGCGCCAGGAGCTCTACCACATCGTACGCGTCGAGGGCATCCGCAGCTTCGGCGAACTGCTGGCGAAGCATGGCAAGGGCCTCGGCTGCGATATCTGCAAGCCGGTGGCCGCAAATATCCTTGCATCCGCCTGGAACGACTTCGTCCTGAAACCCGAACACGCCAGCCTGCAGGATTCGAACGACTACTTCCTCGGCAACATCCAGAAGGACGGCACCTATTCCGTGGTGCCGCGCATGCCGGGCGGCGAGGTGACGGCGGACGGCCTGATCGCAGTCGGCCAGGTGGCCAAGAAGTATGGCTTGTACACCAAGATCACGGGCGGCCAGCGGGTCGACCTGTTCGGCGCGCGCCTGGAGCAGCTGCCGCAGATCTGGGAAGAGCTGATCGCCGCCGGCTTCGAGTCCGGCCACGCCTACGGCAAGTCGCTGCGCACCGTGAAATCCTGCGTCGGTTCGACCTGGTGCCGCTATGGCGTGGGCGACAGCGTGGGCTTCGCGATCGCGCTGGAGAACCGCTACAAGGGCCTGCGCGCGCCGCACAAGATCAAGTTCGGCGTGTCCGGCTGCACCCGCGAGTGCGCCGAGGCGCAGGGCAAGGACGTGGGCCTGATCGCTACCGACAAGGGCTGGAATCTCTACGTCTGCGGTAACGGCGGCATGAAGCCGCGCCATGCGGAACTGATCGCTTCGAACCTCGACGAAGCGGCGGTGGTGAAGCTGGTCGACCGCTTCCTGATGTTCTACGTGCGCACCGCCGGCCGCCTGCAGCGCACCAGCGTCTGGCGCGAGAACCTGGAGGGCGGGCTGGATTACCTGAAGCAGGTAGTGGTGGAGGACAAGCTGGGCATCGCGCAGGAACTCGAGGCGCAAATGCAGCACGTGGTCGACACCTATGCCTGCGAATGGAAGGAGGCCGTCAGCAATCCCGCGGTGCGGCGCCGCTTCCGCCACTTCGTCAACAGCGAAGCGGCGGACAGCAATGTCGTGTTCGTGCCGGAGCGCGGCCAGATCCGCCCGGCCAATCTTGACGAGCGACGCGGACGCGTCATCCCGATTGCCGCCAGCGCGGCCTGAACAGGAGCCCATCATGCAACGAGACCTGCAACTTCAACACTGGACCGCTGTCTGCGCCATCGACGAGATCGTACCCGACACCGGCGTCTGCGCGCTGCTGAACGATCGCCAGGTGGCGATCTTCCGCGTCGGGGTGGAAGAGCCGCGCGTGTTCGCCATCGATAACTTCGACCCCAACGCCGGGGCGGCGGTCCTGTCGCGCGGCCTGGTCGGCAGCATTGGCGAGCGCATCGTGGTCGCTTCGCCCATCTACAAGCAGCACTTCGACCTGCACAGCGGCGAATGCCTGGAAGCGCCCGAGCATTCGGTGGCCAGCTATCCGGCCCGCGTGGAAGGAGGCAAGGTATGGATCGCCCCGTGAAACAGAGGCTGGTCGTGGTCGGCAACGGCATGGCCGGCATGCGCACCGTCGAGGAGCTGTTGAAGCTCGACCCGGGCATGTACGACATCACCGTGTTCGGCGCGGAGCCGCGCGTGAATTACAACCGTATCCTGCTGTCTCCCGTACTGGCGGGCGAAAAGCAGCCGGAAGACATCGTGTTGCACCCGCGCGCCTGGTACGAGGAACACGGCATCGCCCTGCATGCGGGCGATCCGGTGGTGGCCATCGACCGCCATCGCCGCGTGGTGCGCGCGCGATCGGGGCTGGAAGTGGGCTACGACCGGCTGCTGCTGGCGACCGGTTCGAGTCCCTTCATCGTACCGGTGCCGGGGGCGAAGCTGCCCGGCGTGATCGGTTTCCGCGACCTCGACGACGTCGACACCATGCTGGCGGCGGCCGGTCGCGGCGGCCATGCGGTCGTCATCGGCGGCGGCCTGCTCGGCCTCGAAGCGGCGAACGGCCTGCTGCGGCGCGGCATGGCGGTGACGGTGGTCCACCTCACCGACAGCCTGATGAACCAGCAGCTCGACCCGCAGGCAGCGCTGCTGCTCAAGGCGGCGCTGGAGCGGCGCGGCCTGCGCATCCTGCTGGGCGCGCAGACGGAAAGCATCGCAGGCAGAGACAAGGTGGAAGCGGTGCGCTTCGCCGACGGCCTCGAGGTGCCGGCCGACCTGGTCGTGATGGCGGCCGGCGTGCGGCCGAACATCGCCCTGGCGCGCGAGGCCGGCCTGTACTGCGAACGCGCCGTCGTCGTCGACGACACCCTGCAGACCTATGACCCGCGCGTGTATGCGGTGGGCGAATGCGTCCAGCACCGCAAGGCGACCTTCGGCCTGGTGGCGCCGATCTGGGAACAGGCGCGCGTCTGCGCCGCCCACCTGGCCGGCTGCGGCCACCGCCGCTACGTGCAACAGGCGACCGCCACCAAGCTGAAGGTCACCGGCATCGACCTGTACTCGGCCGGCGACATTGTCGGCCTGGAGGGCAGCGAAGACCTGGTGCTGCGCGACCGCCATGCCGGCGTGTACAAGCGCCTGGTGCTGGCCGGGAACCGCGTCACCGGCGCCGTGCTGTACGGCGACGTGGCGGACGGGCCCTGGTACTTCGACCTGATCCAGAGCGGCGCCGACATCTCCGCGATCCGCGACCGCCTGCTGTTCGGCCCGGCCCTGTGCGAGGCAGCGTGATGGGAGCGCCCATCGTTCCCATCGCCGCGGCGGTGCGCACCACCTGTCCCTATTGCGGCGTAGGGTGCGGCGTGAAAGCCACGCCCATGGCGGACGGCGCCCTGATCGAGGGCGACCCGGAGCACATGGCGAGCCGTGGCCGCTTGTGCGTGAAGGGTTCGGCGCTGGGCGAAACCCTGGGCCTGGACGGCCGCCTGCTGGCGCCCGCGATGCGCGAGGAGGGCGGCCTGCGCACGGCGGGCTGGGACGAGGCGCTCGACAAGGTCGCGACAACCTTCGCCGCCATCATCGCCGAGCATGGTCCGGACGCGGTGGCGCTCTACGTCTCCGGCCAGCTGCTCACCGAAGACTACTACGTCGCCAACAAGTTCATGAAGGGTTTTGTCGGCAGCGCCAACATCGACACCAATTCGCGCCTGTGCATGTCCTCGAGCGTCGCCGGCCACAAGCGCGCCTTCGGCGAAGACCTGGTGCCCGGCTGCTACGAGGACTTCGAGCTGGCCGACCTGATCGTGCTGGTCGGCTCGAACACGGCCTGGTGCCACCCGACCCTGTTCCAGCGCATCGTGAAGGCGAGGGAAGCACGTCCCGGCCTGCGCATCGTCGCCATCGACCCGCGCCGCACGGCCACCTGCGAGCTGGCCGACCTGCACCTGCCCATCAAGGCGGGCAGCGATGTCTGGCTCTTCAACGGCCTGCTGGCCTACCTGGCGCAAACCGGGGCCGTCGATGCGGACTTCGTGGCCGCGCACACGCAGGGACTGGATGGCGCCCTGGCGGCGGCCGCCGAATGCGCGGATATCGGCTTCGTGGCGCGCAGCTGCGGCATCGATCCGCGCCTCGTGACCGAGTTCTACGAGGCTTTCGCCGCCACGGGCAAGACCGTCACCGCCTATTCGCAGGGCGTGAACCAGTCTTCCAGCGGCACCGACAAGGTCAACGCCATCATCAACTGCCACCTGATCACCAAGCGCATCGGCAAGCCGGGCATGGGCCCGTTCTCCCTGACGGGCCAGCCCAATGCCATGGGCGGGCGTGAAGTCGGCGGCCTCGCGAACATGCTCGCCAGCCATCTCGAACTCGACCAGCCCGCGCACCGCGAGCTGGTGCGCAGCTTCTGGGATGCCCCAAAGATGGCCGCCAGACCCGGCCTGAAGGCGGTCGACCTGTTCCGCGCCATCGAGGAGGGCAGCGTCAAGGCGGTCTGGATCATGGCCACCAATCCGGTGGTGAGCCTGCCCGACGCCGACCAGGTGCGGCGTGCGCTGGCGCGCTGCGAGCTGGTGGTGGTGTCGGACATGACGGCCGCCACCGACACCGCCGAACTCGCCGACGTGCTGCTGCCGGCCCTGGGTTGGGGAGAAAAGGACGGCACGGTCACCAATTCGGAACGCTGCATTTCGCGCCAGCGCGCCTTCCTGCCGGCGCCCGGCCAGGCGCGCGCCGACTGGTGGGTGCTCTGCCAGGTGGCCCGGCGCATGGGCTACCGGGGATTCGATTACGCGGACGCCCACGCCATCTTCGACGAGCACGCCCGGCTGTCCGGCTGGCGCAATGAGGCTGGAGGCGCGCCGCGCGCCTTCCGCATCGACGGCCTGGCTGGCCTGGACCGCGCGGCCTACGACGCCCTCGAACCGGTCCAGTGGCCGGTGCCGCCAGGAGGCGAGGGCACGCCGAGGCTGTTCGCCGACGGCAGCTATGCCCATGCCGATGGCAAGGCGCGCTTCATCGCGACCAGTCCGCGCCTGCCGGCCAATGCGGCCGGCGGCGACTACCCCTTGACCCTGAACACCGGCCGCCTGCGCGACCAGTGGCACACCATGACGCGCACCGGCAAGTCGCCCCGCCTGGCCGGCCACGCGCCCGAGCCCTTCGTCGACATGCACCCGCACGACGCGCTGCTGGCCGGCGTGCGCGAGGGAGAACTGGCGCGCGTGCGCAGCCGCTGGGGCACGCTGGTGGCGCGGGTCAGCCACGGCGGCGGCATCGCGCGCGGCAGCGCCTTCGTTCCGATTCACTGGACCGGCCAGAACGCCTCCGACGCACGGGTGGGGGCGGTCGTGAATCCCGCCGTCGACCCGGTCTCGGGCGAGCCGGAATTCAAGCACACGCCGGTGCGGGTCGAACCTTTTGCCCTGGCCTGGCACGGCTTCATCCTCAACCGCGCGCCGCTCGACCTGTCGGGCGTCGCCAACTGGACGCGGGTCTGCGGCAGCGGTTTCCTGCGCTATGAACTGGGCGGCCGCGAAGCCGTCTCGCCGGAGTGGGCGAGGGCGCTGCTGGGTGCGGGAAGCGATGCGGACTGGATCGAATACGAGGACCGGACCGAAGGCATGCTGCGCTGCGCCCTGCTGGCCGGTGGGCGCCTGCAGGCCTGCCTGTTCGTCTCGCGCAGGCCGGACCTGCCGGCGCGCAGCTGGCTGGGCGGCCTGTTCGCCCAGGACGAATTGTCGGTCCGCGACCGCGCCACCCTGCTGGCCGGGCGTGCCGCGGTCCAGGGCAGCGATCCGGGACCGACGGTCTGCGCCTGCTTCGGCGTCGGCCGCAACACCATCCGCAGCGCCATCGTGCAGCAAAACCTGAAGGATACGGGCGCCGTCACCGCCTGCCTGCGCGCGGGCGGCAATTGCGGCTCCTGCCTGCCGGAGATCCGGCAACTGCTGGCCGAACCGCGCTAGCGCCTCCTGCGCACCCCTCACAGGCCGGACAGCCCCGCTGTTCCGGCCTTTTATGCGTCGTAAATGACCTCCTCATGACGCGTCCCCATCTTCCCTCTGTAAACACAGGAAACTGTGGCAAAACCGCAACAAACATGTTTAGGAAAACGGGGCTAAACTGCGCAGCTTTTTTGAAACTCAGTTGAGTTCCTCAAACCAACTTTGTATAACTGCCACAACCGAAGTGCCATACCCAGAGACGCAGAGCCACCAGCATCACCGTTTAGTAAATGATGCCAAACGCACCTGCTGGCGCCGGTCCAAGTGTGCCGCGAGCCGGGAGTGTCCCCCGGTTGCGACAGATAAAGAGCCCATCCACAGGGCACAATAAGGAGATGTGAAATGATGTTCAGCAAAGTTCTTGCATCGCGCCATGCCGTGCGTCCAAGCGCCACCCCCATCGCCACCGCGGTTGCGATGGCGGTCTTGAGCATGAGCGCCCAGGCCCAGACCACCACCGATGCACCGGCGGCCGGACAAGCCGAGCCGGGCAAGGCGACCACCGTGGTCGTGACCGGCTACCGCTACGCGATCGAGAAGAGCCTCGACCAGAAGCGCGACGCGAACGCGATCGTCGAGGTCGTCACCGCCGAAGACGTCGGCAAATTCCCGGACAAGAACGTCGCGGACGCGCTTCAGCGCGTGCCGGGCGTGGTCGTCACCCGCAGCGGCGGCGAAGGCAAGAACGTCAGCGTGCGCGGCCTGTCGTCGGAACTGACGCTGACCCAGCTGAACGGCAACTACATCGCTACCGCCGAATCGAACGGCGATCCGACCCGTTCCTTCAACTACACCCTGATGCCCTCGAACATGCTGGGCAGCGCCGAGCTGTACAAGACGCCGGAAGCGCGCCTCGACGAAGGCGGCATCGGCGGCACCGTCATCCTGCGCACCCGCCGTCCGCTGGACGTCGAGTCGGGCAGCGGCTTCGTGAACATGGAAGGCACCTGGGCCGACACCACCAAGAAGACCGATCCCCAGATCTCCGGCCAGTACGCCTGGCACGACAAGAGCAACCGTTTCGGCGTGCTGGTCGGCTTCACCCAGCAGAAGCGCACCGTGCGCACCATGAGCGCGACCACCGAGAACTGGCAGTGGTATGGCGACGACTACGATGGCCACCCGGCGACCGACGTCAACGGCAAGCCTTCGGACCTGAATTCCTACTGGTGGGGCGAGTCGGGCTTCAATGACCAGAACGGCAAGTACTACACCAACTTCATGATGCCGACCTCGGTCAACTTCAACGTCCGCGAAGAAGAGCGCGAGCGCAAGGGCGGCCAGGTGACCCTGCAGTTCAAGCCGCTGCGCAACCTGAACATGACGGCGAACTACTTCCGCTTCGACCTGAAGCAGAATTCGCAGACCAACACCCTGAAGGTTCCGGAATGGAACATCGCGCGCTACGCCGGCGACGGCAACTGGCCGGGCGGCCGCCTGCTCGACGGCCTCACCTTCGATCCGAGCGGCACCATCGTCACCGGCGCCGACTACAGCATCCATCCGGGCAAGGCCTACTACTGCAGCGAAGCCCAGGCGGCCGCTGCCGGCCAGAAGCCGGGCGGTTGGGGTCCTGACGACTGCACCGTGCCGACCCCGCAGATCACCGGCAGCTACAACCGCGAGAAATCGCTGTCGCAAGCCTTCGACCTCGAAGTCGAATGGAAGGGCGAGTCCATCGACGCCACCTTCAAGGGCGGCCGTACCTGGGCCAAGGGCGGCCCGGAACTGCAGTTCTCGGCGCCGATGAAGCCGCGCATGCAGAACGCCGACGGCAGCTGGTCGCTGGGTAACACCGCCACCTCCTGGAGCCTGGCGGGCACCCCGAGCATGACCTTCTCGCCGCAGCTGATGGCCAACCTGCGCAACGGCATCGCCGAGATCGACCTCGGTTCGACCGCCTCTTCCTGGACCAAGAACAGCACCGAACAGAACTACGCCCAGGCCGACTTCACCTGGCACACCGACAGCAGCTGGCTCGATTCGGTGCAGTTCGGCGCCAAGTACCGCGATGGCGGCATCAGCCGCAGCACCGGCAACAACTACTGGACCTGCAAGGGCCTGACCGGCTACGACAACCGCTACCAGAACGGCTGCGACAACAACGCCAACAAGTTCCGTCCGGAATTCATGTACAGCGAGTCGCTGCCGAACATCGTCGGCGCCATCAATGCCAGCGCTTTCCCGGGCATTAACTTCCCGGCCTACATCAGCTACCTGAACAGCACCTATGGTGCGATGCAGACCCGTAACGAAGACAACTTCGTGTACAACGTCGACGAGAAGATCTCGGCCCTGTACTTCCAGGCCAACATCAAGACCGAGCGCCTGCGCGGTAACGTCGGCCTGCGCTACGTCCGCACCAAGCAGCATGCGGATTCGACGGACCAGGTCGATTACTACAACGACTACTTCTTCAACGGTCCTGACGGCAAACCGGCGCCTTGCCTCGCGGGCGGCGCACCGGCTGCCGGCGCACCGAGCGGCTCGGGTTGCATCAGCGGCTTCACCGTCCTGCCGGACAGCAACACCAACCCGGCAACCCGCCACATCTCGACCTTCGAGATCAGCGCGCTGGACCGCACCTACAACGACCTGCTGCCGAGCTTTAACCTGGCATACGACCTGAGCGACACCCTGCTGCTGCGCGCCGCCGCATCGAAGGTGATCGCACGTCCGAGCTATGGCGACATCGGCTCGCCGGGCAGCCTGCGCTACTTCAGCCAGGAATACGTCAACGACCGCCGCCTGATCGGTGGCGGCGACCAGCAGGGCTGGTATGGTTCGGGCAGCAACAAGAGCCTGGAACCGTACCAGGCCGACCAGTATGACCTGGGCCTGGAGTGGTACTTCCAGCGCGGCTCGGTGCTGGGTGGCGGCCTGTTCCGCAAGAACGTGAAGAACTTCTCGGTGCCCGTGGTCCGTGACATCCAGCTGAGCATCGCCGGCCAGAACGTGACCGTGCAGAACTACAGCACCAGCGCCGGCGGCCGTGACGCGGTGTCGCAGGGTGTCGAGCTGTACACCCAGCACACCTTCAACAACGGCATCGGCTTCCAGCTGAACTACACGTACAACGACACCAACCAGGCCGCCATCACCCTGGAAGACGGCACCGAGATCGGCAAGTCGCCGCTGGTCGGCAGCGCCAAGAACCAGACCAACCTGACCGTGTTCTACTCGAACGACAAGATGCTGCTGCGCGCTTCGTACAACCGCCGCGGCGAGGTCGTGAACGGACTGGTCAACGGCCTGAACGTGTATGAAGAGCCGTACAGCCAGATCGACCTGAACGCGGCCTACAACTTCACCAAGCAGCTCAGCCTGACCGCCTCGGTGCTGAACCTGACGAAGGAAGAGACCCGCGCCTATCTGGGCAACGACACCAAGAACCGCTTCTACTCGAACGGTTACACCGGACGTGTCGCTTACGTGGGCCTGAACTACAAGTTCTAAGCGTTTCCGTTTCCTCCCCGGTGCATCCTGCCGGGGAGTCTTTTTCCCAGGCTTTGCCGGTTGTTCCGGCAAGGCCGTCTTCGTTTGGGACATTCATGGAAAAGCAGGACCGCATCCGTTCGATCACGGTCGTCGGTGGCGGCAGCGCGGGCTGGATGGCCGCAGCATGCCTCGTCACCTATCTCGGGAAGGGCGCCACCGTCCGTTTGGTCGAGTCCGAGGAAATCGGCATCGTCGGCGTGGGGGAGGCGAGTGTCCCCCATATCCGCATGTTCAACAGCCAGTGGCTGGGCATCGACGAAGCGGATTTCGTCAAGCGCACCCACGCTACCGTCAAGCTGGGCATCGAGTTCAATGACTGGGCCAGGCTCGGCGACAGCTACCTGCACGGCTTCGGCACCATCGGCCGCGCCGTCGGGCCGCTGCCTTTCCACCAGTTCTGGCTCAAGCTGCACAAGCAGGGACGCGCGGCGCCGATCGGCGCCTATTCGGCGCAGACGGTGATGGCGCCGCAAGGCCGGTTCGCGCCGGGCGACCGGAACGCGCCTCCGGGCTCGCCCCTGGCCGATATCGCCTATGCATACCACTTCGACGCGACCCTGTATGCGCGCTTCCTGCGCGAGCTGGCGGAGCAGCGCGGTGTGCAGCGCATCGAAGGCAAGATCGTCAAGGTCAACCAGCGCGCGGACAACGGTTTCATCGAGTCGCTGGTGCTGGAAAATGGCCAGCTCGTCGAGGGCGAACTGTTCATCGACTGCTCGGGCTTCCGCGGACTGCTCATCGAAGACACCCTGAAAACTGGCTACGTCGACTGGTCGCATTGGCTGCCTTGCGACCGTGCGATGGCCGTGCCCAGCGAGAAGGTCGATCCGATCACGCCGTACACGAAGTCGACCGCGCGCGAGGCCGGCTGGCAGTGGCGCATTCCGCTGCAGCACCGCACCGGCAACGGCTACGTCTACTCGAGCAAGTACATCAGCGACGATGAGGCAGCAAGCACGCTGCTCGCGAACCTGGACGGCAAGGCCCTGGCCGATCCGCGCCCGCTGCGTTTCACCACCGGCATGCGCAATAAATTCTGGAACAAGAACGTCGTGGCGCTGGGCCTGGCCAGCGGCTTCCTGGAGCCGCTCGAGTCGACCAGCATTTATCTCGCGCAGTCGGGCATCACGCGTTTATTGAGCCTGTTCCCGACGCGCGACATGAGCCCCTTGCTCATCGACCGCTACAACCGCGAATCGGCCTTCGAGTACGAGCGCGTGCGTGACTTCCTGATCCTGCACTACCACGCCACCGAGCGCAACGACACGCCGTTCTGGGACTACTGCCGCACCATGCCGGTGCCGGACAGCCTGCGCGAAGCGATGGACCTGTTCCGCTACGACGGACGCTACTTCCGCAACGGCGAGGATTTCTTCGCGCTGCCAAGCTGGGTCCAGGTGATGCTGGGCCAGCGCATCGTTCCGCAGAACTACCACCCGATCGTCGACGAGATGCCGGAAGAGAAGCTCGTCGAACACGTCGAAGGCATCCGCACGCTCATTTCGCGTGCCGTGTCCACCATGCCGACCCACCAGGAGTGGGTCGACCGTTACTGGAAAGCGAACACACTGTGAGCCATCGTCCATTGCTGGGTCCTTTCGCGCGCCTGCTGCTGGGCGCCGTGCTGGCCATCGCCACCGCCTCGGCCATGGCGGCTTCGCCAGGCCAGATCCTCATCGACAAGGGCTGGACCTTCCGCCTGCTGCCGGGCAGCGCCCAGGCGGACGCCCATCTGGAAGCGGCGCCATGGCGTGCGGCGACCGTGCCGGGCACCGTGCACACCGACCTGTTCGCACACAAGGTCATCGCCGACCCCTATGTCGGCGCCCCCGAGGCCGGCCTGCAGTGGATCGGCCTGGCGGACTGGGAATACCAGACGCGCTTCGATGCGCCGCGTGATGTGCTGGGACGGGCACGCAGTGACCTCGTATTCAAGGGCCTCGATACCTATGCCGAGGTCTGGCTCAATGGCGAGCAGCTCCTGAAGGCCGACAACGCCCACCGTACCTGGCGCCTGCCGGTCCAGGGTAAGCTGCGCGCAAAGGGCAACGAGCTGCGCATCGTGTTCCGCTCGCCGATCGCGACCCTGCTCCCGCAGGTGCAGGCGATGCCGAACAAGATCGCCGGTAACTATCCTTCCCCGTATGGCGACGAGCCGAAAGACGCGATGACCGGCAATTTCGCACGCAAGCCGGCCTACCATTACGGCTGGGACTGGGGGCCGCGTTACGTGACCGCCGGCATCAGCAAGCCCGTCGTGCTGCAAAGCTGGGATACGGTCCGCATCGAGGACCTGCAGCTGCGCCAGGACCACGTGGATGCCGCGCGCGCCGAAGTCGCCGCGATCGCCACCCTGGATGCGGTGCGCGATGGCGCGGCCACGCTGCGCCTGTGGCAGACGGCGCCGGGCGGCAAGCGTAACCTGGCGGCGCAGCAGGAAGTGCGCTTGCGTGCGGGCGCCAACCGCATCGAGCTGCCGGTCCGGATCGATCAGCCGCAGCGCTGGTTCCCGACCGGCTATGGCGCCCAGCCGCTGTACCGCTACGAGCTGGAAGTGGGCGAGGGCAAGGCGACCGTGGCCAAGCTGGCCGCGCGCACCGGCCTGCGCAGCGTGGTGCTGCGCCGCGACCCGGACGAGAAGGGCAAGAGCTTCTACTTCCTCGTCAACGGCATCCCGGTCTTCGCCAAGGGCGCGAATACCATCCCCTTCGACATGTTCCAGCCGCGTGTGACGAGGGCGCAGCTGCGCCGGGTGCTGGAGTCGGCGCGCGATGCGAACATGAACATGCTGCGCAGCTGGGGCGGCGGCTATTACGAGAACGACGATTTCTTCGAGCTGGCCGACGAGCTGGGCCTGATGGTCTGGCAGGACTTCATGTTCGGCGGCGGCATGCAGCCGGCCTACGACGACGCCTTCCGCGGCAGCGTGGTGGCGGAGGCGCGCGACCAGGTGCGGCGCCTGCGCAACCATCCGAGCGTCGTCCTCTGGTGCGGCAACAACGAGGAAGAGATCGCGTGGAAGTACTGGGGACACGGCAAGGACCTGAAGAAGGCCGATCCCGCTTTCGCGGACAAGGTCTGGAAGGGCTATGTGCAGCTCTTCGGCGGCGATTTGCGCCAGGTGGTGGCGGAAGAAGGCGGCGGCATCGGCTACTGGTCCAGTTCCCCCGGTGACGACCTGGCGGAAGTGGCCAACACCCCGGCCAGCGGCGACATGCACTACTGGGAAGTCTGGGGCAACCCGGCGCATCCGGTCACGAAATACCTGGAGATCACGCCGCGCTTCATGTCCGAGTTCGGCCTGCAGGCCTGGCCGGTGCAGCGTACGGTCGACGCTTTCGCGAAGCGCGCGGAGCAGGGCGTGGCCACGCCGGTGATCGAGGCGCACCAGAAGTTCCTGGCGGGTAAAGGCAACGAACGCCTGATGAAGTATGTGAAGGACGAATTCGGCGAACCGACGGATTTCGGCCGCTTCATCTACCTGAGCCAGGTGATGCAGGCCGAGGGCATCGAGCTGGCGGCCCTGCACCACCGCGCCAGCCGTCCCTTCACCATGGGTTCCCTGTACTGGCAGCTGAACGACGTGTGGCCGGGGGCCTCCTGGTCGAGCATCGACTGGTTCGGCCGCTGGAAGGCGCTGCAGTTCCATGCGCGCCGCTTCTTTGCACCGGTGGCGGTGTCCGCGCTGCGTAACGCAGCCGGCAAGACGCAGGTACACCTGCTGAACGACCGCACCCAGGCCGTGCGCGGCGAACTGCGCCTGCGCGTGATGACGCTCGACGGTGCCATCTTGCGCGACGAGCGCAAGCCGGTCGAGATGGCGCCGCTGTCGGCATCGAGGGTCGCGGACTACGTGGACGCCGACCTGCTCGGCCGGGCCGACCCGGCATCCACCGTGGCGGTCTTCGAGCTGCGCGCGGAAGGCGAACCGGCTTCGCGCCGCGTGGTGTACTTCAAGGCGGCCAAGGACATGGCATGGCCAGAGCCCGGCCTGCAGGCGCAATGGCGCAGCAAAGGCGGCGCCTATGTGCTCGAGCTGCAGGCGGCGACCCTGGTGCGGGGCCTGTGGATCGATGCGGGCGAGGCCGAGGTGTCGGACAATGCCCTGACCCTGCTGCCAGGGGAACGCGTCAGCCTGCGTGTGTCGTCGAAGGCCGGCCTGGCTGCTCTGCGCAAGGGCTTGCGCCTGCAAACCATGACAAAAGACATCGCCTATTAACAAAAGTTTGTTTACTAAAAATGAGCTAAAAAAGCCGCGCTTTACGCAACTGCGGTTGACGCTGCCAAAACGCCGCTGATATAAAAACTGACTATGAAAAGGAGTGGCGCGAAGGCGCCCTCCGACAGCAGGAAGACGCGCTACAAAACGCGTTTAATAAAACAAAGACTGGAGACTTTTCATGCACGTCATTTCGCTGCATGGCCGGCGCCTGGAGCTGCGGCCATGAGCCAGGTAACCCTGCGCGACATCGCGGAAACCACCGGCCTGTCGATCGGCACGGTCTCGCGCGCGCTGAAGAACCAGGCCGGCATGACCGAAGTCACCCGCGACAAGGTGCGCGAGGCGGCCCTGCGCCTGGGCTATGACTTCTCGCAGCTGAAAAAGGGACGCATCCGCCGCATCGCCTTCCTGCTCCACAGCCAGCACAACACCCTGGCCTCCAGCCCCTTCTTCTCGCCCGTCCTGCACGGCGCCGAGGAGGCCTGCCGCCGCGAAGGCGTGGCCCTGTCCTTCATCGCGGTCGGTCCTGCCGAACCGGTGCTGGGCCAGATCCGCCTGCACCAGCCCGACGCCATTATCTGCGCCGGCTTCTTCGAACCCGAAGTGCTGGCCGCCCTGCAGCAGGTCGGCAAACCCATGGTGCTGGTCGACATGCACCGGCGCGGCTTCACCTCGGTCAATCCGGACAATCTGCGCGGCGGCTATCTCGCCACCCAGCACCTGCTGCGCACCGGCCGCAAGCGCATCGCCATGCTCTCCGGCTCGCTGGCCCACTACAGCATCCAGCAGCGCAACCGGGGCTTCCGCCAGGCCCTGTTCGACGCCAAGGTCCACGCCGACCCCGACCTCGAAGTCATCGTGCCCTCGATGGGCGAGGGCGACGAGGCCGTGGCCGAAGCCATGCGCAGCCTGCTCAGCCTTCCGAAGCGCGCCGACGCGGTGTTCTGCTACAACGACAGCACGGCGCTGGCCGCCATGAAGTTCTGCCTGAACGAAGGCCTGAAGGTCCCCTACGACATCGCGATCGTCGGCTTCGACGACATCGCCGCGGCGGCTGCCGCGATTCCCCCATTGAGCACGGTACGCGTCGACAAGGAAGCGCTGGGCCGGGCCGGGGTCGAGCTCTTGCTCCACAAGCCAGACGAACAGCCATCCCAGATTACCGTGCCGGTCGAGATGATCGTGCGCGAGAGCAGTTACGACGATTAGTCCCCACCCGCCCTTACACGACAATATGACCACTCTCCCGAACTTCCGCAGCCCGGACGTCCTGCTCGACCACGCGCGCCACACGATGCGCTTCTACCATCCGCGCGCGATCGACCCCCAAGGGGGCATGTTCCACTACTTCAAGGACGACGGCGCGGTCTATGACGCCAGCCACCGCCACCTGGTGAGCAGCACGCGCTTCGTGTTCACCTATGCGATGGCCTACCGCCACTTCCAGGACCCGGCCTACCTCGAGGGCCTGAAGCACGCGGTGCGTTTCGTGCGCGAGGCCCATCGCGCCTCGGACGGTGACGGCTATGCCTGGATGCTCGACGGGGGCAAGATCGAAGACGGCACCCAGCACGCCTACGGCGAAGCTTTCGTGCTGCTGGCTTACTCGCACGCCGCCATGGCGGGCGTGGAGGAAGCCCGTCCCTGGATCGGCGAAGCCTTCGAACTGATGGAGCGCCGCTTCTGGAGCGAAGCGGACGGCCTGTACGCCGATGAGGCGAGCCAGGACTGGAGCGTGCTGTCGACCTACCGCGGCCAGAACGCCAATATGCACTCGGTCGAAGCGCTGCTGGCGGCCCACCAGGCCACCGGCGAAACGCGCTACCTCGAGCGCGCCTGGCTCGTCGCCTACAACATCACCCAGCGCCAGGCCCAGCGTTGCGGTGGCCTGATCTGGGAACACTACGACCAGCAATGGCAGCCGGACTGGAAGTTCAACATCGACGACCCGGAAAACCTGTTCCGCCCCTGGGGCTACCAGCCGGGCCACTTCACCGAGTGGGCCAAGCTGCTCCTGCTCTTGGCGTCCCGCGCGGAAGGCGTCCTGCAGAAGGACCTCAGCTGGCTGCTGCCGACCGCCGAGCGCCTGTTCAAGGTGGCGGTGGAGCAGGGCTGGGACAAGGAGCACGGCGGCCTGTGCTACTCGCTGGCCCCGAGCCTCGAGATCTGCGACTGGCACAAGTACTTCTGGGTGCAGGCAGAGAGCGCGGCGGCCGCCGCCATGCTGGCCGAGCGCACCGGCAATGCCTACTACTGGGAGTGGTATGAGCGCATCTGGGCCTATAGCTGGACCCACATGGTCGACCACCAGCACGGCGCCTGGTACCGCATCCTCGACCGCGAGAACCGCAAGCTGAGCGACGAGAAGAGCCCGGCCGGCAAAGTCGATTACCACACCATGGGCGCCGTCTACGACATCGTGGCCGTGCTGCCGAAGGCTTGACCATGAACGACGCACCCGTGATGCTGTGCGCCGGCGAGGCGCTCACCGACATGATCGACCAGGGCAAGGACACCTGGGTCGCCCGCGTAGGCGGCTCGACCTGGAACGTGGCGCGCGCACTGGCGAGCCTGGGCGAGAAGACCGCCTTTGCCGGCGCCATCAGCCAGGACCGCTTCGGCGACGCCCTGTGGGCGGCCAGCGAGGAAGTCGGCCTGGACCTGCGCCTGCTGCAGCGCGTGCCGCGCTCGCCGCTGCTGGCGATTGTCGAGAAAAGCGAGCCGCCGCACTACTTCTTCATCGGCGACGACAGCGCCGACCTGCATTTCGACCCGAGCCAGTACCCGGCCGGCTGGAGCGGAGCCCTGCAGTGGGCCCACTTCGGCGGCATCAGCCTGGCGCGCCAGCCGCTGGCGTCCACGCTGGTGGCGCTGGCGAAGCAATTGAAGGCGCAGGGCGTGTCGATCAGCTACGACCCGAATTACCGCAACCTGATGGACGAGCGCTATACGCCGACCCTCGAAGCCATGGCATCGATCGCCGACGTGATCAAGGTGTCCGACGACGACCTGCGCGGCCTGTTCCCGGGCCTGGGCGTGGACGAGGCCTTCGCCCGCCTGCGCGCCATGAATCCCGCGGCGCTGTTCCTCCTCACGCGCGGCGGCCAGGGCGCGAGCCTGTTCCGCGGTGAAGAACGTGTTCACGCGATGGCGCCGAAAGTCGCCGTGGTCGACACCGTCGGCGCGGGCGACGCCAGCATCGCCGGCCTGCTGCACAGCCTCTCGCGCCAGCCGGCGCGCAGCCTGCAATCCCACCTGCACGCCGCGCTGGCTGCCGGTTCCGCCGCCTGCCTGCAAGCGGGCGCCACGCCGCCGCTTCCAGCGGCCATGCACCAGTTGTTCGAACTGCTCGAAGGAGAAGTATCGTGATGCGTCAAACCCGTTTTGCTCCCGCCCTGGGCCTGGCCCTGGTGGTCCTGGCCCTACCTCTGCCCCTGTCGGCGGCAAGCGCCAACACCCTGCCCGTGAACACCTTCATCGGCACCCAGGACGAAGGCAACACCTTCCCCGGCGCCTCGGCGCCCTTCGGCAAGATCCAGGTCAGCCCGATCGCCGACCACTACGCCGGCTACCGCTACAGCGACAAGCGCATCCGCGGCTTCGGCCACTCCTTCGTGTCCGGCGCCGGCTGCTGGGAGCAGGGTGGCCAGCTGTCGGTGCTGCCGGTGACCGGCACCATCAAGCCGGGCGGCGATTTCGATACAGCCAAGCCAGGCAGCTTCGACCACAAGAAGTACGCCGCCGAATACACCCATGACGGCGAAGTCGGCCAGGCCGGCTACTACAAGGTCAAGCTGACCAGCTACGGCGGCATCACCGCCGAATCGACCGCGCTGACCCGCGCCGCCGCCGAGCGCTACACCTTCTCGGACAAGACCGCGACCGGCCACGTGCTGCTCAACCTGGGCCAGGCCAACGAGCGTCATTCCGTCATCGGCAGCCAGGTGAAGATCGTCGACGACCGCAGCGTCGAAGGCCAGATCGTCACCAAGAGTTTCTGCGGCGGCGCCAAGTACACCACCTGGTTCCGCATCCAGTTCGACCAGCCTTTCGTTGCCAAGGGCATCTGGGATGACCGTGGCGGCTGGCCCGGCGTGGACGGCCCGAGCCAGAACGGCGAAGCCAAGCCGCACGGCGTGTGGCTGAGTTTCGACCTCAAGAACGGCAAGGCCGTCACCGCGGTGAGCGCGATCTCGCACGTGGATGCGGAAGGCGCGCGCATCAACCTGAAGGCCGACGGCCTGGTGAACGGCCAGCCGATCACCTTCGATGCCATGAAAGCGAAGTCGCAGGCCGAATGGCAGCGCGAACTGGGCAGCGTGCGCATCGAGGGCGGCTCGACGGATGATCGCACCGTGTTCTACACCGCGCTCTACCACGCCCTGCTGCAGCCGATGACCGGCAACGACGCCGACGGCCGCTACCGCGGCTACGACGACAAGATCCATCTAGCTGCGGACTGGACCTATTACGAGTACTTCTCGCTGTGGGACACCTACCGCGCCCAGAACCAGCTGATCGCCCTGCTGCGCCCGCAGCGCGCACGCGACATCGCCAACTCGGTGCTGAAGATCCGCGAGCAGGGCGGCTGGCTGCCGCGCTGGGGCTACGCCAACTTCGAAACCAACATCATGACCGGCGACCCGGTGACCCCGTTCATGGTCGACCTGTGGCGCTACGGCGCCCTCAAGGGCCGCGAGAAGGAGGCCTACGCCGCACTGCGTGAGAACGCCTTCGGCGTGCCGGCCTTCAGCATCCGTCCGCAAGGCCGTTCGGGCAACCCGAGCTACCTGCGCCAGGGCTTCGTCCAGTACGACCGCAGCTTCATTTCGAAGGGCATGGACACCGACCCGCACCACGGCGCTTCGGCGACCTTGGAATACGCGCTGGCCGACAGCGCGCTGGCGCGGATGGCCAAGGCCATGGGCAAGACTGAGGACGCAAAGATCCTGTCGCAGCGCGCCCTGAACTGGAAGAAGATCTGGGACCCGAGCGTGGTCGATGCCCCGACCGGCCAGAAGGGCTTCCCGCGTCCGCGCCTGATCGATGGCAGCTGGTTCGCGGACGTCGGCAGCGGCTTCGATCCGCGCGGCGACCACGGTTTCCATGAAGGCACCGCCTGGCAGTACCAGTGGCTGGTGCAGCAGGACGTGCCGGGCCTGAGCGCCGCAATGGGCGGCGCCAAACAGGCCCTGGGCCGTCTCGACCAGTTCTTCGACATTGATGCCATCACGGCCGATCCGAACGCGGTGCGCAAATCCTGGGTCGTGGGTCCGTACAGCTACTACGCCCAGTTCCGCTACAACCCGAACAATGAGCCCGACCTGCACGCTCCCTGGATGTACACCCTGATGGGCCAGCCCTGGAAGACCACCACGGTGCTGCGCGCGGCCGAGACCCTGTTCACCAACGGCGCCGGCGGCGTGACCGGTAACGACGACCTGGGCACCATGTCGGCCTGGTACCTGTTCAGCGCCCTGGGCATCTACCCGGACACCCCGGGCAGCGGCCGCTTCCTGCTGCATGCACCGCGCTTCGCCAAGGCCGAGATCGACCTGCCGAAGGGCGGCGTGCTGCGCATCGAGGCGCCGGGCGCCAAGCCGGGCGTGCGCCAGTTCGTCAAGTCCGTGAACTATGCCGGCAAACCGGTACAGCGCGTGTGGCTGGACTGGGAGCAGCTGCAACAGGCCGGCACCCTGCAGTACGGGCTGTCGGCGCAACCGGACACCGCGGGCTGGGGCACCCGTGCCAAGGACCTGCCGAACCCGCCCGCAGGCATCGCGCAGTAATCGTTCGCTTCAAGACCATCGCCCCGGCCTGCGCCGGGGCGATGTGCATGCTGTACGTATAAATATTCAGGAGACTTCACATGGCAAACATTCCGCAGCCGACGACGACGACGCTGCCGCACCCGACCACGCAGGCCGGCACCACGGGCCCGCTCGTCATCATCACCATCCTGTTCTTCATGTGGGGGCTCCTGACGGCGCTGAACGACGTCCTGATTCCGCACCTGAAGGAGCTCTACACCCTGACCTATGTGCAGGCGATGATGGTGCAGTTCTGCTTCTTCGGCGCCTACTTCATCGTGTCGCTGCCGGCCGGCGCGCTCATCAAGCGCATCGGCTACCAGAACGGCGCCGTCGCCGGCCTGGTGGTCGCGGCGATCGGCTGCGGACTGTTCTACCCGGCCGCCAACAGCGGCTATGCGCTGTTCCTGTTCGGCTTCTTCGTGCTGGCCGCTGGCATCACCATCCTGCAGGTGGCGGCGAATCCTTTCGTGACGGTGCTGGGCGATGCCCGTAATGCATCGAGTCGCCTCACGCTCACCCAAGCCTTCAACTCGCTGGGCACCACCGTGGCGCCGGCCCTGGGCGGCATCCTGATCCTGTCGGGCAGCGTGATGGGTGTGGAAGAACTGGCCAAGCTGCCGGCCGTCGAGCAGGCCGCCTACCGCGCGGCCCAGGCGGCCAGCGTGCAGGGTCCTTACCTGGTGCTGGCCGGCGCGCTGCTGGTGCTGGCCGTGCTGTTCGCCCTCGTGCGCCTGCCGAAGATCGTGCATGCGGATGATCCGGCGCAAAACATGGGTGAGGAGGCCAAGGGCTCGGTGCTGGCCCATCGCCACCTGCTGCTGGGTACCATCGGCATCTTCGTCTACGTCGGCGCCGAGGTCAGCATCGGCAGCTTCCTGATCAACTTCTTCGCCGAACCAAGCATCGCCGGCCTGTCCCATGCGGACGCGGCCCACTACGTCAGCTTCTACTGGGGCGGCGCCATGATCGGCCGCTTCATCGGCTTCGCCGCCATGCGCTACGTCAGCCCGGGCAAGGCGCTGGCCTTCAATTCGGCAGCCTCGATCGCGCTGATCCTGTTCGCCGTCTTCGGCCAGGGCCAGGCGGCCATGTGGGCGATCATCGCCGTCGGCCTGTTCAACTCGATCATGTTCCCGACCATCTTCAGCATGGCGCTGTTCAAGCTCGGCAAGTTCACCGGCCAGGCATCGGGCATCCTGTGCATGGCCATCGTCGGCGGCGCCATCGTGCCCTTCGTGCAGGGCTTCTTCGCGGACGGCATCAGCGTGCAGACGTCCTTCCTGGTGCCGGCAGCCTGCTATGCCTTCATCCTGTACTTCGGCCTGAAGTACGCGAACCTGTACGGCAAGGGCGCGAAGATCTGATGTAATCGAAAGGAGCATCCGTGATGCGGTCCACCCTGCGTTTTCCCGTCGCGGCCTGCTCCGCACTTGTTCTGCTTCTCGCCACCACGCCTGCCGGCGCCGCCTTGCGCAGCGTCGGCAAGGTGGTGGAAAGCCGCCAGCTCGACGAAGGGGTCGAGCTGAAGATGTCCAGCGGTGCGCGCGTACGTGTCGGCTTCGCCGCCCCCGACGTGGTGCGCGTGCGGATGAGCCCCACCGGCCGCTTCGATGCGGACGTCTCCTATGCCATCGAAGGGGCCCCGCCGCGCAGCAAGGCCGTCGCGGCGAAGCAGGGCGCCACCACCGAACTGCGTTCCGCGAGCGGCACCCGCATCGTCGTTCGGTATGCGCCGGAGTTGGCGATTTCTGTCTATGACAGCGCCGGCCGCGTGGTGGTCGCCGACGATCCGGCCCGTCCAATGGCCTTCAACGCCAGGGATGGCGCGATCGAAACCTCGATGCGCCGCGACGACTACGAGCTGTATTACGGCTTTGGCGAGAAAACCTTCCCGATGTCGCGCCACCAGCAGGCCATGGTGATGTGGAACGCCGATGTGCCGGACTACCCGGCGGGCCACGACCCCTCCTACCAGGCGATTCCCTTCTTCATCGCCCTGCACGAAGGCCGCAGCTACGGCCTGTTCTTCAACAATACCTGGCGCAGCTGGTTCGACATGGGCAAGCTCGATCCCCATCGCTACAGCTTCGGCGCGAAGGGCGGGGAACTGGACTACTACGTGTTCACGGGCGGCGCCGAACGCACGCCCGCGGGCGTACTGCGCGACTACACGGCCCTGACCGGACGCGGCGCGCTGCCGCCCCTGTGGTCGCTGGGCTACCACCAGTCGCGCTGGTCCTATATGAACCAGGAGAAGGTGCTGGACGTCGCGCAGCAGTTCCGCCAGCGCCGCATTCCGGCCGACGTGCTCTATCTCGACATCGACCACATGGACGGCTTCCGCGTCTTCACCTGGAATGCCAAGACCTTCCCCGCGCCGAAGACCATGCTGGACAGCCTGCACCAGCAGGGCTTCCGCGCCGTGACCATCGTCGACCCCGGCATCAAGCTCGACCCGGATTTTTCGATCTACCAGAGCGGCCGGGCAGGGGGCCACTTCGTGCGCAGGCCGGATGGCAGCGAGCTGCATGAGAAAGTCTGGCCCGGCATCTGCGCCTTCCCGGATTTCACCTCAAAGGCGGCGCGTGACTGGTTCGGCAGCCTGTATCAGTCGGCACTCGACCTGGGCGTGGACGGCTTCTGGAACGACATGAACGAGCCGGGTGTCTTCCCGCCGGACGACTTCAAGGGACCCGAGATTCCCCTCGGCCCGCACCGCACCTTCCCCTTGGAGGCGCGCCACGACGGCGACGGCCGGCCGGGCAGCCATGCCCAGTACCACAACGTCTACGGCATGCAGATGGCGCGCGCCAGTTTCGAGGGCTTGAAGAAGCTGCGTCCCGAAAAGCGTCCGATGGTGCTCACGCGCGCCGGTTTCGCCGGCGTGCAGCGCTATGCGGCGGTCTGGACCGGGGACAATTCGCCGACCTGGGGCAGCCTGGCGCTCACCATCCCCATGCTGGCCAACCTGTCGGTATCGGGCGTGCCTTTCGTCGGCGCCGACGTCGGCGGCTTCATGGGCAGCCCGAGCGCCGAGCTGCACGCGCGCTGGATGCAGGCAGCCGCGCTGACGCCATACTTCCGCACGCACTCGAACGACGTTTCGGCGCCGCGCGAGCCCTGGGCTTTCGGGCCGGAGTACGAACGCATCAACCGCGCCGCCATCGAGCTGCGCTACCAGCTGCTGCCTTACCTGTACACGCTGTTCGAGGAAAACGAGCGCACGGGTAGACCGCCCATGCGGCCGCTGTGGTTCGAGTATCCGGCAGATGCGCGCGCCGGCCTGGTCGAGGACCAGTACCTGGTGGGCGCGGACCTGCTGGTGGCGCCGGTCATCAAGGAAGGGGAGCGCAGCCGCGAGGTCTATTTCCCGCGAGGAGAGACCTGGGTCGACTGGTGGAGCGGCCGGCGCCACAAGGGCGGCACGACGGCGAAGATCGCGGCGCCGCTCGAGCGTCTACCGCTGTTCGTCCGCGCCGGCGCCATCGTGCCGGTGGCGGACGTCGCGCAGCATACCGGCGAGATGAAGGACCAGCCCCTGACGCTGCTGGTCGCCACGGGCGCCGATGGCAGCGGACGCGTTTTCCAGGATGCGGGCGACGGCTACGGCTACCGGCAGGGAAAGTCGCGCACGATCACGGCGCGCCAGCAGGGACGGGGCGTGCGGCTGGATATCCCGCGCAAGGCCGGTTACCAGCGGGTCGACGCCATCGCGTTCATCGGGCTCGCGGCGCCGCCTGCGGAGGTGCGCATCGACGGTGAGGCCGTGCGCGGCGCCGGCTTCGAAGCGGCCACGGGCCGGCTTCGGATCCGACTCCCCGGCGAGAATGTGCAGCAGGTGACGCTCGCTCCCTGAGCGATTTTTCGCGCTTCGCAAGAACGGCCATTGAGGCGGCTAGGTGGCCACGGTTCAGTGCAGGGCGGCGCGAACTACATCAGCCTGTTCAGGCGCAGCCTTCACGAACGCCCCGGTGTTCGAAGCCAGCATGTTCTTGATGGCGGGATCGGTGCTTGCCAGGCGAGCGATGCGCTCGACGACCTGAGGCCACCAGAGTGGCTTGTTAGGTGCGCCCGCGAGCATGTCGCGCGAATCGAGTGCCGAATCCCAAGTGGACATGAAGTACGTTGTCTTGTCGGAAGAAAACGCGCGGGTGAGGATCGTGCCCGTGCCCGTCACAGTCGATTGGCGGCCGGCGCGCAGGATAGGCTCAGACACCATGCCGGGGCAATCCTTCTTGTAGACAATGGCGATATAGCCAGCGATCTTGCCCGGTTCAGGTGGAAGAATCCGGACATCGCCACTATCGCCTTGACGGACTTCTTCCGGCCATGTGCGGTCGTACGGTACGACAAAGGCCGAGAAGATACAGTCTTGCCCCGAGCGGTAGACGTAGGGCTTGTAGGTGGCAGGTGTTGCGCTCTCCAGGTCGTTGGAGACGATGGTCATCCGCTGCGCTGGTATCAAATCCGAGACGATCGTGTTACCGGTTTGGAGCGCAACGTTTGCCACTTCAAGTCCCACGCATCCACCGAGAGCGGACAAGAGTGCCGAGGCGGTAAGAACTCGGAGGATGAAGGCGGTGTTGGTTTTTTTGGAAGGGCAAGCCATGACTTGGATTTCGTCTTTCACGCGCGTAGTTCATACAGCATTCGCACCGCCTTGCAGGAGGTGGGAGAAGGCTGCGAAGTGATACTGGATTGGAGGGTAGTTCTTTGAAGGGAGGATGCTGCCGACTTGGCATCAGTCTATAAAGCAAAACAGCGAGTCATGGACTCGCTGTTTTGCTTGAAGAATTCGATGGTCGGGGTGAGAGGATTCGAACCTCCGGCCTCTACGTCCCGAACGTAGCGCTCTACCGGGCTAAGCTACACCCCGACGGTTTGAGACCTCGTTTCCGAAATCTCGGGAAGGCATTACTATAATTTGCTCAATGGTTCCTGTCAACAGCGAAACTGCAGAGCTGGAGCAGGCTGTCCTTGTAGAGACTCTCGGGCAGGCCGCTGATCGCTTCAGCCGCGCGGCGTGCCGCTGCTTCCGCCTGCGCGCGGGTGTAGTCCAGGGCGCCGCTCGAGGTAACGGCCGCCAGCACCGCGTCGAACTGCTCTTCGTCGCCATGCTCGATGCAGCTGCGTACCAGCTGGCGCTGTTCCGACGTGCCGTTTTCCATCAGCCAGATCAGGGGCAGGGTAGGCTTGCCTTCGCGCAGGTCGTCGCCCAGGTTCTTGCCGATTTCGGCGGCGTCGCCGGCGTAGTCCAGCACGTCATCGATCAACTGGAAGGCCGTGCCCAGCGAGCGGCCGTATTCGCCGGCCGCTTCGATCTGCGCATCCGTCGCGCCGCCGACCAGGGCGCCCAGCTCGGCCGCCGCCTCGAACAGCTTGGCGGTCTTCGAGCGGATCACCTTCAGGTAGCTCTCGTGGGTCACGTCCGGGTCGTGCATGTTCAGCAGCTGCAGCACTTCGCCTTCCGCGATCACATTGGTGGCGTCGGACAGGATGCGCATCACGCGCATATTGTCGAGGCTGACCATCATCTGGAACGAGCGCGAATACAAAAAGTCGCCGACCAGCACCGAGGCCGCGTTGCCGAACAGGGCGTTCGCCGTCTGGCGGCCGCGGCGCATAGAAGATTCGTCGACGACGTCGTCGTGCAGCAGGGTCGCGGTGTGGATGAACTCGACCACCGCCGCCAGCTCGTGGTGGGCGCTGCCCTTGTAACCGTAGGCATTGGCCAGCAGCAGTACCAGCACCGGCCGGATCCGCTTGCCGCCTGCGCTGATGATGTACTCGGCGATCTGGTTCACCAGGCTCACTTCCGAGTGCAGCCGCTGTCGGATCACCGTGTTCACGGACTCCATGTCGGCGGCGATCGATTGGGCAATGGTGTTCTGGGCGGTTTGGGTAGCGGCTGACAAGGCGAACCTGCGGTAACAGTAAGTAAATATGGTGGATGTTGGTCAATCGCGGGGATTATACGTCATGCAAGGGGAGGCCGTCCCACTGCTGGCTGAGAGAGCGATTGCATTGGCGGGACGCATGCCGGGCGTCGCGCCCGCGTTGGCTTTGCGCTACGCCTTTCTCTCTCCAGCTTCGTGATTCGTCAAGGCCTTTTGACGCGGTGCAGCGAGTTATGTATAATCCCCTGTTCCCCGGCATCCGAACAGCTCAGCGTCTCTGGCGCCGGCGGGATTCTTTTAACATTTGATGAGGTTTCAATCATGTACGCGGTCATAAAAACCGGTGGCAAGCAATACAAAGTTGTCGCTGGCGAAAAACTCAAAGTAGAACAGATACCTGCTGACATTGGTTCCGAACTCACCATCGATCAAGTTCTCGCGCTCGGCGCGGGCGACAGCATCAAGTTTGGTGCTCCGCTGGTCGAAGGTGCCTCGGTCCTGGTGAAAGTTGTTTCCCACGGTCGCCACGACAAGGTCCGCATCTTCAAGATGCGCCGTCGTAAGCACTACCAGAAGCGTCAGGGCCATCGCCAGAACTTCACCGAAATCCAGGTGGTGTCGATCAACGGCTAATCCCCGTTCGATTCACCAAGTTCATTCATCAAGGAGCAAATAAATGGCACACAAAAAAGGTGGCGGTACTACCCGCAACGGCCGTGACTCAGAAAGCAAACGCCTTGGCGTGAAAGTCTACGGCGGCCAGGCGATCAACGCCGGCGGCATCATCATCCGTCAACGCGGCACCCCGGTGCGCGCTGGCGCCAACGTCGGCACCGGCAAGGATCACACCCTGTTCGCGCTGGTCGACGGTACCGTCAAGTTCGTCAAGCAAGGCGTGGGCTCGAAGCAGTTCGTGACCGTCGTGGCTAACGAAGCAGTCGCTGCCTAATACAGCAACTGAGACGCACTCGCGCCGCACAATGCGGCGCTTCTTTGCAAGGCGTAAGCCTTCCATCGAAAGGCTCTGCCCACGGTAGAGCCTTTTTAGTTTTTATCGGTCACCATCATGAAGTTTATCGACGAAGCAAGAATTGAAGTCATCGCCGGCGACGGCGGCAACGGGTGCGCCTCGTTCCGCCGCGAGAAGTTCCGCCCATTCGGCGGCCCGGACGGCGGCGACGGAGGCAAGGGCGGCTCGATCTTCGTGGTGGCCGACCGTAACATCAACACCCTGGTGGACTTCCGCTATTCGAAGACCCACCACGCGCGCAACGGCGAACCGGGCCGCGGCTCGGACTGCTACGGCAAGGGCGCGGAAGATGTCTACCTGCGCATGCCGGTCGGCACCCTGATCGTGGACGACGTCAACGGCGAGATCATCGCCGACCTGATGGAACACGGCCAGACCGAACTGCTGGCCAAGGGCGGCGAGGGCGGCTGGGGCAATATCCACTTCAAGACCTCGACCAACCGCGCGCCGCGCCAGAAGACCGAAGGCAAGGCCGGCGAGCGCCGCACCCTGCGCCTCGAGCTGAAGGTGCTGGCCGACGTGGGCCTGCTGGGCATGCCGAACGCCGGCAAGTCGACCTTCATTACCGCCGTGTCGAACGCCAAGCCGAAGATCGCCGACTACCCGTTCACGACCCTGCATCCGAACCTGGGCGTGGTGCGCGTCTCGCACGAGAAGAGCTTCGTCATCGCCGATATCCCGGGCCTGATCGAGGGCGCGGCCGAAGGCGCGGGCCTTGGCCACCAGTTCCTGCGCCACCTGGCGCGCACGGGCTTGCTGCTGCACATCGTCGACCTGTCCGGTTTCGATGCCAAGGCCGACCCTGTGAAGGAAGCCAAGGCCCTGGTCAAGGAACTCGAGAAGTACGACGAAGAGCTGCTGAACAAGCCGCGCTGGCTGGTGCTCAACAAGCTCGACGTGGTCGAAGAATCCGAGCGCAAGAAGGTCGTCAAGGACTTCGTCAAGCGCATGGCCTGGAAAGGCCCGGTGTTCGAGATCTCGGCCCTGAACCGCGAAGGCTGCCAGGACCTGATCAACGCGATCTACCTGCACCTGGAAGAGAAGCGCACCAGCGAGCAGCGCGCCGAAGAGACCTCGATGACCGAGGAAGCCCGCGGCATCAACTCGATCGACCCGGACGATCCCCGCTTCAAGATCCTCGAAGACTAAGTTGGCCGCAGTCCTGCCCCATCGCGGCCGGCTGCGAAGCCGGTTGTTGCACCTTGTCGCCACCGCCAGTTCCCTGGCGGCGCTGGCGGCATTGCTCGATCCCGACGGCATCGCGTCGGCGATGGGCCTGTTTCTCGTGGGCGTGAATGGCTACAGTCAGTTCTACGCCATCTACGTGGGTGTCCGCCTCGCAACCGCGATGCTGGCCTACCTGGCAGCCAGGCAGGGCGACCAGCCCATCCTCGGCGACCTCACCGCCTTGTTCCTCCTGGCCCAGCCGGCCGGGCGCCTCGTCGCCGCATTCGCGATCGGGCTGCCGAAGGGGGTATTATTAGCTGTCTGCGCGGTCGAGCTGTTGGCAGGACTTTCCCTGCTGGCCTTACGGCCGCGAGGAAAATTCCTGTCGCCATGACCCAAGCCCACCACTCCGTTCTTCAACAAGCCTCCCGCATCATCGTCAAGGTCGGTTCTTCCCTCGTCACCGACGAGGGCAGGGGCCTGGACCATTCCGCCATCGCCCGCTGGGCCTCACAGATCGCCGCCCTGCGCGGCCTCGGCAAGGAAGTCGTGCTGGTGTCCTCCGGCGCCATCGCCGAAGGCATGCTGCGCCTCGGCTTCACTGCCCGCCCGACCGACATCCACGAACTGCAAGCCTGCGCCGCCGTGGGCCAGATGGGCCTGGCGCAGATCTACGAGACGAGCTTCCGCGGCCACGGCATCGGCACCGCCCAGGTGCTGCTGACCCACGCCGACCTGGCCGACCGCGAACGCTACCTGAACGCGCGCTCGACCCTCACGACCCTGCTGCGCCTGGGCGTGGTCCCGATCATCAATGAGAACGACACCGTCGTCACTGACGAAATCAAGTTCGGCGACAATGACACGCTCGGCGCCCTGGTCGCCAACCTGATCGAAGCCGACGCCCTGGTGATCCTGACCGACCAGCGCGGCCTGTTCTCGGCCGATCCGCGCAAGGACCCGCAGGCGAAGCTCATCGGGGAAGCCCAGGCCGGCGACCTCCAGCTCGAAGCGATGGCGGGCGGCGCCGGCTCCAGCCTGGGGCGCGGCGGCATGCTGACCAAGGTGCTGGCCGCAAAGCGCGCGGCGCGCTCGGGCGCCCATACCATCATCGCCTGGGGCCGCGAAGAGAACGTGCTCACCCGTCTGGCGGGCGGCGAAGCGATCGGCACTCAGCTCACCGCGCCGACCGGTCGCCTGACGGCGCGCCGCCAGTGGATGATCGACCACCTGCACACCACGGGCGAAGTGGTGATCGACGCCGGCGCCGCGCAGAAGCTCACGCGCGAAGGCAAGTCGCTGCTGCCGATCGGTGTGATCGGCGTGCGCGGCGAGTTCGGGCGCGGACAGGTGATCACCTGCATCGACGAAGCCGGTACGCCGCTGGCGCGCGGGCTCACCAACTACACCAGCAGCGAAGTGCGGCGCATCATGCGTCACTCCTCGGCCGAGATCGAAGGCATCCTCGGCTATGTCGAGGGTCCGGAACTGGTGCATCGCGATAACCTGGTCCTGCTCTAGGGAGCTGTTGCTGGGCCGACACATAACGTGATCGGTATGTAAAGAGCGCGCTGCCGATCTTTTGCCCTGTGGATACAAAATCCGTAGACTGGTCATGCGTGGCGCGTGGGCGCCTTCCACTTCCGCATGAACCATGAAACTCAGCCGCAAATTACCCATCGGTTTTGCCGCCGTTACGCTGCTTGTCGCCTGCGCCGGCTTCTTCGGCATGAGCCGCATGAACCAGGCGCTCGATACCTATAACGGGGCCGTGACCCAGTCCGGCCACGCCCAGCGCGTCGAAGGCCTGCTCTCGCACTTCCGCCTGCAGACGCAGGAATGGAAGAACACCCTCCTTCGTGGGAAGGACGAGGCGCAGCGCGGCAAGTATTGGGACGCTTTCCAGAAGAGCGAAGCCGAAGTCGCGAAAGAGGCCAAGGCGCTGGTCGCGGTCCTGCCGGCCGGCGAGGTGCGTGATCTGCTGAACCGCTTCGAGGGCGAGCATGCGAAGATGGGCGAGGGGTATCGCCGCGGCTACGCCGACTTCACGTCGTCCGGTTTCGATGCCGCCGCTGGCGACACCGCCGTCAAGGGCATGGACCGTGCGCCTGCCGAGCTGTTGCACCAGGCCCAGCAGGCGATGTCGAAACAGGCCGTGGCGACCGTCGCCTCAGCCGAAGCGGTGGGCAAGCAGACCACCATCCTGAGCTACAGCCTGATGCTGCTGGGCGCCATCGCCGCCGTCGTCGCGGGCGTGCTGGTGTCGCGTTCGATCACCCGCCCGATCGAGGACGCCGTCGAGGTGGCCCAGAGCGTCGCCGCGGGCGACCTGCGCACCACGATCGAAGTGCGCGGCAAGGACGAAACCGGCCAGCTGCTGCAGGCGCTGAAGGACATGACCGGCAGCCTGCAGAACATCGTGGCCCAGGTGCGCAACGGCGCCGAAACCATCGCCGTCGCCTCCGGCGAAATCGCGCAGGGCAATGCCGACCTGTCGGCCCGTACCGAGCAGCAGGCCGGCGCGATCGAGGAAACCGCCTCGTCGATGGAAGAGATGACCACGACCGTCCAGCGCAATGCCGAGAACGCCCAGCATGCCAGCATGCTCGCGATTTCGGCCTGCGACGTGGCGAGCAAGGGTGGCCAGATGGTCGAGCAGGTGGTCGGCACCATGGCCTCGATCAGCGAATCCTCGAAGAAGATCGTCGACATCATCAGCGTCATCGACGGCATCGCCTTCCAGACCAACATCCTCGCGCTGAACGCGGCGGTCGAAGCGGCGCGCGCCGGCGAGCAGGGCCGCGGCTTCGCCGTGGTGGCTGGCGAAGTGCGCAATCTGGCGCAGCGCTCGGCCACGGCGGCCAAAGAAATCAAGGAACTGATCAACGACTCGGTCGCGCGCGTCGATACCGGCAACCAGCTGGTGGGCCAGGCCGGCGCCACCATGGGCGAGATTGTCAGCAGCGTGCGCAGCGTCATGGACATCATCGCCGAGATCAGCACCGCCAGCGCGGAGCAGGGCGCAGGCATCGCGCAGATCAATATGGCGGTCGGCGAGATGGACACGACCACCCAGCAGAATGCGGCGCTGGTCGAAGAGGCGGCGGCCGCGGCGCAGTCGCTGCGTGACCAGACTGCGGCGCTGAACGAAGTGGTTGCCGTGTTCAAGCTCGAAGATGCACGCAAGCCGCTCGTCATGCATTCGCCGAAGCGCCTGGCTGCGTAGGGTAGGCCTAGGCGGCCCCGCGAGTCCCCCGCCCACGCGTTCAATCAGAGCATGCTCGGCCACTACGCATCCGTGAGTTGAACGCGCGTTCGGCAGAGCCGAACACCCTACGGTAAGATGGAAAACGCGCCATTTTCCTGGCGCGTTTTTTTATCTACTCACGGAGCTTATGAACACCACTTCCCCTCTCGCCGTCGTCCAGGCCCAGCTCGACGCCTACAACGCCAAAGACCTCGACGCCCTGATGGCGACCTACGCGCCGGATGCGCAGCAGTTCGCGCTGCACGGCGCCCTGCTGGCGCAAGGCCTTGAGGCGATCCGCCCGCGCTACCAGGAACGCTTCGCCGAACCGGACTTGCACGCGCGCCTGATCAGCCGCTCCGTCATCGGCAACTTCGTCACCGACGTCGAGGTCGTGACCCGCAACTTCCCGGAAGGGCGCGGCACGGTCGAGATGCTGTGCGTGTACGAGGTGGTGGACGGGCGCATCGCGCGCGCCTCGTTTGCCACCGGCGAAAAGCGGATGGGCTGAGGCCTACAGTTGTCCGGCGGCTTCGAGCGCTTCGACCGCCGGGTCGAGGGTGCCGGGCGGCGCCGGGGTCTTGTCCTTGAACTCGCACAGGTCGGCGATCAGGCAGTTCCAGCACTTGGGCTTGCGCGCCACGCAGGTATAGCGGCCGTGCAGGATCAGCCAGTGGTGGGCGTCAATCAGGAATTCCTTCGGCACGAACTTCAAGAGCTTCTGCTCGACGACGTCGACGTTCTTGCCCGGCGCGATCTTGGTGCGGTTCGAGACCCGGAAGATATGGGTGTCGACCGCCATGGCCGGCTCGCCGAATGCGGTGTTGAGCACCACATTGGCGGTCTTGCGGCCCACGCCCGGCAGGGCTTCCAGCGCCTCGCGCGAGTGCGGCACTTCGCCGCCATGCTGCTCCACCAGGATGCGGCAGGTCGCCATGACGTTCGCCGCCTTGGTGTTGTAGAGGCCTATGGTCGAGATATACGACTTGAGTTCATCGAGCCCCAGGTCGAGGATGGCCTGCGGGGTATTCGCCACCGGGTAGAGCTTGCGCGTGGCCTTGTTGACGCCCACGTCGGTCGACTGCGCCGACAGCAGCACCGCGATCAGGAGTTCGAAGGGCGTCGTGAATTCGAGTTCGGTGGTCGGCTTGGGGTTGGCCGCGCGGAAGCGCGTGAAGATCTCGAGGCGTTTGGCTGGGTTCATCTTATGCTTTGTCGGGCGGAGGGTTGCCGGCGGCTTTCAGTCGCGCGCGTTCCATCGCGGCGGCGATGATGGCGCGCTTGCGCTCCTTCTCCGCCAGTTCTTCCGGCGTGTTGCTCACTTCCGCCGTCACCGCGCGCATCTTCTCCAGCGCCTTGGCGGCCAGGCGCGCATCGTTCTCTTCCTTCTCGCGGCGCAGGCGCTCGGTGCGGAAGTCGTGGCGGCTGCGCGCCGCATCGGCGGCTTCCTGCGACCAGGCGGCCCAGCCGGTGCGCTCGCCCGTGACCGGCACCATCGAGATGCAGTCGACCGGGCAGGGCGCGACGCACAGGTCGCAACCCGTGCACAGGCTCGGCAGGATGGTGTGCATCTGCTTGGCGGCGCCCATGATCGCGTCCACCGGACAGGCCTGGATGCACAGGGTGCAGCCGATGCAGAGTGACTCGTCGATGAAGGCGACCGGGCGCGGGCGTTCGATGCCGTTGGCCGGGTTGATCGGGATGACCGGCCGGCCCGTCACCGAGGACAGGCGGCGCACGCCCTCGATGCCGCCCGGCGGGCACTGGTTGATCTCCGCTTCGCCGCGCGCGATCGCCTCCGCATACGGGCGGCATGCGGGGTAGCCGCACTTGGTGCACTGCGTCTGCGGCAGCTGGTCTTCGATCAGGTCGGCGAGCGTTTTGGTCACGGTAGATAGGCTGTGGCGCGTGTCGTGCGCGAAAGCCGACATTATCCGCCAAAACCGCGGCCTCTGCGACCTGCGTGCTGGAGCGAACAGACCGGGCCGTGTGCGCGTGGTGTACTGGAGCCAATCGACAAACAGGGAGCCGACATGAACAAGATCATCGTTCCAGCCCTGGTCGCCATGGCGCTGGCCTGTGGGGCCGCGGCCCAGGCGCACCAGCGTAACGTGGAGGACGCACGCCAGCAGCAGGCCAGGGCCGTCAAGGCCGGGCCCTACCGCAGCGTGGAAGCGAGCGGACAGCTCAAGCGCGGCGAGCAGCTGCCGCCACGCTACCGCACCCATCACTACGTGGTGGAGAACTGGAAGACGCATCGCCTGACGCAGCCGCCGGCGGGGCACCAGTGGGTGCAGGCGGGAAGCGACTATGCGCTGGTGTCGATCGCGACCGGGGTCGTCACGGAGGTATTGGTGGGGAAGTGAATTTGGCGCGAGCGCCAAACGAAAACGCCGGAGACAAGCTCCGGCGTTTTCACATCATTCAGGCATTCGCCTTGATGAACTCCGTGATTTTCGGACAGATGATCTCGCGCCAGCGGCGGCCCGAGAAGATGCCGTAGTGGCCGCACTTGGGCGCCACGAATTCCAGGTGCTTTTCCTTCGGGATGCCGCTGCACAGGTCGTGCGCCGCGCGGGTCTGGCCCAGGCCCGAGATGTCGTCCAGCTCGCCCTCGACGGTGAACAGGGCGACGGAGGTGATGTCCTGCGGACGCACCAGCTGGCCGCCGACTTCCCAGGTGCCCTTGGGCAGGGCGTGTTCCTGGAACACGGTCTTGATGGTGTCGAGGTAGTACTCGGCCGGCATGTCGAGCACGGCGTTGTACTCGTCGTAGAACTTGCGGTGGCTCTCGGCCGATTCCTCGTCGCCGCGCACCAGGTGCTGGTAGAACTCGCGGTGGCTCTGGGCGTGGCGGCCCGGGTTCATGGCGATGAAGCCGGCGTGCTGCAGGAACCCCGGGTACACCTTGCGCCCATAACCGGGATAGTTGCCCGGCACCGAGTAGATCACGGTGTTCTCGAACCACGAGAAAGGCTTTTCGATCGCCAGGTCGTTGACCGCGGTCGGCGACTTGCGCGGGTCGATCGGGCCGCCCATCATCGTCATGGTCTTGGGCAGCTTCGGATCCTTGTTGGTCGCCATCAGCGAGATCGCGGCCAGCACCGGCACCGTGGGCTGGCACACCGAGATCACGTGCACGTCCGGGCCCAGGTGGCGGATGAAGTCCTGTACGTAATAGATGTAGTCGTCCAGATGGAAGGGGCCATTCGACAACGGCACCATGCGGGCGTCGGTCCAGTCGGTGATGTAAACGTCGTGCTCGACCAGCAGGGCGCGCACGGTGTCGCGCAGCAGGGTCGCATGGTGGCCGGACAGCGGCGCCACGACCAGCACGGTCGGCTGCTTCAGCGCGGCAAAGGCCTTCTCGCTCAGGTCCTTCTTGAAATGCAGGAGCTTGCAGAAGGGCTTTTCGACGACGGTACGCTCATTGATGCCGACGTCGGCATCCTTGATCGTCACGGTCTTGATGCCGAAGGCGGGCTTTTCGTAGTCCTTGCCCAGGCGGTACATGAGTTCGTAGCCGGCAGCGATACGCTGCGAGAACGGCGTGTGCGCGAACGGGGAAACGGGGTTGGAAAACAGTTTCGAGGACGCATCGGCCCACTGCATGAGCGGGGTCAGGAAGGAGCGTTGCATCTCGTGCAGTTGATAAAGCATAAATAATTCCTTCGTTTGTTGCGCGTCGCCTACGCGCATGTCGCAATCGTTTGCGCATGGATTCAATCAATTATAGGGGATAGTCATTTACTTGTGGAAACAGTCGTTTTCACTCCCCGGAACCCATGGCTCACTTGTAGCATATTTGTGCAAGGCGCTTCGGTGAGGCGTCCCACATAAAAGGAAAGCGCGGTGCAATAGCCGGACTTCGTCGCTTCGCACTTACTGAACAAGGCTTTCAGGCAATAAAAAAGCCGCCCGGCTTGCGCGGGGCGGCTTTTTCAGGGATCGCTCGAGAATCAGTCGAAGACCGGAGTCTCGACGCCGAGGATCTTGTGCAGTTTCGGCGAGGTCGTCGTGTACTGCATGTGGATCTTCTTGTCCGGGAAGATGTACGGGGCGGCGCCGAAGGCGGCCAACGCGGCTTCGTGGAAGCCCGACAGG
>JBFLVV010000012.1:0-89491 GCA_040758275.1 Pseudomonadota bacterium
GTTCGCCGAACTGGGCCCGCGTTACGCCAACCGCAACGGCGGCTACCTGCGCATCCTGAAAATGGGTTTCCGCGTGGGCGACAATGCGCCGATGGCCTACGTCGAACTGCTGGACCGTCCGGAAGTCACCTCGGCTGAAGAAGCACCGACCGCCGAGTAATCGCTTTATTGCGATCGAAAGAACCAGGCCTCGCGCCTGGTTTTTTTTTGTACCGCAGCCGCCCGGGCCTCATCGCCCTGTCTCCAGGACATCTGCCAGCCTGGCACAGCTGTCATGAAGTACGGCGGGCTGCACATTGCTGACTCCGAGAAGCAGGCCGCGCCGTCCTGGCCCAGCGCACCACCAGGAAAGCGCCGACGGCCCCAGGCCGGCTGCGCGCGCCTGCTCCGCAAGCTGCAGGTCGTCGACGCCGTCGCCCAGCCGCACCAGCACTGACAAGCCTGCTTCCTGGTGGCTAATGCCCAGGCCACGCAAGCACGCGGCGAGCGCCCGGCGGCGCTCGGCGTACAGGCGCTTCACGCGCCGCAGATGGCGCAGATAGTGCCCTTCGCGCATGAACTCGGCCACCGCCAGCTGGACCGCGGGAGCGGGAGCAGTCGCCCACGTGTCCACCGACTTTCCCATTTGCTCCGCTAAACCCGGCGGCACCACCATGAAGCCCACGCGCAGCGCAGGGCTAAGCGTCTTGCTGAAAGTCCCGATGTGCAGCACCCTGCCGGCGTGGTCGAGCGAGGCGAGCGCCGGCGTCGCGCGTCCCTGCAGCTGAAGTTCTCCGAGATAGTCGTCTTCGACAATCCATGCCTGCGCCGAGGCGGCCCACTCCAGCAGTGCGCGCCGCCGTGCCAGCGGCAGCGTCATCCCGAGCGGCGCCTGCTGGCCCGGCGTCACGATGGCCAGTGCAGCGTCGGGCGCTTGCCTGATGCCGGCCGCAACGTCCAACCCCTCCTCATCGACCGGTACCGGCACGGGGCGCAGGCCCGACTGCGCCAGCAGCTCGCGGGTAGGCGCATAGCCGGGGTCCTCGATCCAGGCGCGCCTGCCGTCCAGCCGCAGCGCGCGCAGGGCCATGGCCAGCGCGCCAGCATAGCCGGTGGTGACGAGCACCTGGCCCGGATCACAAGCGAAGCCGCGTGCGATCGACAGATAAGCTGCAATTTCGGCGCGCAGCGCCGGTTCGCCGCGCGGGTCGGGATAAGCCAGGGGGAAGGCGGCCGCGGCGCGTGCTGCCCGCCCCATGATGCGCGACCACGTCTTGAACGGAAACACATCCTGTGCGGGGACGCCCACCTGGAACACGGCAGGCCGCGCGGACTGCACCGCCGGGATGGCGAGGCGTCCGGGAGCGCCTCGGCCGCGCGTGCCGGCGCCGGCCGGCCGGGACGCGACACGCGTCCCGGCCGCACCGGCCGCGGCGACGAGCTGCTGGTCGCGCAAGCGTTCGTAGGCGACCCGCACGGTGCCGCGCGCCACGCCCAGCTGCACCGACAGGTCGTGCCAGGACGGGAGGCGCGCGCCCGGCGCCAGGCGGCCATCGCGGATGGCGTCGCCGATCGCGGCGCTGATCTGTTCGACCAGCGATCGTCCCGCACCGCGGTCGATACGGATGGCCAGGCAGGCTTCGTGGGAGGAGGGCATAGCGTTATGCATCTGTTCAGCGAAAGTTGCAACATGGTACAGAGATTTGCGTGATTCTTGCATCTGTTTTATGTCTCATGGGCTGGGTACGATGGCTGGGTTTTCGTTACCAGGATTCTCATGTCGCACCAATTAGCCACCCTTTCGGCCCTTGCACTCCTGCTGTGCTGCGCCGTGCTTCCTTTATCTACCGACGCCCGGCAGCGCGCCGACGAAGGCGGCGACGGCGCAAGCCGCGCTGCCCGGGCCGGCCGCGGCCTCCTTGGCCAGCCCGCGCCAGCCGCTGTCCTGCGCACCGTGGACGGGGGCAGCATCGACCTCGGCGCCTTGTATGGCAAGCGGCCGGTCTACCTGAAATTCTGGGCGACCTGGTGCTCGATCTGCCTCGAACAGATGCCGCAGACCAGTCGGCTTTACCGCAAATATGGAGAGCGGATCACGATGGTCGCCGTGAACGCCGGGTTCAGCGAAACCGACGCCGCCGTGCGCACTGTCCGCGACGTGTACCGGCTGCCGATGCCAGTGGCCATCGATGACGGCAGCCTCGGACGCCGGCTGAACCTGCGTGTCACGCCGCAGCACGTGGTGATCGGCGCTGACGGGCGCATCCTCCACGTCGGCCACAAGCATGACGAGCAACTCATCGCCGCGCTCGAGCGCGCCGCATCCGGCCATATCGCCGCAGCCGCGCCTTCCCTCGCGCCACGCGGCGCCAGTCCATCCCAGGGAGAGGGTAGCGACGTGCGCGGCCTCGCCGTGACCACGATCGATGGCCGACGTGCGGCGCTGGGCCAGGCTGGCCGGCCCCAGGCCCTCGTGTTTTTCTCGCCCTGGTGCGAGTCTTACCTGCGCGACAGCCGCCCTCGGACGGCGCAAGCATGTGCGCGCGTGCGCCAGGAAAGCGAGCGGCTCGCGAGGTCGGGGGACATCGACTGGTTGGCCATCTCGGGCCCTGTCTGGTCCTCGACCGGTGAGCTGGCCGAGTACGCGCGCACCCGCAAGACCCGGATCCCGCTGGCGCTCGACAGCACCGGCGAGGTGTTCGCGGCGTTCGGCATCCGCAATATTCCGGCCGTCGTCCTGCTCGACGCCGCAGGACGCGTCGTCCGCGTGCTCGGCCCAGATGACCGCGATCTCGAGCAGGCGCTGCGCGACCTGCGCGCGCTGAGTACGAGGGAGCCGGGATGAAGAAAATCGATATCGCTACCCTGCTGGCGCTTGCAGGCCTGTGGGGAGCATCCTATCTGTTCATGCGCATCAGCGCGGGCGAGTTCGGCGCGCTGACGCTGGCGGGCGCTCGGGCGGCAGGCGCAGCGGCCCTGCTGCTGCCGGTGTTGGCGGCGCGGCGCGACGGCGGCGTCATGGCGATGCGCCGCCATTGGCGGCCGATCCTGCTGGTGGGGATCAGCAACAGCGCGCTTCCTTTCGTGCTGTTCGCGGTTGCTGCCCAGAGCATCAACGCCAGCCTGTCGGCCATCTTCAATGCCGCCACGCCGCTGTACGCCGCGATAATCGGGCTGCTGTGGCTTGGCGAAGGGGTTGGACGCCAGCGCGCGGCCGGGCTGGCGCTGGGATTCGCCGGCGTAGCCTGGCTGGCATGGGACAGCGCCGGCCTCAAGGAGGGCAGCGGGGCGGCGGCCACGGGATGGGCGGTCCTGGCCTGTGTCTCCGCCACGGTGCTGTATGCGTTTTCCGCCCATTACAGCAAACGCTACCTGGAGCACGTGCCCCCACTCGCCGTCGCCACCGGCAGCCAGCTCGCCTCGGCTGCGGTCCTGGCCGTGCCCGCGCTGGTCCTGGCGCCGGCACGCCTGCCCTCGGTCCCGGCCTGGCTGGCCCTGCTCGGCCTGAGCGCCGCCTGTACCGCACTCGCCTACGTGCTGTTCTTCCGCTTGATCGCCCGGGTCGGCGCTGCGCGGACGATGGCCGTGCCCTTCCTTGTTCCGGCGTTCGGGGTGCTATGGGGCGCGCTGTTCCTGGACGAGGCCCTGGGCGGGAAAGTGCTGTCGGCTTGTGGCCTGATCATGCTGGGCACGGCGCTGGCGACCGGCGTGGCGGGATCGCGCAGCCGCGATCGCGCTCAGGCGCAAGCCAAAGCAAACGTGTAGATTTCTTGCGCCAACTAAAAGCCATCAGGCAATGCATCGGCTTGTTCTATCGTCAAGCTCGCAGCCGCGTTTGCGCATGCAAGGCTCCAGCGGTGTACCATGCCGGTGCGCAGTAACAACTCATCCATCATCATGTCCTTTTCCTTGACCAGCATTTCACGCGCACTGGCGCTTGCCTGCCTGACCTTATTTGCCACACTGCTGCTCGCGGCCGGCGCACGCGCCGCCGACGACTTCCTCGACCCAGCCATCGCCTTCCGCTTCGAAGCCCGCATGGCCGATCCCCAGACCGTCGAAGTGCGTTACCAGATCGCCGACGGCTACTACATGTACCGCGAGCGCTTCGCCTTCCGCGTGGCGGGCGCGAAGCTGGGCACGGCGGAGATCCCGCCCGGCAAGGTGAAGTACGACGAAACCTTCCAGAAGGATGTCGAGACCCACAAGGGCGAGCTGGTGATCCGTATTCCTGTGGAGGGCAGCGGCCCGTTCACGTTCATTGCCAGCAGCCAGGGCTGCGCCGACGCCGGCCTGTGCTATCCGCCGCAGGAACACAGCGCCCGGCTGAGCGCCGGCGGCGCCGCCCCGGCCGCCCCCGCGCTGCCCATCGGCGCCAATGCGCCGCAGATGTCGACCGGCCCGCTGTCCTCGCAGCCGGCCATGGACACGGCGCCCGCTCCCACGCTCGCAGCACCGGCGCAGGCCGAACCGGCGCCGGCAGCAGCGCCGGCTACCGCCGCACCCTCCGAGATGTCGCGCATCGACGCGGTGCTCCAGGGCGGCCGCCTGCTGACCATCGTGCCGGCCTTCATCCTGCTCGGCCTCGGCCTGGCCTTCACGCCCTGCGTGCTGCCGATGGTGCCGATCCTGTCCTCGATCATCGTCGGTGAAGGCCAGGTGAGCCGCGGGCGCGGCTTCCTGCTGTCGCTCACGTATTCGCTCGGCATGGCCATCGTCTACACCCTGCTCGGCATCGCCGCCGGGCTGGCCGGGGAGGGCCTGGCGGCCGCCCTGCAGAACCCCTGGGTGCTGGGCGCCTTTGCCCTCCTGATCGTGGCGATGGCGATGTCGATGTTCGGTTTCTACGAGCTGCAGCTGCCGTCGGGCCTGCAGAGCCGGCTGGCGAATGCCTCCGGCCGCCAGTCCGGCGGCAAGCTCGCCGGCGTGTTCGCGATGGGCGCGATCTCGGCCCTGATCGTCGGCCCCTGCGTGGCCGCGCCCCTGGCCGGCGCCCTGGTCTACATCAGCCAGACCCGCGACGTGCTGGTCGGCGGCGCGGCCCTGTTCGCGATGGCGGCCGGCATGAGCATCCCGCTGCTGCTGGTCGGCCTGTCGGCCGGCTCGCTGCTGCCGCGCGCGGGCGTCTGGATGGAGTCGGTCAAGCGCCTGTTCGGCGTGCTGATGCTGGCGATGGCCCTGTGGCTGGTGTCGCCGGTGCTGCCGCCGATGGTCCAGATGCTGGGCTGGGCCCTGCTCCTGCTGGGCTATGGTTTCTACCTGCTGCGCAAGCACAGGCACTGGGTGGCGATGGCGGCCGGCGCCGCGTTTGCCCTGCTGGGCGGCATCCAGCTGGTCGGCGCTGCGACCGGCGGGCGCGACGCCCTGGCGCCGCTGGCCCACCTGGCGGGCGGCGTCCACCAGGGCCTCGCGTTCAAGCGCATCAAGACCGTGGACGACCTCGACCGCGAGCTCGCCAACACGGGCGGCAAGACCGTGATGCTGGACTTCTACGCCGACTGGTGCGTGTCCTGCAAGGAGATGGAGAAGCTGACTTTCGTCGATCCGGCCGTGCAGGCGAAGCTGGCCAATACCATCCTGCTGCAGGTGGACGTGACCGCCAACGATGCCGCGGACAAGGCCATGCTCAAGCGCTTCAGGCTGTTCGGGCCGCCGGGCATCATCCTGTTCGGCGCCGATGGCGTGGAGATTCCGGACAGCCGCGTCATCGGCTACCAGAACCCGGAAAAATTCCTGGCCTCCCTCGCCAGGCTGCCGTGAGCCAGAACCCTGGCCTGCTGCGGCGTTTGCTGCGGGCGAAAGACCGCATGGACGCCGCGCCCCACGAGGAATGGCCGATACGGCGCCTGGCCGAGGCCAGCGCCGTATCGGAAGCGCACTTCGCCCGCGAATTCAAGAAGGCCTTCGGCCTGCCCCCGCACCGCTACCTGCTCACGCGCCGCATCGAACGCGCCACCAGCCTGCTGCGGGAAACGGATCTGCCCATCCTGGACGTGCTGCTCGAGACCGGATGGAACAGTCCCGGCACCTTCGGGCGGGTATTCCGCGACATCACCGGCGAAAGCCCCGGACAGCTTCGCACGCGCGAAAAAGCGCTGCCGCCACCGATGGCAACCATGCCCGAGTGCGTCATGCGCAGCATCAGCCGCCCGGACCTCAAGACCGCAGTTTCGGAGAAGCGCCGCCTGCTTGCCGATGGCAGACTGGAGCCTCTTTCTGAGGAGGAGGTCGATGATGCAAGGAGTAAGCACGGTCGGACTGTATGTCCGTGACCAGGACGAGGCGCTGGAATTCTATGTGGGCAAGCTCGGTTTCGAGGTGCACACGGACGTGCGCAACGGCGACTATCGCTGGCTGACGGTGACCCATCCGGACCAGCCCCAGCTGCAGCTCGGGCTGCTGAAACCCGGGCCGCCGGTACACGACGCCGCCACCGCGCGCGCCCTGGAGGAGATCGTGGCCAAGGGCGCCATGCCGCCGCTAGTCCTGCTGGTGGACGACTGCCGCGCCACGCATGCGCGGCTCGCCGAACGCGGGGTCGAATTTTCCCAGCAGCCGGTGGAGCGCTACGGGGCCGTCGATGCCGGTTTCCGGGATCCGTCCGGCAATGGCTGGAAGATGATCCAGGCCGCCCGGGAGGCCCAATGAACCGGACCACCTGGATGCGGCAGGGCCACCGCTGGCTGTCGATCGTCTTCACCGTCACGGTGATCCTCAACTTCGCGGCCAGGGCCGTGGGCGAGGGCGAGCCATCACCCTGGATCACCTACGCACCCTTGCCACCGCTCTTCCTGCAGCTGCTATCCGGCCTCTACCTGTTCGCGCTGCCCTACGTGCCGAAACGGCGTAGTCCCTCCCGCGCCTGAGCCGACAGGCTGCCCGCCCGGGCAGCCATTCCCTGTTGTAGCGGCGCCATACCGGACAGAGGAAATTGTTTCCAATAGGAAAAGAAAGAGTTCTCGTAAAGATATTCGCCGGGATAATACAAGACAGCACATCTCCGTCGAGCGCGACCATGAACTTTGAAGAATTCGACTCCTTCGATTCGAGCCCGCCACCGCGGCCGGTCGCGGAAACGTCGCCGCTGGTCCGCTTGCAATACCTGATCGACAACACCCCGGCGATTGTCTACAGCTCGGTCCCGAGCGGTGACTTCAAGCTGACCTTCGTCAGCAAGAACGCCTACCGCGTCCTCGGCTATCAACCCGAGGAAATGCTGGCCGACCCGAACTTCTGGTTCGACCGTATCCACCCGGAAGACGCTCCCAGCATCTTTTCCAGCCTGGCCCTGCTCTTCGTCGAGGGCGAGCGGACCTACGAATACCGGTTTCGCGCCGCCAATGGCGACTACCTGTGGATGCACGACCACCTGCGCCTCATCCGCGACGAGAACGGCGCGCCGGTCGAGGTCATCGGCTCGCTCAGCGACATCAGCGCGCGCAAGCACATGGAGCAGGAACAGGAACGCTTGATCGCACGCCTGCGCGAAGCACACGACCAGCTGCTCCAGTCCGAAAAGATGGCCTCCATCGGCCAGCTGGCCGCCGGCGTCGCCCACGAGATCAACAATCCCCTGGGCTTCGTCAACAGCAATATGAGTTCGCTGAAACGCTACATCAACACCTTGCTGGCGGTGGTGGGGGCCTATGACAGGGTGGTCAAGCAGGCGGCGCCCGGTTCGGCGCTGGAGGCGCGCTTCGACGCCATCGCGCGCGAAGCGGACCTGGCTTTCCTGCGCGAGGACGTTCCCGACCTGGTGGCGGAATCGCTCGACGGGTTGAAGCGGGTGCGCGAAATCGTCCAGGCGCTCAAGGATTTTTCGCACATGGGCGACACCGACTGGCAGCGCGCCGACCTGCACGCCGGTCTCGACAGCACATTGACCATCGTCGCCAACGAGGTCAAGTACAAGGCGACGATCGAGAAGCGCTACGGCAGCCTGCCATTCGTCACCTGCCTGCCTTCACAGCTGAACCAGGTCTTCATGAACCTGCTGGTGAATGCCGCCCATGCGATCCGCGAGCAGGGCGTCATCACCATCAGCACCGGCGTCGATGGCGACTGGGTCTGGGTGGCCGTCAGCGACACCGGCTGCGGCATTCCGCCGAAGAACCTGAACCGCATCTTCGAGCCCTTCTTCACGACCAAGCCCGTGGGCAGCGGCACGGGCCTGGGCCTGTCGCTGTCTTACAGCACCGTCAGCAAGCACGGCGGGCGCATCGATGTCGAATCCGCGGTCGATGTCGGCACCACATTCACGGTGCGCCTGCCGGTGCTTCCTCCGGCCAGCGTCGAGAGCCCGGCGCCTGAGCCCGCCTGATCGATAAAAAAGGACGCCCGCGGGCGTCCTTCGTCATTCAGGCGGCAGGCGCTCAGCCATGCATCATGCCGTGGCCGCCGTGGCCACGATGATGACGGCCGCCGCGGCGCTGCTGCGACGCATCGAACACCTTGCGCTGTTCCGGCGTCAAGGCCGCGTACAGGCTGTTCAGGGCCGACAGGCGGGCTTCCATGCGGGCGGTGCGCTGCTTCTGCATCGCGACGCGGCGTTCCAGGCGCTGCGGGGCGGTGAGGGCGGCGCGCTGTTCCTTGCTCAGGCGCTGGCCGGCGCGTTCGCCTTTCTGGGGCGGGGTCATGCTGGCCACGAAGGCCTGCCACACAGGCTGCTGGGCCGGGGTCAGCTTCAGCGACTCGGCCAGTTTGGCCTGGCGGGCGGCACGATGTTCGGCGCGCTTGGCCTTGAACTCGGCGAACTTCGCCTGGCGTTGTTCCGGGCTCAAGGCGCGGAATTCGGCGCGTTTCGCTTCGCGCTGCTCCTTGCTCATCGCATGGCCGTGGCGGCCTTCCTGCGGCGCGGCGGTCTGGGCCTGGACACCCAGCGAGGCGGCGGCGATGCCCAGGGCGGACAGGACGATCACGATGTTCTTGCGGACGGTAGTCATGTTGTTTCCTCTGTGAGAATGAGAAGTCGGTCGGTGTGCACCTTGCATCCGGACTGCTCGCTGCACGGTTCCCATCATCGGAAAAAACTGTAACCGTGGGATTTCCCCTGTGCGATACTTTGTATCAATATGTTTCGTGCTCAGCGGCATATACAAGCCGATACAAAACGGCTGTCCATCCTTGCGCCGAATCCGGATAATTGAGGTTATGGACAATCCCTCTACGATCTTGATCGTCGACGACGACCGCGACATCCGCACCCTGCTCGCCGACTACCTCGAGTCGAACGGCTACCGCACGATCGCCGCCGCCGACGGCACCGGCATGTGGAAAGCGCTCGACGACGCGCGCCCGGACCTGATCGTGCTCGACCTGAACATGCCGGGCGACGATGGCCTGACCCTGTGCCGCAAGCTGCGCGCCACGTCCAGCCTGCCGGTCATCATGCTGACCGCCCGCAACGAGCCGCTCGACCGCATCCTCGGCCTCGAGATGGGCGCCGACGACTACCTGCCGAAACCCTTCGAGCCGCGCGAACTGCTGGCCCGCATCCGCAGCGTGCTGCGCCGCTCGCACGCGATGCCGTCCAACGCCCCGTCCGAGAACGTGCAGCAGATGCGCTTTTCCGACTGGACCCTGGACCTGACCGCGCGCCACCTGGTCAACCCGCAGGGCGTGGTCATCATGCTCTCGGGCGCGGAATTCCGCCTGCTGCGCGTCTTCCTCGAGCACCCGAACCGCGTGCTCAACCGCGACCAGCTGCTGAACCTGACCCAGGGCCGCGACGCCGACCCCTTCGACCGCTCGATCGACATCCAGATCTCGCGCCTGCGCCAGAAGCTCGGCGAAGACGCCCGCATGCCGCAGATCATCAAGACCGTACGCAACGGCGGCTACGTGCTGGCCGGCCAGGTCACCGTGGAGCCGCCTGCGTGAAAGCTTTCCTCGGCTCGATGACCGGGCGCGTCTTCATCACCCTGCTGCTTGGTATCCTGATTTCGGCAACGCTCACCCAGCTGGCCGCCGACCTCGAGCGCCTGCGCGTCATCGAGCAGCAGCGCGACCAGCACCTGCTCGAGCGCGCCGAACAGCTCGTCATGGCGACCGAGATCGTGCCGACCTCGGCCAGGTCCGTCTACCTGTCGGTGGCCAACCGCCCCGGCCTGCGCCTCGAAGTCGGCAACGTCCAGCCGCCGGCCCAGCCGCCCAGCTGGTTCGCGCGCTCGCTGGCGGCGCGCCTGGGTGACGGCTACCGCATCACCTCGGCAGCCAGCCGCCCGGCCTCCTGCGACATGCCGCACCAGCAGATGGTGCTCTACGGCATGGTCTCGACCCAGTGGCGCGGCGCCTGCGAGACCCTGAACGTGCGCCTGCGCGACGGCGAGGAACTGCGCCTCTCCGTGCTGCCGCCGCGCTCGGTCTTCACCGGCCCCGAGACCGACTACCGCACCACCATCGCCCTGTTCCTGGTCAGCATCGCCGCGCTGGCCTACCTGGTGGCGCGCATGACCACGCGGCCGTTGAAGGTGCTGGCGCGCGCCGCCCAGGACCTCGGCCAGGACATCAACCGCGCACCGCTCGAACTGAACGGCGCCAGCGAGATCCGCCAGGCCAGCGCCGCCTTCAACGCCATGCAGGCGCGCATTCGCCAGTACATCTTCCAGCGCACCCAGATGCTGGCGGCCATTACCCACGACCTGCAGACGCCCCTGACGCGCATGCGCCTGCGCCTGGAAAAAGTGTCCGATACCGAGCTGCAGGAACGCCTGATCGGCGACCTGTCGGCGATGCAGGAAATGGTGCGCGAAGGCCTGGTGCTGGCGCGCAGCATGGACACCACCGAGAACATGCAGATGCTCGACCTCGACTCGCTGCTGGAAGCCGTGTGCGCCGACGCGGTCGACGCGGGCCAGCAGGTCGAGCTGAAAGGCCATGCCGGCATGGCCCTGATGGGCCGTCCGCTCGACCTGCGCCGCTGCTTCGGCAACCTGATCGACAACGCGGTGAAGTATGGCCGCGACGTGCGCGTCTGCGTCGACCGCATCAACGGCGCGGCGCGCGTGCGCATCCGCGACAGCGGCCCGGGCATCCCGGCCGGCGAACTGGGCCGGGTGTTCGATCCCTTCTACCGGGTCGAGACCTCGCGTTCGCGCGAGTCGGGCGGCACCGGCCTCGGCCTGACCATCGCCCGCAATATCGCGGAGCAGCACGGCGGCAGCATCGCCCTGGCGAATCACCCGGAGGGCGGGCTGGAAGTCACGCTGGTGCTGCCCGAGTACTACCCGAACAAGTAAAAAACAAAAAGAAACCCAATACACAATCCTGAAACATGGCCATGCGAAAATGCAGCGCCGCGCATATGCGCTGCACGCCGGGCAACTGAGAGAAAGAGCCGCCGGGACTGGTGGCGAGGGACGAACATGAAAAAGAAGAATGCGGGATTCATCGTCGGTATCGTGGCGGTCGCCGTAGCCGGCGCCTGGTACCTGAACAAGGGCGACGGCGCGCATGCCGGAGGCCAGGGCGGCCAGGGCGGCAAGGGCGGCATGCCGCCGACCACCGTCAACGTGGTGGCGCCGCAACGCCAGGACGTCGGCGTGGAACTGTCCGCGAACGGCACCGTGACGCCGGTGCGCACCGTCGACCTGCATCCGCAGACCACCGCCACCATCCGCCAGGTGCACATCCGCGAAGGCCAGTTCGTCAAGGAAGGGCAGGTCCTGTTCTCGCTGGACGACCGCGCCGACCGCGCCAACGTGGCGCGCGCCGAGGCCCAGGTGGCGCAGAACCGCGCGACCCTGGCCGACCTCGAGCGCCAGTACAAGCGTAGCCAGGAACTGGCTTCCCAGAATTTCCTGTCCCAGAGCGCCGTCGACTCCCTCAAGAGCCAGGTCGAGGCGGCGCGCGCGCTGGTCCAGAGCAATGCCGCGGCCGCGCGCGCCAGCCAGGTCAGCGCCAGCTACACCACCATCCGCGCCCCGATGTCGGGCCGCGTCGGCGCCATCGACATCCACCCGGGCGCCCTGGTACAGCCGACCACGTCCCTGACGACCATCACCCAGCTCGACCCGATCGACGTGTCCTTCAACCTGCCGGAGTCGGCCCTGGGCAGCGTGCTCGCGGCCCAGCGCGCCGGCAAGGTGGCGGTGCAGGCCAACGCCGGGGCCGAAGGCCTGCCGGTGACGGGCGAGCTGAAGTTCGTCGACAATGCGGTCGATGCGACCACCGGCACCATTCGCGTGAAGGCCCAGTTCGCCAACCCGGATTCGAGCCTGTGGCCGGGCCAGTACGTGACCACCCGCGTCACGGTCCAGACCCTGCGCAACGCCGTCGTGATCCCGCAGAATGCGATCATCACCGGCACCAGCGGCACCTTCGTCTACGTGGTGGGCGAGGGCAACGAAGCACGCCAGGTCAAGGTGGCGCGCCTGCACGGCTTCGGCGAGTATGCTGCCGTGACCGGCTTGACGGGCAGCGAACAAGTCATCACGGAAGGCAAGCAGAACCTGCGGCCGGGCGGCAAGGTCAAACTGCCTGGTGCAGCTGGCGCCAGGCCGCAAGCAGTCGTTGCCAAGAAGGATGAAAAGGCATGAACCTGTCCGAACTGTGTATCCGCCGTCCCGTGATGGTGGTGCTGCTGTCGCTGGCCCTGATCCTGGTCGGCGTGCTGGCCTACATGCACATTCCGGTCGCGGCGCTGCCGAGCTATAACACGCCGGTCATCAACGTCAGGGCCGACCTGCCCGGCGCCAGCCCGGAAACCATGGCGTCGTCGGTTGCATTGCCACTGGAAAAGCAGTTCGCGACCATCCCTGGCATCAAGATGATCAGCTCGACCAACACCCAGGGCGATACCAACATCACCCTGGAGTTCGACGAATCGATCGACGTCAACCAGGCCGCCATCGATGTCCAGGCGGCTTTGCTGCTGGCACAGCGCCGCCTGCCGCAGGAAATGACGGAGATGCCGTCGTACCGCAAGATCAATCCGGCCGACGCCCCGGTCCTGTTCATGCACATGACCTCGCCGTCGATGGACATGGCCGAACTGAATGATTACGCGGAGAACCTGGTTTCTCCGGCGATCTCGACCCTGCCGGGTGTCGCACAAGTGACGGTGAACGGCGGCAAGCGTTTTGCCGTGCGGGTGCGCGCCCGGTCTGACCTGATGAACGCCCGCAATATTTCGATGGCAGAGCTGGCGGCTGCATTGCGCTCGGCCAATTCCAACACGCCGCTCGGCATCCTGGATGGCCCGACCCAGAACCTGACCATCCAGGGCGGTGGGCAACTGATGCGCGCCGCCGATTTCGCCGGCCTGATCGTCGCTACCCGGGATGGCTTGCCGGTGCGCCTGCGCGACATCGCCGAGGTCGAGGACAGCTACCAGTCGGTCAAGGCTGTCGGCAGCCTGAACGGCGAACGCTCGATTTCACTGATGGTCCAGCGCCAGCCGAACGCCAACACGGTCGAGGTGGTCGATGCAGTGCGCGCCCTGCTGCCGCGCTTCGAAGACCAACTGCCGAAATCGATCACGCTGCACCTGGTAAACGACCGCTCGACCTCGATCCGCGAAGCGATCCACGACGTCAACCTGACCCTGGCCGGCACCGTGATCCTGGTCATCCTGGTGATCTTCCTCTTCCTGCACCGTCTCACGGCCACCTTCATCCCGGCCGTCACCGTGCCGATCTCGCTGCTGGGCGCGCTGTCGCTGCTGTATGCCTTCGGCTACAGCCTCGACAATATTTCGCTACTCGGCATTACGCTGGCGGTCGGCCTGGTGGTCGACGACGCTATCGTGGTGCTGGAAAACATCGTGCGCCACATGGAGATGGGCAAGAAGCCGATGCAGGCGGCCCTGGTGGGTTCGCGCGAGATGGGCTTCACCATCATCTCGATCTCGATCTCGCTGGTCGCGGTGTTCATCCCGATCTTCTTCATGCCGGGCGTGATCGGCCTGCTGTTCCGCGAATTCGCCGTGATCGTCGGCCTGGCGGTGCTGGTGTCGGCCGTGGTCTCGCTGACCCTGGTGCCGATGATGTGCTCGCGCCTGATCAAGCATGGCGGCCACGTCGATCCGAAGGACATGTCCTGGGTCGGCCGCCGCTTCGAGGCGATGTTCACCAATGTGCGCGACGGCTATGCCCGCACCCTGGACATGGCGCTGCGCCACCGCTTCCTGGTGCTGATGATGGCGCTCGGCACCGTCGTGCTGACCGGCCTGCTGTACACGACCATGCCGAAGGGCTTCTTCCCCGAAGAAGACATCGGCCAGCTCCGCGTGACGGTCGAGGCGGCGGAAGACACCTCGTCCATGAAGCTGATGCAGCTGCAGTCCCAGGTGGTCGACATCATGCGCGCCAATCCCCACGTGCAGGACGTGACTTCCTTCAGCGGCGGCGGCAATACCGGCCGCATGTTCCTGGTGCTCAAGCCGAGAAGCGAGCGCCCGCCGATGTCGCTGGTCGTGGACGAACTGCGCAAGGCCACGCGCGGCGTCGCCGGCGTGCAGGTCTTCCTGTCGCCGGTGCAGAACCTGCAGCTGGGCGGACGCCCGTCCAAGAGCCGCTACCAGTACACGCTGCAGAGCGTGTCGGGCGGCGAGATCGGCCAGTGGGCCGACCAGTTCCTCGAGCGCATGCGTCAGGATCAGCGTTTCCGCGACGTCACCAGCGATTCGCAGAACAAGGCGCTGCAGGCCACCATCGACATCGACCGCGACAAGGCCGCGCTGCTGGGCGTGGAAATGGCCGACGTGCGCACCGTGCTGTACGCCTCCTTCGGCGAACGCCAGGTCTCGACCATCTACTCGACCGCGGCCAGCTACTACGTGATCCTGGAAGCGGCGGCCGTCGACCGCTACTACGACGAGGCGCTGTCGCGCGTGTCGGTGCGTTCGAAGAACGGCGACCTGGTCAAGCTGTCGAGCTTCGCCACGGTCAAGCGCACGGTCGGCCCGCTGGCGGTCAACCACCAGGGCCAGCTGCAGGCGATCACCCTGGCCTTCAACCTGGCCCCGGACGTGCCGCTGGGTGACGCCACTGCCGCGATCGAACAGATGGGCCGCGACATGAAGCTGCCGGCCTCGGTCATCACCAACTACGGCGGCGACGCGGCGGTGTTCAAGGACACCCAGTCGAGCCAGCTGATCCTGATCATCGCCGCCATCGGCGTGATCTATGTGCTGCTGGGCGTGCTGTACGAAAGCTATATCCATCCGCTCACCATCCTGGCCGGCCTGCCTTCGGCGGCGGTGGGGGCGCTGCTGACGCTGTGGATCTTCGACATGGACCTGACCCTGATCGCGATGATCGGTATCCTGATGCTGATCGGTATCGTCAAGAAGAACGCGATCATGATGATCGACTTCGCCCTCGACGCCCAGCGCAACGGGGGGATGAAGCCGGTCGATGCGATCCGCGAGGCCTGCATCCTGCGCTTCCGTCCGATCCTGATGACCACGCTGGCCGCGATGATGGGCGCGCTGCCGATCGCGCTGGGCATCGGCGCCGGCGCCGAGCTGCGCCAGCCGCTGGGCCTGGCGGTGGTGGGTGGCCTGATCTTCTCGCAGGTGATCACGCTCTACATCACGCCGGTGATCTACCTCTATCTCGACAAATACAGCGGCACCGGTCCGATGACGGACAAGCAACTGACGAAACTGGAAGAAGCGGCGGCGCACTGACGGGGCAGGCAGGCGGGATAGCCCCGCCTGCCTGTATGGCTGGACGGAAACATCTTGTAACATCCTTCAAGCTTCCGGAATCGCCGCTAAGCTTCCTCTAAGCTGCGCCTCTGTCGCAAAACGGTTAGACTGCGGCTCTCGTGCAGCCTTTCGGTAACAGGCTGTCCGGTAACACGTTGCCACTATCCAGGAACCGTTTGACCTTGCGTGACCATTCCCACAGCTACGACGAGCACAGCGACGTCTGCGCCCACTGCGGCCAGCCGCTGCCGGGACGCGTCGCGCCGACCTACGGGCGCCAGGGGCCGAACCGGCCGGCGCTGGTCGGCACGATCCTGCTGCACGTCCTGCTGGTGGTGATCTGGTTCTTCCATCCCGACAAGGATGCCAAGCAGGCGAAACCGGCCTCGGGCAGCGAGGGCGAGGTGGTCTATATCGCGCCCATGAAACAGCCGCCCAAGCCCCCGCCGCGTGCGCAGGCGCCCACGCCGACGACGAAAACCAGACCGACGCCGCGTCCGCAGCAGGAGCGGATCGAGATCGCGCGCCTGCCCGATACCATCACCTTGCCGGAAGAAAAACCGGTCGAGCAGACCAAGCCCGAGCCGCAGAAGAAATTCGACGAGCAGCAGCCAGTCGACATGGCCGACTTCATCGCCGCCCGCAAGCGCCAGCGCGGCGCCGCCACCGGCAGCGAAGACACGACGCCGGAAAACGAAGCGACCAAAGGCATGCGCAATGCCATGAACAATATCGCGTCGATCAACGGCCGTGGCCGCGAAGACCGCAACGAGACCGGCGGCGTGTTCTCGATCTCGAACAAGACCTTCCACAGCATGGACCTGAAGTTCCGCGGCTGGAACCCGAACTTCAAGCGCCGCTGGCTGACGCAAGTGACGGTGGAGCAGGGCAGCGAACCGGATGTCGAGATCGCCGTGGTCAAGAAGATGATCGAGCTGATCCGCCGCGAGAAGACCGGCGACTTCGAATGGGATTCGCACCGCCTGGGGCGCATCGTCAAGCTCAGCGCAAGGCCGCAGGATACGGACGAGCTGATGACTTTCCTGTTCAAGGAAATGTTCCCGGAATACAAACCGCCACCGCAGTGGCGCTAGGGATTCAGGGCAGCGGCTCCACGGCGCAGAGCTTGTCGGGGTTGCGCATCGCGTAGATCGCGGTGATGCGCTCGCCATCGCTGGAGAAGGCCTGGACCGACTCCAGCTGGCCGTCGATATAGCGCAGCAGTCCCGGCTCGCCATTGACCAGGGCCATCCGGTAGGCCAGCTTCGATCCATTGCGCAGGAATACCGCCTTGTACAGGTTGGCGATGCGCTGGCCGCCGCGCAAGACCTTCATGAAGGACGCCACCTTGCCGCCGCCGTCGGCCACGATGGCGACGTCCTCGGCCAGCAGCTCCTTGAGCGCTGCCATGTCGCCCCGGCTCGCGGCCAGCCGGAAGCGTTCCAGCAGGCTGCGGTGCGCATCCCGGCGGACCTGGAAGCGCGGCGCATCCTGCCGGATCCGCTCGCCGGCGCGGTGCACCAGCTGGCGGCATGCCGCTTCGCTCTTGCCCAGCACGGCCGCCAGTTCGCCGTAGTCCTGCTCGAAGGCCTGGCGCAGCAGGAAGGCCGCGCGCTCTTCCGGCGCGAGCCGTTCCAGCACCCACATCAGGGCCACGGACAATTCGCTGGCGAGGATGGCCGCATCCTCGGGCGTATGCTCGTCCACGCCGACCAGGGGCTCGGGCAGCCATTCGCCAACGTAGTGGGCGCGCTGGACCTTGGCCGCGCGCAGGCGGTCGATCGACAGGCGCGTCACCACCGACACCAGCCAGGCCTCGCTCGACTGCACGGCGGGACGGGCCGGATCGCTCCAGCGCAGCCAGGCATCCTGCACCGCGTCCTCGGCATCGGCGCGCACGCCCAGCATGCGGTAGGCGATCGAGAACAGGCGCGGGCGCAGGGCCGAGAAGGCCTCTGCTTCACTCATTGGGCGGCAGGGAAGGCGGCCCGGGCCACCGGCTGGTGGAAGCCGATCGCCATCCGGTTCCAGGCGTTCATCAGGGCCGTCGCGAAACCGATGTCGGCGATCTCCCGATCGGAGAACACTTCCTTCAGGCCCAGGAAGACGGCGTCGGGGACCTCGCCGCCGTGGAGGCGGGTCGCCGCTTCCGCCCAGGCCAGGGCGGCGCGCTCGCGGGCGCTGTAGAAGTCGGTTTCGCGCCAGGTGACGAGGCTGTTGATGCGCTGGAAGTCTTCGCCGCCCTTGATGAGGTCGCGTGCGTGCTTGTCCACGCAGTAAGCGCAGCCGTTGATCTGCGAGACGCGCAGGTAGATCAGGTGCACCAGCTGCTTGCCGAGGGGAGACTCGTCGAGGATGGGGCCGGCCGCCGCCATGGCCTGGGAGACGGCAGGGGAGAGGGAGTGGTAGGGCAGGCGCGATCTGGACATGGTGTTTTCCTTTGTCGAGGTGGGTGAATGCCTCTTAGACGAGCCAGCCCGGCAAGTTGTGACAGCTTCTGTAAAAACACCAATGTTTTTCGTAGGGTGGGCCTGGGCGGCCCCGCAGTTCTGCCCACGCGGTCAACGCACGTCTCCGGGCCCGCTCCATGGCTCACAACCGTCTGTTGAACGCGTGGGCGGAGGACCGCCCACCCTACAAAAAAACCGCGCATCGGCGCGGTTTTCATGGGAGAGCAAGGGGTTAGCCCTGCGCCTTAAGCTTGCGCGCCACTTCCAGCGCGAAATAGGTGAGCACGCCATCGGCGCCCGCGCGCTTGAACGCCATCATCGATTCCATCATGACCTTGTCGTGGTCCAGCCAGCCGTTCTGGGCGGCGGCCTTGAGCATCGCGTATTCGCCGCTGACCTGGTAGGCAAAAGTCGGCACCTTGAACTCGTCCTTCACGCGGCGCACCACGTCCAGGTAAGGCATGCCCGGCTTGACCATCACCATGTCGGCGCCTTCGGCCAGGTCGAGCGCGACTTCGCGCAGGGCCTCGTCGGTGTTGGCCGGGTCCATCTGGTAGGTGTTCTTGTCGGCCTTGCCGAGGTTGGCAGCGGAGCCCACCGCGTCGCGGAAGGGGCCGTAGAAGGCGGAGGCATACTTGGCCGAGTAGGCCATGATGCGGGTGTGGATGTGGCTGTCCGCTTCGAGCGCATTGCGGATGGCGCCAATGCGACCGTCCATCATGTCCGAGGGCGCCACCACGTCCACGCCGGCCTCGGCCTGGGCGAGCGACTGGCGGATCAGCATCTCGATGGTCTTCTCGTTGACGATGTAGCCGTTCTCGTCCGGCAGGCCGTCCTGGCCGTGGGTCGTGTAGGGATCCAGGGCGACGTCGGTCATGATGCCCAGTTCCGGGAAGTGCTTTTTCAGTTCGCGCACGGCGCGCGGCACCAGGCCTTCCGGATTCGTCGCTTCCACGCCGTCATAGGTCTTGAGCGAGGCGTCGACCACAGGGAACAGGGCCAGCATCGGAATGCCGAGGCTGACTGCCTCTTCGGCGACCTTGAGCAGCAGGTCGACCGAGACGCGCTCCACGCCCGGCATCGAAGCGACTTGCTGGCGCTGGTTCTGGCCGTCCAGGATGAAGACCGGGTAGATCAGGTCGGAGGCGGTGACGACGTTCTCGCGCATCAGGGCGCGCGAGAAAGGATCGCGGCGCATGCGGCGCATGCGGGCGGCAGGGTAGCTGGCAGGAACGATAATTGTCATAGTCTTCCTAACAAATGTTTATTGTGCGTCGTCCGCTTCCGCTGCACCGGCTTCGTCGTCGCGGTCCAGGCCCAGCAGTTCGACGATCTTGGCGTCCGCTTCTTCGATGCCGATGCGCTTGAGCGCCGAGAACAGCTGCACCGTGAAGGGGAAGCCTTCGCCTTCCTCGTCGACATAGCTGTCGAGGATCTTCTGCGCCTGGCGCAGGGCGTTGGTCTTTTCGTTCTGGTTGAGCTTGTCGGCCTTGGTGAGGATGCAGTGGATCGGCTTGCCGGTCGGGGCGAACCATTCCAGCATCTGCACGTCGAGGTCGGTGAAGGGACGGCGCGAGTCCATGATCAGGACCAGGGCGGCGAGCTGCTCGCGGCGCTGGACGTAGTCGCCCAGCAGCTTCTGCCAGTGCAGCTTGGCCGTGCCGGAAACTTCGGCATAGCCGTAGCCGGGCAGGTCGACCAGCAGGGCGCGGATTTCCTCGACGATGGTCGGGTCCTTGCGGTGCTGGGCCACGTGGGCGCCGCCGATCGAGAAGTAATTGATGTGCTGGGTGCGACCCGGCGTCTTGGAGGCGAAGGCCAGGCCCTTCTGGTTGGTGAGAATATTGATCGCCGTCGACTTGCCAGCGTTCGAGCGCCCGGCGAAGGCGATTTCGGGCACGGTGGTACCGGGAAGATCGCGCAGCTGATTAACGGTCGTGAAGAACCGGGCCTGCCAGAGTTGGGACATGCTTTTTGAACGTGGGGAAAGGTTTAAATGACAACGAAATGGCGATGCGGAAACAAAGCTATTGTACAATAAGGGGTTAATTGATGCTCCCCGGGGAGCGCCAGTAAGGCCGCTGCACTAAGTTTCACTGTAAATTCCAAAATCTGTTTTTGACTTTTTCAGGGTGCTTGAATGAATCGTCTGACGTTTCCGCTTTTGAAGTCCTTGTTGCTTGCAACCCTGGCTGTATGCGGTAGTGTTTCCGCGGCCGAAGCACAACGCGTCGCCGCCAAAGCCGACCCGGCCAAGGGCGGAACCCTCTACGATTCGGGCGACGCCGCCCGCGGCCTGCCCGCCTGCATGTCCTGCCACGGCGCCGCCGGCAATTCGACCATCGTCGCCAATCCGAAACTGGCCGGCCAGATCGAAGCCTATACCCACAAGCAGCTGGTCGACTTCACCACCCCGAACCGCCAGCAGCCGATCATGACGACCTACGCCAAGATGCTGACCGAGGACGAGAAGCGCCATATCGCCGCCTATCTCGCCACCCAGAAGCAGAAACCGGGCGCCGCCAAGAACAAGGACACCGTGGAACTCGGCCGCAAGATCTACCGCGGCGGCATCGCCGAGAAGGGCGTCGCCGCCTGCGCCAGCTGCCACGGCGCCACCGCCGGCGGCATCCCGGCCCAGTATCCGCGCCTGTCGGGCCAGCACCAGGATTACACCTACGCCCAGCTGGAAGCCTTCAAGACCGGCACCCGCAAGAACAGCATCCAGATGACCGCGCTCGCGCAGCGCATGTCGCCTGAAGAGATGAAGGCGGTGTCGGACTATATCGCGGGCCTCAAATAAGCGGCGCAGATATCGTGATGTGGTGATGGTTTTGTAGGGTGGGCGGTCCCCGCCCACGCGTTCAACCAGCGCATGAATGGACGAGGTGTCTGCTCATACGGAATTTGAACGCGTGGGCGGAGGACCGCCCACCCTACATTGCGGTATGCTCGACAGGTTTGCATGGCTTTACGGAAGCAGTAGAAGATGCGTACCACCGGAATTGAACTGAACACCCGCCGCCGCGGGTTCGCCGAAGCGGTCGAGCTGGTGTCCTCGATGCGTTTCGCCATCAGCCTGCTCACCATCGTGGCGATCGCCTCGGTGATCGGCACCGTGCTCAAGCAGGCCGAGCCGATGCCGAACTACGTGAACCAGTTCGGGCCCTTCTGGTTCGAGGTGTTCGCCAGGCTCGGCCTGTACAACGTCTACACCAGTCCCTGGTTCCTGGCCATCCTCGTCACGCTGATCGTCTCCACCGCCCTGTGCGTGGTGCGCAATGCGCCGAAGATGGTGAAGGATATGCGCAGCTGGCGCGAGAACGTGCGCGAAGAGTCGCTGCGTAACTTCCACCACAAGACCGAATGGACGGCGCCGCTGGACCGCGCCGGCCTCGCGCAGCAGACCGCCGCGCGCCTGCGCCATGCCGGTTACGCGGTCAAGCTGGTCGAGAAGGAAAACGGCACCCTGGTCGCGGCAAAGAAGGGCGCCGGCAACAAGTTCGGCTACATCTTCGCCCACTCGGCCATCATCGTGATCCTGCTCGGCGGCATGCTCGATTCGGAATTGCCGGTCAAGTTCCAGCAGTGGTTCCTCGGCAAGTCGCCTTTCGGCGGCAGCGGCGTGATCGCCGAGATTCCCGCCCAGCACCGCCTGAGCGTCTCGAACCCCACCTTCCGCGGCAATACCCTGATCGCCGAAGGCCAGACCAGCAATACCGCGCTGCTGCCCCAGCCTTCGGGCGTGCTGGTGCAGGAACTGCCGTTCTCGATCCAGCTGAAGAAGTTCCACATCGATTTCTACTCTACCGGGATGCCCAAGCTCTTCGCGAGCGACGTCGTCGTGCACGACCCGGAGACCGGCAAGACCTTCCCGGCCACCATCAAGGTCAACCACCCCCTGATCTACAAGGGCGTCGCCGTCTACCAGTCGAGCTTCGAAGACGGCGGCAGCAAGCTCAAACTGACCGGCTTCCCGATGGCCGGCCCGAAGGCGGATTCCTTCGAGATCGCCGGCGCCGTGGGCGCGTCCACCGAACTGAAGCAGGGCGGCGAGACCTATAGCGTGGAATGGTCGGGCTTCCGTCCCTTCAACGTCGAGAACATGGCGGCCAACCAGGATGCCCGCGCGGTGGCGAAGAACACCTCCTTCAACGAGCAGCTGGCGGCCACCCTCGGCAAGGCCTCCGGCTCGGCGGCGAAGAGCGTGGACAACAAGGATTTGAAAAACGTCGGCCCGAGCGTGCAGTACAAGCTGCGCGACAAGACCGGCCAGGCGCGCGAATTCCTGAACTACATGCAGCCGGTGACCTTGGAGGGCGCCCAGGTGTATCTGGCCGGCGTGCGTTCCAGCCCGGCCGAGAACTTCAGCTTCCTGCGCATTCCCGCCGACGCCGAGTACAGCGTGCGCACCTGGATGCGCCTGCGCGCGGCGCTCAGCGACCCGGCCCTGCGCATCGAGGCGGCGCGCCGCTATGCTTCGCGCGCCCTCGCGCCCGAGCAGCGCGGCCAGGACGGCCTGGCGCGCCAGCTGGAGGAATCCGCGGCGCGCACGCTGGCCATCTTTGCCGGCGCGGGAGAAGGGCGGGGCGGCTTCGTGGGCGTGTCCCAGTTCCTGGAAAAGATCCCGCCGGCGGAGCAGGAAAAGGCCGCGAACATCTTCATGAAGATGCTCAACGGCGCCCTGTGGGAGCTCTGGCAGGCCGCCAACGAGCGCGCCGGATTGAAGCCGGTCGAGCCGACCGAGGCGAATGGCCGCTACCTGCAGCTGGCCACCAATGCGCTGTCGGACAGCGTGTTCTACGGCGCCCCGGTCTACCTGCAGCTGGAAGAATTCGAAGAGGTAAAGGCCTCGGTGCTGCAGCTGACCCGCTCCCCGGGCAAGGGCATCGTCTATTTCGGCTGCCTGCTGCTGGTGGCGGGCGTGTTCGCAATGTTTTATATTCGTGAACGACGCATGTGGGTGTGGGTGCGGGAGAGTAGCGAAGGCGCGCATGCGCTGATGGCCATGAGCACCCAGCGCAAGACGCTCGACTTCGAACGCGAGTTCGACGACCTGAAAGAGAAACTGCCGCAGCGGGCCTGAACCCGCGGGCAATACGGAGACAAGCATGGAACTGTCGCAAACCCAAGCCAAGGCCACGCAGACTTACGTCGAAGCGCCGGGCTTCTTCCGCAGCCTGACAATGGTGGATTGGCTGTACGCCATCGCCCTCCTGGCGGCCGCCCTGTTCGCGCTGAACCGCTACGCCCACCACATGGACATCTACGAGCAGGTGATCCTGGTGGCGACCGCGCCGACCTTCGCGCTGCTGGGCTGGTACTGGAAGCCGATGCGCTGGCTGCTGCCCCTGGTGGGCGTGCTGTCGCTGTGGGCGATCTCGCTCTACGGCGGCGCGATCGAGGCGGCGAACACCAAGTTCTTCCTGAAGTACATGCTGTCGAGCCAGTCCGCCATCCTGTGGATGAGCGCCCTGTTCGTGTTCTCGACCGTCTTTTATTGGCTGGGGCTGGTCAGCCGCTCGGAGTTCGGTGGCTCGGTCGGCAGCAAGCTGTGCTGGGCCGGCGTGGTGCTGGGTTCGGTCGGCATGATGGTGCGCTGGTACGAGTCCTACCTGATGGGGCCGGACGTCGGCCACATCCCGGTGTCGAACCTGTATGAAGTCTTCATCCTGTTCGCGATCATCACCGCGCTGTTCTACCTCTACTACGAAGGACGCTACGCCACCCGCCAGCTCGGCCCCTTCGTGCTCCTGATTATCTCGGCCGCGGTGGCCTTCCTGCTCTGGTACACGGTCTCGCGCGACGCCGCCCAGATCCAGCCCCTGGTGCCTGCCCTGCAGAGCTGGTGGATGAAGATCCACGTGCCGGCCAACTTCATCGGCTACGGCACCTTCGCCCTGGCCGCCATGGTCGGCACCGCCTACCTGCTCAAATCCCACGGCATCCTGGCCGACCGCCTGCCCGCGCTCGAGGTGCTGGACGACGTCATGTACAAGTCGATCTCGGTCGGCTTCGCCTTCTTCACCGTCGCCACCATCCTTGGCGCCCTGTGGGCGGCCGAGGCCTGGGGCGGCTACTGGTCCTGGGACCCGAAGGAGACCTGGGCCCTGATCGTCTGGCTCAACTACGCGGCCTGGCTGCACATGCGCCTGATGTCCGGCCTGCGCGGCCGCGTGGCGGCATGGTGGTCGGTGGTCGGCCTGTTGGTCACCACCTTCGCCTTCCTGGGCGTGAACATGTTCCTGTCGGGGCTGCACTCCTACGGGGAACTGTAATCACCGGTTCTTGATGCGCTGACTGTTATACTGCGGTTGCAGCCCTAGCCAAGTCCTCTCCCAGCCACCATACCGGTGATGACACTAGGTCAGTTTTAATCCCGCGTTGCGGGGCTACCCAGATTCAAGGAAACCCGCCTCTGGCGTAATGCCGTTCAGTTAAGCGAAGTGGAAGCTGTTGTAGGGTGGACGGGTCCCCCGTCCGCGCGTTCAACTCCCAGTTGAATGGATGCGACGCATGCTGTTCATGCACTGTTTGAACGCGCGGACGGCGAAGCCGTCCACCCTACGCTACGCTAACTGAACGGAATTACCGCCTCTGGCGGGTTTTTCGTTTCCAGATTGGATACGCTGGGATCGCAGAGTTCCGTATCGTGGTTGGCTTGTCTTGCGGATTCTCTAAATCGATCATGGTTGGCTTCCTCCTACGATGAGCTTTGAGGCTACCCGTTTGCCGCTTCAATTGCCCCGGTAGGTGGAGTAGCCGAAGGGGCTCAGCAGCAGGGGGATGTGGTAGTGCTGCGCCGGCGCGTCCACGGTGAACTCGACCGGGATGCGCGGGAAGAAGGTCGGCTGTCCCTTGCGCGCGAAATGCTCGCCTGTCCTGAACACGATGCGGTAGTCGCCCGCCCTCATCGCTTTGCCTTCCGGGTAGAGGGCTGGGATGCGTCCCTGCTCGTTCGTCACGCCGCGCGCCAGTTCGCGCCAGTCGCTTCCCGTGCGCTGCTCGAGCATGACTTCGATGCCGGCCCCCGGTTGGCCGCTCTGTTGGTCGAGCACGTGCACGCTGAGCGGGTTCTGGGCGGCGGATGCGGCCAGGCTGGTGCAGCCGAGCAGGGCGGCGAGGGTGAGTTGGCGGACGAGTTGCATGGTGGTTCTCCATTGAAGTATCGATGCACTCCATGCTCGCACGCGGCCCCCAACGGCAGCCTGACCGCCAGATGACAGCTTCGTCATCTTCGACGGCCGCCCTTCGGCATAGAATGCGGTTTTCTTTCCCATTTCCGCCATGAGCATCCTCGTGATCGAAGACGAGCCGAAGACCGGCGATTACCTCCAGCGCGGCCTGGCGGAATCGGGCTTCGCGGTGCGGCTCGCACGCAATGGCCGCGACGGCCTGGCCATCGTCCGCGAGGAAGCGATCGAGCTGGTCGTGCTGGACGTGATGCTGCCGCGGATGGACGGCTGGCAGGTGCTGGAAAGCCTGCGCGCCGATCCGGAAACCGAGCAGATCCCGGTGCTGTTCCTGACGGCGCGCGACGAGGTCGAGGACCGGGTGCGCGGGCTGGAGCTGGGCGCCGACGACTACCTGGTCAAGCCCTTCGCCTTCGTCGAGCTGGTGGCGCGCATCCGCACCCTGCTGCGGCGCGGGCCCGTGCGCGAGGAAGAGCTGATCCGGATCGCCGACCTCGAGATCGACGTGCTGCGGCGCCGGGTGCGGCGCGGGGCCGAGACGATTGCCCTCACGGCCCAGGAATTCGCCCTGCTGCACCTGCTGGCGCGGCGCCAGGGCCAGGTGCTCTCGCGCGCCCTGATCGCGTCCCAGGTGTGGGACATGAACTTCGACAGCGACACCAACGTCATCGATGCCGCCGTGCGCCGCCTGCGGCGCAAGATAGACGACCCCTTCACCCACAAGCTGATCCACACGCGGCGCGGCATGGGCTATGTGTGCGAAGCGCAGGCCCTGGCATGAAGTCCTCTCTCACCCTGCGGGTGACGCTGGCCTTCGTGCTGATCGTCGCCTTGACCGCCTCCCTCCTCGGCATCTACCTCTACCGCGCCTTTGTCGCCGAGATCGTGCGCCGCGACGACCTGCAGCTGCTGGGCAAGCTGCGCCAGGTGCAGATCGTGCTGGGCCGCCCCGGCGCGGCTGAACTGCTGGCGGCCCAGCCCGACTTCTTCCGCGACACCATGAGCGGCCAGGAGAACTCCCTGGTACGCATCGTGGCCGCGGGCGGCGCGGTGCTGGCCGATATCAATCCGGGCGGCGAACGCTATCCCGTGCCACCAAGCGCCGGCGCGGCGCCGGGACGCGCCGCCATCGCCGCCTGGACCGCGCGCGGCGGCATTCCCGGCGGCGTCGTCGCCGGCAGTGCGCGCCTGGGCGCCACGCCGGTCACGGTGGTGGTGGCGCGTGCCTACGGCGAGCGCACCGCCATGTTCGCGCGCTACCGCGCCCGCATCCTCGCCGCTTGCGCCGCCGGCGCCCTGCTGGCCGCCGTGCTGGCGGCCCTGATACTGCGGCGCGGCCTGCGTGCGCTGCGCGCAGTGGCCGAGCATGCGGCGCTGGTCAAGCCCGGCACCCTGGCCCGGCGCCTCGACATCGCCGAAGCGCCGTCCGAGCTGCGCCCGCTGGTCGACGCCTTCAACGCCATGCTGCAACGCCTGCAGGATGGCTATGCGCGCCTGTCCGGCTTTTCCGCCGACCTGGCGCACGAATTCAGGACGCCCGTGACCAATATGATCGGGCAAAGCCAGGTCGCGCTCGGCCAGGGCCGCAGCCGGGAAGAATACGAAGCCCTGCTGGCCTCGAACATCGAGGAACTCGAACGCCTGGCGCGCATGATCGAGAGCATGCTCTTCCTGGCCCGCGCCGGCCAGGAAGAGGTGGTGCTGGCGCGCCAGCCGCTCGAGGCGCGTGAGGAGCTGGAGCGCGTCGCCGGCTTCTTCGAAGGAATGGCCGAGGAGCGCGGCCTGCGCCTGCAATGCGGCGGGGAAGGGCGCTTCGCTGCCGACCCCGCGCTCGTTCGGAGGGCGCTGGCCAACCTGGTCTCGAACGCCGTGCGCCATGCGGAGGAAGGCAGCACCATCGCGCTGCACTCCGAACAGCGCCCGGGCATGGTGGCGCTGAGCGTGTCAAACGCAGGCGCCCCGATTCCCAGCGAGCACCTGGACCACCTGTTCGACCGCTTCTACCGTGTCGACAGTGCCCGCAGCGACGCCGAAGGCTCGACGGGACTGGGATTGTCGATCGTCAGCGCCATCATGAATTTGCACGGGGGCAAAGCGACAGTGCACTCGCATGGGCCCGAGACCCGTTTCACGCTTGTTTTTCCTGCCGGATGACGCGCTTTTGTCCAGCGCCACCGGCGCTTACTTGCTTGGCGGCTATTAACGCTAACGTGCGCCTAAGCCGACTGGTGTAACCTGAAATCTCTCTCTGCAGCGGAGTCAACCATGCTTTTCAAACGCAGCCCGAACGGAATCGACCTCCCGTACTCCTCCGAGATCACGCCGCGCGAGGTCTATGAAGGGCGCCGTCAATTCATCGCCCGCATCGCCGCCACCGCCGCCGTCGGCAGCGGCATCTGGGAGATGGCCAACCGCGAAGCCTTCGCGCAAGGCGCCGCCCAGCGCCTGGCCGCCACCCGCAACGCGGCCCTGTCGACACAGGAACAGCAGACTTCCTTCAAGGACGCCAGTTCCTACAACAACTACTACGAATTCGGTACCGACAAGGGCGACCCCGTCGAGAACGCGCACACCCTGCGCACCCGCCCGTGGACGGTGACCATCGACGGCGAGGTGAAAAAGCCCGTCACCCTCGACATCGACCGCATCCTGAAACTCGCCCCGCTGGAAGAGCGCGTCTACCGCCTGCGCTGCGTGGAAGGCTGGTCGATGGTGATTCCCTGGGTCGGCTATTCGCTGTCGAACATCCTCAAGCAGGTCGAGCCGACGGGTAATGCCAAATACGTCGAGTTCACCACCCTGGCCGACCGCCGCCAGATGCCCGGTCTGCGCAGCCCCGTGCTCGACTGGCCCTATGTGGAAGGCCTGCGCATGGACGAGGCCATGCATCCGCTCGCGCTGCTCGCGGTCGGCATGTACGGCCAGGTGCTGCCCAACCAGAACGGCGCGCCGGTGCGCCTCATCGTGCCATGGAAGTACGGCTTCAAGTCGGCCAAGTCGATCGTGCGCATCCGCCTGCTGAGCCGCCAGCCGCGCACCGCCTGGAACGATTCGGCGCCCAACGAATACGGCTTCTATTCGAACGTGAACCCGAACGTCGACCACCCGCGCTGGTCGCAGGCCACCGAGCGCCGCATCGGCGAGGACGGCTTCTTCCAGAGGAAGCGCAAGACCCTGATGTTCAACGGCTACGACCAGGTCGCCTCGCTCTACAGCGGCATGGACCTGAAAAAATTCTTCTGACGATGGCTTTCAATCCGACGCCGATGCAGCTCACGGCCATCAAGGCGCTGGTCTTCGTGCTGGCGCTGCTGCCTTTCCTGCGCATGGCCTGGCTGGTCTTCCAGGGCGTGCCGGTCGAGCCGCTCGAATTCCTCACGCGCGGCACCGGCGACTGGACCCTGTACTTCCTGTGCATCACCCTCGCCGTGACGCCATTGCGGCGCCTGAGCGGCTGGAACTGGGTGATCAAGCTGCGCCGCATGCTGGGCCTGTACGCCTTCTTCTACGCGCTGCTGCACTTCGTGACCTTCTTCTGGTTCGATCACTTCTTCGACATCGCCGGGATGCTCAGGGACGTGGTCAAGCGGCCCTTCATCACGGTGGGCTTCATCGCCTTCGTCCTGCTGATTCCGCTGGCCGTGACCAGCACCAATGCGATGGTAAAGCGCCTGGGCGGCAAGCGCTGGCTGTGGCTGCACCGCCTGATCTACTTGATCGCACCGCTGGGCATCCTGCATTTCTGGTGGATGAAAGCAGGCAAGAACGACTTCCAGGAACCGATCATTTTTGGTGCGATCGTGGCGCTGCTGCTCGCGATGCGTGTCTACTGGAGCTACGTCAAGAAGACTGGAGCGGCGCGCGCCTGACAATCGCGCTACGCTGTCGTTTTGGGAGGACTTTGCATGAAACCGCGAATCAGCCTGATCACGCTCGGCGTGGAGCATCTGGAGCAGTCGGTGGCCTTCTACCGCGACGGCCTGGGATGGGAGACGGAAGGCATCGTCGGCAGGGAATTCGAGCACGGCGCCGTCGCCTTCTTCGCAATGGAGGGCGGCCTGCGCCTGGCCCTGTGGCCGCGCGCCAGCCTGGCGCACGACACGGGCGCGCCGCAGGGCAGCCTCAACTCCACCGAATTCTCGCTGGCCCACAACGTCGCCTCGAAGGAAGAAGTCGACGCCGTCATGGCGCAGGCGAAAGGGGCCGGGGCGCGCATCGTGAAACCCGCCGCCGACACCTTCTACGGCGGCTATGCCGGCTACTTCGCGGACCCGGACGGCCACCTCTGGGAGGTGGCCTTCAACCCGCAGATGCTGCCCCCGGCCTGATTACTTCAACATCGATTCCAGCGCGAACAGGTCGGCCGGGTTCTCGCGCTGGCGGATCTGGTGGACGGTGCCACCGTCGACGATGACTTCCGCCGCGCGGCCGCGCGTGTTGTAGTTCGAGGCCATGGTCATGCCGTAGGCGCCGGCCGTCATGATGGCCAGCAGGTCGCCCGGCTCCACGTTCAGCTCGCGCTCGCGCGCCAGCCAGTCGCCCGATTCGCACACCGGGCCCACCAGGTCGTAGACCAGCTTGTCGCCCTCGCGTGGGCTGACTGCCTGCACGCCCATCCAGGCCTGGTACAGGGTCGGGCGCATCAGGTCATTCATGGCCGCGTCGACGATGGCGAAGTTCTTTTCCATGCCGGGCTTGAGGTACTCGATTTTCGTCAGCAGCACGCCGGTGTCGGCCACGATCGAGCGGCCCGGTTCGAAGATCACCTTGACCGGGGCGCCGCCATGTTTTTCCGCGCGCCAGGCGTCGATGCGGGCGAACAGGCGGCCGAGGTAGTCGCCCACCGGTACCGGCGGCTTGTCGCCTTCGGCGCCGTAGTTCACACCCAGGCCGCCGCCGATGTCGAGGTGGTGGATGTGGATGCCTTCCCCGTGCAGGGTGTCGATCAGTTCGATCAGCTTGTCCAGGGCTTCGAGCAGCGGCGCGTCGTCCAGCAGCTGCGAGCCGATGTGGCAGTCGATGCCGACCACGTCCAGGTTCGGCAGGCTGGCGGCCGTGCGGTAGGTGTCCAGCGCATCGTCGAAAGCCACGCCGAATTTGTTCGCCTTCAGGCCGGTCGCGATATAGGGGTGGGTCTTGGCGTCCACGTTCGGGTTCACGCGCAGCGACACCGGCGCGCGCTTGCCCATGCTGCCAGCCACCTCGTTGAGGCGGTGCAGTTCCGGAATCGACTCGACGTTGAAGCACAGGATGTTCTTTTCCAGCGCCAGCCGCATTTCCTCGACGGTCTTGCCGACGCCCGAGAAGATGGTCTTGGCCGGGTCGCCGCCGGCGGCGATCACGCGCAGCAGCTCGCCGCCCGAGACGATGTCGAAGCCCGCACCCTGGCGCGCCAGCAGGTCGAGGATGGCGAGGTTCGAGTTGGCCTTCATCGCATAGCAGACCAGGGCGTCGCGCCCCGCGCAGGCGCTGGCATAGGCGCCGAAATTCTCGAGCAGGGCGGTCTTCGAATAGACATAGGTCGGCGTGCCGAATTCCTCGGCGATGGCGGACAGGGCAACGCTGTCGGCGTGCAGGACGCCGTTCTGGTACTGGAAGTGCGACATGGGGACTCTTACTTCTATTTGTTGGGGGCCGGGGTGGAGGCGTTGTTCGAGGGGACGGGCTGGGCGGGCAGCGGCGTGGCGCTTGGCGCGGGCTTGGCCGGCGGGGTCGGCATGTAGAGCGGACCCGTCTGGCCGCAGCCGGTGACGAGCACGGCGCCACAAAGCAGTGCGATAGTGGACTTCACGATTAGAATGGGGGTTTGATTAGCAGACTTTGGAGTGTAGCATGACCGAATCGGAATTTTTGGCGCTGGCCGAAAGCACCCTTGACCGCATCGAGCAGTGCCTCGACAAGCTCAACGACGATGACGTGGTCGACGTCGAGTGCCGCCGCAGCGGCAATGTGCTGGAAATTGAATTCCTGCGCAACGCGACCAAGATCATCGTCAACAGCCAGGCCCCGCTGCAGGAAATGTGGGTGGCGGCGCGCTCGGGTGGCTACCACTACAAGCGCGTGGGCGAGGAGTGGCGCAACACGCGCGACGATTCGGAGCTGTTCGCCTCGCTGTCGCAGTACGTGACGGAGCAGGGCGGGGCGCCGGTGGCGCTGGGCTGAGCCGCCTTATCCCGCGGGGCCGCCCACCCACGGACGTGGACTGGCCCCGACCGCGTCGATGGCGTCCATGACGACTGCCTCGACCGCCGGCGGAACCGGAATCCTGACCGTCTTCTGAAACCGCCAGAACCATGTTTCGCGCCGGGATGCGCGCAGCCACAGTCCCCATTCCGGCGCATCCGGAGCACCATCCTCGCTGTCCCGGGTGAAGTCGTACACGCCGATCTCGAAGCGGGTCGCCGGCGCGGCCCGCCCGAGCACCAGCCAGCCCCAGTCCTCATCCAGGAAGTCGGCCTCCACGCCCGCCGCCGCCAGTCGCTCGCACAGCCAGGCGGCGAGGTCGCGGCCATAGAAGCGGTTGCCGGCGTTGTAGTCCTCCGGCAGTTCGGACGTGGAGTCGAACCTGCTTGATGTGAACACGATTGCCTTGTCCAGGGTTTCCATGGCCTGCGCGCGGTTGTTGCGATGGGGAAAAGTATAGCCCGGTCGCGTTCAGGGACGCTTCACCCAGTTCGACAGTTGCTGCGCACTCTGGACCCGGAACTGGTAGAACAGCGCGGAGACGGTCGTATCGACGTCGATCTTCAGGGGTAGCCAGCGGGCCTGTTCGTCGCGTCCGAACAGCACCGAGTAGGCCATCGACTTTGTCATCGGCACGCCCTTGATGGCGTAGTCGGCGCGCAGCGGCAGCCTGGTCGCCTCGTCGATCCAGACCTTGGCCGTGAAAGGGCGCTTGCGCTGCACGCCCGCCACGTGGAACAGCACGGCGTTCTTCCCGTCGAGCACCGCCGGTCCGGCGCGCACGATGCTGTCGGCATCGGCCAGCGCCTGCTCGGGATGGTTTGCAATGCCCCATTCGAACTTCAGCTCGCCCAATCCGCTCTGCTGGCTTTCGACCATTTTCACCGTGGTGCGCACCGGCTCGCCGTCGCGCCAGCCGGTCAGCTTCGTGGACTTGTCGATGGTGTCCAGGTTTTTCCCGTTCTCGTCGGTCACCACGGTGTTCGTGTTGACTTCGCTGGCCACCAGGTCGCGCGAGGCGCGCAGCGTTTCGCTGGCGGCCAGCCAGAGGGGATCGACCTGGCCGGCCGTCGAGAGCGGGCTGGCCAGGAACAGGGAGGCGGAGATGAACAGGGAACGCAGGAACATGGAAAGCTCACGAAAAAGTGTTGATGACAGTGTTGATTCATGCCGGCACGAGCAGCGCGACGATGCCGGCCACGATCACCCCGGTCAGCGCCGAGTAGAGCACGTCGGCCGGCCGCATGGATCCCCAGCGCCAGCCCAGGCGCAGCGGGCCGCCCGCCAGGTCCGACAGTATCCAGTAGCCGTCGAACCTGAACCAGGGCAGCCAGTTAACCAGCGCAATGGCGATCGACAACTCGGCGGCCGCCTTCACCGCAGGCTGTGCACCGGCAGCCACCAGCGCCAGGATCGACAGGGCCACCTGCAGGATCGACCCGCTGGCGGAGATCGCCACGCGGTCGGCCCTGGGAAGCCCGTTCGCCTCGGGCACGCCGGTGCGGACATAGGGCAGGCCATAGAATAGGCCGAACCGGATGCCGCCACAGAAGCCGAGCCTGTGGTAGGCGGCTGCCGCGTGGGCGGTTTCATGGAGCAGCACGAAGGCGGCGACCAGCAGGAAGAAGCCCAGCTTGCCTCCCATCGTCAGCATGGCGAATTCCGTCGTGGCACTCAGGTGGGAAGGGTGGGCCAGGAGCCAGGCCGCACTGGCCGACGCCAGGCCTGCCAGCAACCAGGGCCCGGTAAGCGGCGCCCACGGGCGTGCGAATGCCCCCGTCACCCGCGCCGGAAGCACCGTGAACGCCTTGCGATCCGCAAAGACCGCCCAGCACGTCCGCAGCATCTGCCATGCCGCGATCATGCCGAGCACCAGCGACTCGGGTGCATGGGCGAAGACCCGCGCGCGCAGGCGGACCAGCCTGGCCAGCCGTCCGGGCGCGCCGACTTCCCTGACCAGTCCCTGGTGCTGCAGCAGGCGCAGGGCCTGGACCGGCAGCAGCTCGGGTGCGAACGCCGTTTGCGATGCGACCAGCTGGCCGACCCGCTTGACCAGGGCGGCGGAAGAACTCTGCAAGGCGAATTCGCGCCGGCCTTTGCTGAACAGCCCCCCCTGTTCGGTCGGCACGAAGTCGTCGCAGTCAAAAATATACAATTTGCTCATGTGCGCAACCGGACAGCCGTTGCAGTTCGCTGCGTATCAGGCCGGAGGCTTCGGTTTCGTCGGCGCCCAGGGCCGTCTCGACCGCCGCCGAGACGGATTTGGACAGCTTCCAGGACTTGTAATCCCAGGCCCGCACGCAATACCGGTCTTCTCCCAGCGTGAACGTGACGATGTCGTCGGTCCGGCGCCCGCCGTCGTAGTACGCGTGCAGTTCGCAGAAGCGCTCGAAATGGTCGGGGTGGCGCGCTACTGCCTCGGCCAGCGTTTCGAAACAGCGGGCCTGGCTCATCTCGCCGTAGTGGACGATCCTGAACTGCCCATCGCCTGGCTCGCACAGCACGAAGCAGGTCCTGAGGCCCAGGCGCTCGGCCATGCTGAAGATCGATTTGCTGGCGCCGATCTGGCCGGCGCCGAAGTCGAACCTGGAATAGTCGCGGGTGGGGATGACCAGCCGGTGCCAGGGAACGTCGATCAGGGACACCACCAGGGAGCCCTCGTCGATCGCGTTGCGGATGTTCTTCAGCATCGAAAAATTGCTGCGGATGATGACGGCGCGCGCGCCGGCGCGGGTGACGCTGTCGACGATGGTCTGTTCGAATTCGGCCGGCGGCGTGCCGACCACGATGTAGATGGTCCGGTTGTAGTGTCTGGACAGCGCGATCGAGACCAGGGTGTAGGCCGAGAAGTGCGCGGTGACGTAGAGCGTGCCCGCCATCGGCACGTCCGGGAAGCCGACGGTGCGCATCCCGCATTCTTGCGCCACCTTGTCGGCCGCGGACTGGTCGAACAGCGTGTCGACGTGCCTGCCCCAGCGGGCGGCGCACTGTCGTGCTTCCGTTTCTGTCAGGCCGTAGCGCTTGGCGTTCAGGTAAACCAGGGAGGTGCGAAGTTTATTCATGTTCGGCGCGGTGGAACACAGGTGGGTTGGATACGCTCGCCTTGAAACTGCGGGACGGGCCCGCAGTTTCAAGGCCTGCTCGATCAGGCGATCGAGTAGTTCAGGCAGGCGGTCGCGGACGCGACCAGGCACTTGCCTTCGGCAGCGCCGATGGCACGCTCGGCGCTGGCGATTTCGGTCAGGCTGACTTCGGTGGTCTGATCGTCCAGGGTGATGATTTCGTTCATTTTTATTTCTTTCATAAAGTTTTTTATGTAGACATGGGTTCTCCATGTCCCCTCTTTCACATGACAGCGTCATGTTCCTTGCACGACCGCTTCCCCGCCTCGCATGGGGCAGGCAAGCGGTCCTCATTCATAGCGCAGCGCATCGATGGGGTGCAGGTTGGCCGCCTTCGCGGCCGGCATGATCCCGAACACGATCCCCACCACGCTCGCGAAACCGAAGGCCATCGCGATCGCCCACCAGGGCACGAAGGCATCGGGAAATCCCGGAATCAGCTTGGCCGCCCCGACACCGATCAGGTAGCCCAGCACCAGGCCGATCAGGCCCCCCAGCAGCGACAGGGAGGTGGCCTCGATCAGGAACTGCATAAGAATGTGGTGGCGCTGGGCGCCCAGCGCCTTGCAGATGCCGATCTCGCGGGTCCGCTCCGTCACCGACACCAGCATGATGTTCATGATGCCGATGCCGCCCACCAGCAGCGAGATGCTGACGATGCCGCCCAGGACCAGGGTCATGGTCGCGATGATCTTGTCGAAGGTGTCCGACAGCTGCTGCGGCGTCTGCACCTTGAAATCGTTGCGCTGGCCGGGCTTCAGGCGGTGCGCCTGGCGCAGCAGCGAGGTTACCCGTCCCTGCACCGCGTCGACCTGCTCGATATCGTCGACGGTGAAGCTGATCGCGATGTTCGTCTTGCTCTCGCTGCCGGCGATGGCCCGGCCGGCCGAGAAGGGGATCAGGATGTAGTTGTCCTTGCTGAAGCCGAACGACTCGCCCTTTTCCTCGGTGACGCCGATGATCTTGAACCACTCGCCGCCGATCTCCAGGAACTGCCCCAGCGGCTCGCGCGGCAGCCGCAGCTTCTCGAGCACCTTGCTGCCGATGACGCACACCTTGCGCCGTGAGATGTCGTCGCCGCTGCGGATGAAGCGCCCCGTGCGCGGGAATACCTGGTTCGACTCCATATAGGACTCGGTCACGGCGAGCACCTGGGTGAAGGTGCTCTCCGCGCCCGCGCGAACCGTGGTGCCGAAGCTGCCGAAGGGCGAGAACGAGGGCGAGACGTTGCTGATGTCGTCGATGTGGGCGACGATCCGTTCGTAGTCGCCGAGGCTCAGCACGTTCTCCTTGCCCTGCAGCGCTTCCTCGAAGGGCGTATGGGCTTCCACGGTCAGGCTGTTCGATCCCAGTCCCTTGAACTCGTTGCTGATCGAGGCCGACAGGCCCTGCACGATCGAGACCACGGCAACCACCGAGGCCACCCCGATGATGATGCCGAGCGAGGTCAGGAAGCTGCGCAGGCCGTGCGCGAAGATGCTCTGCAGCGCCGAGCGGAAGCTTTCAACCAGGCTAAACATGGGCGGCCTCCCGCGGCGCGGCCGCCGTCCGCGCGGGGTTGCGGCTGTCGCTCTGCACGCGGCCGTCGGCCAGCCTGACCGTGCGGCGGCAGCGGGCGGCGATGTCCGGCTCGTGGGTCACGACGATCAGGGTCTGCCCTTCGGCGTGGAGGGTGTCGAACAGCCCCATGATGTCGGCCGCCGTGGCCGAGTCCAGGTTGCCGGTCGGCTCGTCGGCCAGCAGGATCGCGGGCTCGCCGCACAGGGCGCGCGCGATCGCCACCCGCTGGCGCTGGCCGCCGGAAAGCTGGTTCGGCAGGTGGTCGAGCCGATGCGCCAGTCCGACCCGGGCCAGCGCCGCACGCGCCCGGCGCGCGCGCTCGGCCGGCCGCACGCCGCGGTAGATCAGCGGCTGCATCACGTTCTGCAGCGCGGTGGCGCGGGTCAGCAGGTTGAAGTTCTGGAAGATGAAGCCGATTTCCTCGTTGCGCGTGCGCGCCAGCTCGGACTCGCGCATGGCGGCGACGTCGCGGCCGTTCAGGATGTAGCGGCCCGAGGTCGGCGCATCGAGGCAGCCCAGGATGTTCATCATGGTCGACTTGCCCGAGCCGGACGAGCCGATGAAGGCCACGTAATCGTTGCGGGCGATCTCCAGGTCGATGCCGGACAGGGCCGCGATGGTCTCGTCGCCCATGCGGTAGTGCCGGGTGACGCCTTCGAGGCGGATCAGGGCCGGTGCGCCGTTCATGTCGCGCTCCGTCCACGGGCCGCGCCGTTGCCGCCGACGGCGGCCCCGACGGCCGCCGCGGGCGGCAGTGGCGCGGCGACCGGGTCGCCGTCGCGCAGCTGGCGCAGGATCTTGTAGGGGCCGACGATGACGTTCTCTCCCTCGCTCACGCCGTCCAGGATCTCCTGCATGCTGTCGTCGGCGGCGCCGATGGTCACGTTGCGCTTGAGCGCCTTGCCGTCCTTGGCCACGAAGACCCAGTTGTCGATCTTCGCGGCGCGCGACGAGGCCGCGTGCGCCTTGCCCGTCCCGGCGACTTCGTCGTTGTTCGACAGGACGGCCTGCACCGGCAGGGCCAGCGATTTGCCGCTGCTGGCGGTGAAGATCTCGGCGCGGCAGCTCATGCCGGGACGCAGCGCGAGCCTGCCGGCGTCTTCCAGCTGGACCTTGACGTCGAAGCTGCGTGCGCGCGAGGCGCCCTGCGCGGCGGCCGCATTGCCTTGCTTGGGCGAGAGCGGAATGGTCAGCACCTTGCCCTTGAGCGCGACGTCGGGATAGGCGGCGGTATGGATCGCCACTTCCTGGCCGAGCGCGACCTTGGCGATGTCGGCTTCGTCGACGTTGACCTCGGTGACCATGGTGGCGGTGTTCGCGATCGTCATCAGGGTCGAGCCGGCGATGCTGATCTGGCTGGCCACCGCGGTTTCGCCGACCTTGATGTCGAGCGCGGTGATGGTGCCGGCGATCGGCGCCCGGATGGTGGTTTTCGACAGCCGTTCGCGGGCCTGCTTGAGCACCGCCTCGACCCCGTCCAGGCGCGAGCGGCTGTTGCGCAGCTCGATCCGCGCCAGTTCCAGGGCGTAGCGCGCGTCGTCGATCTGGGCGTCGGCGATCATCTTCATGCGGTGCAGCTCGCGCTTGCGGGCGAACTGGCTTTCCTGGTTGCGCACGTTCAGCTCCAGCTGCTCGATCGTGATGCGTTGCTGGCGCACCGCCGCTTCCTGCTGGGCCACTTCGGCGCGGTAGCTTTCGTCGTCCAGGTGCAGCAGCACGTCGCCCTTGGCGACCTGCTGTCCTTCCTTCACGAAGATCGTGCTGACCTTGCCGATCACCTCCGGCGTCAGCACCACCTGTTCCTCGTAGAGCAGGTGGCCGGAGGCCAGGATCGACGAGCGGATGTCGCGGTAGCCGATGCGGTCGGTATCGACCGCCTTGGCCGGCCCCTTGCCGCGCACCAGCTTGGCGCCGATCGGCACGCACAGGATGGCGGCGATCGCCAGGCCGGCGACGAGCTTGCGTGTGCGGCCCGTCTTCATGCCGTGCGGCTCGCTGCGTAGGCCAGCCAGGCGCCGTACACGAGGACGTGCGGCAGCAGCACGATGCACAGGGCGGCGCCGCGCGAGGCGCCGGTCCAGACGCGGTAGCCGATCACCAGCAGGGCGATGCTCCAGATGGCCGGGATCGACAGGCTTTCCAGCACGCCGGCCAGCGGATGGGCTTCCTCGAGATGGAACAGCAGGTGGTTGAGCGAGGTCGGGTTGAGCGCCTCGTAGGGCAGGCGGCCGTCGCCCGACAGCAGGATCTGCATGGCGCCCAGCGGCAGCAGCAGCAGGCCGGGCACCGAGGCCCAGGCGCCCAGCGCGAAGCCCTGGCGGAAGCCGAAGTCCTGGTTGCGGATTTTGGCGACGACGAGGAAGTACAGGCCGTAGAGCGTGAACCCCGCCAGTATCGCCACCACCGCGCCGACGACGGAAACGATGCCCATGGTCTGCTGCGACATCGACATCTTGGCCGCCTGCTCGCGCTCGGCGGGATCGGTCACGGCGGCCAGCATGCGCTCCTGCAGCCAGGCGTAGTCGACGAAGCCGAGGAAGTACCAGACCAGCACGATGCTGCTGGCGGCCAGCAGCGTGACGACCGGCAGCCAGGTGGCGCGCTGCGAGGCCAGGCGCTCGAATGTGGCGGCCGGTTCGACCAGGATGCCGAACAGTGCGTCGAGGGAGGAGGCCGTTGCCGGCGCGGTTTTTCTTATCATTTCCATGGCTCAGTCCAGTGGCTGCGAACACGGAACTGATTCTAGGAGATGATTAAATTAATGTAAAACAATAAAAATTTACTGTAAGAAGATAAAAAAATCAGTTTTCAGCGTCCCGCCGGCAAAATCGATGGAAAGGAAACCTTCCCACCAAGGCAAGGCGCAATGTGCATGCTACAGCAACAAAATATCGTAAAACAATAATTTTTATTGCAAATTATTCATCGTGCATGGAATTGCCCGATTGACCCATGCGCGCCGGCCCGGACCCGGCGCCGGGACAAGAAAAACGGCAGCCTCGGCTGCCGTTCTTCTTTCCCATCCGGTCGAACTCAGAACAGTTCGTTCCGGACCGCGTCACGCTGTTTCTGTTCGGCGGGCGCCGGCGGCGGGCCGACGTCCAGCGTCGCCACCCCGGTGCCCGGCGGCATCTCCGCGTAGTAGTACTCGCCATTGGCCAGGATCAGGCCCGGCGGCACTTCGCGGTCCACGTTCGGCTCGCCCTTGAGCGCCTTGCTCATATAGCCGATCCAGATCGGCAGGGCCAAGCCGCCGCCGGTCTCGCGGTTGCCCAGGTTCTTCGGCTGGTCGTAGCCGATCCAGGCGATGCCCACCAGCTTCGGGTTGTAGCCGGCGAACCAGGCGTCGATCGAGTCGTTGGTGGTGCCGGTCTTGCCCGCCAGGTCGGTGCGCTTGAGCGCCAGTGCCTTGGTCGCGGTGCCGTAGCGCACCACGTCCTTGAGCATGCTGTCGACCAGGAAGGCGTTGCGCGCGTCGATCACGCGGTTGGCCTCGATGCCGGCGCGTTCCGGACGCGCCTCCGACAGCACCTTGCCGTCGGCGTCGGTCACCTTCGAGATCAGGTAGGGGCTGATGCGGTAGCCGCCGTTGGCGAAGACGGCGTACGCCCCGGCCATCTGCAGCGGCGTGGTCGAGCCCGCTCCAAGAGCCAGGGTCAGGTAGGCCGGGTTGCGCTCGGCGTCGAAGCCGAAGCGGGTCGCGAATTCCTGGCCGTAGCGCGCGCCGATCTTGTTCAGGATGCGGATCGAGACCATGTTCTTCGACTGGGTCAGGCCGCGGCGCATGGTCATCGGGCCTTCGTACTTGTTGTCGTAGTTCTTCGGCTCCCAGGCCTGGCCGCCGGTCTGGCCGGCATCGAAACTGATCGGCGCGTCGTTGACGATGGTCGCCGGCGACAGGCCGCGTTCCAGCGAAGCCGAATAGATGAAGGGCTTGAACGAGGAACCCGGCTGGCGCCAGGCCTGGGTCACGTGGTTGAACTTGTTGCGGTTGAAGTCGAAGCCGCCCACCAGCGCGCGGATCGCGCCGTCCTCGGTGCTGGCCGCCACGAATGCCGATTCAACTTCCGGCATCTGGGTGATGACCCACTTCGATTCGTCGTCCTGCATCACGCGGATCACGGCGCCGCGGCGGATGCGGCGGTTCGGCGCGGCCTTTTCGGACAGCCAGGCCTTGGCGAAGGCCAGGCCCGGACCGCTCATCTTGATGGTCTCGCCCGAGGCGATGGTGGCGGTGACCTGGCTTGGGGACGCTTGCAGCACGATGGCGGCCACGATGTTGTCGCTGTCCGGATGCTCGGCCAGTTCGGCCTCGATGGCTTCGTCGGCCTCGTCCTTGTCGCTCGGGATCTCGATATACGATTCCGGGCCGCGGTAGGGGTGGCGGCGCTCGTAGTCCATCACGCCGCGGCGCACCGCGAGGTAGGCCGCGTCCTGGTCGGCCTTGGTGATGGTGGTGAACACGTTCAGGCCACGCGTGTAGGTGTCTTCCTTGAACTGCTCGTAGACCAGCTGGCGCGCCATCTCGGCCACGTACTCGGCGTGCACGCCGAAGGCGGTGCTGTCGGTCTTGATCTTGAGCGGCTCGTTCTTGGCCTGCTGGTACTGGGCGTCGGTGATGTAGCCCAGGTCATGCATGCGCTGCAGGATGTACTGCTGGCGGGTTTTCGCGCGGGTCGGGTTGACGACAGGGTTATAAGCAGATGGCGCCTTCGGCAGGCCGGCCAGCATCGCGGCTTCGGCCACGGTGATGTCGCGCAGGTCCTTGCCGTAGTAGATCTGGGCGGCCGACTGGAAGCCGAAGGCGCGCTGGCCCAGGTAGATCTGGTTCATGTACAGCTCGAGGATCTGGTCCTTGCTGAGGTTCTTCTCGATCTTCCAGGCCAGCAGCGCTTCATAGGCCTTGCGCTTGAAGGTCTGCTCGGAGGAGAGGAAGAAGTTGCGCGCGACCTGCTGGGTGATGGTCGAGGCGCCCTGGCGCGAGCCGCCGGTGGCGTTCTTGAATACGGCGCGCAGGATGCCCCAGTAATCGATGCCGCTGTGCTGGTAGAAGCGGTCGTCCTCGATCGAGAGCACCGCCTTCTTCATCACGTCCGGGATGTCCTTGAAGTGCACCAGGGTGCGGCGCTCCTCGCCGAACTCGCCGATCAGGACGTTATCGGCGGTGAAGATCCGCAGCGGCATCTTGGGGCGGTAGTCGGTGATGGTGTCGAGCGCGGGCAGGTTGGGGTAGGCCATCGCAAGGGCGAACACCAGCACCAGCACGCCGATCACGGCCAGGCCGGTGATGGCGCCGATGGCCATCAGGATCAGGCGTTTCGGGCTGTATTTCGACGGGGCGGGCGAACCGGATTTGCCCGATGCCTTACCGGAAGATTGTTTCTCTTTCATGCTGACTTTCGCTGAATAAACGTTACTCCGTTAATCGGTCCATTATAAGTCACACGATTGGCAGGGGATATCCGCACTGCTGAGCCAAAACGCCGCCAAACACGGGCACGTCAATATCAAGCTGGAAACGGTCGTGGCAGGGGTGATAACACTCTGTGCCAGAGTGTGGCGCGCACGCCCCGGAATGCCTTGTTCCCCCATAGAAATATCTTGTCCGGGTGCATCCTTTTCGCTACGATCTAAGACGGTGCCTCATATATATGCACTAAGTCTTAGTTTTATTGAAGAATTTCCCGTTCGCGGGCGTTCAACATCGAATCCCGTGGAAAACGGGAAGGGCAGCCAGGGAGTACGCTCGTGATCAATCTCAGTTCCTTGTTCGGAAAGTCCAGTCCGCCTTTGGCCGGGCTCGACATCAGCACGTCAGGCGTCCGCCTGGTCGAGCTGGCCGACGCCGGCAGGGGCGAACTGCGCCTGGAGCGCTATGCCGCCGAACCGCTGCCGCGTGGCGCGGTCGTGGACGGCAATATCGAAAACATCGACCAGGTGTCCGAGGCCGTGCGCCGCGTCTGGAAGAAGAGCGGCACCCGCGCCAAGCTGGTCGCGCTCGGCATGCCGCCCGCCTCCGTCATCACCAAGAAGATCATCCTGCCGGCCGGCATGTCGGAAGACCAGCTCGAAGTGCAGGTCGAGTCCGAAGCCAGCCAGTACATCCCCTTCGCGCTGGACGAGGTCAGCCTCGACTTCGACGTGATCGGGCAGGCGCCCAACTCCGCCGAAGACATGGAAGTCATGCTGGCCGCTGCGCGCCGCGAGAAGGTCGAGGACCGCGTGGCGATCGCCGAAGCGGCGGGCCTGACCGCCACCGTGATGGACATCGAATCCTACGCCGCGCGCGCCGCACTGGACCGCGTGGCCGGCGCCAAGCCGGAACAGATCATCGCCCTGTTCCAGATCGGCGCCCAGGCCACCCACGTGTCGGTGCTGCAGAACGGCGAAACCATCTACGAGCGCGAGCAGCCTTTCGGCGGCAATGCGCTGACCCAGGACATCGTGCGCGCCTACGGCTTGTCTTTCGAGGAAGCCGAAACGCGCAAGAAGGCCGGCGACCTGCCGGAGAACTACCGGGCCGACCTCCTGAACCCCTTCCTGGAAAGCGCCGCGCTGGAAATCACGCGCGCCATCCAGTTCTTCTTCACCTCGACGCCCTTTACCCGGATCGACCAGCTGTACCTGGCCGGCGGCTGCGCCGCGCTGCCCGGCTTGCTGGAACTGATCGGCAGCCGCACCCGCATCCCGAGCAGCATCGTGGCGCCTTTCGAAGGCATGAGCTACGGCCCGCTGGTGCGCGAACAGCAGCTGCGCCAGGAAGGCGCCGCCTACCTGGTGGCCTGCGGCCTGGCCCTGCGGAGGTTCGGATGATCCGCATTAACCTGTTACCCCACCGCGAAGCCAAGCGCAAGCAGAAGCAGGCGGCCTTCGTTGCCCTGATGGCCCTGGGCGGCCTCGCCGGCGCGGCCATCGTGCTGCTGGTCGGCGCCTGGAACGCCAGCCGCATCGCGGTCCAGGACGAGCGCAACCTGGTGCTCAAGACCGCCAGCGCGGAACTGGACAAGAAGATCGCCGACATCAAGACCCTGAAGGAAGAAATCGAGGCCCTGAAGGCGCGCCAGCAGGCGGTCGAAGACCTGCAGGGCGACCGCAACCAGCCGGTCTACCTGCTCGACGAACTGGTGCGCCAGACTCCCGAGGGCGTGTACCTGAAATCCTTCCGCCAGAACGGCCAGCTGGTCACGCTGAACGGCTACGCCCAGTCGCAGGAACGCGTGGCCGAACTGCTGCGCAACGTGTCCGGCGGCTCGCCCTGGCTGGAGCGCCCCAACCTGACCGAAGTGAAGGTCGCCGCCCTGGGCCAGAGCAAGACGGGCCGCAAGGTCGTCGAGTTCCAGATGGACGTGGCGATCAAGCGTCCGCGCGAACAAGAAGAGCAGGCCAAGCCGGGCGCCACGCCCGCAGCCGGCGCAGCCGCGGCGAAGGCACCATGACCATGAATATCGATCTCAAAGACCTCGGCGCCCAGCTGGCCGCGCAATTCCAGGGCCTGGAGGGCCGCCAGCCGGGCCAGTGGCCGCTGGCCCCGCGCCTCTTGTGCGCCGCCGGCGTGATGGCCTTCGTCACTGGTCTCGGCTACTTCTTCTACTGGAGCGGCCAGTTCGAGACCCAGGAACAGGGCGCCGCCGAAGAATTGCGCCTGCGCGACGAATACCGCATGAAGATGGCCCAGGCGATCAACCTGGAAGCCCTGCAGGCGCAGAAGGTGCAGGTCGACCGCTACGTCGAACGCCTCGAGAAGCAGTTGCCGAGCAAGTCGGAGATGGCGGACCTGCTGTCCGACATCAACCAGGCCGGCGTCGGCCGCGGCCTGCAGTTCGAACTGTTCAAGCCGGGCGCCGAAGTCGTGCGCGACTACTACGCCGAGCAGCCGATCGACGTCAAGGTGACCGGCAAGTACAACGACGTCGGCGCTTTCGCCGCCGACATGGCCAACCTGCCGCGCATCGTCACGCTCAACAACATGGCGGTCAGCACCAAGGACGGCATCCTGCAGCTGGAAGCGGTGGCCAAGACCTTCCGCTACCTGGACCCCGAAGAGATCGCGGCCCAGAAGAAGAAAGCGCGCGAAGAGAAGATGAAGAAGAAGGGGGGCGCATGATGCTACGGAATGTGTGCGCCCTGGTCGCCGCCAGCCTGCTGCTCGCGGGCTGCGGCGACGGCGACGTCAAGGAAGTGCGCGACTGGATGGAGCAGGTCAGGCGCGAGACCACGCCTGCCGTCAAGCCGCTGCCGGAGCCGAAGGAATTCGTGCCGTATGCCTACGATCCGGAAGGCGCGATCGAGCCCTTCAGCGAGGCCAAGCTGCTCAATGAAATGCAGCGGGTGGCGGCGACGACCACCAATCCGCTGGCGCCGGACGCCAACCGCCCGCGCGAAGTGCTCGAGAACTACCCGCTCGACACGATGCGGATGGTGGGCACGCTGCAGAAGGGCGGCGTCAGTTACGCGCTGGTGCAGATCGACACCTCGATCCACCAGGTCAAGGCCGGCCAGCGCATCGGCCAGAATCACGGGTTGGTCACGCGTATCAGTGAAGGCGCGATCGACATCAGGGAAGTAGTGCAGGACGCCACCGGCGACTGGGTCGAGCGCAAGGCGACGATCGAGCTGGCGGAAAGCAAGGAGAGCGGGAAATGACCCAAACCATGAACATGCGCATTGTCGTCCCAGGCTGGCTGGCGCGTTGCGGCGCCGCACTACTGCTGGCGCTGGGCGCCGGCGCTGCCGCGGCCCAAGGGAATGCGATCGAATCGATCACTGCCACCCAGCAGGGACCCAACGTGGTCCTGCAGATCGCCATGCGCGAAGCGATGGCGAAGCCGCCGATCGGCTTCTCGATCACCAATCCGGCGCGCATCGCGCTGGACTTCGGCGCCACCAGCAACGCCACCGGCAAGTCGGCCCAGGACATCAACCTGGGTGACGTGCGCAGCCTGAACGTGGTGCAGGCCGGCGAACGCACCCGCCTGGTGCTGAACCTGGCGCGCCCGCTGAACTACAGCACCGCCATCGACGGCAAGTCGGTGCGCGTCACCGTCGAAGGCCCGGGCGGCGCCCAGGCCGTGGCAGCCAGCACGGCGCCCGCAGCCAGCGCACCTGCGCCGGTGGCCCGTCAAATGCTGCGCGACCTCGACTTCCGCCGCGGCGCAAACGGCGAAGGCCGCATCGTGGTCGACCTGCCGAACGGCCAGACCGGCGTCGACGTGCGCCAGGCCGGCAACCAGATCATCGTCGACTTCATGCGCACCGGCGTGCCGGCGACCCTGCGCCGCCGCCTCGACGTGACCGATTTCGGTACGCCGGTGTCGCGCATCACGACCGCGCCGCAGGGCGAGAACACCCGCATGACCATCGACGCCCAGGGCCTGTGGGAACAGTCGGTCTACCAGAGCGACACCCAGCTGGTGGTCGACGTGCGTCCGATCAAGGAAGACCCGAACCGCCTGGCCCAGGGCACCACCGGCTACCGCGGCGAAAAACTCTCCTTCAACTTCCAGAGCGTCGATGTGCGCGCCGCCCTGCAGGCGATCGCCGACATCTCGGGCCTGAACATCATCACCAGCGATTCCGTCACCGGCAACCTGACCCTGCGCCTGCGCGACGTGCCATGGGACCAGGCCCTCGACGTGGTCCTGCAGGCCAAGGGCCTGGACATGCGCAAGAACGGCAACGTGCTGTGGATCGCGCCCAAGGAAGAATTGCTGACCAAGGAAAAGCTCGAGCTCGAGCAGCGCGCCCAGATCGCCGACCTCGAGCCGCTGCGCTCCGAGATCTTCCAGCTGAACTACCAGAAGGTCGAAGCCTTCCGCACCGTGTTCGGCATCGACGCCAGCGGTGGTTCGACCGGCGACAGCAAGAACCGCGTGCTGTCCAAGCGCGGTAGCGCCATCATCGATCCGCGCACCAACCAGATGTTCGTCACCGACATCGCGTCGAAGATCGAGGACATCCGCAAGCTGATCCAGAAGACCGACGTGGCCTCCAAGCAGGTGCTGATCGAAGCGCGCCTGGTGGAAGCGAACGACGGCTTCTCGCGCAACCTCGGCGCCAAGCTCGGCTTCGCCGACCTGCGCACCCTGCGCGGCGGCGACAGCGGCTGGGCGGTCAAGGGCAACGAGCGCGTCGCCATCGGCGGCAACCTGACCGGCGTCGGCCAGGTGACGGGCCAGACCCCGGACACCGGCGACGGCTACACCAACACCTCGCTGGTCAACCTGCCGGCGGCCGCGATCGGCGGCGCCAGCGCGCCCTCGATCGCCTTCAGCCTGTTCTCCTCGGCCGCCAACCGCTTCCTGAACCTGGAGCTGTCGGCGCTGGAAGCGGACGGCAAGGGCAAGATCATCTCGAGCCCGCGCGTGGTCACCGAAGACAAGCAGATCGCCGTGATCGAGCAGGGTATCGAACTGCCTTATCAGGTCGCCACCAGCAGCGGCGCGACCTCGATCACCTTCAAGAAGGCCAACCTGCGCCTCGAGGTGACCCCGCAGATCACCCCGGACGGCAACGTCGTGCTCGAGGTGGACGTCAACAAGGACAGCAAGGGCGAAGAGACCCGCGCCGGTCCGGCCATCAACACCCAGCACGTGAAGACCAAGGTGATGGTGGAGAACGGCGGCACGGTGGTGCTGGGCGGTATCTACCAGCAGACCGAACGCAATAACGAAAACAAGGTCCCGCTGCTGGGCGACGTGCCGGTGCTCGGCTATCTGTTCAAGTCGACCGGCCGCGAGAGCACCAAGACCGAACTGCTGGTGTTCATCACGCCGAAGATCGTGGCCGAAGTCGGCCGCTGACCGGAAGTGCAGGACATCGAACGAACGCATCACAACGACACGACAATAGGAAGAACAGAAGTCATGCACCAACAAGCCAAACACGACGCACTGGCGTCGCTCGGTCGCTGGACCGCCATCGGCCTGGCGGCCGCCATCCTGAGCGCCTGCGGCGGCGGCGGCGGTTCGCCGGGCACCTCCGGCTCGGGCAGCGGCTCGGGCGGCACCGGCGGCGGCACCACCAACCCGACCACCACCGACCCGAAGATCACCGTCAGCCTGACCGACGGCAGCGGCGCCAACATCAGCTCGCTGTCGGGCGGCCAGAGCGCCACCGTCAAGGCGACCGTGCTGACCGCCGCCGGCCAGCCGGCTGCCGGCGTCATCGTCCAGTTCACCACCACGACCGAAGGCCTGGTCGCCTTCACCCCGGAAAGCGGCTCCGCCTTGACCGATGCGAATGGCGTGGCCGTCATCTCGGTCAAGCCGGCCAGCGTGACCTCGGCCGGCGCGGTCGGCATCACCGCCACCTCGGTGGTCGGCGGCAAGACCGCCACCGCGAGCAGCAATATCTCGGTCGGCGCCGCCCCGCTGACGGTCGGCTCGCTGGCCTTCTCGCCGGCGCCCGTCGGGGCCCTGCCGGCCTTCAGCACCGTTTCGCTGAGCATTCCCGTCACCAGCGGCGGCAGCCCCGCCACCTCGGTCTCGGGCCTGAACATGACGTCGCTGTGCGTGGGTGACGGCACCGCCACCCTGGTGCCGGGCGCTTTCGCCAACGGCGTGCAGACCGCGACCTATACCAACAACGGCTGCCTGCGCGGCCGCGACACCATCACCGTCTCGATCGGCAACTCGACCCAGACCATCGGTGTGGACGTCGGCGCCGCCAACATCGGCGCCATCCAGTTCTCGGGCAGCAGCGTGGCGGGCAGTTCGATCGTGCTGAAGGGTTCGGGCGGCCAGGGCCGTTCGGAAGCGGCCCAGATCACCTTCCGCGTGGTCGACCAGCACGGCAACGGCCTGCCGGGCGTGGACGTGAACTTCAGCGCCACCACCACCACCGGCGGCCTGTCGGTGTCGCCGACCCGCGCCACCACCGACAGCACCGGCAACGTGATGACCATGGTTTCCTCGGGCACGGTGCCGACCCCGGTGCGCGTGATCGCCGAAGCGACCCGCAACGGCGTCAAGATCAGCGGCCTGTCCGACACCCTGACCATCTCGACCGGCCTGCCGATCCAGAAGTTCATGTCGATGAGCGCCGAGAAGTACAACATCGAAGGCCTGAACTACGACAACGAGACCACCGACATCACGGTGCTGCTGGCCGACCAGTACGGCAACCCGGTATCGGACAACACGGCGGTCAACTTCGTCACCGAAGGCGGCGCCGTCGGCAGCTCGGCCCAGGGCGCCTGCGTCACCAAGGACGGCGGCTGCACGGTCTCGCTGCGCAGCCAGGAATTCCGTCCGAAGAACGGCCGCGTCACCGTGCTGGCCTACCTGCAGGGCATCGAGTCCTTCACCGACAGCAACGGCGACGGCCAGTATTCCTGCACCGGCTTCCCCGGCACCGGCTACCGTCCGCTGGTCGACACCTGCCCGTCGGGCGGCGAACCCTTCGAGGACCTGGCCGACGCCTACCTCGACACCGGCGGCGACACCCCGCTGGCCGGCCAGATCGGCACCCTGGACGGCGCCTACAATCCGGAACCCGGCAAGGAAGACCGTCCTTTCCCGTTCAACCGTTCCTTCGACGCGGTCAATGGCAACAAGGCCTGGGGCCTGAACTACATCCGCCGCTCGGCCGAGATCGTGTTCAGCGGTTCCGACGCCTATATGGTGCGCCAGGTCTGCAGCGGCAGCACCTGCCGCGACTGGACCGCGGCCGACGGCGACGCCAGCTTCGTCGAGGGCGTGTCGGGTTCGACCTGCTCGGAGCAGGTGGTGACCGTGCGCCTGTACGACCGCAACAATAACCCGCTGCCGGCCGGCACCGCCGTGACCACCAGCGACACCACCAAGCTGGGCCTGTCGTCCTTCCTGCCGGATACGGTCGCCTCGACCAATGCCGTGGGCGGCACCCTGCACCGCGTGACCGTCAAGCCGGAGCTGACCTGCTCGCCGGGCAGCTTCATGGTGCGCGTGGCGACTCCGAAGGGCAAAGTCACCGGCTTCACCTTCCGCGGCTAAACGCTTTTTTTGGCGGAACCGAAGACGGCCGGTCTATACTGGCCGTCTTTTTTATTTCCGCGGACTTGGCAGTGCCTCATCCAAAGAGCAACAATATCTTCCTGGTCGGGCTGATGGGGGCAGGGAAGACCACCATCGGGCGCCAGCTCGCGCGCAAGCTCGGCAAGCGCTTCGTCGACTCCGACCACGAGATCGAAGCGCGCACCGGCGCGACCATCCCCTGGATCTTCGAGATCGAGGGCGAAGCCAGCTTCCGGCGCCGCGAGGCGGACATGATCCGCGAACTCAGCAGCCAGGACGACCTGGTGCTGGCCACCGGCGGCGGCGCCGTGCTGAACCCGGCCAGCCGCGCCCTGCTGGCCGAGCGCGGCACCGTGATCTACCTGCGCGCCTCGATCGGCAGCATCCTGCAGCGCACCTCGCACGACAAGAACCGTCCCCTGCTGCAGACGGCGGATCCGCGCGCCAAGCTGGAGGAGCTGCTGGCCCAGCGCGACCCCCTGTACCGCGAGATTGCGGACCTGGTCATCGATACCGGCCGACCTAACGTACAATCGATGGTACAGACTATTTTGGACCAGCTCGCCGCGCTGGACGCCGCCCGCACGGCGGCCCGCGTGCGCCGGCTGGGCAAGGACGCAATGAACGAACAGGCACCCACCATCCTCAACGTCGAACTCGGCGAGCGCAGCTACCCGATCGCCATCGGCCCCAAGCTCCTGGGCGACGGCGCCCTCCTGAACCGCCACATCGACGGCGGCAAGGTCGCCATCGTCACCAACACCACCGTCGCGCCGCTCTACCTGGACAAGGTCGCCGGCTCCTTGCGCGCCCAAGGCCGCGAGGTGGTCGAGATCGTGCTGCCGGACGGCGAAGAGCACAAGAACTGGGAGTCGCTCAATCTCGTCTACGACGCGCTGCTCCGGAACCGCTGCGACCGCAAGACCACCCTGGTGGCGCTGGGCGGCGGCGTGATCGGCGACCTGACGGGCTTCGCCGCCAGCAGCTATATGCGCGGCGTGCCTTTCGTGCAGGTGCCGACCACCCTGCTGTCGCAGGTCGATTCCTCGGTGGGCGGCAAGACCGGCATCAACCACCCGCTGGGCAAGAACATGATCGGCGCGTTCTACCAGCCGCGCGCCGTGATCGCCGACACCGCCACCCTCGACACCCTGCTAGCGCGCGAGTTGTCGGCCGGCCTGGCCGAGGTGATCAAGCACGGCGCCATCCTCGACGCCGACTACTTCGCGTGGATCGAGCAGAACATCGGGAAACTCGTGGCGCGCGAACCGCAGGCCATGGCCTACGCGATCGCACGCTCCTGCGAGATCAAGGCGGACGTGGTGCGCAAGGACGAACGCGAGGGCGGCCTGCGCGCCGTGCTGAACTTCGGCCACACCTTCGGCCACGCGATCGAATCGGGCCTCGGCTACGGCAACTGGCTGCACGGCGAAGCCGTCGGCTGCGGCATGGTGATGGCGGCCGACCTGTCGGCGCGCCTGGGCCTGATCGATGCCGCCACGGTGGAGCGCGTGCGCGCGCTGGTGAAGGCAGCCGGCCTGCCGACCGTCGCGCCGGATCTCGGCATTGATCGCTGGATCGAGCTGATGGCGGTCGACAAGAAGAACGAGGGCGGGGCGATCAAGTTCATCCTGCTCAAGCCCCTGGGCAGTCCCGCGATCACGACCGTCCCGCTGGAGACCTTGCGGGCCACACTGGACGCCTGCGTGAAAGGATGAACGCCATGGACTTCGACGCACGCCTCGCCCCCTACGCAGCCCATTCGTCGAAGTCGCGCGGCCGGACCCACATCGAGCCGCCGGCAGGCTCGCGCAGCGAGTTCCAGCGCGACCGCGACCGCATCATCCACTCGACCGCCTTCCGCCGGCTCGAATATAAAACCCAGGTCTTCCTCAACCACGAGGGCGACCTGTTCCGCACCCGCCTCACGCACAGCATCGAAGTCGCGCAGATCGGCCGCACGCTGGCGCGCAGCCTGCAGCTCAACGAAGACCTGGTCGAAGCCACCGCGCTCGCGCACGACCTCGGCCACACGCCTTTCGGCCACGTGGGCCAGGACGTGCTCAACGAATGCATGAAGGACTACGGCGGCTTCGAGCACAACCTGCAAAGCCTGCGCGTGGTGGACGAACTGGAAGAGCACTACGGCGCTTTCGACGGCCTGAACCTGACCTTCGAGACGCGCGAGGGCATCCTCAAGCACTGCTCGCTCACCAATGCGCGCCAGCTCGGCGAACTGGGGCGCCGCTTCATGGACCGCAGCCAGCCCAGCCTGGAAGCGCAACTGACCAACCTGGCCGACGAGATCGCGTACAACAACCACGACATCGACGACGGCCTGCGTTCGGGCCTGCTCACCATGGCGCAGATGGAAGAAGTGGAGCTGTTCGCGCGCCACCGGCACATGGTGGAGACCCAGTACCCCGGCCTGCCGGGACGGCGCGCGCTGTACGAGACGATCCGCCTGATGATCACGGCGATGACGGCCGACCTGGTCGAGACCTCGCGGGCATTGATCGCGGAAGCGGCGCCGCAGAGCATCGACGACGTGCGCGCTTCAGCGCCCCTGATCCGCTTCTCGCCGCAGATGCGCGCCGAAACCACGGCCCTCAAACGCTTCCTGTACGCGAATCTTTACCGCCACTTCCAGGTCAACCGCATGCGCGTGAAAGCCAGCCGCATCGTGCGTGAGCTGTTCGAGGCCTTCCTGCAGGATCCGGTGCTGCTGCCGAACGACTACCAGGTCGAGGGTGACCCGATGCGGCAGGCGCGCAAGATTGCGGATTACATTGCGGGGATGACGGACCGGTATGCGATCCGGGAGCATCGGCGGATTTTCTCGCTCGATCACTTCTGAGGGTTCGTGGCTGCGCGGCGATTGGTTGAACGCGTGGGCGGGGACCGCCCACCCTACGAAACCCGGTCGGCTGTAGGGTGGGCGGTCCTCCGCCCACGCGTTCAACCCGAATGTGATCAGCCGAACAGGCCTGGCGTGCCCAATTCGACGAGCAGCTTCTTGACCGGCGCCGGCAGCGGCGCCTCCTCGATGCGCTGCAGGTCCCACCACAGATGCCGGCCGGTCGCACCGCCACGCGCCGACAAGCGCACCTGCCACGGATGGATATGCAGCTTGTAGTGCGTGAACACATGCACCAGCGGCCGTAAGGCCTCCACTTCGTCCACCGTCCCGAACTGCTCCGCCGCGGCCGCGACCTCCGAAGCCGACATGGCATCCACCTCCACCCCCAGGTGCCCATCCACTTCGGGCAGCGACAGCAGTCCGCCCCAGATCCCCGTTCCCGGACGCTGCTCCAGCAGCACCTGTCCGCGGTCGATCACGACCAGCATGCTTGCCCGCTTTTCCGGATTGGCCTTCTTCGGTTTGCGCACCGGCAGTTCCGCCGTGCGGCCGGTGGCGTAGGCCACGCAGCGCGCCTGCAGCGGGCAGCGTTCGCAGGCGGGGCGCGAACGGGTGCACAGGGTGGCGCCCAGGTCCATCAGGCCCTGGGTATAGGATTCGATGCCCTGTTCCGGCAGCAGCGCATCGGCGCGGCGCCACAGGGCGTCTTCGACCTTTTTCTCGCCCGGATACTGGTCGATGCCGAACACCCGCGCGAAGACGCGCTTGACGTTCCCGTCCAGGATGGCGGCGCGCGCGCCGCTGGCGAAGGCGGCGATGGCGGCGGCGGTGGAGCGGCCGATGCCCGGCAGCTCGGCCAGCAGGGCCGGGTCGCTGGGGAAGACGCCGCCGTAGTCCTGCACCACGCGCTTGGCGCAAGCATGCAGGTTGCGCGCGCGGGTGTAGTAACCGAGGCCGCTCCAGTGCGCCATCACATCCTCGCTGGGCGCTTCGGCCAACGCCTGCACGGTCGGGAAGCGCTCCAGGAAGCGCGCGTAGTAGCCCAGCACCGCGGCGACCTGGGTCTGCTGCAGCATGATCTCGGACAGCCAGATGCGGTAGGCATCCGTCGTGTTCTGCCAGGGAAGCGTATGGCGGCCGTGGCTGCGCTGCCAGTCGATCACCGCTTGGGAGAAGGTCGGGTCGGCCAGCTGGTCGAATTCGGTGAGTCGCTTCATGCTGCCTGCTCCAGAGGGCTATCCTGCCCGTCCAGGACCGCGAGGACCTGCGCTGCCATATCGGCCAGGTGGACGCGCCGGCCTTCCCATTCCAGCTGGGTGGCCTCGAAGGCGGTGATCTTCTGCTCCAGGCTGTCGGTCGCGTCGTGGATGCGTTCGATCGAGGCCAGGCGGTGACGCAGCTGCTCGCGGTGCTGGCGGATCGCCGTCTCGAGCGGCGCCATCAGGATCTTGAGCCAGGCTTCGGCATCGGCATTCGCGGCCTGGTAAGTGCGCTTCACGCGCGAGACGATGGAGTCCACAAAACGCTCCATCAGCGTGGCGCGACTGGTGATGAGCAGGGTGGCGGTGCCGAACTGCTTCAGGAACAGCGCTTCGACATCCATGATCTCGCGGCGGTAGCGCTCGAGCGACAGCGGCATGGGGCTGGACAGGGCCAGGCCATGCTCGGCCGAGAACTTGCGCGTCATGCTGTCCATCATGGCGCCGATCTCTTCGACCTTGGCCTGGGACGCATCCAGGCTGGTGCGCGCAGCGGTGAAGTAGTCGCGCACGGGGGCGCGCATGCCGGTCGCGAAGCGTGCGGCGGCCATCCCGGCGCGTACCGTGTCGGCCTGGGCCGCGACGTGGTCCATGCCCAGGGTCGAGTACAGCTCGGTGGACAGGCGCGCGAATACGGCGCGGGTGCCCTGCAGCTTCAGCAGGCTGGCGTCGAATTCCTTCTTTTCCATGTCGACGCGGCGCATCATGTGCGCGATCACGCCCTTGTTCTTGCCGCGCAGGCTTTTCAGTTCCTGCAGCTGCTCGACGAGGTCGCGCATGCGCGCCGCGCCGAAGCTCTTTTCGCCGGCCGCGAGCAGCTCGAGATCCAGGCGCAGCTGGCGGCGGACGATGTCCTTGCGCGCCGGGATCAGGTCGTGGAACAGGGCCGCTTCCAGCGCCGCCATGCGGCTCTTCTCGAACAAGGCCATGTCGCCGTTGATCTTGCCGACCAGGGCCTTCTGCGCCGACACGGGATACACGCGCGCGCTGTCCAGGCCCAGGGCCTTCGCCACGTCCGCCTGCTGGCGCGCGATCTCGGCATCGTTCTGCTCAGGCGTGCGCAGCTCGTCCCACATCGCATCGATCTTGTTGAGCACCGCCAGGCGTCCGGGACCTGCGCCAATGTGGGTGCGCCAGACTTCGATGTCGCTGCGCGTCACGCCCGTTTCGGCGGCCAGGATGAAGAGCACCGCGTGCGCGTTCGGGATCAGGTTCAGCGTCAGTTCCGGCTCGGTGCCGATCGCGTTCAGGCCCGGCGTGTCGAGGATCACCAGGCCCTGCTTGAGCAGCGGGTGGGGCAGGTTGATGATGGCGTGGCGCCACTGGGGAATCTCGACCGTGCCGTCCGGCCCCAGGCTGGAGGCGGTGTCCAGGTCTTCCGGGTCCCACAGGCCGTACTCCTGGGCCTGGGTACTCGGCACACGGCGCGTGAGGCTCACCTGGCGGAAGGCGTCCTGCATGCGCTCGGGCGCATCGAGGTCGAGCGGCAGCACGGTCCAGGCGGCGGTCTCGTCGCGATAGTCGCTGGTGGAGAGGTGGCCCGCGCGCGTCTCGATCGGCAGCAGGCGGATGCAGGGCGGCAGGGCGGCGTCGTACAGCAGCTCGGTCGGGCACATGGTGGTGCGGCCGGCGCTGGAGGGGAGGATGCGCTGGCCGTAGTCGGCGAAGAAGATCGCGTTGATCAGTTCGCTTTTACCGCGCGAGAACTCGGCCACGAAAGCCACCGACAGGCGGTCGTCGCGCAGGCGCGCCAGGGCCCGTTCGAGCCCCTGTTCGCCGGCGCCGTCGATCGCGCCTGCCTCACGCAGTGCGCCGCCGTAGGCGCCGAGCGCCTGGGCTACCTTTGCGCGCCAGGCGCCGTACTGTTGAAAATCCTGCATCTTCCGCCCTCGAAATCGCTGAGTCGCCTTGTTAGCGCTGGCACTGGACGCAGTAGAACGTCGAGCGCTGGCCCTGCTTGATCTGGCGGACCGGCGTACCACAGTTGCGGCAAGGCACTCCTGCACGATCATAGACGAAATATGTCTGCTGGAAATAGCCTGATTGACCATTTACTGCAATAAAGTCCTTCAGCGTGCTGCCGCCCTGCACGATGGCGGCGGCCAGGATCTCCTTGATGGCCTCGGCCAGCTTGTCGTAGCGGGCGCGGCTGATGCGCGAGGCTGGGGTCTTGGGGTTGATCCCGGCGCGGAACAGGCTTTCGCAGGCGTAGATATTGCCGACGCCGACCACGATGTCGCCGGCCAGCAGCACCTGCTTGATCGGCGCGCCGCGCTTCCTGGTCTCGCGGTGCAGGAGCTCGCCGGAAAAGCCGTCGCCGAGCGGTTCGACACCCAGGCCGCGCAGCAGCATGTGCGCTTCGAGCTCTCCCTCGTCCTTGCCATGCCAGAGCACGGCGCCGAAGCGGCGCGGGTCGTGCAGGCGCAGCACCTGGCGGCTCGACGGCCCCACATCTGGATCGGCCACCACCAGGTCGAAGTGGTCGTGCTTGCGCGGCTCGATCCCGGGCGGCAGCACGCGCAGGTGGCCGGACATGCCGAGATGGACGATCAGGGTGCCGTGCTCGAAGTGGATCAGCAGGTATTTGCCGCGCCGGCCGGTTCCGAGGATGCGGCGGCCGGCCAGCAACCCGGCCAGGTCGGGCGGGAAGGGCCAGCGCAGGCCTTCGCGGCGCAGGACGGCGGTTTCGACGATGCGGCCTTCGATATGGGGCGCGACACCGCGCCGGGTGACTTCTACTTCTGGCAGTTCAGGCATGGGGGAGGAAGTTCGTGTAAAGTCGTTTGCGGCGGTCAAGAGGCGCTGCAGTGCACGCGGGCGCATGCTTGAGCGTAGAATCAGACAACATCTCAGAACCCCGGACTTGCCTTGAAAAACGCTTTCGTCATTGTAACCCTCTCCAGTCTCCTGGCGGCGTGCGCTGTCGCGCCGAAACAGCAGGCTGAGGAACAGGGAGCTTCCACCAAGGCCGCGCCCGCCGCGGAAACCGAGACCGCGCTTGCCCAGGAAGCGGAGGAGGCCGACGAGGAAGCCCTGGCGGAGAAAGTCCGGCTCGAAGCCGAGGCCAAGCTCCCGAAAGTGGAACTGACCAGCAGTATGCTGAACCAGCTACTTAAGGCCGAGTTCGCATTCCGCAAGGGCGACTGGCAGGGGCCTTACCTGACCATGCTCTCGCTCGCGCAGCAGACCCGCGACCCGCGCCTGGCGCGCCGCGCGGCCGAGATGGCGGTGGCCGCCCGCCAGTCCGAGGATACCCTGGCCGCCGTGCGCCTGTGGCGCGAGCTCGATCCAGGCTCGGACGAGGCGACCCAGTATTTCGTCGGCATGGTGGTCACGTCCGAGAATATCGCGGAGGTCGAGCCGATTTTCGTGGAGCGATTGAAGAAGGTCGCGCCCGATCGCCGGGGCTTGCTGATGTTCCAGATCCAGCAGCTCCTTGGCCGCGCCAAGGACAAGGAAGCGGCTAGCGCCATGCTGGAGCGGGTGGTGGCGCCCTATGCGGGCACCCTGGAAGCGCATATCGTGCGCGCCCAGGCGGCCCTGGGGCGGGGCGAGCGCGAGGCGGCCCAGCGCGAGGCGCAAGCTGCCCTTGCCGCCAAGCCCGATTCCGAGATCGCCTTGCTGATGGTGGCCCAGACCATGGAAGACGAAGCCAGGGTCGGCCCGATGCTGGAAGCCTTCCTCAAGAAGCATCCGGATGCGCGCGAGGTGCGTGCGGCGCACGCCAGACTCCTGGTCAACCAGAAGCAGTATCCGCAGGCGCGCGCCCAGTTCGAGGCGCTGCTGGCAGGGCGTCCGGACGATGCCGGCAACCTGTACGCCCTTGGCGTGCTGGCCAGCCAGATGAACGACGCCAGGGCAGCCGAAGGCTATTTCACCCGCTTCGTCGAGGTGTTGGGGCGCAATCCGGAAGACGAGCGCGATCCGACCCGCGCCCTGCTGATCCTGGCCCAGCTGGCCGAGGAGCGCAAGGACTACGCCGGCGCCTCCGCCTGGTTGGACAAGGTGCCGCCCGGAACCGAGCCCGCGCTGCTCTTCAGCGCCCAGCTGCGCCGCGCCCAGCTGCTGGCCAAGCAGGGCGACCTGGCGGCCGGACGCAAGCTGCTGGCCAGCCTGAAGCCATCCGAAGAAGCGCAGCAGGCCCAGGTGGCCGTGGCCGAATCGCAGCTGCTGCGCGACGCCGGCCGCGCGGCGGAGGCCTATACGCTGATGGAAGCGGCCGTTAAGCGTTTCCCGAAGAACCCCGATTTGCTGTACGACTTCGCGCTGCTGGCCGAGAAGCAGGGCCGTTTCGAGGTCATGGAAAAGCAGCTGCGCGAGGTGATGGCGCTGGCGCCGGACAACCATCATGCCTACAACGCCCTGGGTTACTCGCTGGCCGAGCGCAATGTGCGCCTGCAGGAAGCCCAGACCCTGGTTGCCAAGGCGCTCGAGATGGCGCCGGGCGATCCCTTCATCATGGACAGCATGGGCTGGGTGCACTACCGCTTGGGCAACCTGGACGAGGCCGAGAAATTCCTGCGCCGCGCCTATGCGCTGCGCCGTGACCCGGAAATCGCCGTGCACCTGGGCGAAGTGCTGTTCCAGAGGGGCCGCCGAGCCGACGCCCAGCAGCTGTGGCGCGAGGCGAGCGCCAAGGACCCGCAGAACGATACCCTGCGCAGCACGCTGGCGCGCCTGCGCCAGACCTTGTGAAATAATCCACGTTTCCGAACCAGCCGGACGGCCCTGCCGAAGGGGCGGCCGGCGTTCGCCAACTTCATTCCAGCCGATGCCGATGACCCGACGCCTGATCCTGCCCGCCCTCGCACTTGCCTTTGCCCTGGGTGGCTGCGCCACCACGACCAGCAGCAACGTCGCCACCGTGGGCGCCTACCGCGACACCATCGACCTGAACGGCCGCATGTCGGCCAATTTCCAGAAGGGCGGCAATACCGAATCGCTGACCGTCAGTTTCGACTGGACGCAGCGCCCGGACCGCGTGGACGTCGAGCTGGCCAGCCCCTTGGGCCAGACGCTCGCGACCATCGCCGTCACGCCGCAATCGGCGACCTTGACCCAGGCCGGCCGCGCGCCGGTGACCGAGGCCGACATCGATACGCTCACCCAGCGCACGCTTGGCTGGCCGTTGCCGGTCTCCGGCCTGCGCGACTGGCTGCAGGGCTATGCCGTCGACGCCCAGGGCCAGCGCTTCGCCGCTTCGCCGGCGCGCAACGAAGTCGTGACCAGGGACGGCTGGCGCCTGCGCTTCGTCGAATGGCAGGACCCGAACGCAGCCCAGCCGGCGCCGCGCGTGATCCACGCCAAGCGTGCCGCGGCAGGAGACATCCAGGACCTGGAAATCCGCATCATCGTCAACCAGGCCTGAGGTTTTACACAGATGCGTTCGCTGCACCATTGCCCGGCCCCGGCCAAGCTCAACCTCTTCCTGCACGTGACCGGCCGCCGCGCCGACGGCTACCACCTGCTGCAGAGCGTGTTCCAGCTGATCGACCGCTCGGACACCCTGCATTTCGACCTGCGCGACGATGATCGCATCGTGCGCACCAACGACGTGCCCGGCGTGCCGGAAGAGCAGGACCTGATCGTGCGCGCGCTGCGCCTGTTGCAGGCGGAGTACGCGCGCCGCCATGGACGCCTGCCGCCGGGCATCGAGGTGAGGGTGGAAAAGATCCTGCCGATGGGCGGCGGGCTGGGTGGCGGCTCCTCGGACGCGGCCACGGCGCTGATGGCAGCGAACCACTTGTGGCAGGCGGGACTGTCGCAACAGGAGCTGATGAACCTCGGCCTGCCGCTGGGCGCCGACATTCCCTTCTTCCTGTTCGGCGAGACTGCGTTTGCGGAGGGGATTGGCGAAGCGCTTCAAGCGGTGCGCGGGCCGGATTGCTGGTACCTGGTGCTGGAGCCGGGCGTGTCGGTGCCGACGCCAGCCATTTTTTCGGCGCCCGATTTGACAAGGGATACGGAGCCGGTCATAATAGCGGACTTTTCCAGCAGCTACGCCGAATCAGGCAGTCGGATTGGCTTCGGGAAAAATGATTTGCAGGACGTGGCTGAACGCCTGTTCCCGCCGGTAAGAGAGGCGGTTGAATGGTTGAGCAGTTACGGCGACGCCAGGATGACTGGCTCGGGGGCATGTGTGTTTTGCGCCTTCTCCAGCGAACGCGATGCGGACCTGGTCCTGGCACGCGTGCCTGGCAAGTGGAAAGCATGGAAAGCGCATTCGCTTGGAAGCCACCCGATGAAATCGCTCTTGCAAAATCAAACAGTTATGGAATAAAATTTTGCCTGTCGCGACGTTAGACGTTAAAATACGTAGAATGTAACGGCAAGCAGTTCAGTCGTGTAGGGGAATCGCCAAGCTGGTTAAGGCACCGGATTTTGATTCCGGCATACCAAGGTTCGAATCCTTGTTCCCCTGCCAAAGTTTTCCCGGCTGTCGAGGCGTAATCCTCCAGCGGGATAAAACAGCGGTGCAGCGTTCGGCCTGCATCCACAAGCTAATCAGCCGGTTCATCCGGCTGATTGTTTTTCCAGATTCAACAACGCATTCTTGGGACTCCCTCCATGGCTTACGAAAACCTGATGGTTTTTACCGGCAACGCCAATCCGGCACTAGCAGAGGGGGTCGCTAAGAACCTCGGCATTCCACTCGGCAAAGCAGTCGTTTCGAAATTCTCGGACGGCGAAGTCATGGTCGAGATCAACGAGAACGTGCGCGGCAAGGACGTTTTCGTCCTGCAGTCGACCTGCTCGCCGACCAATGACAACCTGATGGAAATCATGCTGATGGTCGACGCTCTCAAGCGCGCATCGGCTGGCCGCATCACCGCCGCGATTCCCTACTTCGGCTACGCCCGCCAGGACCGCCGCCCGCGTTCGGCGCGCGTCGCGATCTCGGCCAAGGTCGTTGCCAACATGCTGGAAGAAGCCGGCGTCGAGCGCGTCCTGATCATGGACCTGCACGCCGACCAGATCCAGGGTTTCTTCGACATCCCGGTCGACAACATCTACGCATCGCCGATCCTGCTGGGTGACCTGCAGAAGCGCAACTACGACGACCTGCTGGTCGTGTCGCCGGACGTCGGCGGCGTGGTGCGCGCCCGTGCGCTGGCCAAGCGCCTCGGCTGCGACCTGGCGATCATCGACAAGCGCCGCCCGAAGGCGAACGTGTCGGAAGTCATGAACATCATCGGTGAAGTCGAAGGCCGCAACTGCGTGATCATGGACGACATGGTCGACACCGCCGGCACCCTGTGCAAGGCAGCGGAAGTGCTGAAAGAGCGCGGCGCCAAGAAAGTCATCGCTTACTGCACGCACCCGGTCCTGTCGGGTCCTGCAATCGATCGTATCCAGAATTCGCCGCTCGACGAGCTGGTCGTCACCGACACCATCCCGCTGAGCGAAGCCGGCGCCGCCTGCACCAAGATCCGCCAGCTGACCTGCGCACCGCTGCTGGCCGAGACCTTCAAGCGTATCGTCAAGGGCGACTCGGTCATCTCGCTGTTCGTCGATTAAGCAACAGTTTGTCGTATTTTGCGGCGCGCCTGGCTGAAAAAGCCGGCGCGCCGTTGTAACATCTTAGGTTTTCCACATTCTTGAGCGCGCAGTACGGCGCTTGTTTCGACTGCCCTGGTCGCGGGGTAGTCACCACTGGGTAACCGGGCAGGCACTTTTGCCGGCATTCGGACCCGTTTATTTTTGGAGTTTCACATGAAAGTAGTCGCATTCAACCGCACTCAGCAGGGGACCGGAGCGAGCCGCCGCCTGCGCAAGGCTGGCCAAACCCCGGGCATCATCTACGGTGGCACCGCTACCCCGGAACTGATCGCACTGGACGGCAACGCCCTGTACCACGCGCTCAAGAAAGAAGCTTTCCACGGTTCGGTCCTGGACCTCGAAATCGACGGCAAGACCCAGCAAGTCCTGCTGCGCGACTTCCAGATGCACGCATACAAGCAACTGGTCCTGCACGCTGACTTCCAGCGCGTCGACGCATCGCAGCCGATCCACACCAAGGTCACCCTGCACTTCATCAACGCCGAGACCTCGCCAGCCGTCAAGCTGAGCAGCGCTGTCATCTCGCACGTCGCCAACGAACTGGAAGTGGCTTGCCTGCCGGGCAAACTGCCGGAGTTCATCGAAGTCGACCTGAGCAAGCTGGAAGCCGGCCAGTCGATCCACGTGAACGACCTGACCCTGCCGGAAGGCGTCACCGCGCTGACCCACGGTCAGAACCTGACCCTGGTCACCACCTCGATCCCGCGCGGTGTTGCATCGGCTGAAGCCGCTGCTGAGTAATATTTTCCTGTAGCCGCTTCGGCGGCTAGCTGGAAACGAAACCCGCCGTGGCCCAGCCCGGCGGGTTTTTGTTTGGGTGTCGCCGGGGCGCCGTCGGTCGCTCGGTTTCGTAGGGTGGTCGGCTCCACCAGCAGCCCAGTCAAGCCGCGCCGCGTGCGCCGACCGCGCGTTCAACCAGTGGATGAACCGCCGCGCAGGCAACGTCACCGTGATTTGAACGCGCGGTCGGCCTCCACAGTGCGGCAAAATCCGTTTCACGGTAGAGCCGACCACCCTACGCGGCGCCGGTTTTCGGCGATAATCCACTTTTCCCAGAATCAAAGTAGACAGCGCATGTCCATCCGTCTGATCGTCGGCCTCGGCAACCCGGGTCCGGAATACGAACAAACCCGCCACAACGCCGGCTTCTGGCTGGTCGACAACCTGGCCAACTCGCTGCCGGGCTGCCGCCTGCAGCGCGAGTCGCGCTTCAATGCCATGGTGGCGAAGACCCGGATCGCGGGCAATGAAGTCTGGCTGCTGGAGCCGCTGACCTATATGAACCGCTCCGGCCAGTCGGTCGGCGCGCTGGCGCGCTTTTACAAGATCAACCCGGACGAAGTGCTGGTCGTGCACGACGAGCTCGACATGCTGCCGGGCGTCGCCAAGATGAAGAAGGGCGGCTCCTCGGGCGGGCACAACGGCCTGAAGGACATTACCTCGGCCTTGGGTACCCAGGAATACTGGCGCCTGCGCTTAGGGATAGGCCATCCGCGCAGCCTGAACCTGCAGCAGGCCGTGGCCGATTTCGTGCTGCACCGCCCGCGCCGCGAAGAGCAGACCCTGATCGAGGAATCGATCGACAAGGCCCTACGCATCATTCCGCTCGCTTGTGAAGGCAAGATGGATGTGGCGATGATGCAGTTGCATACGGCCTGAGCGTCAGGCCAGCCCCTCAGTGGTCGCAGGCTAGCGTGCCTGCACCACCACCTGCCCGCGCAGGTCGCGCATCATGCGCGTCAATGCCGGCCGCATCTGGCGGTAGTCCTCCGGCGTGCAGGTGGCCGCCGTATGCCTGAACTGCAGGCGCCGCTTCACCACCACCGCATCGCCTTGTCGCGCATACTGCGCGCGGTAGTAGAACCTTCCATCGTCGACGAGCACCGGCTTGGGTAGCGCCAGCACGCGGGTGCGCGGCGGCAGGCTGTAGCGCAGCTCGTCCTCGACGTCGATGGCAGGGCAGACGAAGTCCTGGCGCCGCTCCGGTTCACGTCCGAGCTCGAACACGGCGTCGTCCAATCCACCCCAGAAATTGAATGTCGTGGCCAAGGCTACCGGTCCCGGCAGCTGCACGAAGCCGTCGCTCGCGCCCGAGAACGCCACCGTGAAGTCGCCGTCCCTTGCCTCGGTGTCGCCCGCTTCGAACCGGCCGTCGCCGGTTTGCCCGAGCCCTGCAAGCATGCGCCGCACCAGCCCCGCACGCGCGGACTGCGGCGTGGCGCGCATGGCGTCGCGATAGGGTTCGGCACTGGCGCCGCCGCTGGTGCGCGCGACGCGGAAACGGCTGCTGCCGTCACGCCTGATATCGAAGCGCGTCGTGGTGCGGCTGGGCGCAGGCTGGAAAACGGGCGTCATGGCGAATTCGCCGCTGGCGGCGAGCAGCACGGGTTTGCCGAGCAGGCTTGGTGGCAGGAAGCCGCCGGCGACCGCGCCGGCGGTCGGGTCGAGGTAGAGCTGCAACTCCGGCACATGCACGATGACATGGTTGAGTACACCGAGGGTCGGCACCGCGGGCAGTTGGTAGGCATTGTCACCGTTGATCAACGCCGGCCCGGCCTCGATGCCGCTCGCCGCCAGCAGGGCTTGCAGCAGCACGGCGTGGTCCTTGCAGTCCCCGTAGCGGCTCGCCAGCACCGATGACGCAGCGTGCGGCACGACGCCACCTGGGCCAAGGTAGACCGCGACGTAGCGGATATTGCGCCGGACCCAGTCCGACAGCGCGAGCGCCCGCGCATGCGGGTCGTCGATGCCGCGCGTGATGTCGGCCGCCAGCCGGGTGAGCGCTGCATCTGGCCTGGCTGCCGTCGCCGCGCGCTCCTGGTAGGCGCGGGCGAACGCGGCGTAATCGGGAAAGGTCGATACGGCCAGCCGCCTGCCGTAGTCGAGATAGCTCACCGAACCGTGCTCGATGCGCTCGTTGTCGCCACCCGCGTGACGCCAGCCGTAGCGGCGCCGGCCGGGCGGGCTATCGAGACTCAAGGGAGCGAAGCCGGCGGCGTCCGCATGCAGGGCCATCGATGCCGGCAGGTCGTAGATCAGGCGGAAGTCTCCGTAGGGAATGGGCCGGGCCACGGTGAAATCCTCGAAGTGGCCGGGGAAGAGCGGCGTGTGGCGCCACACCGTGTAGCGCAGGGTGAGGGTGTCGCCCACGGCCACGTCGGGGAAGATGACGGCTTTGACGCGGGTGTCCTGGAACATCGGGGCGTCGCTGGACGCGGCTTCCTGCTGCTCGCGGATGCCAGTCGGGCCGACAGGGATGCGGCGGCCGTCCGCCTTGGTGGTCCAGGCCTCGATGGACTTGACCGTGTCGAGCGAGGCATTGAAGCCGATGTACTGCTCGGCCTGCCGCTCGATGGCGGTGGCGCTGGCGATCGTTTTCACCAGTTCGACCTCGAGCAGGTAGGAGCCGTCGGCGTCGACCGTGAAGTGTTGGACGTGGCGATCGACCACCACCGAGCGATCGGTGCCGCTGTCGCTTGCCACGGCCTGGCCGAAGGCAAACAGTAGAAGCAAAACAAGGGCTAACCGGAACGGCATGGGTGTCTCCGCATGGGCGAGCGACCCATGTTACGCAGCACCCTTGCGCCGCCCTTGAGTCAGCGCAAGCGCGCTCTTCCTGCGATAATTTTGCCCATGAAGGCACTCACTTTTCACGCCGGGCCGTTGGCCCTGGCCCAGATTCGCACGCAGGGCTTGCGCGCCCAGGACATTGCTATCGTGCCGGCCGCTGCCGGCGGCCCCAAGGGGTTGATTTTCCAGGCGCTCGACCAGTGGATGTTCGGCGAGTGGTTGCCGTCAAGCCCGCGCGAGCGCGTCCTCATCGGCTCCTCGATCGGCGCCTGGCGCATGGCCGCCGCCTGCCAGAAGGATCCAGTCAAGGCCTTTGCCCGCCTGGGCGCGCTGTACGCGGGCCAGCGCTACACCAGCAAGAAGCCGACCCAGCACGACATCGACAAGGTGGTGCAAGGCCTGCTCGGTGAATTCGTGCGCGGCCATGAAGAGGACATCGTCAGCCATCCGCACCACCGCCTGCACCTGCTCGCGGTGCGCGGCAAGGGACGCCTCGCCGCACCCGGGCATCCGCGTGCAGAACTGCGCGGTTTTGCCGCGGCGGCGCTGAGCAATGCCTGCTCGCGCACTTGGCTCGGCCGCCTGATGGAGCGCGTCGTGATCGGCGACACGCGTGCGCAGGCGCCCTGGCTGCGCGAGCGCTTCGACGCTTTTACTACCCACTTTTCCTCGCTCACGCGCACGAATCTTGCGGCGAGCCTGCTGGCATCAGGGACGCTGCCTTTGATCATGAAACCGGTGACGGGGATCGCGGACCTGCCGCCGGGCAGTTACTGGGACGGCGGCATCATCGACTACCACCTGGCCTTGCCCTATGCGCGCGCGGCCGGCGAGTCGAAGAGCGACCTGGTGCTGTACCCGCACTTCACCCAGCACATCGTGCCGGGCTGGCTCGATAAGGGCTTCCCGTGGCGCCGTGCTGCGCGTGCTCACCGGGAATGGCTGGACAATGTGCTGATCGTTGCACCATCCGAGGAATTCCTGCGCACTCTGCCGCGCAAGAAGCTGCCCGACCGCGCAGACTTCACCTTCTATGGCCTCGACCACGACGAGCGCATCCGCAACTGGCAGCGCGCGATGGGGGAAGGGCAGCGCCTGCGGGACGAGCTGGCGGAGTTCGTGGCGAAGCCGGACCTGTCGCTTCTTAAACCGATCTGACCTTAATGCCCTTAGCTTAAGCGCTGCCGGGTTTTCGTAGGGTGGGCAAGTTCCTTGCCCACGCGTTCAACTAACGAGAGCGTTGCCACAGTGCGCCCGTGAGTTGAACGCGTGGGCAAAATCTGCGGGGCCGCCCAAGCCTACCCTACAACGTCTGGCGGAATTTGTGGCGAAGCCGGACTTGTCGCTGCTTAAGCCGATCTGAGCGGCCCATTCAGGGCGCGCACTCCTTGAACTCGGTATCGAACCAGCCGCTTGCCGTGCAGCGTCCGGCCAGCAGGGCCTGGATGCGAGCCACGCGCTGCGCCAGCGCTTCAGGACCGCGCGTCGGGTGATACTGGCTCGGCGCCTTGATCATCGCCACCAGCTTCACGAATTCTGCCGCGCTCGTTTCCTCGAGCGGCTTGCCGAGGTAGCTGCGGGCCGCCAGCGCAAGGCCGCTCACCTGCTGTCCTTCGTGCGTCCCCATGTAGACCGTCGCTACGTAGCGCGCCAGCTGGTCGCGCTTGGACATTCGGGAATCCAGTACCAGGGTCATCACGTCGCGCCCCAGGTCAATGCGCTTGCAGCAGTCGAACACGCTTCGATAGAAACGCTGGACTGCACCGCTCACGCCATCGAGCCGGCGTTCTCCGATGAAGACATCGCGCGCCAGCGCCGACGAGATCGTGGCCACGCCCTGGCCCGGCGCGATGCTCAGGCCCGCATGCTCGAAGAAGGTCGGGTCTTCCACGCGCAGCAGGATGGCGGTTTGCCGGGCGGAGAGGGGGACGGTATCAGTCACATGTCTGGTCGCGAGCGCCTCGTCGAACACAGTCCAGGCCCAAGCGCCTGCCAACGCCAGGTAGGCCAATATCAATGTCGTGACCAGCAGGAGCACCCTGCGCCAGCGCATCACGGGCGCACCTGCGGGTAGGGCGGGCAGCCCTCGATCTCGTGCAGGAAGCCACAGTCCAGGTAGCCGGGGATCTTGCCGAACTCACCCAGCACCCGGGCGCGGAATTCTTCGTGTTCATGCCAGCGTTCGACCGGCACGCCGAAATAATTCACGGGGCACACCGACATCCGCAGGCCTGGCCAGTGGCGCTGCAAGGTCATCAGGTAGCGCCGCGTCGAGCAGACCTTGCCGATGACGAGCACGCTGCGGATCGACTCCACGTCCATGTGCCCGGCAACCGCGGCCCGGCCGAGGATGACGTTTTCTCCGGTATTGGTCGCAGCGGTTTCCAGGATCACGCTGGATGGGGGCATGCCGAGCGCAAGCAAACGTTCGCCGATGAGTTCAGCCTCTGACTGGGGCAGGCCGCTGGTCTTCCCGCCGGAGACCAGCAGACGCTGGAACATGCCGTCCTGCCACAGCGCATATGCCGCCTCGCAGAATTCCGGCACCCCGTGGCGCGTCCCGAACAGGAAGCCGAGATCGGACGGCTGCGGCGGGAAAGAGGGCATCATGTAGTCGCCGATGTGCTGGAAGGCGTCGTTGGGCATGTCTGGGATAGAAAACTGCGGATCGGCGATCTTAGCAATAAATGTCGGCGAGAAAGTAACGAATACTTGCACTTTGGCATTCCGGCACCCAGAGCAGGCTGGCTTGGCGATCGTACCGCAACGCCGTGTCCGTGTTGCGCCGGTTTTTTCGGCAACCGGGGGCGTCCGCGGTTACAATGTGGGGTTTTGGAGCCGGGCTTCCTTCCGCTCCGCATCTATACGAGAGAAAGAGTTCCCATGAGCCTCCAATGCGGCATCGTCGGCCTGCCGAACGTCGGCAAGTCCACCCTGTTCAACGCACTGACCAAGGCCGGCATCCCGGCTGAGAATTATCCGTTCTGCACTATCGAGCCGAACGTCGGCGTGGTCGAAGTGCCGGATCCGCGCATGCAGCAGCTGGCTGACATCGTCAAGCCGGAGCGCATCGTGCCGGCGATCGTCGAGTTCGTCGATATCGCGGGCCTGGTGGCCGGCGCGTCGAAAGGCGAGGGCCTGGGCAACCAGTTCCTGTCCCACATCCGCGAGACCGACGCCATCGTCAACGTGGTGCGTTGCTTCGAAGATGACAACGTCGTGCACGTTTCCGGCAAGGTCAGCCCGATCGACGACATCGAAGTGATCCAGACCGAGCTGGCGCTGGCCGACCTGGGCGCCGTCGAGAAGGCGATCCACCGCGAGAACAAGAAGGCGCGTTCGGGCGACAAGGATGCTGCCAAGCTGGTGGCGATGTGCGAGCGCATGCTGCCGCACCTGAACGAAGGCCAGCCGGTGCGCACGATGGGTCTGGACGCCGAAGAGATGGCCCTGATCCGCGAACTGCACCTGATCACGGCCAAGCCGGCGATGTACGTGGCAAACGTGTCCGACACCGGCTTCACCAACAACCCGCTGCTCGACAAGCTGACCGAATTCGCGAAGAAGCAGAACGCGCCGATCGTCGCGATTTCCGCCGCCATCGAATCGGAAATCGCCGAGATGGACGACGCCGACAAGAAGGACTTCCTGGCCGACATGGGCATGGAAGAGCCGGGCCTGGACCGCCTGATCCGCGCTGCCTACTCGCTGCTCGGCCTGCAGACCTACTTCACCGCCGGCGTGAAGGAAGTGCGCGCCTGGACGGTCAAGGTCGGCGCCACCGCCCCTCAGGCGGCCGGTGTGATCCACACCGACTTCGAACGCGGCTTCATTCGTGCGCAGACCATCGCCTTCGACGACTACATCGCCTACAAGGGTGAAGCGGGCGCCAAGGAAGCGGGCAAGATGCGTGCGGAAGGCAAGGAGTACATCGTCAAGGATGGGGATGTGCTGAACTTCCTGTTCAACGTCTGATCGCTACTGCCTCCCTGGAAAGCCCCGCCACTGAGCGGGGCTTTTTCTTGTGCGCTCAGCATGGGCGCACTCTTGCGGGTGAAAGTCCCGCCGCGAGCTGACCACAGTGAGCGAAGCGAAGCGCAACTGCGTGAGGGCGACTGAACGTGGGGAGGAAGCGTGGAGCGAAACTGCGAGCCGATGGACAAGAATCGGATACAAGGCGCTGCCGAGCAGAGCGAGCGGGCAAGAAACCGCGAAGCTCTTGTGGTCAAGGCGACGTGGCGTAAATCCGGCGGTTGTGCAGGGAAGGAGTGCGTTCTTACCTGGGGAGATCTCGCCTTGTGCCTGAAAGGGCGACGGTGCAAGCCGGAGCGAGAAGTCAGCAGAGGTCGTACTAGGTGCCTGTATGGCCGGTGAGGCTAAGGACGGGTACTGAAGGACCGAAGGAATGGGAGCAGGATTCTGCCCGACCATTCGAGAGGGAATGCTTCAGATGCCCGGAAACGGGGCTCGTCGAACAAAGGTCAAGGTGAAGCCGACGACTTTAACGACAGTGAAGAACTCAATCGACCGGGTTGAGAACAGATGAAAGCGGGCACGGTGCGCCGGGTTCGGCACTGTGGCCTCAACCGTTCCAACCGCCCGGTGCGGACCCGCATGCCGGGTGGTGTGGGAGGGGCCGGCCATACTGGCCGCCCCTATCCCGATTCGTCCCATATTGACGCCGCTTCAACCCACAATCGTTTCACTATTCCTCTTGTCATGGTCAACTACATCGGCTGAAGTCTTTCCCTGACAACCGACGAGTGAACATCATGCAAAAAAGCCTGATCACGGCCATCCTCCTGCTGGCGGCAAATAATGCGCTGGCCGAGGATGCGATCAACTGCAGCTCCTGCGCCGAGTGGAACAAGCCCGTGGCCCCATTCAACATCCACGGCAACACCTACTACGTCGGCACCGGCGGCCTGTCCTCCGTGCTGGTAACCAGCCCCAAGGGCCACGTCCTGCTCGACGGCGCGCTGCCACAGTCGGCGCCGCTGATCCAGAAGAACATCGAGGCGCTCGGCTTCAAGACGAAGGACGTGAAACTGATCCTGAATTCGCACGCCCACTTCGACCACGCCGGCGGCATCGCGGCCCTGCAGAAGGCGAGCGGCGCCACGGTCGCCCACACCGCCCACGGCGCCCAGGTGCTGCGTGACGGCACGCCGGGGCCGGACGATCCGCAGTACGACCCGAAGGAACGCGCCTACATCCCGAAGGTGGCACAGGTGAAGGAAGTAAAGGACGGCGAGACCCTGTCGGTCGGCCCGCTCCGCTTCACCGCCCACACCACGCCCGGCCACACGCCCGGCGGCGTCACCTGGACCTGGCAATCCTGCGAAGGGGGTAAGTGCCTGGACATGGTCTATGCCGACAGCCTGACCATGATCTCCACCGACGGCTTCTACTACACCGGCGGCCCCGGCTACCCGGACCGTTCGGCCAGCGCCAAGGCCAGCATCGCCAAGGTCGCCGCCCTGAAATGCGACATCGTGATCGCGGCCCACCCCTCGGCCACCGATGCCTTCGGCAAGGCAGCAGCGAAGACCGCGCAATCGAACCCTTTCATCGACCCTGAAGGCTGCCGCAAGCTGGCCGCGGGCGCCGCCAAGACGTTCGACGAGCGGCTGCAGCGCGAGCGCAACGAGAAGGCGAAAGCGGCCGCACGCTGACGCAGCCCCGCAATCCCTGCCATACTGTCGGCCTTCGCTTTCCGGATCCGACAGCATGGCCACCGTTACCGAACTCGTCATCTACCCGATCAAGTCCTGCGCCGGCGTTTCCGTGCCCGAGGCGCAGTTCGGCATTTCCGGCCTGCAGGCCAATGGCGTGCACGACCGCGAGTGGATGCTCGTCACCCGCGAAGGCCTGTTCCTGACCCAGCGCGAGTACCCGCGCATGGCGCTGGTGACGCCGCGGATCGATGGCGACGCCGTCGAGGTGACCGCCCCCGGCATGCCGCCGCTGCGCCTGCCGCTGGCGCACGACCCCGCAGCAAGCAACTTGACCGTGCAGATCTGGGACCACAGCGTGATTGCTGCCGACTGCGGCGATGCGGCCGCAGCCTGGTTCTCCGACGCAGTTCAAGGCCCTTGCCGCCTGGTGCGCTTCCGCCCCGACGTGCACCGCCCCACCAGCACCAAGTGGACAGGCGGCGCCCCCGCCGAGACCCGCTTCGCCGACGGCTACCCAATCCTGGTGATCGGCCAGGCCTCTTTGGACGACCTGAACGCAAAACTGAAGAACGCCGGCCGCGACCCGCTGCCGATGAACCGCTTCCGCCCCAACCTCGTGGTTGATGGTCTCGAAGCGTTCGAGGAAGATTACGTCGAATCGTTCTCGGCCGATGGCTTGGCGCTGCGTCCGGTCAAGCCCTGCGCGCGCTGCCCGATCCCGGCGATCGACCAAGCCACCGGCATTCCCGGCCCGGACCCGCTCGACATCCTGCAGACCTACCGCGCCAACGCGCGCATGGAAGGCGCCATCTGCCTGGGCATGAACGCCATCGTCAGCGAGGGCGAAGGCAGCACCTTGTACGTCGGCCAGGATCTGGAAGTTTCCTTAGCTTTTTAACCACGAGTGGCCAGGGCCATGCGCGACGCATGGCTGCCACAGTGTCGCGAAATCGCCCCTTGGAGGGCGTTTTTCGTTTTCAAGCATCGTCAATTGGCGTAATGTTACGGTTATTGCTGAAAGGAATTTTCGATGCACGAGCCGGACGCCCAAATGCGAGAACTGATGTTGGAGAACGAGACCCTGCGTTCCCGCATGGCGTACCTGCTCGAACAGGCCGAGCGAAACCATTCCATCATGACCCGGCACCAGGCTTTCGACCTGAAAATCGTGGGCGCGAGCACCTTCCAGGAGCTGGTGACAACGATTTTCCAGACCCTGCCGGTCATTTCCGAACTCGACATCGTGACCCTGTCGCTGGTCGACCCGGAAGCGGACATCTACACCGTCATGCACAAGCTGGGCGTGGACTATGAAGAGCTGCCCCACCTGAGCTTCTGCGAGCACGCCAGCGAGCTGGGCTTCCCGCACCTCGAAGGCCGTCGTCCGCGCCCGGTGCTGGGGCCGTATGCGCCTTCGCGCCACAAGGCGATGTTCCCGCATCCGCCTGAGGGCCTGCAGAGCGTGGCCCTGGTGCCGCTGCTGCGCAATACCCGCCTGATCGGCAGCCTGAACCTGGGCAGCTCGGACCCGAACCGTTTTACGCCCGCTCTCGGCACCGACTTCATCGAGCACATGGGATCGATCATCGCGATCTGCCTCGAGAACGTGATCAGCAACGAGATGCTGAAGTTCATCGGCCTGACCGATTCGCTCACCGGCGTCTACAACCGCCGCTACATCGACCGCCGCCTGGTGGAAGAGATCGCGCGGGCGCGCCGCCAGGACTACCGCATCTCGGTCATGTACATCGACATCGACCACTTCAAGCAGGTCAACGACACGGTCGGCCACCAGGCCGGCGACGAGGTGCTGCGCGAGGTGGCCCAGCGCATCAAGGCCGAGCTGCGCATCTCGGATGCGCTGGCGCGTTTCGGTGGCGAGGAATTCGTGGTGCTCCTGATTGACGCGGACCTGGAAAGCGCGAGCGCGGTGGCGGACCGGATTCGCGCCAGCGTGGAGGCGCAGCCGGTCGATGTCGGCAGTGGAGGGCCAGTGTCGGTGACGGTGTCGATCGGGGTGGCGACGCTGGATGATTTCGAGCGCGACCATGCGATCGAGGGTGTGGCGCAGGATCTGGTGGCGCAGGCGGATACGGCCTTGTATCGGGCCAAGAGCACCGGGCGTAATCGCGTAGTTTCGCTTTCGTAGGGTGGGCGGCTTTGCCGCCCACGCGGTCAACCGCCCGATGATCAATCGCGCCGCGTCACATCAACCGTGATTTGACCGCGTGGGCAGGAAACCTGCCCACCCTACGGTATCCGGCAGATCAGACCAGGCGGCTTTCGGCCCGGCTGACAGCTTCGCCCGCTCCTCGCAGCACCAGTACATCCCCCGCCAGCAGCACCGTCTCCGGATCCCCCTCCAGGCTCTTGCCATTCCTCCGCACCGCCGTCACCTCGGTCTCGACTTCCTCCAGCCCCAGCTCCCCCAGCCGCTTGCCGACCGCCGCCGCCCCATCGCGCAGGGTTACGGAATGCAGCCGCACATAGGTGTGCTCCAGGTCATCCGACACATCCCCCGCGCCATGGAAGTAGCCGCGTAGCGAGGCATAACGCTGGTCGCGCGCGCTCTGCACGCGGTGCACGACACGGCGCAGCGGCACGCCCATCGTCACCAGGGCGTGGGAGGCCAGCATCAGGCTGCTCTCCAGCGCCTCCGGCACCACCTCGGTGGCGCCCGCCTGTTTCAGGATATCGAGATCGCTGTCGTCATGGCTGCGCACGATGACGGCCAGGTTCGGCGCCAGCTCGTGCACCAGGTGCAGCACCTTCAGCGCCAGGCGCGTATCCGCAAACGTGATCACCAGCGCGCTGGCGCGGTTGATGCCGGCCGCGATCAGGCTTTCGCGGCGCGCCGCGTCGCCGTAGGACACGTTGGCGCCGGCCGTCTGCGCTTCCTGCACCCGTTCCGGATCCAGGTCGAGCGCATACCAGGGCAGCTTTTCATCACTCAGCAAGGTGGCCAGGCTCTGGCCGCTGCGCCCGAAGCCCGCGATGATCACGTGCTTCTGGGTCTTCATGGTGCGGCTGGCGAGCTGGGTCAGCTGCAGCGACTGCATCATCCACTCGTTGGCCGCGAGCTTCATCACGATCTTGTCCATATTCGCGATGACGAAGGGCGCAACCAGCATCGACAGCACCATCGACGCCAGCACCAGCTGCAAGAGGAAAGGGTCGACCAGCTTCGAGCCCATGGCCAGGTTCAGCAGCACGAAGCCGAACTCGCCGGCCTGGGCCAGCGCCAGGCCCGTGCGCATCGCCACGCCGTCCGTCGAGCCGAAGGCCTTGGCCAGCGCCGCGATGATGGCGAACTTGAGCAGCACCGGGAAGATCACCAGCGCCAGCACCACCCACCAGTGTTCCAGCACCAGCTGCAGGTTGAGCAGCATGCCGACGGTGATGAAGAAGAGCCCGAGCAGCACGTCGCGGAAGGGCTTGATGTCTTCTTCCACCTGGTGCTTGTACTGGGTTTCGGAGATCAGCATGCCGGCGACAAAGGCGCCGAGCGCCAGCGACAGGCCGGCCTGCTCGGTGATCCAGGCCAGGCCCAGGGTCACGAGCAGCAGGTTGAGCATGAACAGCTCCTGCGAGCGGCGCTTGGCGACCACGGTGAACCAGAAGCGCATCAGCTTCTGACCGAAGATCAGCAGCAGGGCCAGGACAAACGCCGCCTTCAGCAGCGCCCAGCCGAGCGTGACGACCAGTTCCTCGGCTGGCCGCGCCAGCGAGGGAATCAGGATCAGGAGCGGCACCACGGCCAGATCCTGGAGCAGCAGGATGCCGATGATGCGGCGGCCATGTTCGCTCTCCAGCTCCAGCCGCTCGGTCAGCATCTTGACCACGATGGCGGTCGAGGACATGGCCAGCGCCCCGCCCAGGGCAAAGGCCGCCTGCCAGCTCACGTGCAGCGCGGACGCCCACCAGGAGATGAACAGTCCGAAGATCATCGCCGCCACGATCGTCAATACGACCTGGGCGAGCCCGAGCCCGAACACGATGCGCCGCATCGATTTGAGCTGGGCCAAGGAGAATTCCAGCCCGATGGAAAACATCAGGAAAACGATGCCGAACTCGGCCAGCGAATGGGTGGCGGGACTGTCGTCGGCCAGCGCCAGTGCATGAGGGCCGATCAATACGCCGACTGCCAGGTAGCCGAGCATCGGCGGCAGGTGAAGCATCCGGAAGGCGACCACGCCGAGCACGGCGCAGCCCAGCAGGAGCAAGGTCAGTTCAAGTCCGGAATGCATCGTCCCCAATCATGGTCTTGTTGTAGTTTGTTACGTCTGGCAAGTTTTTTGCTTGCGCGTTTCGGCTATACTGCCATCATGAGTGTAACCGATGAAAAAACAATGCTGAAAAGTTTTGACGAGGGCCAGGCCCGGCGCGTGCTCGAGCTGGGCCGCGAGACCCTGGCCATCGAGGCGGACGCGATCCGTGCGCTGCATGCGCGCTTGGGTGACGACGACAGTTTCGTGCGCGCCGCCGACCTGCTGTTCGGCTGCCTAGGGCGCGTGGTGGTCTCGGGCATGGGCAAATCCGGCCACATCGGCCGCAAGATCGCCGCCACCCTGGCCTCGACCGGCACCCCGGCGATGTTCGTGCATCCGGGCGAAGCCGCGCACGGCGACCTCGGCATGGTCACCGCGAAGGACGTCTTCATCGCCATCTCGAATTCCGGCGAATCGTCCGAGCTGCTGGAAATCCTCCCGGCCATCAAGCGCATGGGCACGCACGTGATCGCGATGACCGGCAAGCCGCATTCGCGCCTGGCCAAGCTGTCCGAGATCCACCTGAACATCGCGGTGGACAAGGAAGCCTGCCCACTGAACCTCGCTCCCACCACCAGCACCACCGTCACGCTCGCCATGGGCGACGCCCTGGCCGTGGCCCTGCTGGACGTGCGCGGCTTCCGCGAGGAAGACTTCGCGCTGTCGCATCCGGGCGGTGCCCTCGGCCGCCGCCTGCTGACCCACGTGCGCGACGTGATGCGCACCGGCGACGCCATCCCCGCCGTCGGCCCCGATACCCTGCTGGCCAAGGCCCTGCTGGAAGTGAGCCAGAAGGGCATGGGCATGACCGCCATCGTCGATGAAGAGCGCCGCCCGATCGGCGTATTCACCGATGGCGACCTGCGCCGCCTGATCGAGCGCTACCACGACTTCTCGAACATCCTGATCCGCGACGTCATGCACGCCAACCCGCGCCGCGTCCATCCGGAGCAGCTCGCGGTCGACGCCGTCGCCGTGATGGAAGAATTCCGCATCAACCAGATGCTCGTCGTCGATGCCGACGATCGCCTGGTCGGCGCCCTGCACATCCACGACCTGACCCGCGCCAAGGTGATTTGATCATGACGCCACTGGAACACATGCAGCGCGCGGCGCGCGTGAAGGTGATGATTTTCGACGTCGACGGCATCCTCACCGACGGCAGCCTGACCTATGGCCCGGACGGCGAGGTCACCAAGACCTTCAACGTGCTGGACGGCCTCGGCATCCAGCTTCTCAATAAGACCGGCGTCCAGACCGCCATCATCAGCGCGCGCAAGTCGCCGATCGTGGTCAAGCGCGCCGCCGATCTCGGCATCTCGCACGTCTACCAGGGCATCCACGACAAGCGCATCGGCTTCGCCGAACTGCTGCAGGCGACCGGCGTAACGCCTGAGGAATGCGGCTACATCGGCGATGACGTCATCGACCTGCCGCTGTTCACCCGCGTGGGCTTCGCCATCACCGTGCCGTCGGGCCACCCCGAGGTGCAGTACCGCGCCCACTACGTCACCCGCAACGCGGGCGGCAAGGGCGCCGTGCGCGAGGTGTGCGACATGATCATGCGCGCCCAGGGCACCTACGAACAGGCGCTGGCGCCGTACTTCGCCTGACCTTCCAGGAACGAGCATGGCCCCGTCGAACTACAAACGCACCGCCCACCGCTGGAAACTCCTGACCATCATGATGGTCGGGGTGTTCTGCGCCTTCGGCAGCTTCTGGCTGCTGCAGGTCATGCAGGGCGAGGACGAAGATCCGCGCCTGGGCGGCCCGTCCACCGAGCCGGACTACATCGTCGAGAACTTCTCGTTCGTGCGCATGACGCAGGACGGCAAGCCGAGCTATGTCGTCTCCGGCAAGCGCCTGGCGCACCGTCCGCTGGGCGACGTGTCCGAGGTCGATGCGCCGGTGGTGCAGGGCATGACACCGGGCCGTCCGCGCATGACGGTGGTCGCGAAGCAGGGCCGCATCTTCCATGAGGAACACCGCGTCGATTTGATTGGCAACGTCGACATCCAGCGCCCGGCCACGCCGACCAGCGAAGCGCTGCGCGTGCGCACCCAGGCGCTCACCGTGCTGCCCGACGAAGAGATCATGAAGACCGACAAGCCGATCGAGATGCAGCTCGGCTCCGCCACCGTGACCGGCACCGGCATGGTCGCGAACAATGCGACCCAGAAGCTGCACCTGGCCAGCCGCGGCCAGATCGTCTATCCGCCACGCGCGCAGCGCTAGATCCCAAAGTGCGCCGCGTTTCAACAGGACCAGCAAAACCATGAAAAAAATACTCGCTGCCGCTTTCCTTACCCTGGCATCGCTCACCGCCACGGCGGAGCGCGCCGACTCGCTCAAGCAGGCCGTGATCAACTTCGACACCCTCGACGTCGACGAAGTCACCCAGACCCGCATCCTGACCGGCAACGTCGTGCTCACCCGCGGCACGCTGGTGCTGAAATCCGACCGCGCCCTGGTGAAGGAAACGCCGGAAGGCTATATGAGCGTCACGCTCACCGCCAACAACGGCAAGCTCGCCACCTTCCGCCAGAAGCGCGACGGCGGTCCCGACCTGTGGGTCGAGGGCCAGGCCCAGCGTATCGAATACGACGAGCGCGCCGAACTCGTGAAGCTGTTCACCACCGCCGAAGTGCGCGAGCTGGAGAACGGCCGCATGACCAACGAGATCAAGGGTCCCTTCATCTCCTACGACAACCGCCGCGAAGTGGCCCAGGTGCGCAACGACGCCAGCGGAAAGAGCACGGTCGGCGGCGGCCGCGGCACCCTGATCATCGCGCCGCGCCGCACCACGCCGGCGGAGGGCGCCAAGCAATGAACGCCGTACTGGAAAATCCCGCCGGCGACAGCTGCAGCACCCTGATCGTCAAGGGCCTGCAGAAGAGCTACGGCAAGCGCCTGGTGGTGCGCGACGTCTCGCTGCAGGTCGACTGCGGCGAGGTGGTCGGCCTGCTCGGTCCCAACGGCGCCGGCAAGACCACCTCCTTCTACATGATCGTCGGCCTGGTGCCGTCGGACGCCGGCTCGATCGACATCAACGGCACCGACATCACGAGCCTGCCGATCCACCGCCGCGCGGTGCTGGGCCTGTCCTACCTGCCGCAGGAAGCCTCGGTGTTCAGGAAGCTCACGGTGGAAGAGAACATCCGCGCCGTGCTGGAACTGCAGCGCGACGAGAGCGGCAAGTCCCTGGGCAAGAACGAGATCAACGAGCGCCTTGATACCCTGCTGGCCGAGCTGCAGATCGAGAAGCTGCGCGAGAACCCGGCGCTGTCGCTGTCGGGTGGCGAGCGCCGCCGCGTGGAGATCGCGCGCGCGCTGGCCACCAACCCGCGCTTCGTGCTGCTCGACGAACCCTTCGCGGGCGTGGACCCGATCGCGGTGATCGAGATCCAGCGCATCGTGCGCTTCCTGAAGGAGCGCAATATCGGCGTCCTGATCACCGACCACAACGTGCGCGAGACGCTCGGCATCTGCGACCGCGCCTACATCATCAACCAGGGCGCCGTGCTGGCTTCCGGCCGCCCCGACGACATCATCGCCGACGAATCCGTGCGGCGCGTTTACCTCGGCGAACACTTCAGGATGTAATGAAACAGTCCCTGCAGCTCCGCACGTCGCAGCACCTTGCGCTGACCCCGCAACTGCAGCAGTCGATCCGCCTGCTGCAGCTGTCCACGCTCGAACTGCACCAGGAGATCGAGCAGATCCTGCACGACAACCCGCTGCTCGAACGCCTCGACGACCCGCTCGACCGCTCGGTGCGCCTGCTGGCCGACGGCGCCATCAACACGGCGCCTGCCAATGGCGAGGCGCCAAACGCACAGCCCGCCCAGGAAGAAGGCGGCGCCAAAGCCGAGGGCGAGGGGCATGAGGATGGCGAGCCCGGCGAGCGTGGCGAGGCCGACTCGGACTGGGGCGGCGAGGGCGGCGGCGCACGCAGCGGCGACGACGAGGACGGGCGCCCGCAACTGGAAGCCGACGGCGTCACCCTGCGCGAACACCTGGCGGAGCAGATCCGCCTGACCGGCTGCAGCGCGCGCGACCGCGCCCTGGCCGAACTGGTGATCGACGCCCTGGACGACAACGGCTACCTGGAAGAGCCGCTCGACGAGATCCACGCGCGCCTGCCCGAGGAACTCGAGATCGAGATGGACGAGCTGCGCTGCGCGCTGGCCCTCATCCAGAGCCTGGACCCGGTCGGCGTGGGCGCGCGCAGTGCGGCCGAGTGCCTGGCGCTCCAGATCCGCCGCATGCCGGGCGTGCCGATGGTGACGCGGCGCCTGGCCCTGAAGATCGTCGAAGGCTATCTCACCTGGTTCGCGCAGCGCGAGTACACCAAGCTGAAGAAGGCGCTCGACTGCGACGACGAAGACCTGCGCGAGGTGCAGGCCGTGGTCCGCCAGTGCAATCCGCATCCCGGCGCGGCCTTCGCCTCCAACGTCTCTGATTACGTGGTGCCGGACGTGATCGTGCGCCGCGCCAAGAATGGCTGGGCGGTCTCGCTGAACCCGGACGTGATGCCGAAGCTGCGCGTGAACTCCCTGTACGCCAACCTGCTCAAGAGCGGCAAGAGCGAAAGCCAGATGGGCGCACAGTTGCAGGAAGCCAAGTGGCTCATCAAGAATATGCGCCAGCGCTTCGACACGATCCTGCGTGTTGCCGAGGCAATCGTCGAGCGCCAGCGCAACTTTTTCAGCCACGGCGCGGTTGCCATGCGCCCTCTTGTTTTGCGTGAGATAGCTGATACACTAGGCCTACACGAGAGCACAATCTCCCGTGTAACCACGCAGAAATACATGCTGACCCCGCACGGCATGTTTGAGCTGAAGTACTTCTTCGGAAGCCATGTCGCCACCGAAGCGGGGGGAGAAGCCTCCTCGACGGCGATCCGCGCGCTCATCGCGCAATTGACAGGAGCAGAAGACCCTAGGAATCCTCTATCCGACAGCAAGATCGCGGAGATGCTCGGGGAACAAGGTATGGTCATTGCGCGCAGGACGGTTGCCAAGTACCGCGAAGCGCTCAAGATTCCGCCCGTCAGCCTCCGCAAATCCCTGTAAAGCACCTGCCCACTCTCACCTTGTGGCGCGGGCAGGGCACCTTCCCAAAGGAGTGTGTATGAACCTCACAATCAGCGGTCACCATCTCGAAGTCACCCCCGCCATCCGTGAATACGTTCAGAATAAGCTCGAGCGCATCACCCGCCATTTCGACCACGTGATCGATACCCACGTGTTCCTCGCGATCGACAACCTCACCGAAAAAGAAAAAAGGCAGAAAGCCGAAATCAACTTATCGGTATCGGGAAAGAAACTACACGTCGCCAGCGCCGCGCAAGATCTTTACGCAGCGATCGACACGCTGATGGACAGGCTGGACAGGCAGGTTCTAAAACACAAATCCATGCTGCAAGACCACAACCACGTCGCGCACAAGCGCATGCCGGACAACGGCGAAGCCGCAGAGGCAGCTGCAGCGTAAATACATCACGCTGAACATACCGCGGTAATACAGCAAGGGCGTCTAAGGGGACGCCCTTCTTGCATTGTAAAGATAGGAATTTGTTAGCAGCCTTCGGTAGAATGCATGTTTTTTCGACCACAGAAGCTGCCATGACCGACTACGTCCTGACCCGCGTCGCCAACCGCACCGGCGTCATCACGCTCGACCGCCCGAAAGCCCTGAACTCGCTGTCGCTCGACATGGTGCGCGCCATCACCGCGATCCTGCTGGAATGGAAGGGTGATGCCGGCATCGATGCCGTCGTCATCACCAGCAGCAGCGAGAAGGCCCTGTGCGCGGGCGGCGACATCCGTTTCTTCCACGACGTCGGCCGTGTCGCGCCGACGGGCGGCAGCGCGCTGCTGGAAGATTTCTTCACCGAGGAATACGCCCTCAACCACCTGATCCACTTCTATCCGAAACCGTATATCGCGGTGATGGACGGCGTGGTGATGGGCGGCGGCATGGGCATCGCCCAGGGCGGCCCGGATTGCGGCCTGCGCATCGTCACGGACCGCACCAGGATGGCGATGCCGGAAGTGAACATCGGCCTGTTCCCGGACGTGGGCGGCAGCCACTTCCTGTCGCATGCGCCGGGGCAGCTGGGGCAGTACCTGGGCCTGACCGGACTGACCATCGGCGCGGCCGATGCGCTCTACGTGGGGCTGGCGGACGTGTTCGTGCCGGGCGAGAAGCTGGGCGAGCTGAATGCGCTCATCGAGACCACGCCGGGGGCGCAGCTGCCGCAGGCGATCCGCTCGTTCGCAGCGCAGTTCGCGGCCCAGGCGGGCGCCAGCGAACTGCAGGCGCAGCGCGGGGTGATCGATGCGCACTTCGGTGCGGCCTCGGTGCCGGCCATCATGGAATCCCTCGTGCGTGACGAGAATCCTTTCGCGCAGAAGGCGCTCAAGGCGATGCGCCAGCGTTCGCCCCTGATGATGTGCGTGACACGCGAACTCTTGCTGCGTGGGGCGTCGCTCGACGTGGCGGATTGCCTGCGCATGGAGCGCAACCTGGTGCGCCGCAATTTCGAGCACGGCGAAGTGCTGGAGGGTGTGCGGGCGCTGGTGATCGACAAGGATAATCAGCCGAAGTGGAATCCGGCGACGCTGGAGGAAGTGACGCCGGAGATGGTGGCGCGCTTCTTCGAGCCGGTGTGGCCGGAGTACGCCCACCCGCTGCGCCATCTGGGTTGATGCTTTTCGTAGGGTGGGCGGCTTGCCGCCCACGCGGTCAACGAACGGGTGATGTGACGCGGTGTGGCTTTCTACTGTTAGCTGACCGCGTGGGCGGCAGAGCCGCCCACCCTACGGTTAGTGGCCCGCGTGCTTGGGCTGCTCGCGGTGACGAACGATCACGCGTTCCGTTGAACTGAAGTAAGCCCCCAAGCGCTCGGCCATGTACACCGAGCGGTGCTGCCCACCCGTGCACCCCACCGCCACCGTCAGGTAGCTGCGATTATCCGTCTTGAACGAAGGCAGCCACTTGGCGACAAACGCCTTGATATCCCCCAGCATGTCCGCAGCACTCGGCTGCGCATCGAGGAAGTCGATCACCGGCTGGTCGCGGCCCGTCAGCGGGCGCAGGGCCAGGTCGTAGTAGGGATTCGGGATCGCGCGCACGTCGAACACGAAGTCCGCGTCCAGCGGCACGCCCACCTTGAAGGCGAAGGATTCGAAGAACAGGGTCAGCGGCGCATGCTCGATGTCGGCCAGTTCCTTGATCCAGGCGCGCAGCTTGTTGGCCGAGAGTTCGGAGGTGTCGATCACGTGGCCCAGGTTCTCGATCGCCGACAGGCGTTCGCGTTCCTCGGCGATGCATTCGATCAGGGTGCGGCGCGATGCCGGGTTCTCGCCCGGACGCAGCTCGTGCGACAGCGGATGGCTGCGGCGGGTCTCCGAAAAACGCGCGACCAGCGAGTGCGTGCTCGAGGTCAGGAACATGACCTTGACGTTGTGCCCTTCTTCCTTCAGGTGGCGCACGCTGACCGGCAGCTCCACCAGCGATTCGGCGCTGCGCGCATCGACCGCGACGGCGATCTTGTCGGTGCCTTTTTCGTTGACCGCGTAGACCAGGGCCGGCAGCAGGGCCGGCGGGAGGTTGTCGACGCAGTAGTAGCCTGCGTCTTCCAGGACGTTGAGGGCAACCGATTTGCCCGAGCCGGAAATGCCGGTAATGAGGACGATGTGCATGGCGCGATGATACCCCAAATGGGGGTTAGTCACCGCTCATGGCCTGCCTCTGCCGCTCCATGAATTCCTGCAGCGTGTCGATGCCGCGCAGCTGCAGGATGGTGTTGCGCACGGCGGCTTCCAGCAGCACCGCGATGTTGCGGCCGGCCGCGACGGGGATCACGACCTTGCGGATCGGCAGTCCCAGCACGTCCTCGGTCGGGAAGTGGAAGGGCAGGCGTTCGACTTCTTCGTCGAGGGCGCCGCGCTTGACCAGGTGGACGATCAGCTTGAGGCGCATCTTGCGGCGCACCGCGGTCTCGCCAAAAATCGCCTTGATGTCCAGCAGGCCCAGGCCGCGCACTTCCAGAAGGTTCTGCAGCAGCGGCGGGCAGCGGCCTTCGATCATGTTCGGGGCGATGCGCGAGAACTCCACCGCGTCGTCGGCCACTAAACCGTGCGAGCGCGAGATCAGTTCCAGGCCCAGCTCGCTTTTACCGAGACCCGAGTCGCCGGTGATCAGCACGCCCACGCCCAGCACGTCCATGAAGACGCCGTGCATGATGACGCGCTGCGCCAGCTTCTTGGACAGGTAGACGCGCAGGAAGTCGATCACCTGCGCCGCCGGCAGCGGGGTCGAGAACAGGGGAATGTTCTGCTCGTCGCAGATGGCGAGGATGTCGGGTGGGGTTTCCAGGCCCTGGGCGATGATCAGCGCCGGCGGACCGCCGCCGACCAGCTCGCCGATCACGTGGGAACGCGAGCTCGATTTCAGGCGGTGGTAGTAATTCAGTTCCTGGTGCCCGAAGACCTGGATGCGGCCCGGGTGGATCAGGTTCAGGTGGCCGACCTGGTCGGCGGCCGAGGCGGCGTCGCCGGCGATCTGGCGTTCGCCGCCGGGGAAACCCGCGAACCAGCCGAGTTGCAGGCTGTCACGGTTGTCGTCGTACAGCCGTTGGATCGTCAGCGGGGTTTGCAGCATGGGCATAGTAATGTGAGCTCGGCAGATTGCCGTGTGGACAGCTCAGTATAGCTCAGCCCAAAGCCTGGAGGCTGGGTTGCCAGTTGATGATGCGCTCGTAGACCGATTTCGGGTCCGGGTCGGTCGCCAGGGCCGTGCGCACCGCTTCATCCGAGAACAGCTCGGCGATCTCCGACAGGATCTCGAGGTGCTGCTGGGTGACGTGGTCCGGGATCAGGAGGAAGAACAGCAGGCTGACCGGCTGGCCGTCCGGCGACTCGAAGGGAATCGGCTCGCGCAGGCGCACGAAGGCGGCCAGCGGCGACTTCAGGCTCTTGGAGCCCTTGATCCGTCCGTGCGGCACGGCCACGCCGTGACCCAGGCCGGTGGAGCCGAGGCGTTCGCGGGCGAACAGATTGTCCGACACGGTCGAACGTGCGATGCCGCAATTGTTCTCGAAGATCAGACCAGCCTGCTCGAAGGCGCGTTTCTTGCTGGAGACTTCCAGGTCCAGCTGCACGTTTTCGAGCGAGAGGATTTTGCTAAGGTTCGTCATGACTAGTGTGCGATGCACAGGGTAGCTGCTTGCGAGGCGGAATTATAGGCCTGTTTCCAGGGCGCGGCATTCGATTTCGCATCTGTACGGGTGTACAGTAAAGCAGATGAGGGCAACTCGGCGAAACCGTATGGTTTTGATACAAATTGCCTTTCATCACGATACGCAATTTCCTAAACGAAATTACGGAGAAAGGTACGGCAAACGGGCGTGCCGGGTGCTCGAGGCCGACTTTTAGACGCATTCTGTCCTAAATTTAAGCAGTGCGTTTGCTTGCCATTTAGTTAAATGAACCGGTCTCGGACTGTGGCTGAAAAAGTACAGCGCACAGGCTCGATCACTGGCGCGCGGTGCGCAGGTTGCCCGGCTTGCCGGTGCTGAAGTTGGCGCGCCAGGGGTTGATGTCCAGGCCGCCGCGGCGGGTGTAGCGGGCGTAGACGGCCAGCTTGGTCGGTTTGCACTGGCGCAGCACGTCCATGAAGATGCGCTCGACGCATTGCTCGTGGAATTCGTTGTGCTCGCGGAAGCCGATCAGGTATTTCAGCAGGCCTTCCTGGTCGATCTGCGGGCCGACATAGCGGATCTGCACGGTGCCCCAGTCCGGCTGGCCGGTGACCAGGCAGTTCGACTTCAGCAGGTGCGAGACCAGGGTTTCCTCGACCGGGGCTTCTTCCGTATTGGCTTTGAGAAGCTCGGGCGAGGGGACGTACTGGTCGATCTCCACGTCGAGGCGGTCCAGCAGCGTTCCCTCGAGCTCACCCATTTTCAGGCTGCCGAAAGCATCCGGCGTCGTGATCGTCACGTGTACCGGCGCGCCGAAGGCGGCGGACAGGTCCTGGCGCAGCAGTTCGGTCAAGGCGTCGGTGCCGGCCAGCTTGGTCTGGTTGAAGGAATTCAGGTAGAGCTTGAAGGACTTCGATTCGACGATGTTGGGCGAATCGGCGGGCGCCGAGATGGTGGCGATTGCCACCTGCGGCTTGCCGCGCATGTTCAGCCAGGACAGCTCGTAGGCATTCCAGATGTCGACCCCGAAGAAGGGGAGGGTGACGCCCGCGCCCAGGCCGATCTCCTCGCGCTTTTGCAGGCGGGGAATCGGGAACAGGAGTTCGGGAGCGTACTGGCTCTGGTAGGCGGAGGTTTTGCCAAGTGGCGATTGATCAGGAGTATTCATAGCAAACTGAATGAACGCTTTTGACGTTCGTAGGGTGGGCAGGTTTCCTGCCCACGCGGTCAACAATAGGTTGCGTACTACGGTGGGGGTAACACTGCGGTACGGGAAATTGGGCTCCGGCCTCCGCCGGAGCGACGTGCTTGGTGTGCGGATCAGATCAGACTGAGCCTATGCTCCCAGGAATAGCTTGTACACCGGATTGGCACTCTCATCCCAATACCGATACCCCAGCTTCGCCAGCGACTGCCTGAACTCATCCATCTCCGCCGCCGGCACCTGCAGCCCGACGAGGATGCGTCCCACGTCGCCGCCCTGGTTCCGGTAGTGGAACAGCGAGATATTCCAGTTCGGCGCCATGCTGTCGAGGAAGCGCATGAGCGCGCCCGGCCGTTCGGGAAACTCGAAACGATACAGCAATTCGTCCTGGGCCAGCGCGCTTTTTCCGCCGACCAAATGGCGGATGTGGAGCTTGGCCAGTTCGTCGTGGGTCAGGTCCAGGGTGCGGAAATCGTGTTCCTCGAAGGTGCGCGCGAGCAGGCTCGACTCGCCGCGGCTGCCCACCTGCACGCCCACGAAAATGTGCGCCTCGCGCGAATCGCTGATGCGGTAGTTGAACTCGGTGACGTTGCGCGGACCGACGAGGGCGCAGAAGCGCCGGAAGCTGCCGCGCTGTTCGGGGATCGTGACCGCGAACACCGCTTCGCGCGATTCGCCCAGTTCCGCGCGTTCGGCAACGAAACGCAGGCGGTCGAAGTTCATGTTGGCGCCGCAGGCGACCGCCACCAGGGTTTCGTTCTTCACCGGATTGCGCGACATCTGCGCGCGCTCGACGTAGGCCTTGGCGCCGGCGACGGCCAGCGCGCCGGCCGGCTCGAGGATGCTGCGGGTGTCCTGGAACACGTCCTGGATCGCGGCGCAGATGGCGTCGGTGTCGACGATGATGATCTCGTCCACCACCTCCTTCGCCACGCGGAAGGTCTCCTCGCCGACCAGGCGGACCGCGGTGCCGTCCGAGAACAGGCCGACGTCGGTGAGCGTGACGCGCTCGCCCGCCTTCAGGCTCTTGGCCATCGCGTCCGAATCCAGGGTCTGCACGCCGATGATCTTGATGTCCGGGCGCACCGCCTTCACGTAGGCGCCCACCCCGGCCACCAGGCCGCCGCCGCCGATGGCCACGAAAATGGCGTGGATCGGGCCGGAATGCTGGCGCAGGATCTCCATGCCGATGGTGCCCTGGCCGGCGATCACGTCCGGATCGTCGAAGGGGTGCACGAAGGTCAGGCGCTGCTCCTTTTCCAGCAGCAGGGCGTGGTTGTAGGCGTCGGTATAGGAGTCGCCGTGCAGCACGACTTCGACGCTGGCGCCGCCGCGCGCTTTTACGGCGTCGATCTTCACCTGTGGCGTCGTGGTCGGCATCACGATCAGGGCGCGGCAGCCCAGGCGCGCGGCCGACAGGGCCACGCCTTGTGCGTGGTTGCCGGCCGAGGCGCAGATCACGCCGCGCTTCAGGCTCTCGGGCGTGAGGTTCGCCATCTTGTTGTAGGCGCCGCGCAGCTTGAAGCTGAACACGCTCTGCATGTCTTCGCGCTTGAAGTAAATGCGGTTGCCCAGGCGGTTCGACAGCGTCGGGGCATAGTCGAGCGGGGTTTCTTCGGCGACGTCGTAGACGCGGGCGGTCAGGATTCTCTTGAGATAATCGGTGGTCATGGTCGGCAATCGGGTGTGCAATGCCGGCGGGGGTGGGCCGGCGGGGTCCGGACGACGCAAACTGTTCCGCTCAGGGGGTGGCCGGGGCGCATAAGTAGCGATGCGGCGGGCTGGATGGCAGGCCCAACGTATCGTGTCGTTACGTAAAGTGATCCTCATTATAATGGACCATTATCGCAATCGCTCAAGCCCATCCCTTCAATGATCGAATCCGCCGTCACCTGGTTGCTGGACGTCCTTGCCGCACCGAGCATCGGGCTGACCTCGATTTTCATCATCAGCTTCATTTCCGCCACCCTGCTGCCGCTCGGCTCGGAGCCGGCTGTGTTTGCCGTGGTGAAGGCCAATCCGGCCATGTTCTGGCCGGCGGTGTTTGTGGGCACGCTGGGCAATACCCTGGGCGGCGCGGTCGACTACTTCATCGGCTACCGCGCCAAGGTGGCCTTCGCCAAGGAGCGCCAGAGCCGCTGGTTCGGCTGGCTCAAGAAATACGGCGCCAAGACCATGCTGCTGTCCTGGGTGCCGGGCGTGGGCGACCCGCTGTGCACCCTGGCCGGCTGGCTGCACCTGCCGTTCTGGCCCAGCGTGATGTACATGGCGATCGGGAAGTTCCTGCGCTATGTGACGATGACGGCGGTGCTACTCTACATCCCGAACGGCTTCTGGAAGACGGTCGGCGATTTCTTTGAGCGCCTCATCGGCTGAGCCATGGCTGCGCCGGGCCGCATCGAGCGTTTTGTCGAGGCCATGGGCATTGAACCCGGCGACCGGGTGCTCGAAATCGGCTGCGGACACGGCGTGGCCGCGACCCTGGTGTGCCGCCTGCTGGATGGCGGGCATTACCTGGCTGTCGACCGTTCCCCGAAAATGATCGAGGCAGCCGCGAAGCGCAATGCGGATTCGGTGCGCGCGGGCCGCGCCGGCTTTCTTGTGGGAGAACTCGAGTCGGTGGATCTCGGCGCCCGGCGCTTCGACAAGGTCTTCGCCATGCGGGTGCGGCTGTTCGAGGACGAACCGGAACGGGCGCGCGCCTTGGTGGATCGCTGGCTGGCGCCGGGCGGGCAGCTCTTCGTCGAGTACGACGCGCCGCCGCCGCGCACCCGGTCCAGTCTGCCCTGAATCGCATGTAGAATCGGCGTATGGACAATGCAGGACTTAACCCCGATCCGCGGGGCTACCTTGGCGCCAGCCGCCACATCGACTTCGGCTATCCCGAGGTGCGTGCCACCGCACGCCGGCTTGCGGCGCGCGGGGGCAGCAAGCAGGACATCGCGCGGGCCTGCTTCGAGTTCGTGCGCGACGAGATCGCGCACAGCGCCGACGTGCGGCGCGGCCCCGTCACCTGCAGCGCCTCGAGCGTGCTGCGCAACGGGGTCGGCTTCTGCTACGCCAAGAGCCACCTGCTGGCGGCCCTGCTGCGCGCCAACGGCATCCCGGCCGGCCTGTGCTACCAGCGCCTGGCGACCGGCGACCCGGGCGCTCCCTATTGCCTGCACGGGCTGAACGCGGTCTGGCTGGACGATATCGGCTGGTACCGGATCGACCCGCGCGGCAACAAGCCCGGCGTGGATGCCCGGTTTGATCCGCCGCGCGAGGCATTAGCCTTCACCCCGGGCGACGATCCGCAGGAACGTGATCTGCCGGGCATTTGGGTGGAGCCGCTGCCGGTCGTGGTCGAGGTCCTGACACGCAGCGCCTCGTTCGAAGAGGTGCTGGCCGGGCTGCCCGACCTCGCCGCTTAAGGAAAATCTCAACAAGCGGTTGCAAGGCTTGGCTATATTGCATCGTCATGTCCAGCCTGACTTCGCGTCCCGACGCCTTCCCGCAGCTTCCAGCCGATCGGCGGCTGGCGGGTCTCGCGCTCACGCTGCTCGTCCATGCGGTGCTGATCCTTGGCTGGCAGATGGCGCGTACGCTGCCGGCGCCGGAGGAGGGGCTTGATGCCGCCATCCAGTGGCTGCGCCTATCGCCGCCCGCGGCGGCGCCTGTCGAGACGCCGCCGCCTGTCCCGCGCCCTGTCATGACTGCTCGGGGCGGACGGTCGGCGCCATCCGTTCCCGCAGCCGTTGAGACGGCGCCATCGGCCGTGAGCTGGAAAATTCGTGCCACTGCACGCAAAAACGAGCCTTTCGACCAAGTCAGAGCGCGAAAAATAGCTGATCTGCATCACCTAGATCCGCCGCCGGTTTTGTCGCGACGGAACGGCCGCGCAATCTATTTGTTCAGCGCTTCCGTAAAAGTAAAGTCAAAGTACAACGATCGTAGTCGCAAAGAACTAATGCACGGGTGCAATATTATTCGCTCGCATTTTTATCGGTTTGTAAAAATGGCCAGTGAAATCTAAAAACATTTACGGGTAGGAATTTCTATGCCAAAATGACTTTTGATAAATTCAAATGGGTATCCAAAGTCAAAATTTAAAAGGCCCAAACCAACGTGTTGCATCGTTAATGCCCCCGCGCTTAGAAACATAGCCTAATCTTTTTTCACAACTTATGAATAGTGATGTCTGAGTCCCGGTTAAATCCGGATGGTTTAAAAATACGGCTACTGTCGATTGCGGAGCCAGATTTGTATTCAGCGGTATCCGACCTCTTTCAATTTCATTGTGAATGCTACTTTCTGCCTTATCTATCGAGGTTTGATCAACATTGAGTGGAATCGATAAATTAGATCTCCATTCTTTGAAATAGCTATCGTATGCTATTTCAGCTAAGCCTTTGCACGATTCAGGAACTGATGAGGAGATCTCGGGGATCCGAACAGTAGTCGTTTTCGTGGAGGGCTCAAAAGCAAAACTGTGTAACGCAATCGAGGAAAGAGTAAAAAAACAAGCTGATTTTTTGAGTTTCAAAGGAGTCTCGCTAAGTATGCACACTTCAGTAACTTGGAACTACGCTACGCTGCAGTAGCTTATTTAGGGTTCGGTGATATCATAAACCATCATACCGTCGACTAAGTAGTCGCACAATTTTTGCTGTCAAAGTCAAATTGGCAATGCAGCAGGGGTTGAGCGATGAAGCATTTGGAGTTGACCAAGGACGAGCAGCGTACGCTACGTGAAATGGGTGTTTTTCACCCG
>JBFLVV010000013.1:0-88865 GCA_040758275.1 Pseudomonadota bacterium
CAAGCAGGCGAACAATTCGTCGAAGCCCAAGCGTTGCATCGTCACTCCAGATGAGTTAACTCGACGGTACGTGTGACTTCGACAACGCGATTTGGTTCACCCAACAACCGCGAACACAGCCTTTTTCTTGGTGCTCAGCTGGCCGCCACCCTGCAGGCGCCGCTCTCCTGTGCACAGATGCGGTTGCGCCCGCCCTGCTTGGCCTCGTACAGCATCGCGTCGGCGCGCAGGAACAGTTCGTTCTCGCTGCGATGGTCGGGATAGGCCGCCACCCCGCCGCTGAAGGAGAAATGGCGGATGTCGCCGGGCCCGACCTCGAAAGGGATGGCGCAGAAAGCCTGGCGCATGGCATCCATCCGGCGCTGCCCTTCTTCCAGCGAGCAATCCCAGAACACCAGCACGAATTCCTCGCCGCCGAAGCGGCTGAGCAGGTCCTGCTCGCCCAGCCGGGACGCCAGGGTGAGCGAGAGGCGCTTGATGACGATATCGCCAAAGGAATGGCCCCAGGTATCGTTGATGGTCTTGAACTTGTCGATGTCGATCACGCCGTAGGCCAGCGGACGGCCGTCCTGCGCCGCCTGGCGGATCAGGTCCTGGGCCCTCTTCTGCAGGCCCACCTTGTTCAGCAGGCCGGTGGCGCGGTCCTTGCCGATCAGGTCCTTGTTGACGCGGATCTTGCTGGCCCGGTTGAGCAGCTGGGCTTCCAGCAGCGCGGGGTCGCTCATGTCGAACACCGCGTCGAAGCCATCGAGCAGGGCGCGCCGCGCCAGCGCGGCATCCGGCCGGCGCTGCAGCAGCGCCGTTTCGCGTACCGGGTCCGCTTCAATATTGCGCTTGAGCACGCGTACGATGGCATCGGTGCGCGCGTATTCGGTGTCGCTCACCAGGATCAGGTCCGGCTGCAGTTCCTTGACGCGCACATGCAAGGTGGTTGGGTCCTGGTGGCGCACCAGTTCGATGCGCCGCAGCAAGAGGCTCGCCTCGTCCAGCCCGGCCACCTCGCCCAGCACGGCAACGCGCACCAGGTCGCCGCGTTTCTTCTGCACGAAGAGGTTGAACAGCTTGTCGACCAACACGTCGTTGGCGATCGGCTTTTCGGCATAGGCCAGGCAATTGCTGTCGACCAGGCGCTGCTGCAGCAGGAAGCGGCCGCCCTGGCGTGCGCTCTGCAGGTAGATATAGCTGTGGTCGCCCGGCAGGCGCTGCAGCAGCTCGCCCAGCATCAGGGTCCGGCGGCCCTCGCCCATATCCGCCTGCATTGTGTGCAGGGCGTCCAGGTCGATCACGTACAGGTTGTCGCCATTGTCGCGGGCTACCGCCTCGACGAAACGGCTGACCTCGTCGAAGAAGAGGATGTCGAAATCGTATTTGTGGGCGTGCAGCAGCAACTCGGACCGGTTGTCCTTGATGAAGAAACTTTGCGACAAGACCAGGACATGGTTCCTGTAGAGCGGCGCGCCACTTGGCATGTTTCGTCAAATCCTTGAATGGGTTCCAGAGCCCTGGTTTTAGGAGGATTGCAACACGATTGTCGGATGGACTGTGACGAAATGCAACTACAGCCAATCAGAAACACGGTCTCTCCTATGGCGTCGGGTGTTGCATTCACGTCATTCCGGCCTGTCGGCAAAATCTTGGAGGCGATTCAGAAAAATCTGATCCAGCGCAAAGAGTGAAATTCCCGCCCTGCCGGTCCCGAACCAGGGAAGGTCTGCCCGACTCCAATCCAGATGGGCGGCGCATGCCGCCGGTATTGCATCCGATGGAGGATACCGATGAAACCCCACCACCTCCTCGCAGCGCTGGGCGCAGTCGCCTTCACGGCCGTCGCGGCCGTGGCGGCCCTCCCCGCCGCATCCACGTCTGCGCAGCAAGCCAAGGGCCAAGCCGCTCCCGGCTTCGATCCCCTGTTCGCCGGCGCCCAGTGCGGCCCGCGACAGGCCGGGCGTCCGCCCCTGCTCGACCGGCTGGTGCTGGCCCAGGCCGAAACCAGACCCTTCAAACCGGGCCAGCAGCTGCCCGCCCCGGCCACCGAGGCCGCGCCGCCGCTGTACGGCAATCTCGGCACCCTGCACGTCAAGGTCACGACCTCGGTACCGAAGGCGCAGGCGTATTTCGACCAGGGGCTACGCCTGACCTTCGCCTTCAACCACGCCGAAGCCGGGCGCGCCTTCCGCACCGCCCGCCAGCTCGCCCCGAACTGCGCCATGTGCCACTGGGGCGAGGCCCTGGTGCTGGGGCCGAACATCAACGCGCCGATGTTTCCGGAAGCCGCCGCGCCGGCCGCCGCCGCCGCCGCCCGTGCGGTGGCGCTTGCCGGCACCACGACGCCGGCCGAACAGGCCCTGATCCGCGCCGTCGCCAGGCGCTACGCGGCCACGCCGCCGGCCGACCGCGCGCCCCTCGACAAGGCCTATGCCGACGCGATGGCCGAGGCGGCGCGCAGCTTCCCCAACAACGACACCATCCAGGTGCTGTACGCCGAATCGCTGATGGACCTGGCGCCCTGGGACTACTGGGAAGCCGGCGGCGCGCGGCCCAAGCCGAACAGCGTCGCGATGCTGGCCGCCCTCGAGCGCGTACTGGAGCGCAACCCCAGCCATCCGGGCGCGGCGCACTACTACATCCACGCCGTGGAGGCCTCCACCCATCCGGAACGCGCCCTGCCCTCGGCCCAGGTGCTGGCGCGCCAGATCCCGGGTGCCGGGCACATCGTCCACATGCCCTCACACATCTATTACCGGCTGGGCATGTACCGCGAAGCCCTGCAATCGAATATCGATGCCATCGCCATCGACGAGAAATACTTCGGCGGCTCGCCCAGCGACCCGGTCTACAAAGGCGCTTATTACCCGCACAATATCCACTTCGTGATGGTGTCCGCCCTGATGGGCGGCAAGGGTGACGTCGCGCTCGAGGCCGCCAACAAGCTGGACAGGGCGGTGCCCGCCGAGCTCCTGAAGGGCTTCTCCGGGCTGCAGCCGGTGAAGGCGGCGCCCTACTTCTCGCATGTGCAGTTCAGCGAGCCCGATGTGCTCCTGAAGCTGCCCGATCCGGGGCCGGACTTCGTGCTGGTCAAGGCCATGTGGCATTACGCACGGGCTGTGGGTTTCGCGCGCAAGGGGCTGCTGAGCGAAGGGCGGCGCGAAGTGGCGGCCCTGGACCGCATCGAGCAGGGCGCCGACTTCAAGCCGATCGCCGACTGGGGCGTCCCGGCGCGCGAGATCGTGCAGACGGCGCGCGCCGTCGCGCGTGGCCGGCTGCTCGATGCCGGCGGCGACCTGCCGGGCGCGGCCGCGGCCTACCGCGAGGCGATCGCGGTGCAGGACAAGCTGCCCTATATGGAGCCGCCCTACTGGTACTACCCGGTGCGCCAGTCGCTGGGGGTGGTCCTGCTGCGCAGCAAACAGCTGGACGCCGCCGAGCAGGTATTCCGCGACTCGCTGGCGCGCACGCCCAGCAATGGCTGGGCCCTGCGCGGCCTCATCGAGGTCTACCGGCAACGTGGCGATACGGCGGCGCTGGCGGCGGCGCTGAAACGCTTCGAGACCACCTGGCTGGGAGAACGGGGCGGACCGGCGCTGGCGCGCCTGTGATGGCGCGACCAGCGGCGCCCTCCTGTTGCGCCTTGTTACAGGCCGGCGCTTTGCAGGCGCCGGCCGCACTGCTATAGTGTGTACGTACCGGCGGTCCTGCAAAGGCTGCGCGGGCCATCGAAAACGCTGACCTTGCCGGTCGGCGTTTTTGCTTTGTACGCGTCTTTCTTTCCTGTCAATTCACTTCTGGCATGCCGCAGGCCCCTGAGCGCGCGTCGTGCTTGACGAGGAAGCACCATCTTGCAAGCACATTTGTCGTCTCTCACTTTCCGGCTAGGGAGTACGCTGGCCGCGCTGCTGTTCGCCGCAAGCAGCGGCGCCGCACCGGCCCAGGGCAGCGAACTGGGCGCCATGGTCAACGCCTTCCGCGCGGCGCCCGGCAGCTGCCTGGGCGCCGCCGCCACGCCCGCTGCAAGCCTTGCCGAGCCGGCAGCCCTGTCGCGCGTGCGCATCGGGCCGGGCACCTTCATCGAACTGGCGCTGGAACGGGCCGGTTTCGCGGCCGACCATGCCGAAGCGATCAGCGTGACCGGACCGGCCACCGCGCAGGAGGCCATGACCGTGCTGCAGGAAAAATACTGCCGCATCCTGCTCAGCCCCGGGTTCTCGGCCGTGGGCAGCTACCGCGACGGCAATGAATGGACCGTGGTGCTGGCGCGCGCTGCGCCGCCCCTGCCCTCGGAGACCTTCCCGGCGTGGCAGGATGCGGGCCAGGCCATCCTCGAGGGCGTCAACGCGGCCCGCGCGAGCGCGCGCAGCTGCGGCGACCGGCGCTTCGGACCGGTCCCGCCGGTGCGCTGGAACCCGGCCCTGGGCGAGGCCGCGCTGGCGCACAGCCGCGACATGGCGGCCAGGCGCTACTTCAACCACAAGGCCAGGGACGGCAGCCAGGTGGCCCAGCGCGCGACGCGGGCCGGCTACCAGTGGAGCCGCGTCGGCGAGAACATCGCCTTCGGCCAGAGCTCGCCCGCCGAAGCCGTGGCCGGCTGGCTGGAGAGCCCGGGGCATTGCGCGAACATCATGAATCCGGGCTTCACCGACATGGGCGCCGCCTACGGCATCGCGGCCGAGCGGCGCAGCGGCCTGGTCTACTGGACCCAGGTCTTCGCCTCGCCGCGCTAGGCCAGTTTCACGAGGTCGATGCGCCGCCGCCGCCCTGCTTGCCCGGCGCCGGCGTGGCGCCGCTGCTCGGGTCGCCACCCGCGACCGACATGCCCTGGCTCGATGAGGTGCCGGTGCCGGTCCGGGTGTCGTCGCTTGAAGCCGCCTCGCCCATGGCATTGCCGCCGGCGCCCGATGCGCCCGCCGCCGGGCTGCCGCCACCGCCCAGCGATCCGCCCGGGCTGCCGGGCACGCCTTCGGCCACGTCCTGCCTGCGCATGCCCGCCCCACCCGGACCGCCCTGGCTGCCCGACTGCGCCGCGGCCGCCGAGGCATCGGTGCCGCCTGCCGCGCCGACGATGTCCGCGCCTGGCGGGTGTCCCTGGCCCATCACCGGACGGGCGTCCGGCGTCTCGCTGCGCGTCGCGCCCTGTGCGCCGCTGTTTCCCTCGCTGTTACGTTGTCCGTCGCTGCGTTCGTTCGCCATGTCATCCTCCTGTTGAGCTTGCCTTCATCGACGGCCGCACGCCTGGCGGCGGCCGCAAGAAGGCCATTCTGCCGGACTTGGCGCCTGCTCCGCGTCCCGTTTCCGACCCGCAAAACATGGCCAGCCGAACCGCCCGAAAACCCCGCCTGCGCTAGACTGCGCCGACAGCACGGCCGCCGCGGCCGCCCATGAACCGCAAGGAACAGGCAGACCATGCAACCACATCTCGGACTCGTGTGCATCACCGCCTCGAAAGACGTCCGCTACCGCACGGTGACCCGCAAGCGCCTCCTCGAACACAGCCTCGACGCCCAGGCAAGACTGCTCGAAGACCTGTACCGCGACAACATCCAGACCTTCGACAATGCCATGCGCTATTGCGAAGCCGAGGGCATTGGCCTGTACCGCCTGCCCTCCTCGATCTTTCCCTTCGCCGATGAAGACATCGGCCGCACGGTGCTGGCGCCCTTCGCCGAGACCCTCGGGCGCTCGGGACGGCGCGCGACGGAGCGCGGCATCCGGCTGGTGATGCACCCGGACCAGTTCGTGGTGCTCAATTCGGATTCGGAAGGGGTGGTGGCGAACAGCGTCAAGATCCTGCAGATGCATGCGGACATCATGGACCTCCTTGAACAGCCGCGCTCCTCGTGGGCCCTGCTGGAGATCCATGGCGGCAAGGGCAACCGGGCCGATGCCCTGGTCGAGCGCATCGCGCGACTGCCCGATGGCATCCGCTGCCGCCTCGGCCTGGAGAACGACGAGTACGCCTATGGCGCCGAGGAGATCTACGAGATTTGCATGCGCGCCGGCGTGCCCATGGTGTTCGACGCCCACCACCACGTGGTGCACGACAAGCTGGACAGCTACGAGCATCCAAGCGTGGGCGCCATGCTGCGCAAGGCGCGCGAGACCTGGATCAATCCGGCCCACCAGCTGGTGCACATCTCGAACGGACGCGAAGGCTTCAACGACCGCCAGCACTCGGACCTGATCGGCGTGATGCCCTCGTCCTATCTCAGCGCGCCGTATATCGAGATCGAGGCCAAGATGAAGGAAGAAGCGATCCGCGGACTGCGCGCGTGGTCGATGTCGGCCGAGGCCTGAAGCATCAAGCCCGGGTCACCCGTTCGAGCCAGGGCAGCATGAGCGACAGCAGCGCTGCGGGCGCCTCGATCGGCACCATGTGACCGCTGTCCTCGATCACCGCCAGCTCGGCGCCGGGAATGCCGGCCTGCAGCTCTTCGGATTCCGCGCGGCTGCGCAAGCGGTCGTGGCCGGCCGCGATCACGAGCGTAGGGCAGCAGATCTCGCCAAGGCGCTCGCGGTCGCCCGCGCGCACGATGGCCGACTGGCGCCGGAACACCTCGCCGCCCAGGCGCACGCCCATGGCGCGCACGCGCTCGATCAGTGCTTCGTTGCTGGCTTGGTCGGGATGCAGGGAGGTGGCGATCGCGGTGCGGCTCAGTCCCGAGAAAGACACCGAGGCGCTGGCCGCGCCGACCGTGCCGCGGCTTTGCCGCATCGAGGGGCTGTCGGCGCGCGAGGAGGTCGCGATCAGGACCAGGGCGCGGACACGTTCCGGCGCCAGGCGCACGATCTCGCGGGCGACGTAGCCGCCCATCGAGAAGCCGACCAGGATGAATGCATCGGGTGCGTTCGCGAGGACGTGGGCCGCCATCGCTTCGATGGTGGCATCGTGACGCAGGTCGGCGTGGACCACGGGCTCGAGGTGCGCGAGCCCTGCGACCACGTCTTCCCAAAGTGTTTCATCGGCCATGTAGCCGGGTACGAGCAGGATAGACATCGCGCCATGATAGCAGTGCGCCGGCATGGCGGCAGGAGCAAGCCCTAGGTATTGCGCATCTGCGCCTGCGACACATTGCTGCCCGGCGGCACGCTCTGGGTCAGCCAGACATTGCCGCCGATGGTCGAACCGGCGCCGACCGTGATCCGTCCGAGGATGGTGGCGCCGGCGTAGATGATGACGTCGTCCTCGACGATCGGGTGGCGCGGCGTGCCCTTGACCAGGGCGCCGCTGGCGTCCACCGGGAAACGCTTCGCGCCCAGGGTCACCGCCTGGTAGAGGCGCACGCGCTCGCCGAGGATGGCGGTCTCGCCGATGACGACGCCGGTGCCGTGGTCGATGAAGAAGCTGCCGCCGATGGTCGCGGCCGGGTGGATGTCGATGCCGGTCAGCGAGTGCGCGATGTCGGCCGCCAGCCGCGCCAGGAAAGGCACGCCGAGGCGGTGCAGGCAGTGCGCCAGGCGGTGGTAGAGGATGGCGATGGTGCCCGGGTAGCACAGCATGATCTCGGCCACGGAACTCGCCGCCGGATCGCCCGCCATGGCGGCCTGCACGTCCGACACCAGCAGCGCGCGGATGCCGGGCAGGCTGGCCGCGAACTCGCGCGTGATCGCCTCGGCGCGTTCGCTGAGGCCGGGTTCGTCGGCGTCCGTGAACTGCGGCGAGAAGCGCAGCGCGCGCCGCACCTGACCGACCAGGCGATCGAGCGTGACGCCCAGCGTATCGCCGACGAAGTAGTCGATGCTCTCGTCGTTCAGGTCGGGCCGTCCGTAATGGGTGGGAAATAGCGCCGCCGAGACGCCATTGACCACCTGCATCAGGACTTCGCGCGAAGGCAGCTCGCGCACCCGGCCATGGTGACGGATGTTGTGGGTCGACTCGCGCGAAGTGCGCAGCGCGTCGATGATCGGGCCCAGGTGCCAGTGCACGGAGCCGCTCGGGGTCGGAAGTTCTCTGTTCATGAGCCGAGCCTATCCCAGCTTGGCGCGATAGGGAACGATTCAGATCACACTTCGATATAAGAAAATCATCGTTAGGTATGCGAACCTTGTTATTGCTGTGCAGCAGTTTTTGGCGCAGCATAGAATCGAGATTATTTTTCGACGAGTCCCCGCATGAACCTGCCTTCCCACCAGCTGTCGATGACGGTCCTGATGACCCCGGACACGGCCAATTTTTCCGGTAACGTCCACGGCGGCACCATCCTCAAGCTGCTCGACCAGGTCGCGTATGCCTGCGCCAGCCGCTATGCCGGCCGCTATGTCGTGACGATGAGCGTCGACCAGGTGACCTTCCGCCAGCCCATCCACGTGGGCGAGCTGGTGACCTTCCTGGCCTCGGTGAACTACGCCGGCCGCAGCTCGATGGAGATCGGCATCAAGGTGATCGCCGAGGACATCCGCTCGAAGGTGGTGCGCCATGTGAACAGCTGCTTCTTCACCATGGTCGCGGTGGACGACGAGCGCAAGCCGGTCGCGGTGCCGCCGCTTGCCCCGTCGACGCCGGACGAAGAGCGCCGCTACGAGGAAGCCAGAGGCCGCAAGGACGCCCGCCTGGCGCTCGAGCGCCAGCATGCGGAACGGGCGGCGGCGCGCAGCTAGGCTGGCGTGCGGCATGGCCCGGGCCGGGCGTTTACGATACGGTCTCGACCATCACCGGGAGCACGCATGAAAACCCTTCTGTGGGCAGTGCCGGCCCTGCTGCTCGCCTTCCAGGCCGAGGCGGCCGCGCCCGACAGCGCAGCCAGGCCCCTCACGACCATTGCCTCGCTCGACCTGAAGCGCTATGTCGGCACCTGGTACGAAATCGCCAAATTCCCGAACTCCTTCCAGGACAAGTGCGTCGGCTACACGACCGCCACCTACAGCGCGCGCGAGGATGGCCGCATCAACGTCGTCAACCGCTGCCGCCGCAAGGATGGCGACAACGAGGTGGCCGAAGGCATCGCGCGCCAGCCGGAGGGTCCGACCTCGCCCAAGCTCGAAGTGCGCTTCGCGCCCGCCATCGTCTCCTTCCTGCCGATGGTCTGGGGCGACTACTGGGTGATCGATCTCGATGCGAACTACACCCTGGCCGCGGTCAGCGAGCCGAAACGCGAATACCTGTGGATCCTGTCGCGCACGCCGACGGTCGACCCGGCGGTCTACGACGCGCTGTTGAAGCGGCTGGCCGCGCAGGGGCTGGACATGAAGCGGCTGGTGCCCACCAAACAAGCGCCGTAGCCGTGTTTTCCCGCAGCACTACCGCCGCGTCAATGCTTGTGCTAGAATGCGAGCCCTTGGCCTGGTAGCTCAGTTGGTAGAGCAGAGGATTGAAAATCCTTGTGTCGGTGGTTCGATTCCGCCCCGGGCCACCAAGAACACTACCTCACCCGACGCCCACTCATGTGGGCGTTGTCGTTTCCAGGCCAGCCTTCCTTCTTTTTACCTGGTGTCGATGATATTTACACGTCACTAGTTCTCTGATTTCGAGCTCAGCAGTTTTTACAATGAAATCAACCATGTAAATACAAGTCGCTCTTCTGGCACGAGTTTTGCTGAAGTTCCCCGCGCAACACAACCGACAGTAAGTCAACATTTGAGGGGGACTCGAATATGGACAGATATGGGAAAGCTCGGCTTCCGGGATGGCGCGCAGGGGTCGCTTGCGTAGCGCTCGCCCTGAGCGCTGTTGTCTTACCGGCCCAGGCCGGCGTGGTCATCTACAACAATACCAATCCGAGCCTGGCCACGGTGGCGCTCGGCATCAACGATGCGGGTCACCTGAATTTCACGGGTGGAGAGACTCCAGGCAACGCCGGTGCAATGGGACTGGCCTACCGCTTCGCGGACGGCACCTTGCGCGATGCGACTGCCCCGGGCTGCCTGTGCGAAGGCTGGGGCGTAGCAGTCACGCGCAGCGATGGCAACCGGGTGTCGGGTTTTGCCAATGAATCGGCGGGCTCCGGCGGTTTGACGGGTGGCACCTTCAGCGCTACGACGACACGTGCCACATCGCAGATCGGCCTGAGCGATGCCCCGGTCGTGATCACGCACGCTTACGGCGTGTCGATTGCTCCGAACCTGTTCCAGGGGAACATCACCATTACCAACACGGGCAGCACGACGCTCTCGGACGTGGTCTACCGCCGCGCCATGGATTGGGACGTGCCGAACACCGAATTCGACGAATACGTCACCCACAAAGGCGTGGTGGCCAACCTCGAGAGCAATGGTGGCGCAGTCCGGTATGCCAGCGATAACGGCTTTGCCTCAAGCAATCCGCTCGTGGGCGCAGGCTACGTCAACGCCGGGACCGTGAACACCGATTTCATCAATAATGGTCCCGCCGACCATGGTTCGGTCTTCGACTTCGCCTTCGGCGCCCTGGCCGCCGGCGAAAGCCGTACCTTCAACATCTTTTATGGCGCCGCCGCCACCAAAGCCGGCGCCTTGTCGGCCTTGGCGACAATCAATGCCGACGTCTATTCACTCGGCCAGTCAATGGGCGCCGGCGGCCCCAATGACGACGCCCCGACCTTCATCTTTGCCTTCGGCGGCGTCGGGAGCACCGAACCCGGCATGTCGCCGGACAACCCACTGCTGCCGATCGTCGACGTGGGCACCGGCGTGTATGAGTTTCCTGCGCCGGTTGCACGTCGCTGGTACGACCCGCCATTCGCGGAAGGCTTCGAGTATCGGCTGGCAGGCGATGGTGCCTTTACGGCGGTCGGCATCGACACCGGTTTCGGCGACCTGACGATCGTACTGGAGGACGGCACCCGCATCGCCATCGCCGCCGGCACCACGATCGACTTCGCGGACAAGGGGCTGGCCCCGAAGAGCTTCAAGATCCTTGGACTGCGCCTCGACACGGGAGATCCGGACTACGACCCGCTGCGTGCATTCCCGACCTTCCTGGATTTCAGCGGCTCGCCTGACACCCTGTTCATGTCGCCGATCCTGGTGGATGATCCAAGCGCGGTGCCGGTACCCGGCACGCTCCTGCTGCTGGCGCCGGGCTTGCTGCTGCTGGTGCGCTCGCGCCGCCGCGCGGCCTGAGGCAGCGCCAGGAAACGCGCCCGGCACCCTTGCCCTGCCGGGCGCGTCTTCCTGGTTTAGATGTTCCAATTACAACGTTCGTCATCTACAATGACTCAACCATTCTCTAGGGACCTGCCCATGCAAGCGCGCCTGAAGAAACCGGTGGTACATCTCTTCGTTGCCGCAAGCCTGTGCGCGCCCGTGTTGGCGCAAGCCACCTCGGCGCGCGGCGAGTTCGGCGTCAAAGGTATCGGCGCCAGTGACTGCGCCACCGCCGTACGCGAGTACAAGGGCGGCACGCCCAACGCGATGATGTACGGGGGCTGGCTGTACGGTTATCTCACTGCCGTCAACCAGGCCACGCCGGACACCTTCGACCTCGCGACCTGGCAAGACCTGAACACGCTAACCAATTTCGTCATCGAATACTGCCAGAAGAACCCGCGCACGAGCTTTGCGCAAGCCGTTTTTAACTTGACGGCGGCGCTCAAGCCGATGCGATTGACCGCGGCCTCGCAGCCGGTGCGCTTCACTCACAACAACAAGCCCTTCGTCATGTACGGCGATGTCATCAAGCGCATGGGAGAGGCCCTGAAGCACAAGGGCTACTACAAAGGGACGCTGCCGGCCCAGCCTGCCTTCACCGAAGAGATGGCGCGCGCCGTCAGCCGCTTCCAGGCCAGTAAGCAGTTGCCGGCCACTGGAGAACCGGACCAGTTCACGCTGTTCAAACTGTTTGGCCGCTGAATCCCGTCATGGCGTCTACGTGACCGGACAAGCGCCAACCCATGCGGGTTGGCGTTGTCGTTTCAATCCTTCTTTTCCTTGAATTCGCCCTCGATCACCATGTCGTCGGTGCTTTTGGGAGATTTTCGGCCAGCGAAGGAGAAGACGGACGACGATACCCGATCCAGAACAGCTCGCCTCAGCCAGGGAAGTGCGAGAACAAAGGCCGTCGTAAAACCCGCAAATGCTGCGGACACGTATTCGCCTCGCGACAGGAAGTGCAAGAAGCACAGTGCGAGCAAGCCCACGATGAATGGCCGCCGGACCGGTTTCGGAAGCAGGCCGACGATGCGCAGCTTGCCTTCGCGTATCCAGGGAAACCGCGCAAGAACAGCGGCAAGCAGCAGTCCTGCCAGGAACCGGCCTGTGCCGAGATAGTCGGCCAGGACCCCGATGACAAGAAAACCGGTGTAGGTCATCGTGCTGGCCAAGGCGGCCAGCACCAATAGTGAAACAGCGATCGTCAGCTTTGGCGTACGTATCGCCGCCGTGATTAAAAAACGTAGGATTTGTGTGCTCCAGAAAATGGGCCTTGGAAGGCTATCGCAAATTCTAGCAGTACTCTCCCGTATCCACGCTTCTACCAGCTATTCATTTGAATCCGGAAAGAAGCTCGTCGATGACAGGCGACAGTTTGGCAGAAGTACTAGCCCATTTATTCAAAGCAAATCCCCCGGAATGCTCGTAATTGGCTGAAGCAATCGTTTCGCTGTTGCGGCGCAGCCGTAGCTCGGCACGATTCAGGAATGGCGTAAAGTCCCAGCCTCTGGTCGCCGTATACCAGAGCGTGTATTCACACCGTTCAGGAGCCTTGTCGCGATAGACCAGGGTGCGGATATCGTGGCGCTGAAATCCTTCTTCCAGCACGGACAGCATGTCATTCACAAGAACCTTGGGGTTTTCCTCGATACACACCAGTTTTACTGCGTGGGCGGATGCATCCACCTTTCGGACGTTAACCGAGGTGCACGCTTGTAATAGGGATGTGGCAAGGACGACGAAGATTATTTTTTTCATGGATAGATAGGGAAGTACCGCAGATGTGCAGCGAGAGCAAACTAAGCATGTGAAAACACACATTCATGCCATGGAGCATAACACATTGCTATTGGCCAATTATTTGAATGATGAGTGCGGCGTAAAATGCGATGTTGCACATCCTTGCCCCGGACTTTTAACGCTCCCGCCGAGTTCACCGTCCGTTTCCTTCCCCTATGAACGTTGAAGAACTGAAAACACGCTGTCGAACATTCCCAGCTGCCACCGAAACGCAGCAAGGTGCGCCAAGCAACGTCCTCGTCTACGCCGTCGGCGGTAAGACCTTCGCCTATTTCAAGACGAGCGAGCCGGAAAAGTGGCGCTTCAGCCTCAAGGTATCGCCCGACCGCTTCCTGGAACTGACCGGGATTCCTGGCGTGAAACCGGCTCGTTTCATGGCGCGTTTTCACTGGGTGACCATCGTCGACGTCAATGCTTTTCCGGAATCCTACCTGACTGAATTGCTGGAATGCTCGTATCGCAAAGCGTTCGAGGCGCTCAGCAAGATGGCCCGGCGCGCCATCGCGGAAGCTGACGCCGGTCTCACGTATCCGGGAAGCAAATCTCCTTCAGCGTAAAATAGCGCGGCGCCCCTGTGCGCATTTTTTATTGCACGATTTTTGCCTGGATTGACCATGACATCACTACCACCCTGCCCTGTTTGCAACTCCACCCTGAGCTACGAAGACGGCTCCGGCAACTACGTCTGCCCGGAATGCGCGCATGAATGGCCGGTCGCGGGCGAAGGGGCAACGGAGGAGACGGCACGCGTCTGGCGTGATGCAGCCGGCAATGTGCTGCAGGACGGCGATTCCGTCACCGTCATCAAGGATCTCAAGCTCAAGGGCGGTGGCGGCGTGGTCAAGCAGGGCACCAAGGTCAAGAACATCCGCCTGGTCGATGGCGACCACGATATCGATTGCAAGATCGACGGCTTCGGCGCGATGAGCCTGAAGTCGGAATTCGTCCGCAAGAGCTGAAGCTTTTCCTACTGGCCGCCCTGCGCCTGAGCGAGTTCGAGCGCAGGCAAGGTGACCGTCAGGAAGGACGACACCTGTCCGATCAGGTCCGCCGCCTGTTGGCGGACATGTCCCATCTGCAGGATCGACAGCTCGGCCTGGCGCACCGCCTGCTGGATCAGCGTGCGGCGCTGCACCAGCGCATCCTGCAAGGCCGCATCCGCGCCGCCGGCGAGCTTCGACACGATGGCCAGCACCGCGCCGTGCAGGGCCAGGTTCTGCGCCGACGCTTCCAGCATGCCGACGGCGCCTTCGCTGTCCGCCATCAGTTGCAGGAGCTGCACGCGGCTCGCGCTCAAGGTGTGCTTGTGCTGTGCAAGCGGTACCGGGCGGCGGAACAGCTTGTCGAACACGCCCGTTGCCGGCTTGCTGCTCTCGAGTGCGGCCTCCAGCTGCGCGGGTACGCCCATCTGCGAAAATGTCAGGACCAGTTCGGTGATCGGCTGGAGCAGCGCCGCCTGTTCCATCAAAGGCTTCTCGGCCCACTCGGTGACCAGCGACAGCTTCACCGGCAGAATGCGGCGGAACAGTGCCGCAAGGCGTTCCTCCGCATGATCATACAAGGCCGGATGCTCGGCCCGGGCCATCGCCAGGGCATCGCGCACGGCCGGATGGTCCTCGCTGTCGAACAGTGCCTTGACGTGCGCGCCCGGCGCCGGCGCCGGAGGAAGATGGTCGAAGGAAAGCGCCCTGGGCGGAGCAGGTGGGGCAGCCGGAGCCTCTTCGTCGCCGAAGTCGAAAGCCCGCGGCCCGGCCGGGGGCGCGGGCGGCGTGGCGGGTCGCTCCTCGTCCCCGCCGAAATCGAAGGCCTTGGGCTTCTGGTCCGTCATCGTAGCGAGCAAGGCTGCGCGGTGGTCGCCCTTATCCGACGGTGCCGCCGAGCTTGCGGATGAAGGTCGCCAGGCTCAGCTTGAAGCCGGCGCCGACGGCCTGGAAGCGCCATTCGCCATCCTTGCGGTACAGCGAGCCGAACTGCAGCGCGGTCTTGTCCGAATAGTCCTCGTCCAGGTCGTATTCGGCCAGCACTTCGCCGGTCTCATCGTTGTACACCTTCACATAGGCGTCGGTGACGCTGCCGAAGGTCTGCTTGCGCGCCTCGGCCTCGTGGATGGTCACGACGATCGGCATTTCCATGACCTCGGCGTCGACCCTGGACAGGTCGACGGTGATGACTTCGTCGTCGCCATCCTTGTCGCCCGTGCGGTTGTCGCCCGAGTGCACGACCGCGCCGTCCGGCGAGGTGTTGTGGTTGTAGTAGACGAAGTGGGCGTTGCTGATCATGACCGGATGGTCGCTCGCATCCTTCCTGCACAGGAACACCGACGAGTCGAGGTCGAAAGCATGGCCCGCGGCCGCGTTGACCTTCCATCCGAGGCCGATACGCACGCGTTTCAAACCCGGCGCGGTCTTCTCCAAGTTGATGCGATGGCCGGTTTGGAGTGTCGTCGACATGGACTTCCCTTCTAAGATCGAAATTGTTTGTAAAGTGCTGCGCGGCTCAGCCCGCCGCCGGCGAGAAGCGCGCGATCAGTTCGCGTTCCAGCTCCTGCAGCTTCGGCAGCTCGTCCTTGCGGCGCTGCTGGCCTTCGTTCGAGATCTGCTCGAGCTTGTCGAAGGCGCTCACCAGCTGGTTCTGCACGTGCTGGGCGGTTTCCAGGCTGACCAGGGAACGCTGCTTGGCGCGCGCCACGGTTTCGGTATTTTCCAGCAGCATGTCGGCCTGGGCGCGGAAGGCCGCGTCGGTGGCGTCATAGGCCGCGTTGGCGACCGCCGCGCTCTGCTTGGCTTCCAGCTGCAGCAGGTAGAGCGAGAACACATTGCGCCAGGCCGGGATCGACACGTTGACGATGTCGGTGAAGGTGTCCGTCAGCGCGCGGGCGTTATCCTGCGACAGGCGGATCTGCGGCACCATCTGGGTGGCCATCAGCATGGCGCGGCGCAGGTCGTCGATGCGCTTTTCCAGGCGCTCGAGACGGCGCTTGAGCTCGGTCGCCTGCTGGGCCTCGAAGGCATTCGTGGCCGCCCCTTGCTGGGCGACCGCCAGCCGGAGCTGCTCGGCCCAGGCCTCGCCCTTCTTCACGTCGGCGTCCAGCCCCTGGTAATACTGCTCCAGGCCCAGGTACATGTCGTCGAAGTCCTTGATGCGGCCCCGGTGCACGTTCGCATGGCGCGTCATTTCCACGATCAGGGTGTCCATGCGCGATTCGACCACCTGGTACTGCGACAGCATCTTTTCCTTCACCGAGCCGAACATGTTCGTCACGCGCGACAGCAGGCCGCCGGAACGCAGCTTGGCCGGGTCCAGGCCCTTCGAGGTCGCGATCAGCTCGTTCAGCTGGGTGCCGAAGACGTCCGCATCCGATGCACGCACGGTGCCGAGCAGCTTGGCCGACACCTTGGCCACGCCTGCGCCGGTATTGCCGCCCAGGGCCTCGATGGCCTTGTCGTCGATGCCGGAGACATCGACGCGCACCACGGGGGCGGCGGGCGCCACGGGCACCGGACTCACCTCCGACAGCGATGCGGGCAGCCTGTCCAGCGTCGGCGCCGGATTGAGCAAAGGAGCAAGGGGCGCGGGCGCGGTGGGCGCGGAAGAAGCGTTCGCTTCCTCATCCGGGGAAAACAGCGGTTTCATAACACTCCTTCAGGTTTGATGTTACGACAGGCCCAGTATAACCAATACGGGCCGGTATCCTTCAGTCCTGCCCGCCGGGAGGCAGGCGTTTCACGAGCAGCTGGTCGATACGGTAGTGGTCGACATCGACGACCTCGAAACGCATGCCGTCGTACTCCACGCTGTCGGTCGGCTTGGGCACCTTGCGCAGCATGTACATCATGAACCCGGCGGCGGTTTCGTAGTTCTCTTCTTCCGGCAGGAATTTCAGGTCGAGCATGCGTTTCATGTCCGACGCGGGCGTGCCGCCGTCGACCAGCCAGGAGCCGTCCTCGCGCTGCACGACCTGCTTGTCCTCGTCGAGGGCGCCGCCCCATTTTCCCATCACAGTGAGCATGATATCGCTGAGCGTGATCACCCCGACCACCAGGGCGTATTCATTGATCACCACGGCAAAGGTTTCCTTGCTTGCCCGGAAGCGGTCGAGCAGCTCGGACAGGGTCAGGGCATCCGGGATGATCAGGACCGTGCGGATGCTCGATTCGTTGAGCTGGAAGACCGACTGCTTGTTCAGCAGACGGACGAGGATGTCCCGGGTATCGACATAGCCGATCACCCGGTCTATCGTTCCGTCGCACACCGGGAACTTGGACAGCGAGTAGCTGGCGATTTTCTTGCGGATGCTGTCCTCGCTCTCGTCCAGATTGAAGTACACCACATTGTCGCGGGCCGTCATCGCCGAGGTCACGGCGCGCGACTCGAGTTCGAAGACGTTCTCGATGAAATGCTGTTCCTGCTTCTGCAGGACGCCGGCCTGGGCGCCCGCTTCGACGATCGCCGAGATCTCGTCGAAGGTGATCCGGTCTTCACGCGTGGTCTCGATGCCGAACAGGCGGAACAGCATGTTCGCCACCAGGTTCAGCGCCCAGGAAAATGGCCTGCAAATGCGGATGAATACATGGACCGGACGGATGACGGCAACCGCGACGCGCTCCGGCGCGATCATCGCCAGGCGCTTGGGCATCAGGTCCGAGAACAGGATGAAGAGGATGGTGACGAAAAGGAACGACAGGGCGAATGCAAGGTTGTCGATGCCCGGTCCGCTGTAGAACAGCGAAAGCCAGGCCGTGAAATACGGTCGCAAGGCGCCTTCGCCCAGGATACCGCCGAGGATGGCGATGGTATTCAGGCCGATCTGGGCAGCTGCGAAGAAATCGGCCGACTGGGCCTGCAGCTGCATGACTTTCAGCGCGCGCTCGTCGCCTGCCTCCGCCAGCAGCTTGAGCTTGATCTTGCGCGCGCCTGCCAACGAAATCTCCGTCAGCGAGAGGAATCCGGCGGCCAGCACCAGGATGAGCAGCAGCGATAGATGTTGGAACAAACTCACGATTCACCTGACATGACATTGTCGAAGCCCATCGGCTCAAGCGAAAGACACTACTTTACCATCTTGCAAGTTTCTGGAGACAGGTCGCCCGCCAGGCGAGGCCCCTTTTTCCTGTCATACGCCGGTCATGAAGCCGTCCGATGATGGGTCACAGCAAACGAGCTCCGGCGCGTTGTCCCGCCGGATCGGCCAAGGACATTCAAAAGGGCGCCCCATGTACACTAGCGACAAACGGCTGTTGATCCTCGACGCGGACGGCACCACCATCGACGCGTTCTCCGCCATCGAAGCGGCGTTTGCGCGCCACGGCATGGCGCTCGGGGCGGAGACCAATTTCCAGAAACGGCACCACCTGCTCAAGTACGTGGGCGGCCTGAAGGAGTTCCCCGCCATCATTCGGAAAAACCTGCGCAAGAACAGCCGCGCCATGCTGGTCGACACCCTGACCGGCATCTACCGCGAAGAGGCCAGCCTCTATGAGGGCATCGCCGACCTGATCCGCGAACTGATCGCCGCGCCCGACATCACGGTCGGCATCGTGACGCGCAACGTGACCATCGAGCCGCTGGAGACCCTGCGCCGGCTGTTCCGCCGCCACGACATCGATATCGACGAACTGGACTTCCTGGTCCACATTCCGCTCAAAGAAAAGAAGACAGCCCAGTTCCGCGCGATGCGCGAGCGCTTCGGCATCAACCCGGCGCGCGCCTATGTCTGCGGCGACGAGCACAAGGATTTCACCGCGGCGGTGGGCACCGGCATGCATCCCTTCATGGTTTCCTACGGTTTCGAAGACCACGACCGGCTCACCAGCAAGTACGCCATCCCGCAAGAGCTGATTTCCCGCACCTCGACGGAGCTGTGCTGCCGCATCCGCCACGCGCTCGACCTGGGCGTGCTGGCTCAGGCCCCGTACCAGAGCAGCAGCATGCTGATGGCGCCGAACACCCAGTAGTCGACGGGGGCGCCAAAGGCCCAGTGCTTGTGCCAGGGCACGTGCTCCTTCTTGAAGCGGCGCCAGCCGAAGGCCGGATTGACAACGAACCAGAGGTAGTCCTCGACGATCCAGAACAGCATGATCGAGGCTAATACCTGCGCTTCCAGCTCCGGCGACCAGCGGCCGATGAAGAACAGCGGAAAGTGGAAGACCAGGCCGATGAAGGAGAACATCCACAGGTGGTAACCGGTCAGGGCGCGGCCGCCCATGAAGAGGTCGAGCAGGGGGTGTTCTTCGATGCGCCAGGTCGGCAGGTTCGCCGCCCACCCGGCCTCCCCTTCGATTTCCACCTCCACCCGGGCGAACAGGTAGGCCAGCACCAGTACCGCAGCCACCATCGACACGAAGCGGCCCGCCTCCGACAACTCAAGCATAGGCCCTTTCGGCGACCAGCACGGTTTCCAGTACCTGCCGGGCGGCATGCGGGCGTCCGAGCATGCGCGCGCTGGCCGCCATCTCTTCCAGCCTGGCGGGATGCGCCAGCAGGTAGCGGACCCGGTATTCCAGGCCCGGCAGGTCGGACGCCGCGAGGGCGGCGCCCTGCTCCAGAACAAAGTTGGCGTTGTGCTCTTCCTGCCCGGGAATCGGTGCGTTGACGATCATGGGCAAACCCATGGCCAGGCATTCGGCCGTGGTCGCACCACCCGGCTTGGTGATCACCAGGTCGGCGCAGGCCATCAGGCGCTCGACCTGCTCGGTGTAGCCCTGGGGCGCCAGGCGGCCCGGGAACTGCGCGGCCAGCGTTCGCAGCGCGGCCAGTTCGGCGGTGTTCCTGCCGGTGAGGACGATCAGCTGGAAGTCGCCGGGAATAGCCAGCAGACACTGGGCTATCCGGCTCAGGCCGCCAAGCCCGGCGCCGCCGCCCATCAGGAGCAAGGTCGTGCGGCCCGGGTCGAGGCCGATGTCACGGGCGCACCCGGCGCGCTCGGGGCGGCGCGAAAAGGCGGGCATGGTCGGGATGCCGGAGACGTGGATCGCCTGCGCCGGGATGCCCTGCTCGCGCATGCGGAAGGCCACTTCCCCGTTGCCGGCGAAGTAGCCGGCGATGTGCGGGTGCACCCACATGCGGTGCAGGTCGAAGTCCGTCACCTGCACCCAGACGGGGCATTGAAGAAGGCCGGCCGCGATCTGCCGCGACAGCAGCTCGGCCGGCTGGAAATGGGTGCAGATGATGATGTCCGGCGCCAGCGCCGCGATTTCCACCAGCAGGGGCCGGCTGTCGCGCGCCTCGATCCAGCGGCGCAGGCGGTTGAGCCAACCGCCCGGGCACAGCCGGTCGGTCAGGCGATAGACGTAGCGCCAGAGGCCCGGCGCACGCTTGATCAGGCCCAGGTAGACGTCGGTGTAGACCTTGCGCAGGTGCGGTGTGGCGAAGGCCATCGCATCCAGGTGGACGACCGTGGCGCCGCCATACTCCTCGATGGCGCAGCGGCGGATGGCTTCGGCCACCCGGGTGTGGCCGGCGCCGGCCGGCACGCTCAGCACGAGGATCTTCTTCCCGGCCATGCCGCGCTGGAGTTCGCCTTCCCTCATGCGGCACTCCTTCCGGCGTCCGCCGTCGCTGCAGCGTTGTCCCACATGTCGCGCTTGTCCATGCCCGTTCCCAGCTAAGGATATGCGGGCAATGTAAGCGCGGAATATGACCTGCGGATGACCTGGTGAGCGTGCTGCCGGCACCTTCCACTGCTGTAACATTGCCAGTCCCGCTTTTGATTGAACAGGAAGCCCATGCGTAAAAAACCGGTCATTGCCGCTCTGCTCCTTGCCGGGGTGCTCGCAGCCGTGCTCGTGCAGCAACGGCATGCCGGCGCGCCGCCCGCGGCCACGACGATGCCGGCCGCCCCATCGCAAGCACCGGCCCACGTCGCAGCGCTTGCACAGCAGACCGACGACGCGCCAGAGGCGGAGGTCACCCAGTCGCTCAAGGGGCTGGATTTCAGCCTGCGCGTCACCGTCAACGGCAACGACAGCTACCGTGACCTGGGCATCACGATGGACGACGGCACACCCATCCGCCTGATCCGTCCGCTCGGCGGAGAAGCCGGAGAACTGGCGCATATGACCTTCGCACCGGGCGAGACGTTCGAGCTGGTCCGCCTGATTCCCGGCGAGGCGCGCGAGCAGATCGTGAGCAAGGGCGAGCAGCTGCTCAACCGTGGGGAAGGGATACTCGGCACCTACACGCTCTACCGCATCCATGAAGGTCAGCTGAAGGAAATATTCAGCGTGATCACGAAGCGCGAGCGCGAAGAAGGCAACGGCCCGCCGCCGCAACGACTCGAGGCGCGCCTCGAACAGACCACGCGCGATGGCGCGCCCGCCTTCGCCTATCACGTCAAGGCAGGCGAGCAAGCGGAGCGCACCATCGTGTTTGTCTGGAACGGCCGGCATTTCGAGGATCCGAGCGGCGAGTACGCAAGGATCGACGAGGAATTTTCCCCTTGATGCCCTTCAGGCGCCGCGCCTAGGCCGCCGCGGCCTCGTGGCCGGCAATCAGCGCCATGTCGCGTTCCGTGACACGTTGGGATGCCGGACGGGCAGCCATGCGCTCGGCATACTCCACCAGGGCGGGCAGGCGCGGCACGCCGGCGTAGGCCATGGCCCATCCCAGGGCCGATCCCCACAGGACGTCGGCAGCCGACATGGTGTCGCCGAGCAGGTAGGGCGAGCGCTGCAGCTGGGCGTCGATCACGCCGAGCATGGAATCGAAGTCCCCGTAGGGCGAACTCATGTGGGGCGCCGGTTCGCGCTGCATGCTGCGGTCCACCAGCGCCGGCTCGAAACAGGCTGCATAGTAGACCAGCCAGCGCAGATAGGCGCCGCGCCGCGGATCGTCGAGGGAGGGCGCGAGGCCGGCCTCGGGAAACCTGTCGGCCAGGTGAATGAAGATCGCCACCTGCTCGGTGACGATGGTATCGCCGTCCATAATGGCAGGCACTTTCCCCAGCGGGTTCACGGCCAGGTAGGCGGGCTGGCGCTGTTCGCCGGCCTTCATGTTCAGGACCCGCATGTCATAGGGTGCGCCGAGTTCTTCGAGCAGGGTGAAGGTGCTGGTGGCGCGGGTGTGCGGCGAGTGGAAGAAGGTGATGCTGCGCTGTGTGCTCATGGTTTGCCCTCGATTGGATGGGGTGGTGTTGGTAAGGCCGATCCGCGGTCGACTCCGAGCATGGTATGCCTGGCAAGCTGACATCTTCTGTCAGGTATGCAGACTGATATGGATTACACTGGCCCGATGCGAGCGAGCCGACTTCTCTTCATCCTCACGACCCTGCAGGCCCGTGGCCGCGCGAGCGCGCGTGCGCTTGCGGACGAATACGGGGTGTCGCTACGCACCATTTACCGCGACGTCGACGCCCTGAGCGCCGCCGGCATCCCGATCTACAGCGAGCGCGGCAACCAGGGCGGCTACCGCCTGCTGGACGGCTACCGCACGCGCCTGAACGGCATGTCGGCGCTGGAAGCCGAAGTCCTGTTCCTGAGCGGCCTGTCCGGGCAGGCCGCCGAACTCGGCCTGGATGCGGCTTGTGCGAGCGCCCGTGACAAGCTGCTGGCCGCCCTCCCCGCCGACGTGCGCGAAGGCGCCAGCCGGATGCGCCTGCGCTTCCACCTGGACGTACCCGGCTGGTTCGAAGCGAGCGAAAGGCCGGCCTGCCTGCCGCAGCTGGCGCAGGCCGTGTGGGGCGAACAGCCGATCCGCATCCGCTATCGCAGCTGGAAGGGAGAAAAGGAACGCGAGCTGGATCCGCTCGGCATCGTGCTCAAGGGCGGCGCGTGGTACCTGGTCGCAAGATGCGGCGCCGATGTGCGCACCTATCGCGTCTCCCGGATCCTCGACCTGCAGCTGCTCGACGGCCACATCGACGGGGCCAAGGATTTCGACCTCCCGGCCTACTGGGCCGAGAATGCACGCCGCTTCGAGCAGGAGCAGCACCCGGAGCAGGCGACCTTGCGGCTGTCGCCTTGGGGGATGAAGATGATGGAGGTCTTCCTGCCGCCCTATTCCGTCACCCACGCCACGATCGGGGAAGCTGCACAAGATGGTTGGCGCACCGTGACCCTGCCCGTCGGCCCGGTGCGCCACGCTGTGTACGAGCTGCTGCGCTTCGGCGCCGAGGCCGAAGTCCTGGCGCCGGAAGCATTGCGCGATCACATCGGGCGGATCGCAACAAACCTGGCGCAGCGCTATGCGACGACACAGGACCCGCTCGTCGGTGATGGCCCGGTGTCGTCAACCATGCAATCCACGGCCGACTGCTGCGGCACCCCGCTCCCATGAACATGCGCAAGGCCGCGCCCTGACGCCCGGCCTTGTCGTTTTGCCAGCCCGGCAAGCGGCAGATTCAAAGGCTTAGTTGAAAGAAATTACTTCGCATGCTAAGCTTTCGCATGAGAACAATGTGCATGCCAATTAAATGAGCGTATCCGACCAGACCCTCGGCAGCCTGACCGCCGCCCTCAGCTATGCCTCGCGCGCCTACCGCGCCGCTGCCGACAAGATCGCGGCCGACTACGGCCTGTCCCAGGCCACCGGCCTGCCGGTGCTGGTCATCAGCCGCTTCGGCGAGGACGGCGTGCGGCCGGGTGTGCTGGCCGTTGCCCTCGGCCTGGAAGCGTCCTCGCTGGTGCGGGTGGTGGACTGCCTGATCGCCGCGAAGCTGGTGGAGCGCCACGAAGACCCGGCCGACCGCCGCGCGAAGATCCTGCGCCTGACGGACGAGGGACGCCAGGCGGCGGAGCAGATGGACCAGGCCCTGCGCCCCTTCCGCCGCAAGCTGTTCGGCGAGTTCGAACCCGCCGACGTCGAAGCCTGCCTGCGCGTGCTGTCCGGCCTGCCGGCGGCGATTGCCAACATCACTTCCTCCGACGACGCCGGCAGCAAGGAAGCGTGAGGCGGGCATGAAGTTGGCCAGCCGGTCGGAGATGCTGTTCTCCATCAAGTCATTCGCGGCAGCGATGCTCTCGGTTTACCTATCGATGCGCATCGGACTGCCGCGACCTTTCTGGGCGATGATGACGGCCTATATCGTCTCCGCCCCTTTCGCCGGGCCGACCCGCTCCAAGGGCATCTACCGGGCGGGCGGCACCGTGCTCGGCGCCGTCGCGGTCGTCTTCCTGGTGCCGCAGCTGTCGAACGCCCCCGAGCTGCTCTCGCTCGCGCTGGCGCTGTGGATCGGCGGCTGCCTCTACTTCTCGCTGCTGGACCGAACCCCGCGTTCCTATGTGCTGATGTTGGCCGGCTACACGGCCGGCCTGATCGGTTTTCCGGCGGTGGGCGACCCGGGCGCCATCTTCGATATCGCGCTCGCGCGGGTCGAGGAGATCGTGCTGGGCATGAGCTGCGCGACCCTGGTGCACACCCTGGTGCTGCCGCAGAGCTTCGCGCCGGTGCTGCTCGCCCGCCTGGACGGCGCGGCGCGTGACGCCGGGGCCTGGATCCGCGATGCGCTCAACCCCGGCGGCGATGCGCGCAGCGCGGGCGAGCGCCGCAAGCTGGCCGGCGACATCACCGAGCTGCGCCTGATGAGCACCCACCTGCCCTTCGACACCTCACACCTGCGCTGGACCGAGAAGGCCGTCAACGCGCTGCAGGAACGGCTGGCGCAGTTCGTGCCCATCGTCTCCGGCATCGAGGACCGCCTGGCGGCGCTGCGCGAGCTGGGCGCGGACGGGGTGTCGGCACGCTGGCGCAGCTTGCTGGAAGACGTGACGGCGCTGCTTGACACCCCAAAAGACACGCCCCTCGCCGTCCAGGGCGCGGCCCTGCACACGCGCATCGACGCGCTGGCGCCGGAAAGCGGGCGTGAACTCGACTGGACCGGCCTCTTGAGGCTGAACCTGGCGGCGCGCCTGCACATGCTGGTCGACCTGGTGCTGGAAACGCGCCTGCTGCGACAGCACATCGACGCCGGCGTGCATGGCCGCCTGCCCGAGAGCGTGCGCCACTTGCCGGGCGTCGCGCCCAGCGCCCTGCACCAGGACCGCGGCATGGCCCTGCTGTCGGCGCTTGCCGCCATCGTCGCCGTGCTGGCCTGCTGCGCCTTCTGGATCCTCACCGGCTGGCCGGCCGGCGCGGCCGCACCGATGATAGCGGCGGTGCTGTGCTGCTTCTTCGCCGGCCAGGACGACCCGGCGCCCTTCATCAAGGGCTTCCTCACCTACACGGTATATTCGATTCCGGTGGCGGCGCTGTACCTGCTGGCGATCCTTCCGGCCGTGCACGGCTTCGAGTCGCTGGTGCTGGCCTGCGCGCCGACCTTCCTGGTGCTGGGCGTGCTGGTGGCGCGGCCGTCGACTTTTGGGCGCGCCATGCCTTTCCTCTTCGGCATCTGCGGCGCCCTGGCCATGGTCGACACCCACAGCGCCGACATCGTCTCCTTCACCAACGGCATGCTGGCGCAGATCATGGGCCTGGCCGCCGCCGCCCTCATCACCCGCATGCTGCGCAGCGTCGGCGCCGGCTGGACCGCGCGCCGCCTCCTGCGGGCCGGCTGGCAGGAGCTGGCGCGCCTGGGCAGCGGCGAGCGCGTGACCGCACCAAGGGAGTTCTCTGCACGCATGGTCGACCGCGTCGGCCTGCTCACGCCGCGCCTGGCGATGGCCGGCGCCCACGCGGACCTGCAGGCGGCCGACGCGCTGCGCGACCTGCGCGTCGGCCTGAACATGAGCCTGCTGCAGTCCGTACGGGCACAGCTCGGGCGTGGCGAAGCCGCCCTCGCCTCCCTGATGTCCCGGCTGTCACGGCGTTTCGCGCGCTTGCCGGCGCTCGACCGGGATGAGGAAGCAGGCTTGCTGGCTGCCCTCGACAACAGCCTGCGCGCGATCTGCCAGGGCACGCGTGACGCCGCCCAGCGCGAGGCGCTGGCCGCCCTCACCGGCATGCGGCGCGACCTGTTTCCCCAGGCCCCGGCCTACCAACCTTCCACCCTGACCGCTTACGACAAGGAGACCCGATGATCGGCGAAGTCAGCCTCTACGGCCTCTACCTTCCTCCGCTCCTGCTGTTGACGCTGGCGGCACTGTTGATATCCCGCGTCCTGAACCTGGCCCTGGCGCGCACCGGCTTCTATCGCCTGGTGTGGCATCCGGCGCTGTTCGATTTTTCCCTGTTCGTCATCGTGCTCGGCACGCTGGCTTACTTCACCCGCAACTGGTCCTGACATGGCTACGAACAAATTTTTACCGGCCCTGGGCCGGGTCGGCATCACCTTGCTGGCCACCGCCGGCGCGGTCTACGCGCTCTGGCATATGTGGCGCCACTACGAGCTGGCGCCGTGGACCCGCGACGGCCGCGTGAAAGCGTATGTGGTGCAGGTGGCGCCGGACGTGACCGGCCAGGTCACCAGGGTCTACGTGCACGACAACCAGCACGTCGCGGCCGGCGAACCGCTGTTCGAGATCGACCGTGCGCGCTTCGCACTGGCGCTGCGCCAGGCCGAGGCCCAGGTGACGGCAGCCGAAGCAGCCCTGGCCCAGGCCCGGCGCGAAAACAAGCGCAATACCGAGCTCGACGACCTGGTGTCGGAGGAAACGCGCGAGCAAGGCCTCACCCGCACCGACCAGGCCAGGGCCGCCCTGGCCCAGGCCGTCGTCAACCGCGACACGGCCCGGCTGAACCTGGAACGCTCGCACGTGGTGTCGGCGGTCGACGGCATCGTCACCAACCTCGACCTGCGCGAAGGTTCCTATGCGACCGCGGCGCGTCCGGTGATGGCGCTGATCGACCGCAATACCTTCTATGTCGAAGGCTATTTTGAAGAAACCAAGCTGCCCGCCATCGGGGTCGGCGACAGGGTCGACGTCACCCTGATGGGCGTGCGCCAGCCGATCAAGGGCCACGTCGAGAGCTTCGCCGAAGGCATCACCGACCGCGACCGCAGCACCGGCGCAAACATGCTGCCGAATGTGAACCCGACCTTCAACTGGGTGCGCCTGGCCCAGCGCATCCCGGTGCGCATCGCGATCGACCAGGTGCCGGCAGGCGTGCGCCTCGTCGCCGGACAGACCGCGACCGTGGAAGTGCTGCCGGCTGCAACCCATCCCGCGCCTGCCGCGCGCGCCGTGGCGGCTGCGCCTGGCGCCAGGACGGCGCACTAAGGAGTGAACATGCATCGCAACCGCAAGCTCGCCGGCAAGGCTGCGTCCTTGTGCGCGCTGGCCGTGCTGGGCTCCTGCACCACGCTCGGCCCGGACTACCAGCTGCCCAAGGAAGCCGTCATCCAGCGCGACGCCGCCAGGGCGCCCCTGATGGGTTCAAGCGAGACGCCCTTCAGCGCCGACCCGCTGCCGAAGGACTGGTGGCATCTCTACCAGGACCCGGTACTGGACAAGCTGATCGCCAAGGCCTTCAGCGCCAACGCCGACCTGCGGGTGGCGGCCGCGAACCTGGCGCGCGCTCATGCAGTGCTGGAAGAGGTCGAGGAAAGGAAGCGCCCCGAGGTCGAGATGGGCGCCGCGCCGCTGTACGGACGCATCGCCGGCGCCTCGATCGGCCTGCCGGAACAGCTGCCGCGCACCGGCATCTACGAAGGCGACATCAAGGTGGCTTACCAGGTCGATCTGTGGGGCCGCATCCGCCGCGCCATCGAGGCCGCGCACGCCGACCAGGAAGCTGCGCAGGCGGCCAGCGACCTGGCCCACGTGATGGTGGCGGCCGACACCACGCGCGCCTATGCCCAGGCCTGCTCGGCCGCTTACCAGCTGAAGGTGGCGCAGCAATCGGTCGCGCTGCAGCAGCAGTTCGTCAAGCTGACGACGGAACGCGTGCGGCGCGGCCGCGGCATCGCCATCGACACCAGCCGCGCCCAGGCCCAGCTGGAGCTGCTGCGCGCCAACCTGCCGCCGCTGGAGGCCGGCCGCCGCACCGCCCTGTATCGCCTCGCGGTGCTGACCGGTGAGGCGCCGAGCCAGTTCCCGGCGGAGGTCGCGCAATGCGCCGCGCCGCCGCGCGTGGCCGCGACCATTCCGGTCGGCGACGGTGCGGCCCTGCTGCGCCGCCGTCCCGACGTGCGCCAGGCCGAACGCCTGCTGGCGGCAAGCACGGCGCGCATCGGCGTCGCCACCGCCGAGCTCTACCCGAACATCACGCTGGGCGCCTCCTTCGGGGGCGTCGGCTTCATGGAACAGTTCGGCGACGCCAGTACCTGGAAATTCTCGCTGGGGCCCCTGATTTCCTGGAACCTGCCGGCCCTGAGCCCGGCGCGCGTGCACATCGCCCAGGCGAACATCGCTACCCAGGGCGCGCTGGCGCGCTTCGACTCGGTGGTGCTGAACGCGCTGCGCGAGACGGAGAGTGCACTGACGGTCTACGCCCGCGAACTCGACCGCAATGCCGCCCTGCGCGCGGCGCGTGACCAGAGCGCACTGGCTGCGAAGCAGACGGCCAGGCTCTACCAGTTCGGCCGCACCGACTTCCTTGCCGCCCTGGACGCGGATCGCACCCTGGCCAGCGCGGAGAGCATGCTCGCCGCTTCCAGCGCAAAACTGGCGGAGGACCAGGCGCAGCTCTTCCTGGCGCTTGGCGGAGGCTGGGAAAATACCCACGCGGCACACGGCGAACACCAGCAAGCGGCGCACGGCGGCGCGCACGAGGGGAAGCCCGCAGCCCCTTGAAGCGCGGATGACCAGCCCCGGGATGAAACCTGCATCAGGTCAGCCCGGGCAGGCAGGCCTCAGGCCCTCCTGAGCGCGTCCGCCTTGTGCGCCGCCTCCGCCCCGGTCTTGTCACTGACCACCAGGTACTCGGGGTGCTCCTTCGAGGCGGCCACGTGGTGGCCCTTGATCTCGGTGGGCGAGGTCAGCTTCTTCTTGATCGTCCCATGCACCGTGCCTTGGGACGACTGCCACTGCACCTTGTCGCCAGCCTTGAATGCGTCTGCCATGATGGCCTCATCGAAATGGTCGAATGGATGGCCGCAATGCCCCGGATGTGAACCGCATCGGGACATTCGCGAACCGGGATCGCCATTCAAGCACAGATCGCCATCCCCGCCCGCACGCCAGGGGCCCCTCCCTGGCCGCGGGCCGCCACGCCTCCCTATTGCGCCAGCACGCTTGCCTCCACCAGCGGCGCCGCGGCTTCTGCCGAGGGCGTGCCGCTGTTGTCGTAATGGACCACTTCCTTGCCGGAAACAGGATCCGGCTGCCAGATCTTCAGCGCAAAGCGACCCGGCGCGGCGCCGGCCAGGCCGACCGTGGTCGCGAGCCGGAAGCGGGCCTTGCCTGCACCATTGACCGCGCCTTCGCCGTCGAACACGTGCTGCGCTCCCTGGCGGCCAAGGAAGCGCAAGCTGCTGCTGTGAAAGCGCAGCCCGGGCAGGTCGAAATGCATCTGCGCCGGCGTGCTCGCCGCCTGCGCCGCTGCCGGCGGCGTCGCAGCAAGCGGCGCCACCAGGCTGAACGCCGCCTTGCCGGCCCATGACGGCGCCTTCCGATAAGCGCCCCTTGGCGACCGCACGCTGCCACGGGCGGCCACCGTGCCGGCGGCGGATGCGGCGGCAACGATGGTGCGGCTGACGGCCGTGCTGCGGCCGTTGCGATCGAGCACCGTTGCCGTGACGCGGTACACCCCGGGCAAGGCGAAATGGTGGCTGGCGCTGGCGCTGCCCGCCTCACCTGCTTCGCGCACCCAGCCGGCCTGCGTCCCGCTGCCGTCGCCCCAGGACCAGCTCACGCCGCGTGTGCCCACCCTGGCGGAATCGACCCATGCCACCGATGCGGCGAATGCGGCGCCTGCCCGCACGACCTCCGGCGCAGCCACGGGCCCGACCACATGGCCGCCCTTGTGCCCATGGCCGGGGGTGAGCAGCACCAGGCCGGCGTTGGAACTGGCCACGATGGCGCCCTCGTCGTTGATGGCAAGCGCATCGTCGAGCACCAGACCTGGCGGCGCGTTGCGCAGGCGGGTGTTCAGGTCGACCATGCCGGTTCTGGCCGACCAGGCGAATGCCCGGAAGGCCTGGTTGCGGTCGGTGGCGTAGCCGACCACCTGGCCGCGATCGTTGGCCTGCTGGGAGCGCGAGTTGGCGCCGCCCAGGGTGCCCAGCAGGCGCATGCCCTCCGTGCGGGTCCAGGTCATGGCGCGCTGGTCGCCGCTGGCCAGGTTGACGAGGCCGGCGATCCGGCCGCCGGGGCTCATGGCGAGGGTGAAGGAGTCGACCCCGCCCGCCGCGCCGAGGTCGCGCATGCCGCTGCCGGGCACCCACAGCCAGGCGCGATAGCCCGCTTCGTCCGCCGGCAGGCGGCTGCCGGCCACCTCGCCCCTGGCGCTGACGGCGATGCCGTCCGAGTCGAGGCTGCCGAGCGTATCGATGTCGACCAGGCCGCGGGCCGGCATCCAGGCAAAGGCGTGGCGCTCCAGGCTGGCGGTATTGGCGGCTCCGGCGATGAGGCCGGCGTCGTTCAGCGCGGCGCCCCAGGACGCGCCATCGACACCGGGCGCGAGCGCGCCGAGGCTGCTCATGCCTTCGCTCACGCTCCAGCGAAAGGCCAGCGGCGGCGTGCTGGGGACGCCTTCGGAATAGCCGGTGACGACGCCGCGGTTGTTGATCGCCTGCGCGCGCGAGTTGCCGGTAAACGGCAGGACCCCGAGGTCGATCATGCCGCCGCCCACGCTCCAGACGAAGGCATGCTCGTTGCCCGTGGTGGTGAAAGAACCGCCGGCGAGCTGCCCTGCATTGTTCAAGCCCAGCGCCACGGTGTCCCTGCCGCCCAGCGTGCCGATGTCCCGGACTGTCCTGCCGTCGTAGAAATAGCCGCGCGAGGCGGCGCCATCCCACAGCGAGAAGACGATCTGTCCCCGGGCGTTGATCTTCGGCAGTGCGCTGAGGTCGCCGGAACCAAGGTTGACGACCCGGTAGCTGGTGCGGGCGGTGCCGCCCTTGCCCTCTTCGAGGGCCGGCGCCGGGGCTTGCTGCGCCAGCGCCGTGCCGCCCGCCGCCAGCGCCAGCAGCAGGCAGGGCCACCACGCCACGCTCGTCTTCGACCTGCCACTTCCGTGCACGCGCCGCATATGTCTCTCCCGTGAAAGTGAATACCATTTCCGCCTCATCGGACAATCCGGGCGGATCAGGGAGATCATGGGGCGGACAGGTCGCGCACGGTTCGACTTATCCCAGCATCGCGCGTCGACATGATGCAGATCAAACGTGTTCTTGTGCGTGCGCCAGAAGTGACCTTAGTTTTACATGCAGCAATTTCACTTCAGCACGCGATTCCCGGTAATCCGTGAAGAACCAAAAAAAAGCCTGGCGCGCAGCCAGGCTTCCTTCCCGTCGGCTTTTGCTGTGCAGCCGGCTAGCCGTCCTTCCCAGGCAGAGGCAGTCCCTCCGCCAGCGCCAGCCGGACCATCGCCTCTTCCAGCACCACGCGCGCCCGGCCGGAGGCCAGTTCGAGTTCGCGGTGCAGGCGCGCATCCTCCTGGTTGCGCGAGGCGCACTGGGCGCTGTAGCGCTCGAAGCTGCCGACCATCATGAGGATCTCGGACAAGTGGCGCGGGCACTCGCAGCTGAGGCGGTTGCCGGCCGCCGTGATCGCCGCCAGCGCGGCATCGTCGAGGCGGCGCGGGGCCACTTCATCACCCTCGGACTGCGCAGCGGGCATGCCCTGCCCCGCCAGCGCCGAGCGGCACAGCAGCACCAGTTCGCCGACCTCGGCCGGCACGCGCGCCACCAGGCAGCCTTCGGCGCGCAGGGCGCGGATGGTGGCGCTGCCGCCGAAGCGGTACAGCACCACGGTGGCCGCCGGATGCACCAAGTCGCGCGCGGCGATCACCTTGTCCAGCGGGGCTTCGTCGAGCTCGGAAGCTTCGATCAGCAGCACGTCGATCACGACGCCGTCGCCGCTCGCCACCACCTGGTCGAGCCGCGCATGGTGGCGCTGCACCTGCAGTGCGCGTCCGTCGCGTCCGCTGGCCGCGATGCGGCGCGTGAGGCTGTCGCCCACCACCAATACCCGCATCGGCCCGCTGACCTCGCGGGCGCGCGCCGGATCGGGTGCGATCATTTCTTCCAGGCGCTCCACCGGCAGGCCGGTCAGCACGCCGATCGGATGGCCGAGGTCGACGAGCTGCTTGAGCAGCCCGAGGCGGCGCACCTGCTCCGCCGTGTACAGCCGCTGCCCGTGCGCCGAGCGCTGGGTCTCCGACAGCGCATAGCGCCGCTCCCACACCCGCAACGTCTCCACTGGCAAGCCCGCCAGGCGCGCCGCCACGCCGCTGCGGTAGGTCACCTGCCGGCTGACGGCGCCCTGCCCTTCTCCTGAACCATCCATTTTCTTCGCGCTCATACGACCCGCCTTTGAACCAATTGTCTATGCAAGTCTCGCTACAAAAACGAGACAGGGCCAGTGTAGCGCAGGAAGAATGTCAACTCAACAACGATTCGTTTCAACTGGTCGACAACAAAACGCCACCGTCGAGGTGGCGTCGGGTCCGGCGAGCGCCGCGCTTACCAGGTGAAATCGTCCGGGATCTTGAAGTCGGCGTAGGGATCTTCTTCCCCGGCCTGCGGCGCGGCCTCGGTCTTCTTCACCTGAATCACGCTGGCCGGGTCGCGCTCGGCGATCTTCTCGCCGATGACCTTGGGCACCAGCTCGTAGTTCCCGTTCAGGAACACGATCACCAGGCGGCCCGCGACCAGGTGCTGCTGCACCTGTTCCGACACATAGATGCGTTCGATCTTGCTGCCGTGGGTGAAGTTGTAGGCGATGTCGCCCTTGCCTGCGCCTTTGCCGGACCCTGCGCGCGGCTGCCGGTTCACCTGCACCAGCTGGGCGATCTGCGCCCGCACCGCCTTCTGCGCCGCCTGCGCGTCGCGCTGGGCGTTCAGCTCGCGCGCCCGCTCGGCGTTCTGGCGCTGCATCTCGAGCGCGGCCTCGCGCGATTCGTTGACCGACTCGGCGCCGGTGCGGCGCTCGATCTTCTTCTGCTTGCTCTTGTCCTGGTTGACCTTCTGGACCTTCTTCTTGTCCACCAGGCCGGCTTTCAGCAACTGCTCCTGCAGCGAGACCATTGTTCTGCTCCTTCGATGACGGCCGGCACGGCGCCGGCGCGCGTAAAGCCGTTAGCATAGCAAACCGGCGGCCGTGTTGGCTGGCGGAGGAAAGACACCGATGCATGCTCCAGGCATGGAATCGCGTGTCTATATGGACAGCCGCGACGGCGTACGCGATAGTTGAAGGCTGTGTACACGACGATTGATTCCACGATGGCCACCTACCCCACCTTCCCATATTCCGACACCGGCGTTCCAGGAACTGCTGCAAGCGCCCCGATCGGGCTCAGCCTGACTGGCACCCCGAATGACGATATCCTGCAAGGTGGCGACGGCAACGACACACTGTATGGCGGCGCAGGAAACGACCGACTGTACGGCGGCAACGGTGATGACCTGCTCGACGGTGACAAGACAGGGGGGCTACCGAAGACGGAACCGCCGGCACCGACTTCCTCGACGGCGGCGCCGGAAACGATACCTTGGCCACCGGCTGGGGCGCCGATACACTGCTGGGAGGCACCGGCGACGACATCCTGAGCGTCCGCTCCACCTCGTCGTCCCTTCCAGTCTCCTCCTATCAGGTCACGGTCGACGGCGGCGAGGGCAACGACCGCCTCACAGTCTCGTCAGGCGTCCGGTCCACCGCTACGGTCTCGATGAGCGGCGGCGCCGGCAGCGACACCTTCGAATTATTCTTGAGTCCGCGCGGACAGAACGCTACCAGGATCATCACCGACTTCCAGGCCGGCCCCGGTGGAGACGTCCTCGACATGTTCGAGCTGATGGGCTTCGCTCGCCAGTCGCCCTTCGCCAGCGGCTACTTCTTGCTGGAACAACGCGGCGCCGACACTGTGGTGCGCTACGACGACAGCGGCCCGGATTTCCTGGGCCCTGTCATCGACGTGGTCATTCTCAAGAACATCATGAAGGAAACGCTGACCACCGACAACATGCGCTACGGTTACTCTCCCGACGGCACGCCCGCCGTGCTTACGCCGGACCAACGCGGCGGCGATGGGCGCGACCGGCTTGACGGTGACGCGCATTCCAATGCGCTGTACGGCGGCGAAGGCAACGACGTGCTGGTCGGCTACGCAGGAAACGACAACCTAAATGGCGGCAATGGCATCGACACCGCCGTCTTCCGCGGCAACCTCAGCCAGTACTCGGTGATCCTAACCAATCCCCAGGACTTCGTCGTCTCCGACCGGCGCGGCGGCGCCAACGACGGCAAGGACCGGCTGGTGAGCATCGAGCGCGTGTCCTTCGCCGACCAGTCGGCTGCGATCGGCGTAGGAGACAATGGCGGCAGCGCGTTCGAGGCCTACCGCCTTTACCGCGCCGCTTTCGACCGCGCGCCCGAGCGGGGGGGTTAGGCTTCTGGATCGAGATGCTCGACCGCGGAGTTTCGCTGCACGCCGTGGCGGACGGCTTCACCCGTACGCCAGAATTCGCCGAACTGTACGGCGCCAATCCGACCAACGCCGAGATCGTCACGCGCCTCTATCAGAATGTCCTCCACCGAGAACCTGAGCAAGGCGGCTACGATTTCTGGCTGTCGATCCTCGACAACAAGAAGGCCGACCTGGGTACCGTGCTGGCTGCTTTCAGCGACAGCCAGGAGAACCAGGACGCGGTATGGATGCTGGTCGGCAATGTTGTCTACTACCAGCCCTACATTGGATAAAACCGGCCGCGCCCTACCCGGTACGCATGGAATGGCAGACTTTATGGACATGAACGGATGAGTCAGGGATAGTCGAACACTATTTCGACCTCGACCGATCCGCCATGCCCATCCAGCGCACCACACCCGTCCGCGACGGCAGCACTCCCGGCCCAGCAAGCACGGCCGATTCAGTCGGGCCGGTCCTGACGAGCGAGCCGCCGCACGGCCAGCGCATCGACGCACCCATAGTTTTCACGTTCAGCGAAGCGGTCAAGCTGGGCCCCGGGACGATTTCGCTGTTCGCCATGCGCGTGGGCCTGGTCTACAGCGCCCCGCTGGCGGGCAACCCTTACGTGGCCATGTCCGGCAACACCATCACCTTCACCCCGCCGCTGCAACTGACGCCCGTCGAGTGGTATTCGGTCACGATCAGCGCCGGTGCGATCACCGACCTCGCCGGCAACGCCTTCTACGGCGGCAGCGCCCTGGACGTCGAGTTCACGTCAGGCCTCAGCCTGGTGGCGCTGAACCTGAGCGGCACCGCCGATGTCGATACCCTGCACGGCAGCGACCTGGCCGACACCATCGACGGCCTGGCCGAAGGCGACACCATCTTCGGCTACGGCGGCGACGACATCCTGCGCGGCGGCGACGAAACCAGGGCCACTACCCTTTGGACCTTCGGCGACACGATCAAGGGTGGCGCCGGTAACGACACCGTGTACGGAGGCACCGGCGAAGACCAGCTGCACGGAGACGAAGGCAACGACCGCCTGTTCGGCGACGACGACGACGACCGGCTCTACGGCGGCGCGGGCGACGACCATCTCGACGGCGGCGCCGGCAACGATGTGCTCGATGGTGGCGCCGGCCGCAACGAGGTCTTCGGGGGCGACGGCGACGACACCCTGGACGCGGAAAGCGGCAGCGGCGGCACGCTCGACGGCGGCACGGGAAACGATCTCCTGCGCGGCTTCGAAGGCACCAACTATGCCGGCGGCGATGGCGGCGACGAGATCGTCATCGACTTCATGAACGCGCATCCGGGCCCCGCCATGGTGAGTGGTGGCAGCGGCAACGATTCCATCACGCTCAGGGTCCACTACGTGTCACAGGCGGTCGCCGCGGTGTCGGGCGGGGACGGCATCGACACCTATCATCTCTACGGCATGTCTAGCGTCATGGAGGGAGCGAACGACTTCACCGTGACCGACTTCAAGGCCGGCGCGGGGGGCGACATGATCGACCTGCTGGACCTGACCTACGTCCTGGGCGGAGGCAACGCCTTCGTCAATGGCTTGGTTCGGCTGGTCGCTTCCGGTGACGACACCGTGCTGGAGCTGCGCGATCCCGGTGATCGCACGAACTCGATCTATATCACGGGCCTGACACTGAAGGGTGTACGTCCGGAGCAGCTCACCGCCGCCAACTTCACCGGCGGCATGGATCCGAAGAGCGGCGAGCTGGGCCTGAACTTCAGCGGCGACGCCGGCAACGACATCATGGACGGCGGACCCGGCGCCGACGTGCTGTCCGGCCTCGCGGGCAACGACATCCTCAACGGGCGCGCCGGCGACGACCTGCTCGACGGCGGGGACGGCAACGACCTGATCTCCGGCGGCGCCGGCAACAACACGCTGCGCGGCGGCGACGGCGACGACTCGATGGGTGGCGGCCACGACGGCAGCAATGTGCTCGAAGGCGGCGCCGGCAAGGATCACCTGACCAGTTCCTACGGCAACGATCGCCTGTCCGGCGGCGACGGCAACGACGAACTGCTGCTGGCCGATGCGGGACTCACCGGGCGTCCCGGGAATACCGTCGTCCTCTCCGGCGACGCCGGCGACGACATCATCCGCATCCGCTCGGCGTCCGTCCCGGCCACGGTACTGGCTTCCGGCGGCGCCGGCGCCGACACCTTCATCGTCCGTGCGATCACCGGTCTGACGATCCTCGACTTCTCCCGGGAAGACCTGCTCGACCTGCGCGAACTGCTGGCGTTGCGCGTGCGCGGCACCATCCCCGGCAATCCATTCGGCGCGCTGGGCTACCTGAAGGCGGTGCAGGAAGGCAGCCAGGTCTGGATCCATCTCGACAGCGACGGCGCCGCCGGCGCAAATGGCGCCGAGCTCGTGCTCAAGCTCGACAACACCCTGCTGTCCGCGCTGTCGAGCGCCGTGTTCGCCGGCGGCTACGACCCAAGCGGCTCGACCCGGGGACTCGACCTGCATGGCACCCCGGGCGCCGATACCCTGTTCGGCGCCGCACTCGACGACACCATCGACGGCGGTGACGGCGCCGACATCATCGACGGCGGCGCCGGCAATGACCGCCTGGTCGGCGGCGACGAAAGCATGGCCGGGATCGGCGACGACATCCGCGGCGGAGCCGGCAGCGACCAGTTGCACGGCGGCGCCGGCGACGACCGGCTCGACGGCGGCGAAGGCGACGACATGCTGTACGGCGGCGACGGCAACGACAGGCTGAACGGTGGGCTCGGCAACGACAGGCTCGAAGGGGGCGACGGCAACGACACCCTGGACGCTTCCCAGGGCGACGATTACCTGAGCGGCGGCGCGGGTGACGACGTGCTGGCGGGCTACCGGGTGCGGCAAGACCGCCCGGGCGGCACCACCCTCGACGGTGGCGACGGCAACGACCGCTTGTATCCGACCAGCGTGGTCAAGCTCGTACTGGGCGGCGCCGGCGACGACGAAGTGATGGTCGATGCGGACGGCAAGGCCGCCAGCTTGGCGCCGCTGCTCGTCGACATGGGGGACGGCAACGACCGCCTCTTGTTCGGCTATGCCGCGGACGAGGCGCGGCCCCTGCGGGTGAGCGGTGGCGCCGGTGTCGACAGCTATGGTCTGCTCAACAGCAGCGCCAGCAAGTTCCCGCTGCTGACGGTCACCGACTTCCGGACCGGCGCTGGCGGCGATGTGCTGGACGTGCGCTCTTTCATCCTCGGCGACGCCGGACCCAACCCCTTTGGCCCCGCCGCCTTTGCCCGCCTGGTCCAGGAAGGCAGCCACGTCCTGTTCCAGGTCGACCCGGACGGCAGCTCCGGCGCCCAGGGCTGGACCACCCGGGCCGTACTCGAGAACACGCGCGTGGCCGACTTCACGGGTGCGAACTTCCCCGGCGGTATCCGTCCCGATGGCGGTCTCGGCGGCCTGGTACTCGTCGGCGGCGCCGGCGCCGACACGATCGATGGCGGCGACCTCGACGACACCTTGCGCGGCGGCGAAGGCGCCGACACCTTGCGCGGGAGCGCGGGCGCCGATCGCCTGCATGGCGATGGTGGCGACGACGTCCTGCTCGGCGGCGACGGCGACGACCTCCTCGACGGCGGCGACGGCAAGGACGTGCTGGCCGGCCATGGCGGCGACGACCGGCTCGATGGCAGGGGCGGCATCGACACGGCGGTGTTCCTCGGCGCCCGCGCCGATTACCTGCTGCAGGCCGAGGGCGAGGAATTGCTCGTCAGTGGCCTGGGCGGCAGTGCCGGCGACGGCAACGACCGCCTGTCCGGCATCGAACGGCTGGTGTTCGGCAATGGCGCCCTCGCTCTCGATAGCGGACCGGACGGCAACGCCGGCCAGGCCTACCGCATCTACCGCGCCGCCTTCGACCGCGAGCCGGACCAGGTCGGCCTGGGCTTCTGGATCGAGATGCTCGACCGCGGCGTCACGCTGCAGGCGGTGGCCGCCGGCTTCACCCGTGGCGACGAATTCGCCAGACTGTACGGCGCGAATCCGGGCAATGCCGACATCGTCACCCGCCTGTACCGCAACATCCTCGACCGCGAGCCCGAAAAGGGCGGCTACGACTTCTGGCTGTCGGTCCTGGACAACAAGCTGGCCGACCTAGGCACGGTGCTGGCGGCGTTCAGCGAAAGTCCGGAGAACCGGGCCGCAGTGGCAGAACTGATCGGGAATGGCGTGAATTACCATCCCTACGTCGGCTAAACTGGTCGCGGTGGTATGCATGTGTTGCGCAAGCAGCACATCTTTCGCCACGACATCACCTCCGACCACGCCTTTGGCCGTTTCTTACCCGATAATCGCTGTAATAACAGCAACCTCGTGACGCGATGTCTTGTCGTATCGTTCCACCCCTGCCCGCCCCATGTCCATGACCACCAAGGCCCCGACGCGCGTCTCGCGCCTGTACGAGGTCATGGACCTGATGCTGGACTCGGTCGGCGACCCGCTGGCCCTGAGCGGCCTGGCCGCCTCGGCCAGCTATTCGAGCTACCACTTCGACCGCATCTTCCGCGAGCTGACCGGCTTCTCGGCCGTCGAATACCAGCGCAAGCGCCGCCTGCGCCGCGCCGCCCACCTGCTGCGCCACGAGCCCGACGTGCCGATCGTGCGCATCGCCCAGGACTGCGGCTTCCCCAGCAACGCGGCCTTCGCCAAGGCCTTCAAGCAGCAGTTCGCGATGTCGGCCAAGGCCTGGCGCGAAGGCGGCTGGCGCACCTACATGGACCAGCAGGTCGGGCGCGAGAGCGACGTCAGCTTCTTCGTCGCCGAACCGAGCAACGTCGAGGCGATCCTGGCGCCCTACTGCGCGCCGGTACCGGGCAGCATCGCCGCCTGCATCGAGGTGCGCCAGCTGCCGGCCGTCACCCTGCGCTACCAGCGCTTCTTCGGCCAGTCCGGCGCCGCCCTCTCGATCGCCTGCAACAGCTTCATCTGCGAGCGCGAGAAGAGCGGCGAGGTGCTACCGGGCGCCCCCTGGTACGGCGTGTTCGACGAAGACCCGGGCTTCACGGGCGAACGCGAATACTGCTACGACTTCGGCTTCGACGCCGCGCACGGGGGCGAGGAAGCGGGCGACGCCAGCCTCGGCCTGCGCGTGCTGCCCGCCGGGACCTATGCCTGCCTGGATTTCTGCCACGAGTGGCCGCGCTTCCGCTCCATGTACGAGGACTGGCTCGAGCGCCAGGCCCAGGCGGTCTGGCGCTTCGACAGCGCGCGCCCGCACATCCAGCGCGTCGAACGCGGGCCGGACGGACAGTGGCGCGGCCACCTCGCGCTGCCGATCAAGAAACGCTAGGCGGCAGGCTTCTGCAGCGCCTCCAGCCGCACCACGCGGCTCAGCACCAGCACCGGCACGGCCGCCACCAGCACCCACAGGAAGAAGTGCTGGTAGCCCAGCCATCCCTGGATGTCGCCGCTGACCATCTTGAACAGCACGAAGCCGAGCTGCATGAAGCCGGTGCCGAGCGCGTAGTGCGCGGTCTGGTAGCGGCCGCTCGCGACTACCTGCATGATGAAGAGGATGACGCCCACGAAACCGAAGCCGTAGCCGAACATCTCGATGCCCAGGCCCACGGCGATGATGCCGAGCGACTCCGGCTGGGCCACGCTCAGGTACCAGAACACGGCGTTCGGCAGGTTCATCGCGATGATCAGCCAGGGCATGGCGCGCTTGAGGCTCAGGGCCGCAGTGAAGTAGCCGCCCGCGATGCTGCCCGCCAGGAAGGCGATGGTGCCGGCGGTGCCGTAGACCGCGCCCACCTGGGCGGTCGTCAATCCGAGGCCGCCGACCTCGCGCGCGTCGCGCAGGAACAGCGGGCCGATGGTCTGGATCTGCCCTTCCCCCGCGCGGAACAGGATGATGAAAACGATCGCCATCCAGATGCCCGGCTTGGCGAAGAAATCGCGGATCACGTCATACAGGGTGCCGGCCACGCTGCGCGCGCCGCTGCCGGCCGGCGCATTGCCCGGCGTGTCGGGCAGCGCCCACAGGTGGTAGAGGCCCAGGCCCGCCATGATCACGCCGAGCAGGCCGAACACCGTGGCCCAGGCCGGCCCCGGCCCCATGCGCTCTTCGAGGTAGCCGGCCAGCATCACCAGGCCGCCCATCGAGAGGAATTTGGCCGCATTGAAGAAGGCGCCCTGCCAGCCGGCGTAGGCGGCCTGCTGGCGTTCGCTGAGGCTGGCGATGTAGATGCCGTCGGCGCAGATGTCGTGGCTGCTCGAAGCCAGCGCCACGATCGCGAACAGCGCGATCGAGAGACCGAACCACGCGGGCAGCTGCAGCGCCAGCGCCATCGCGCCAAGGGCGCAGCCACCGGCCAGCTGGAAGCACACGACCACCCCGCGCTTGCTGCGCGCCAGTTCCAGGAAGGGACTCCACAGGGCTTTGAACACCCAGGCCATGCCCAGCAGGCCCGTCCAGCGCGCGATCTGCTCGTTGGGCACGCCCATCGACTTGTACATCAGGCCCGCGACCAGCGCCACGGCATAGAAAGGCAGGCCCTGCGCCAGGTACAGGGTCGGGACCCAGGCCAGCGGATGGCGGGAGGGTTTCGATGCGCCTTCGGCCATCACGGCGCCGGGGAAGTCTTTCAGCAAGCTCATGGCTGTTCCAGGTTGAGGGTGACGATGCGGCTGCCGCGGCCGCGGGTGTCGAAGGTGGCCAGCTTCAGCACGCGCGCACCATGGAGCGCGACGGGCGCCGCGTAGCGCGGGCTGTGCACCGAAGGGTCAAGGCCGTCCACAGTGTAATGGACGGCCAGGCCCGGCAGGGCGACATTCGCATGCAGCAGGCCGTCCTTCACCACCGCGCCGGGCGGCGGCAGGCGGTAGTCCCAGGGGCGGCGCGCGCGGTCCAGGCGCGGCAGCTCGCGCTGGCCGAGACGGTTGGCGAATTCGTTCCAGTCGCGCTGGGCTTGCGCGGCGCGCGCTTCCTGCGCCGCGATGTCCTGCCAGAGCGGGTCCGCCGCCCAGGCCCGCTCGGCCAGGCCGATCAGGCGCGGCAGCGCCAGGTATTCGAGGCGGGCGCGCGAGCGCGCGTTCTCTCCCCACAACTGGCCCTGGATGCCCCTGATGCGGGCGCGTCCGTGTGCGTCGAGGGGCTGCAGCGCGTCCAGCACGCTGCGGTCGGGCACATGGCCCATCGGGTCGAGAATCGGCATGGCGCGCGCGTCCAGCGGGCAGAAACCGAAGGCGTTACGGGTGCCGACGAAGCCGGCCCAGTAATAGCCCGGCTCCTGAGGGTGCTTGGCATAGGCCAGGTCGAAGTAGAGGTTGGCCGCATTCGACAGCACCACGTCGTAGCCGGCATTCGCCAGCCGGTAGGCGCAGTCTTCCTGGCCCGAACCCCAGCGGTTGTTCCAGACGTAGACATGAAAATCCGGGCCGGCGAAACGCGGGTTCGGCAGCATCCGTTCGCCTTCCCGCATCAAGGCCGTCTCGTCCCAGCCGGCATACTCGACGCCGTGGCGCGCCAGGATCGCGCGGCAGCGCTCGATGAAGTCGTCGTGCAGGGCCTGGACGTCCCAGCCCTTCTCCGCCATCAGCGCGCGGCAGCGCGGGGAGCCGAGCCAGGCGCCGACGGGCACCTCGTCGCCGCCGGTGTGGATCACGCGCAGCGGCACGCCGGCCTCGCGGTACAGCACGCAGACCTCGCCCACTACAGTGTCGATGAAGCGGTCCACCGAGGGCAGCGCGATGCAGATCATATTGTCGTGCCAGAGCTGCACCGATTCATAGGTGGAGCTGTCTTCGAGGTCGCTCAGCAGGTATTCTTCTGCGCCTTCGACGTCGCCGGCCGCCAGCAGGCGGCGGTGGCGTTCGCGCATCGCCACCACGGCGGCGCGCGCATGGCCGGGCATATTGAATTCGGGGATGACCTCGATGTGGCGCGCGTGCGCGTGGCGCAGGATGGTCACGAATTCCGAGGCCGTGTAGAAGCCGCTTCCGGCGGACGTATCGACGTCGGCGCCGGAGCCGAAGGAAGGCGGCAGGCAGGGGATGCCGTCTTGCGCGACGCCGCGCCGGGCGCCGACGGCGGTCAGCTCGGGCAGCGCGCCGATCGCCAGGCGCCAGCCCTCGTCGTCGGTCAGGTGGAAGTGGAAGCGATTGAGCTTGTAGCTGGCCATGCAGTCGAGCAGGCGCAGCACCGTGGTCACGCCGGCGAAGTGGCGCGCCACGTCGAGCATCATGCCGCGGTAGCCGAAGCGCGGCGCGTCCAGCACCCGTCCCGTGGGCAGTTCGCCGTTCGGCGTGAGCAGCTGGGCCAGGGTCTGGATGCCGTTGAAGACGCCGTGGGCGCTGGCCCCGGTGATGCGCACGCGGCCCGGCTCGATGTCGAGCAGGTAGGCCTCATTGCCGGCCATGCCCTCCACCGCGCCGATTTCCAGCAGGATGTCGCTCGAGCCGCCGGGCACGATGCCCGGCAGGGCGCCCAGCATCGCGGCCAGCAGCGAGGCTTCGTTCCACAGCGTGCGATCGTAGCCCATCGGCGCATGGCGCGAGAGCAGGCAGCGGCGGCCATCGAAATGCGCCGACACCGGCTTGGGGGTGATGCGGCCGACCGCGCTCTCGGGCAGCAGCTGCAGGGCCGCGTTCTGCCCGAAGCGCCAGGCCGCGTCTGCCGTCGGCAGCAGGTCGCCGCGCATGCGGTGGCGCTGCTCGGGCCGGGCGAAAGGGGCGATCTCGGGGTCGCCCAGGTCGACGGGCGGGCTGCCGTCCCCAGGCTGCAGGTAAAAGCCGAGCGGCGCGTCGGTAATGCTGATCGCCCAGTGCAGGGCTTCGTATTCCACGGTATGGGTTTGGCCCGGCAGCCATGGCCCGCCGGCGGGCATGGTGAGGCGGAACAGGTCGCCGTTCAGGTGCTCGACGGCGAAGCCGGTGCTGACACTGTCGCGCAGCACCTTGCGGCAGGTGTTGAAGCACACCGCCCAGCCGGGCGCGATGGCCCGGCTTGAAACGTTGCGCAGCACGAGCCGCGCCGTGAACGCATCGTCGCGTGTGTAGTTGCTCAGGCATTCCCAGGCGATCGTGATCGCAGGGCCGTCGACGGATGGTTCGGTCATGGGGATCATGTTGTGCTTTGCGCTGCCGGCGGGCGCCATTGCCGGCGCCCGCCGTGTTGCAGGTCTTACAGCTTGCCGCGGATGCCGACGTAGAAGGTACGGCCGTTCGAGTAGAAGGCGCGCGGGCGGTCTTCGTTCTCGGCGTACATCTTGATCGTCTCGTTGGTCAGGTTGAGTGCGTCGAAGGTCAGGGTGAAGCGCTCGTTCAGTTTCACGTTCACCGAGGCCGCCAGCGAGGGCATGCTGTCCACGTGCTGGCTGGCGCCGCGGTCCACGCCCGCCTTGTACTTCGAGCGGTAGTTGTAGGCCAGGCGCGCGGAGAAGCGCTCGTTCTCGAAGTAACCGGTGAGGTTCCAGGTGTTGCGCGAGGAGTTCAGCAGCTCGCCGCCGTCATCGAGCTTGCCGTCGGCATGGGTGTAGTTCACCAGGGTGCCGAAGTTCTCCCACAGCGGCTGCTGCCAGCTCAGCTCGATCCCCTTGTTGGTGCCGGTGGTGTTGTACGGCGAGGTGATCTGGTACTGGGTCTGGGTGTTGCGCTTGTTGTTGAAATAGGTCCCGGTCGAGGTGCCCTGCGCCACGATGGAACGGAAGTCCATGTAGAAGAAGCCCGCCGACAGCAGCGCCTTCGGCGCGTAGTACCACTCGGCGCCCACGTCGAAGTTCACCGAGCGCACCGGATCCAGGTTGACGTTGCCGCCGCTGCCGCTCAGGGCGTCGTCGTTCAACGAGACCGAGCCGCCCAGCGCCGAATAATCCGGACGGGCGATGGTCTTGGCCAGCGCGGTGCGCAGCACCAGGGCCGGCGAGACCTCGTACTTCAGGTTGGCGCTCGGCAGGTAGTCGGTGTAGGTGCGCTTGAAGGTGGTCGGGGTGTAGGCGCCGAAGGCCGAGCCGGTGATGGGGTTCGGGCCGCCCGGCAGGTTGACGATCGTCGTCTGGCGCGTCTCGACGGCGCGCAAGCCGATGTTGCCGCTCCAGTTGTCGGCGCCGAAGTCGGCCATCGCATACAGGGCCGCGGTCTTCTCGCCGACCTGGAACTCGTTCATCCAGTTGTGGCGCAGGGTGTAGTCGAGCAGGCGGTTGCCCGGGACCGCGCCCCAGGCGCCGAGGGCCGCGCCGTCGTATTTGAAGTAGTTGTTCAGGATGTTGCCGCCCAGGTCCTTGCCGAAGTCGCCGGGGTACATCTGGCCGTTCCAGGCCGGGCCGGGGGCCGTGAAGCCGGTCGCGCCCGGACGGGTCTCGAGCGGGTGCTCGGCGGTGCGGGTGTGGTCGGTCCAGCGCGCGCCGAAGCGGATCGCCGAAATCATCGAATCCTGCACGCGCCATTCGCCATCGAGCTGGGCGTATTTTTCCTGGTCGACCGACTGCGACTCGCCGCCGCCGGCCCAGGCGGTGCTGCCCGGCGCTGCGGTGTTCCCGCCGGGGTAGCTCACGTTGGCCGGCGACAGGCCGTTGAGCGCATAGACCATGCCGCCGTCGACGTTGTTCTGGTAGTAGACGTCGTCGCGGTCCCAGCCCACGCCGTGGGTCTTGCCGATCTTGCCCGAGAGGGTCAGCTGGTCGTTGACGCGGTGCTTGCCGTTCAGGTCGAGGTACCAGGATTCGCCGCCGGCGTCCGGACGGTAGATGTTGTCGACCTCGCCCGCATTGCGGGTGAAGGCGGCGCCCACCAGGGTGCCGTTCTTGATGACCGGGTTCTGCGGCACCAGGTTCATGCTGTTGATCGAGTTGGCCGGCGCGGCCAGCCAGTTGGTGTTCTGGTGCGGGGCATCGAGCTTGGAATAGAAGCCGTTCAGGTCGATGCTGGTGCCGCGCTGCGGGCGCAGCTCGATGTCGAAGGCGCCGCCCTGGCGCTTCTTGGTCTGCTCGAACAGGGCCGCACCAATGAAGGTCGGGACCACCACGCCGCGCAAGGCAGGATTGGCGGCGACGGCCGCGCTGGTCGGGCTGATCGGGGTGTAGCCGAGGATCTCCTGGCCGTCGCGGCGCACGCTGGCCTTTTCCGAGAAGCCCTGCAGCAGCACGCCGAAGGTGCTGGCTTCGTTCTTCCAGCTGACCAGGCCCGAGAGGTGGGGCTCGGCCTTGTCCGAGAGATCGTTGTAGTTGGCCTGAATGGAACCTTCCACGGTCAGCGGCTTGCGGAAGTCGAGGGGACGGCGGGTGATGACGTTGATGGCGCCGGAGACGCCGCCTTCAACCAGGTCGGCGGTCGGGCTCTTCTGCACGACGATCGAGCCGACCAGTTCGGACGGCAGCAGCGAGAAGCTGCTGGAGCGGCCGACGTTGCCGCCGATCTGGTTCAGCAGGAACCAGTCGCCGGTGCTGATCGCGTGGCCGTTGAACAGGGTCTGCTGCAGGCTGGGGCTGGTGCCGCGCAGGCTGACGCGGTCGTTCTCGCCGAAGCCGCCTTCGCCGCCGGCCGAGGACTGGGTATTCACGCCCGGCAGGCGCTGGATCGCGTCGGCGACGTTTTTATCGGGCATCTTGCCGATGTCCTCGGCGGTCACCACCTCGACCACCGAGTCGGCGTTGCGCTTCTGGCGCAGCGACTGCTCGAGGGCGGCGCGCACGCCGGTCACCACCACGGTCTGGGGCTCGACCTGCTCCTGAGCCATTACCGGGCTGCCGAGGCCAATGAGGAATACCGCCACGCCGACCGCGATCGCGGTGCGCTTGTACTGCTGCCTTGCCATCAACTCGTTCATGTTCTCTCCAAAACATTATGGTGATTCCGCGAAGGGCCGGAACCGCTTCTTTCACTTCAGCCGTCGGTCTCGACCGCGTGTGGACGTTTGTGCGTCTCTCGTGTGGGAGGCATTGTGGAGTGATCTTTTCGGCCATGTTTGTCAAATCTTGCTAAAGAGATGCGATTTCATCGCCATGACACATCGGCGTGGTAGCCGGACCGAAGCGCGCCGGCACTGTCGAAAAGTTTTACAGAACAACAAGAATATTTGATATGCAATATATAATTTATTAGCAAAATCAATGGCTTGGCCAAGTGGCATGCTATGTGCTAGTTCAATTGGGAGAGAGCGATTCCACGATTGAACACACGGAGGCAACCATGATGAAGAAGGTGATGCTGGCCCTGGCTTGTGCCGTTGCCATGGGCACGGCGCAGGCCGATGTTCTGCTGGTAGAGAATTTCGATAATGTGAATGCCCTGCGAGACGGGGACCAATGGATCTTCGAGAACGCAAGCGAGCCGCCGGGCATTGCGCCGGGCTGGGTGCAGGGCAATCCAGACGTATTCGAAGCGCACATGGGTGAGCCGGACGCATATATCGCATCCAGTTTCCAGAGCGCCGCACCCAACGGGCAGCTGGACGACCGCCTGTTCACGCCGCTGTTTTCGCTCGAGAACGGGGCGGTCGCCACGTTCTGGCTGCGCGGCGCCAACGATTTTGGCTTCTTCGACATGGTCGTCTACGGCTACACCGACGGCGGCGCCGATCCGCTCGATTTCATCCTCCAGGAAGTCACCACCGCCCCGGATGGGTGGACGCAGTACTCCATCACGATCGGCGCGCGCGCCGGCGACGGACGCCTGGGCTTCGTGCATACCGGTCCGGAAGCCACCTCGAACTATGTCGGCCTCGACACGCTGCGCATCGTCGACGGGCGCGAGGGCGATGTGCCGGAGCCCGCAACCCTGCTGATCATGGGCATCGGCCTGGCGGGCCTGGCGGCAAGCCGCCGCCGCCGCTGACGTCATACGCCGGGGCCCATCGTGCTCCGGCTTTTTTTCTGCCCCGGTAGACTGTGTCCATGTCTTGACGGCGCGCCTGGCGCCTTCTCTTCGGAAAGGACGATGACATGGCTGCTACGACGAATGGCGCTTCCGTTTCGGTCTGGATGGACACCGCGCAGGTGCCCGCCCGGCCTCCCCTCCCCGGCGACCTCGACGTCGACGTCTGCGTGATCGGCGCCGGCATCGCCGGCCTCACCACCGCCTACCTCGCGGCGCGCGAGGGCCGCAGCGTGGCCGTGATCGACGCCCTGGGCATCGGCGCCGGCGAGACCGGGCGCACCACCGCCCACCTGTTCCCGCCCGACGAGTGGTATGCCTTCATCGAAGACAAGTTCGGGCAGGCCAATGCGCGCCTGGTGGCCGAAAGCTATGCGCGCGCCATCGACCTGGTCGAATCGATCGCCGCGCAGGAGCACATCGCCTGCGAATTCGAGCGCCTCGACGGCTACCTCTATGCCCTGCCCGGCAACGGCTTTCGTGACCTGGAGAAGGAACATGCCTGCGCCGCGCGCGCCGGCGTGCCGGTCGAACTGGTCGCCGGCGTACCCGGCCTGCCTTTCGACACCGGCCCGGCGGTGCGCTATGCCGGCCAGGCCCAGTTCCATCCGCTGAAATACCTGGCCGGTCTCGCGGCCGCCATCGAAGGCCGCGGCGGGAAGATCTTCGGCGGCACCCACGCGCACCGGGTGCGCGGCGATGCGCAGCAGCAGACCGTGTCCACCGACCATGGCGAGGTCCGGGCGCGCGCCGTGGTGCTGGCCACCCACACGCCCTTCAACGACCGCGTGGTGATGCACACCAAGCAGGCCGGCTACCGCACCTACGTGGTCGGCCTGGAAGTCCCGCGCGGATCACTGCCGCGCATCCTGCTGTGGGACACGGGCGACCCGTATTACTACGTGCGCCTGGAAAGCCCTGAAGGCCTCGGGCACGACATCCTGGTGGTGGGCGGGGCCGACCACAAGACCGGCCACGACGACCATCCCGAACACCGCTACGACGAGATCGAACGCTGGACCCGCGAGCACTTCCCGCAGGCGGGAAGGGTCGCCTACCGCTGGTCCGGCGAGGTGATGGAACCGTCCGACGGCCTGCCCTACCTGGGCCGCAATCCGATGGACGACGAGAACGTCTACCTGATCACGGGCGACTCGGGCAACGGCATGACCCACTGCACCATCGGCGCCATGCTGGTGAACGACCTGATCGCGGGCCGCGACCATCCCTGCTACGCGCTCTACGATCCCTCCCGCAAGCCGGTGCATGGCCTTGCCGATTTCGCTTCCGAGCAGGCCAAGACCATGGCGCGCTACGGCGAGTGGCTGACCGGCGGCGACGTCGATTCGGTCCAGGAAATCGCGGCCGGCGAAGGCGCGGTGGTGCGCGACGGCCTGCGCAAGATCGCCGTCTACCGTGATGCCCAGGGCGGCCTGCACGCGGTGTCGGCCAAGTGCACCCACCTGGGCTGCGCCGTGCACTGGAATTCGGCCGAACGTTCCTGGGACTGTCCCTGCCATGCCTCGCGCTTCGACATCGAGGGCAATGTGCTGCACGGCCCGGCGCCCGAACCGCTGGAGAAGGTCGACCTGCAGGAAGGCGGGGCGCCGCCGCCGCGTTCGCCGCGCGCCGGCATGCGCGGCCGGAACGCCCGCTGAACGGCCACGCTAGCCGCCCGTAAACGACGACACCAGCCCGCGGGCTGGTGTCGCATGCGGCCGCGTGGGCCGCATCTGGTGAGCGCTGCGGATCAGTAGCCGCGGCCGGTGCTGCTGGTGCTGCTCGTGGTGCCGCCGGTGCTGCTGGTGCCGGTGGTGCTGGTCGAACCGGTGGTGCCGGCGCGGCCGGTGGCGTCCATGGTGCCGGTCGAGCCGGAAGTGCCCGTCGTGCCGGTGCTGCCCGAGGAGCCGCTGGTGCCCATCGAACCGCTCGAACCCGAGGAGCCGCTGGTACCCGACGTGCCCGAGGAGCCGCTGCTCGAACGGGTCGGCGGTTCGCTCGATGCGCCGGTGCTGGTGCGGCCTGCTTCCACGCCCTGGCTGTCGTACCCGCTCCAGCCCTGGGAGCCGCTGGTGCCGGTAGCGCCCATCGAGCCGGTCGAGCCGCTGCTGCTGGTGCCGGTACCCATCGAGCCAGTGGCCCCGGTGGTGCCGGTGGTGCCGGTGGTGCTGCCGGTGCCCATCGAGCCGGTAGAGCCGCTCATGCTGCCCGAGCTGGTGGAGCCGGTCGAGCTCTTGTTGCGCTTCTGGTCCTGCGAGGTGCCGATGGCGCTGGCCGAGGAGCTGCCGCTACTCTGGTCATTCATGCTGCCGCTTTGCTGCGTGCCGGTGGTCGAGCTGGTAGCCGACTGGCCCTGGCTGGTACTCGAGCCCGTGGTCGATTGCTGTGCATGGACGGTGGTGGCGCCGAACATGGCGGCGGCAACGGAAGCACCCAGCAGGCCTTTCAGTAGCTTGTTCATTTTCATGTCAATCTCCTAAATTTGTCTTCGGGGCAAACTGCTCAACAATATCAAAAAGATATTGTTTAGGGGTCCGAGTGTAGAGACGCACGAATGAGGAAGGCGCACGGTAGCCTTCCGGAAAATACCGAACAGGCTTATGGTTGAGCCGTTTGCGCGGCCTGGGCCGACAGGGTGCCGAGCTGGGTATACAGGGCCAGGATGTTGCTCTTGTCGTCAGGATAGACCCGGTTCGACAGGAAAACGTAGAAGGTGCGCGAGCCCGGATCGACCCACAGGATACAACCCGTAAACCCCGTGTGGCCATAGGACCCGAGCGGGAACACGGTGCCGCGCGGCCGCTGGGCATAGGGGGAATCGATGTCCATGCCCATGCCGCGCAGGGCCAGGCCGGACGGCGACTGACTGGTCGTCAGCAGGCGCACCGATTGCGCGGACAGCACGCGGACGCCGTCGAGTTCGCCGCCATTGAGGAGCATGCGGGCGAAGCGCGCCACGTCGCGCGCCGTCGTAAACACCCCGGCCGATCCGCCCACATTGCCCATGCGGCGCACGGTCGGGTCGTGCACCTCGCCCTGCAGCAGCTGGCCTGGCGCCAGGTCGCCGTGCAGGGCGGCGTCCTGTGCATCCGCGCCGCGCTGGGTCGGTGCGATGGCGCCTGCCGGCATGCGTGCGAGCGGCAGATAGCCCGTGTCGCGCATGCCCAGCGGCCCGTAGAAGCGCTGCTGCACGAAGCGGTCGATGCCCATGCCGGAAGCCTGCTCGACCAGCCGGCCCAGCAGGATGTAATTGATGTCGGAGTAGCGGAAGAAGGTGCCGGGCGCGTGCGTCACGCTTTGCGTGCAGGCCAGCTGATAGGCCGCCTCCCTGCCCTGCCACGCGGGTTTGGCCGGCAGGCCCGCCGGCAGGCCCGAGGAATGGGTCAGCAGCTGGCGCACCGTGATGGCGTCCTTGCCGCCGCCCGCGCATTCCGGGAAATAACGCACCAGCGGCGCTTCCAGGTCGATCCTGCCCTCTTCCGCCAGCAGCAGCACCGAGGGCGCCGTCGCCAGCACCTTGCTGAGCGAGGCGGCATCGAAGACCGTATCCGGCGTCACCTTTGTCGCGCCGGCGTCGTAGGTATAGGCGCCGAAAGCCTGTTCGTGGACGGCGCCGTCGCGCTCCAGGTGGAACACGGCGCCGGGCAGCTTGCGCGCGGCGATATTGTCCTCGATGGCGCGGTCCAGCTCGGCCAGCCGGGCCTGGTCAAGCCGCATTCCGGACTTTCCCGGCAATTGCGCGCAGCCGGCGAGGAGCAGGACGGTGGCGAGGATGGCGGTGCGGCGGCATGGCGAATGGCTGGGCATGGGACATCGGGCGATAAATGGTCCGATCGATCATAAAGACGGGCCCGCCACGGGTCAATCTTTACAGTACGGCAAGCAACATCGTGAAAAATGGGGCCTTCGCACGCGAAAATCCGCATCGGCGTATCATGAATGGATGATCCCATTTTCGATACTCGACCTCGCGCCCATCACTGAAGGCAGCGACGCAGCCACCTCCTTCCAACGTTCACTCGACCTCGCCCAGCATGGCGAACGCTGGGGCTACCAGCGCTTCTGGCTGGCCGAACACCATGGCATGCCGGGCATCGCCAGTGCGGCGACCGCCGTCCTGATCGGCCACGTCGCGGCCGGCACCAGCACCATCCGGGTCGGCGCCGGCGGCATCATGCTGCCGAACCACTCCCCGCTCGTGATCGCCGAGCAGTTCGGTACCCTCGCCTCGCTCTATCCGGGCCGGATCGACCTGGGCCTGGGCCGTGCGCCGGGCTCGGACCACACCACCGCGCGTGCCCTGCGCCGCAACCTGGCATCGGATGCCGACGAGTTCCCGCAGGACGTGGTGGAGCTGATGGATTACTTTGCCGACTCGCCGCGCCGCCAGGTCCGCGCGGTGCCGGGCGCGGGCCTGGACGTGCCGGTCTGGATCCTCGGCTCCAGCCTGTTCGGCGCCCAGCTGGCAGCGGCCCTCGGCCTGCCCTATGCCTTCGCCTCGCACTTCGCGCCGCAGATGATGATGCAGGCGATCGAACTCTACCGCTCGACCTTCCGGCCTTCGAAGCAGCTCGACAAGCCCTATGTGATGCTGGGCTTTAACGTGTTCGCGGCCGACACCGACGAAGAGGCGCAGCTCCTGGCGACCTCGATGCAGCAGGCTTTCGTGAACCTGCGCACCGGCCGTCCCACCAAGCTGCAGCCGCCTGTTCCGGGCTACCTGGAAGGCCTGGGCACGGCCGAGCGCATGATGCTCGATTCCGTGCTGTCCTGCACCGCGATCGGTTCGCCAGCCACGGTGGAAAGCCAGCTGCGCAGCTTCATCGCCCGCACGAAGCCGGACGAGCTGATGATCACCTCGCAGATCTTCGACCATGCAGCGCGCCTGCGCGCCTACGAGATCACGGCCGAGATCAACCGAAAAGGTTGAACGAAGCCCTTAGACCGTCGCACCGGGACTAGGCGTCCCCCTCGGCCGGTGCCTAAGTTTGCCTGCGCTTCGGCTGCTCAAACCTTGGGCACCGGCCTTCGCCGGTGCGACGTGCCAAGTGAACGGGCCTGGATCAGGCGTCTCCGGTTCCCGCCTGCAGCATATCAATCAGCGCCCGCGTCGAGCGCACCCTGCCCATCTTCGGGAAGATCTGCTTGCAGGCGAAATGGTGGGCCTCGGCGTCCATGCTCGACATCGCATCTTCCGCGAACACCAGCTTGTAGCTGCGATCAAAGGCCGCGCGCGCCGTCGACTCCACGCCGAAATTGGTCGCGATCCCGCCCAGCAGCAGGGTATCGATGTGGCGCCGGCGCAGCAGCTGGTCGAGTTCCGTGCCGTAGAAAGCGCCCCACTGGCGCTTGGTGACGACGATGTCGGTCGCTTCCACGCCGGCCATCTCGGCCAATTCCGAAGCATCGTAGGGTGGCGCAGCCGCGCCGGGCGGGCGCATCGGGGCGTCGGCCAGCGGGGTCGGCAGTTCGTTGAGTAAAACGCGCACGTAGACGACCATGGCGCCGCGGCTGCGCATTTCCTGGGCCAGCAACACGCAGTTACCGACCGCTTGCTCGGCCGTATGGGGCGCCAGCTCGCGCTTGACGTTGCTGTTCTGCAGGTCGATCAGGACGAGCGCCGTGCGCGCCAGGTCCAGGGTTTGTTCGCTCATTGCTCGCTACCTCCTCGCGCGCAGTATTCACGAATCAGGCCGGGCGCGGCGCACACGGCTACAATGCCTCGACTATTCTTTCCGGAGGAAGCATGCAACGTCGCCAGTTCATCCACCTTTCCTCACTCGCCGCCGGCGCCGCCCTCCTGCCTGGCTGCGCGGCGATTTCCAGCCTGACTACCGGCCCCGTCATCGACCGCCACCTGCCTCCCGGCTACAGCGGCGTGGTCGCCGTGCGCAAGCATGCGGACTCCGCCCTGGTCACCCGGGCCAGCGGGCTGGCGCTGCGCGAAGAGTCGCAGGCGAATACGAAGGAAACCCGCTTCATGATCGGCTCGTCGACCAAGTGGATCGCCGCCGTGACCGTGCTGCGCCTGGTGGACATGGGGACGCTCGATCTCGGCGCCCCGATTGCCCGCCACCTGCCGGAACTGCCGGCGGAGAACGGCGCGGTGACCTTGCGCCAGCTGCTCTCGCACCGCAGCGGCATCCCGAACGGCCTGGCGGAAGCGCTCAGCAAGGACAGCAGCGTGCGCGACCTGGAAATCGGTCCGGTCGAGGCCGCACTGCGCTTCGCCAAGGGACCGCTCGCCTTCAAGCCCGGCGAGCGCTTCGACTATTCGGTGGTGAACTACGTCCTCGTGGCCGCCATCGTCGAGCGGGCGACGAAAAAGCCGTTCACCGAGAGCGTGCAAGAACTGGTGCTGGGGCCGGCCGGCGTGAAGGACACCAGCTTCGCCGCCACCGGCTACGAGGATGAGGTGGGCATGGCCGTGGGCTATGCGGCCGACGGCAAGCGCAAGACGCCGTCCGCCCCGCCGATGATCGCGGCCAGCGGCACCTTGTACAGCACGGCGGCGGACCTGGTCGCGATCGCGGACGCGGTCTACCGCAAGAAACTGCTGTCGCCGGCCGCCTTGCGCGAACTGTCCACCGTCCACGACGCAGGCGAGCACTATGCGCTGGGCGGGCGCGTGCAGACCGTGCAAACGAAACAAGGCGCCCGCTCCCTGGCATGGGAAACGGGCGCCTTCGGGGGATACAAAAGCGTGCTGGCCTACGACCTGGCCGATGGCCGCGCCGTCGTCATGCTGAACAATACCGACATGACGCAGACGGAACTGGGGAAGATCGCGACCGCCCTGTTCACTGACATGTAGGGTGGACGGCTTCGCCGTCCGCGCGTTCAACGCCAGTTTGAATGAAGGCCGCGTCTGCACTCGCACGGTTTGAACGCGCGGACGGGAAACCCGTCCACCCTACGAAAAACACCGGCTTGGCTTACTGCACCGGCTTGCCGTCCGCGTCGATCTTGCGGACTTCGCCGATGTTCAGCGCGCGGATGCCGGATTCGACCTTGCTCATGTCGCCGACCACGATCCACACCAGGCGGTCCGGCGTGAAGCTGCGCGCCGCCAGGGCATTGGCCTCTGCCGGGGTGAGCGACAGTGCCTTCTGGGTGTAGCTGTTGTAATAGTCGTCAGGCAGGCCGTACTGCACGATGTTGGTGTAGGCGCCGGCCAGCTGGCCGGCGGTTTCGAAGCCGCCCGGCAGGCCCAGGGTGTTGTTGTCGACCGCAGCCTTCAACTCTTCCGCCGTGATCGGCTTGCCGCCCGCGATGTCGCGGTACTCGCGCACCAGTTCCTGCATCGCTTCACGGGTCTTGTCGGTCTGCACCGGCGAGACGCTCATGAAGGGACGCTGGCCCAGGGCCGGCTGCAGCAGGCTGCGCACGCCATAGGACCAGTGCTTGTCTTCGCGCAGGTTCATGTTGATGCGCGAGCTGAAGGTGCCGCCGAACAGGTCGTTGACGATCTCCAGCGGCAGCGCGTCCGGATTGTTGCGCGGGACGGCCAGCTGGGCGCCCACGATCACGCTCTGCAGCGCGCCCGGACGGTCGACGAGGTAGACCACGCCCTTGGCTGGCGCCGGCACATTGGCCAGCACCTTCTTCGGCACGTCGCCGGCTTTCCAACCCGCGAAGGCTTTCTCGAGCTGCGGCTTGATCTCGGCCAGGGTGGTGTCACCCACCACCAGCAGGGTCGCATTGTTCGGCTTGAACCAGGTGGCGTGGTACTTCACCAGGTCGTCGCGGCTCATGCGCTTGACGGCGTCTTCGGTGCCGGTGCCGGTGAAGGGTTTGGCATACGGGTGGTCCTTGCCGTACAGGATTTCCGGCAGCACGCGCAGGGCCATCAGCTGCGGCACGGTCTTCTCGCGCGCGATCGCGGCCAGGCGGTCCTTCTGCAGGCGCTCGAACTCGTTCTGCGGGAAGGACGGGTTCAGGATCAGGTCCGAATACAGGTTCAGCGCCTGCGGCATGGTGGCCTTGAGCGTGTTCATGTACACGGTGCCGCTGTCGAGGCTGGCGCCGGCGCCGAACTGCGCGCCGAGGCTCTCGAAGGCTTCGCCGATTTCCAGCGACTTGCGGGTCTTGGTGCCCTCTTCCAGCATGCGCATGGCCAGGCTGGCGACGCCCGGCTTGTCCGCCGCGTCCGAAGCGTAGCCGCTGTCGACCAGCAGCTGGAAGTTGACCACCGGCGCTTCATGGCGTTCGGCCAGCACGACCTTCAGGCCGTTCGACAGGGTCGTCTTCTGCATCTCCGGGAGCTTCAGCGCCATCGGCTTGCCGAGCGCCGGCTCCTTGCTGCGGTCCACGCCCGGCTTGCCGGCGGCCAGGCCGGTCGGGTAAGGGTCGACCTGCAGGATGAAGTCGCCGTCGCTCAGCCAGTCGTTCATGGCCTTCTTCACGGATGCCGGGGTGGCGTCCTTGATGCGCTGCAGGTAGACCTTGTAGCAGTCCGGATTGCCGGTGAAGGTCTGGCAGGACGCCAGCAGGTCGCTCTTGCCGCCGAAGCCGCCGACGCGCTCGATCATGCGGGTATAGCGCGCCAGGATGGCGGTCTTGGCCAGGCGCAGTTCGGCCTCCGTCGGGCCGTTCTTCATCAGCGCCTTCAGCTCTTCGTCGGCGCTGCGTTCCATCTTCGCCACGTCGGCGCCCGGACGCGCGGTCAGGGTCATGTCGAACTGGCCGCCGATTTCCGACGCGTCGTCGCTGGCGCTGGCGCTGGTCGCGATCTGGTCCTTGTAGACCAGGCGCTTGTACAGGCGCGAGGTCTTGCCGCCACCCAGCACCATGGCGGCCAGGTCGAGCTGCGCTTCTTCCGGCGTGTTCGCGCCCGGCACGTTCCAGGTGCGGTAGATGCGCGACTGGGGCACGCGGTCCTGCACGGTGGTGCGGTGGGTGCCGGTGCGCTTGGCGATCCAGGCCTCATGCTTGGCCAGCGGCGGGCCCGGAGGAATGTGGCCGTAGTACTGCTCGACCTTCTGGCGCGCCACTTCCGGGGTGATGTCGCCGGACAGCACCAGCACGGTGTTGTTCGGGCCGTAGTTCTTCTTGAACCATTCCTGCACGTCGGTCATGGAGGCCGCGTCCAGGTCTTCCATCTTGCCGATCACGGTCCAGGAATAGGGGTGGCCGACCGGATAGGTGTTGTTCACCAGCAGCTCGTAGGCGACGCCATAGGGCTGGTTCTCGCCCTGGCGCTTCTCGTTCTGCACGACGCCGCGCTGCAGGTCGAGCTTCTTCTGGTCGACGGTGCCGAGCAGGTGGCCCATGCGGTCGCTTTCGGCGAACAGCGCGTAGTCCAGCATCGAGGTCGGCACATTCTGGAAGTAGTTGGTGCGGTCGGTATTCGTGGTGCCGTTCAGGTCGGTCGCGCCGATGCCTTCCATGGCGTTCAGGTAGGTCTTCTTGAAGTTGTCGCTGCCGCTGAACATCAGGTGTTCGAACAGGTGGGCGAAGCCGGTCTTGCCCGGCTTTTCATTCTTCGAACCCACGTGGTACCAGGTGTTGATCGCCACCACCGGGGTCTTGTGGTCTTCGTGCACCAGCACGGTCAGCCCGTTCTTCAGGGTGAACTTGGTGTAGGGGACATCCGGGATCGGAATGTCGGGCGTGCTGGATTGCTTGGCGGGGGCCGCCTGGACGGCGGACATGCCGAAGGCAAGCGCGAGCGCTGCGGCCAGCGTGGTACTGCGACGAAGAGATACTGCCATGCTGCTCCTCCAAAGGACCATCCGGAATGGATGCGATGGAGCATTCTAGGCAGCTTTTCTTGTGGCAACAATGGCAATGCGACGAATGACGAAGAATCCATGCGCCCTGCATTTCGCGGGACGGGGCTTGCGCATCCATCCCGCGAAACCCGCGCCTTATTGCGGGACGATGCGCAGCAGGCTGCCCTTCGATTCGTCCGTCAATGCATACAACTGCCCATCCGGCCCCTGGCGCACGTCGCGCACGCGCTTGCCGATGTCGAGCTGTTCCTGCTTGACCACCTTGCCCTGGGCGTCGAAGGCGATGCGGCGGATGTCCTTCGAGGCCAGTCCGCCGGACAGCAGGCTGCCCTGCCATTGCGGAAAAGCCTTGCCGGTGTAGTACACCAGGCCCGAAGGCGCGGGCGAGGGCACCCAGGCGACCAGCGGCTGCTCCATGCCCGGCACGTTCCTGGTGCCGACCGGTTCGCGGCTGCTGTAGTCGGCGCCATAGCTTTGCAGCGGCCAGCCGTAGTTCTTGCCGCCCTCGATGCGGTTGATCTCGTCGCCGCCGCGCGGGCCGTGCTCGCTGGCCCAGACCCGCCCGCTTTGCGGGTCGACCGCGATGCCCTGGATGTTGCGGTGGCCGATGCTCCACAGTTCCGGCAGCGCGCCTGATTTGCCGGCCAGCGGATTGCCGGGCGCCGGCTTGCCCTCGCTCGTGAGGCGCAGGATGGAACCGTTGTGGCTTCCCAGGTTCTGGGCCTGGTCGCGCGCCAGCATATTGCCCACGCGCTGGGGCGGATTGCCGCCGTCGCCGATGCTCATCAACAGGGTGCCGTCCTTCAGGAACACGATGCGCGAACCGAAGTGCTGGCCGCCGCTCTTCGCGGGCGAGGCGGAAAAGAGCGTCTTCACGCCGTGCACGCGCTTGCCGTCGAAGACGCCCTGCACCAGCAGGGTACGGTTGGCGCTCGAGGTGCCGCTGGACATCGTCATGTAGACGCGCGCATTGGCGCCCTTGTCGGCGGGATGGACGGCGATGTCGAGCAGGCCGCCCTGGCCGCTGGCGAACAGCTCGGGCAAGCCCTCGACCGGCACCGCCACCATGCGCTTGCCGTCCACCAGGTGCAGCGTGCCCTCCTTGCCGGTGACGAGGATGCGGCCATCGGCCAGCCAGGCCATGCCCCAGGGTTGGGGCAGGCCGTCCACCACGGTCTCGGCGCGCCAGCCCTTCGCTTTCGGCGGCTCGCCGCTGGTTTGGATGGTCTGGGCCTGGACATGTGTCCCAAGCAGGGTGGACAAGACGGCAACAGACACAGCAAATGATTGATAACTCGTCATCTAATTGCTCCTAAAATTGTTCAAAACGTCAATAAAGTAGCGCATTTGCCGCGATTTCCTGCATTTTCTCTGCACGTTAAACCCAAGAGGCGTAGAATTCACGTTTCAGTTGAACCTTCATAAGGATTCCATCCGATGATGCAACGACGCGCATTCCTGAAGTCCTCCCTCCTTGCAGTAGCTCCCACCCTCAGCATCCCCGCCCTTGCCAAAACAGCACAAGCCGCTCCCGGCGAGCGTACCCTGCGCCTGTACAACACGCACACCGGCGAAAAGCTGAACACCGTGTTCTGGGCCGAAGGCGAGTTCATTCCGGATGCCATGAAAGACATCAACAAGGTGCTGCGCGACCACCGCAACAACAAGGTCGCCCAGATGGACCCTGAACTGCTGCTCCTGCTCACCCAGCTCAACAACAAGCTGGACAACAACAAGGAGCTGCACATCATCTCCGGCTACCGCTCGCCGGAGTCGAACGCCAAGCTGCACGCGCACAGCAACGGTGTCGCCAAGCGCAGCCTGCACATGGATGCCAAGGCCATCGACATCCGCCTGCCCGGCAAGGACCTGCGCATGCTGCACAAGGCGGCCATGTCGCTCAAGGGCGGCGGCGTCGGCTACTACGCCGACTCGCAGTTCGTCCACATGGACACCGGCCGCGTCCGTTACTGGTAAGACCATGGCGCGGCAACCCGTCCGCGTCATCCTCCTGCTGGCCTGCCTCGCGGGCCTGTCCTTTCCTGCACTGGCGCAAACCAGGCCCGCCACCGTCACGGTGCAATCGACCCGCGATCCGGTCGACAAATCTTATCGAAAAATGATCCGGGGCATGGAACGCTTCGAGCGCGAGCGTGCCATGGCGCCGAATGCGCCCCTGCGTTTCCAGCTGCTGCCGCGCTCGCCTACCGTGGACATGCGCGGCATCACCCTGCGCGTGGCCGGCAATACGGTCAGCGTGCCGGTCCCCGTCGCCGCAGACAACAGCTTCGTCCTGCCACGCAATGAAGCCGCGCTGCGCGAGGACGCCGCCGTGCTGGCCAACCGCAAGACCACCAGCATGACCTGGCGCGCCCAGATCATCACACCGGGTTTGCCGCCGGGAACCCGGCGCCTGGGCGACATGCGCCTCGAGTGCCGGGTCGGCGTCGAGGCCGGCCTGGTGTCGAACAGCTCGCCGCTGTTCAGCTGGATCAACGAGGCCCTCACCTCGCCCGAACAGGTCTGCGGCAGCCCGAACGGCAATTACCTCTATTTTGCCGAGCGCCCCATCTTCGCGGTGCGCCTGCGCGCGGGCGAGCGGGTCGAAACGCTGCCTTTCCGCATGCTCTACGCCGGCGGCGAACAGTCGAAGACCGATCTGCAATACTGCGATTGCCAGTTCATGCTCGACCGCACCTTCTATGCCCCGATCTGGGATGCATCCTGGCCGGACGACACGCTGGTGGAGTTCGAGTACATGGAGGATGCGCCGTGAAGCTGCTCGCGTTCATTGTCTCCCTGTGCCTGCTGGCCGGTTGCGCCGGCACGCCCGCGCCGCCCGGTGCGCAGGTGGCGCTCGGCCGCCTGCAGCAGACGGTGGTGCCCGGCACGACCACCAAGGCGCAACTGCTGGCCGCCTTCGGGCCGACCAGGAGCGTGGTGTTCGACAGTGGCTTTGAGAGCTGGGTCTACCAGTCTCCGGCCGGCGGCGGGCAGTTCAGTGAATTCGTCGTGCTCATCAATCCCGCAGGTCTCGTCGCCAAGACCCGGACCCGTCCTGCCGCCCCGCCCTGACTCATCCGTAGTAGAGTTGTGCATTCTTCATTGCCAAGGATGCCGACATGCTGCGCAAGCTTGCCCTCCCGCTGCTCCTGAGTACCGCCCTGTGTGCACAGGCCGCGAATCTTTCGTCCACCGAGCAGCGCATCACGGCCAACGTGACAGCCTGGCAGCCGCAGGCGATCGCGCTGCTGGAGCGCAGCGCCCGCATCAATAGCGGCACCCTGAACCTGGCCGGCGTGCGCGCCACGGGTGACGTGTTCCGCGCAGAGCTGGACAAACTCGGTTTCAAGACCGCCTGGCTCGACATGCCGAAGGAAATGGGACGCGCCGGCCACCTGGTCGCCACCCGCACGGGCAAGAAAGGCAAGCGCCTGCTGCTGCTCGGCCACCTCGACACCGTGTTCGAGCAGAGCGCACCTGGCCCGCTGTGGCAGCGCGAAGGCGACAGCGCGCGCGGCCAGGGCGTGGGCGACATGAAGGGCGGCAACGTGATCGTGATCGCCGCCCTGCGCGCCCTCCAGCAGGCCGGGGCATTGGACGACACGACGATCACCGTCCTCTTCACCGGCGACGAGGAAGAGGCCGGCTACCCGCGCGAAGTCTCGCGGCGCGACATGGTCGAGCTGGCCAAGCGCAGCGACGTCGCGCTCAGCTTCGAAGCCGCGATCGGCAAGGACGGGCAGCCGATGGCCACCGTCGGCCGTCGCGCGACCGCCAGCTTCGACCTCGACGTGACGGCCCGCCAGGGCCATTCGATGAGCGTGTTCGGCGTCAACGGCTTCGGGGCCGTCTACGAGGCCGCGCGCATCCTCGACGCCTTCCGCCGCGAGGTGGTGGAGCCGGGCCTGACCTTCAACCCGGGCGTGATCCTGGGCGGCACCGAGGTAGCCTTCGACGAGGCCAATTCCACCGGCACGGTGGCCGGCAAGACCAATGTCATCGCCAACCGCGTCACCGTGCGCGCCGACCTGCGCTACCTCGACTACGCCCAGCGCGACCGCGCCCAGGCCCGCATGCGTGCCATCGTCGGGCAGCACCTGCCGGGTTCGGACGCGAAGATCACTTTCCGCGATTCCTATCCGCCGATGGCGGTCACTCCGGGCAACCTGAAGCTGCTGGCCCAGTATTCGCAGGCCAGCCAGGATGCCGGGCTCGGTACGGTGGGCATGGTGCCGCCGGAGTCGCGCGGCGCCGGCGACATCCAGTTCGTCGCGCCCCTCATCGACAGCCTGGACGGCCTGGGCGCGAGCGGCAGCGGCTCCCACGGCCCGGACGAGCGCGTGGACCTGAAATCCCTGGAAAGTTCCGCGATCCGCGCAGCCCTGCTGATCTACCGCCTGACCCGCTGAGCGGTGCGTGCATGCGCACGACTTCGCTGGCACAATGGCTGGACGAGGTCAATGCGATGGAGGCCAGCATGCTGTCCGAACGTTTGCGCAGTTTCTTGCTCGTAGCAGCCATGCTGGTGCTGGCCCTCCTGCTGCCCGCCTGCGGCGGCGGAGGCGGCAGCCCCGGGACGCCGGGCCCCTCCCCCACCCCGCCGGGCGCCACCACCGGCAACCTGGCCGTCGTCACGAGCGGCCTGCCCGCCGGCGCCAACGCCTCGGTGCGCGTCACCGGCCCCAACAATTACCAACAAGACCTGACCGGCTCGCAAACCCTGTCGAACCTGGCGACAGGCAGCTACAGTGTCGCCGCCGCGCACGTCACCGTGGGCGGCACCACCTACACCCCCTCTCCCGCCACCCAGAGCGCGGTCGTCAGCGCAGGCGGCACCGCCACCGCCACCATCACCTACGGCGGCACGGCCGTGAACATCACCCTGAGCGAAGTCGTGGCCAACCTGGACAACCCGACTTACCTCACGGCCCCCGCCGGCGACACGCGCCTGTTCGTGCTCGAGCGCCCCGGGCGCGTGCGCATCGTGGACAATGGCAGCCTGCTGCCCATCCCCTTCCTCGACATCAGTGCGCGCGTGTTCACGGGCGGCGAAGGCGGCCTGCTATCGATGGCTTTCGACCCGCAATTTTCCAGCAACCGTTATTTCTACCTCTATTACACCGACCCGCAGCAGAACATCGTCATCGAGCGCTTCTCGGCCGGCAGCAATCCCAACCTGGCCGATGCCACCTCAAGCCTGGTCATCCTGCGCGTCGCCCACCCGAACTTCACCAACCACTTCGGCGGCCAGGTCGCCTTCGGTCCGGACGGCTATCTTTATCTGGGAACGGGGGACGGCGGCGGCGCCGGCGACCCGACGGGCAATGGGCAGAACCTGAATGCGCTGCTGGGCAAGCTGCTGCGGGTCGACGTACGCAATGCCACGGCCGGCCAGCCCTATACCATCCCGGCCGGCAATCCCTATGCGAACCAGCCGGGGCGCCGCGCCGAGATCTGGGCGGCGGGGCTGCGCAACCCCTGGCGCTTCAGCTTCGACGGCAGCCAGCTCTACCTCAGCGACGTCGGCCAGGACCGGCGCGAAGAGGTCAATATCGGCGCCGCCGATGCGGCCGGCCTGAACTATGGCTGGAACACGATGGAAGGCACGCTGTGCTACAACGCGGCCACCTGCGACCGGAGCGGCCTCACCTTGCCCGCCTTCGAATACGACCACGGGACGAACGACGCCAACGGCTGCTCGATCACCGGCGGCTTCGTCTACCGCGGCAGCGCGATTCCCGGCCTCGCCGGACGGTACTTCTATTCGGACTACTGCCGCGGCTTCCTGAAGAGTTTCCTTGCCAGCGGGGGCAACATCACCGAGCAGCGCGAGTGGGACATCGCCGCCATCGGCAATGTGGTCTCCTTCGGCCAGGACGGCCTGGGAGAGCTCTACCTTCTGAGCTCGCGCGGCAGCGTCCATAAAATCGTCCGCGCGGCCCAGTAGGCATTAGAATGTAGCAATGGCACGCTTACAGCTCTCCTTCCCCGAAGACCAGTTCTACTATTCGACCCCGATGTCGGTACGGGTCACCGACATCAATGCCGCGAACCACCTCGGCAACGACTCGATGATCTCGATGATCTCCGAGGCGCGGGCGCGTTTCCTGTTCGAGTTCGGCGTCGCCGAGACCGAGCGCGACGGCACCGGCATCATCGTGACCGACCTGGCGACCACCTACCGGGCCGAGGCGCATGCGCGCGACCAGCTGCTGTTCGAGGTCGGCGTCATGGACTTCAACAAGTACGGCGGCGACATCACCTTCCGCATCACCCGCCCGCGCGACCGCAAGCTGATCGCGATGGCGAAGTCCGGCTTCGTCTTCTTCAACTACAAGTCGAGCCAGGTCGTGGCGATGCCGGAAGATTTCCGGAACAAGTTCGACCGGGTGAACTGGATCGACTGATCCTTCGCGTCGACGCGGTCCATGTTCTTGCCCAGGCGCTCCGGCGTCTGCGCCGCGGCCTGCTGCTGCGCGAACAAGCCGCACAAGGCCAGCAACAGCCATTGAAGATACTTCATCGCCAAGCGCTCACTTGAAGGCGGCGACGGGACCGAGCTTGCGCACCAGCGCGATATTGGCCTGCTGCTCGCGGGTCAGGCCGGCTTGCATCTTGGCCGCCTCGGCCTTGCCCGCCATGGCTTCGTGCGTCAGGTACAGCGAAGCGTCGATCAGGGCGTAGCTCGCCAGGCCAAATTCCTTCGGCGACAGGCCGTGTTTGGTCACGATGTTCTTTGCGACCGGCCGTTTTTCAACAGACAGGATGAAGCGCTCGACCGGCAGTTCGCCGTTCTTGCGGTACTTGTCGTCTTCCTTTTCTTCCTCCTCGGTCTGCTCGGGCAGATTGGCCTTTTCCAGCGCCGCGTTGGCGGCCTTGACCTTCTGGATCAGGGCGGGGCTCAGGACGAAGTGGTCGTCCGGCGTGCCCGCATGAGCGCTGGCGCATAGCGAAAGGGAAAGGATGGCGATGGTCTGGCGAAGGATGGTCATGATCGGATGTGGTTGATTTTCTACGGTCAGAAATTATAGAAAGCTTCGGTCCCGGCGGGCACCCATGCGCGAGCACTTCCCCCACCTGTGGTGTGCTTCGAAAATTCCTGGAACTTTTCGCATCGATTACCGGAATACAGGTAAAGATGACGACCATGACCACTCACGAGACTCTTGATGCCGAACTGCTGCGCCAGGTACATGCCGGGCGCGCCGACGCCTTCACGGCGCTCTACCGGCGCCACCAGGGCCCGCTGTACCGCTACGCCCTGATGCGCTGCGGCTCGGCCGATACGGCGGCGGACGTGGTGCAGGAAGCATTCATGGGCCTGCTTACCGGGCGCTTCCAGTTCGACGCCTTGCGCGGGCAGCTGCAGCACTTCCTGTTCGGCGTGGCGCGCAATCTCATCCTGAAGGCCGAGGAAGGCCGCGGGCGCCACGTGGCCCTGCCGGAACCCGGCGACGAGGACGGCGAGGTGGAGGCGGAGCTGCCCTGCGAGGGCGCCGAGCCGCTGGTGCGCCTGCTGGGCATTGAAGCGGCCGAGGAGGTGCGGCGCGCACTGGCGCAGCTGGCCCCGCACTACCGCGACGTGGTCATTCTGTATGAACTGCATGAGCTGTCCTACCTGGAGATCGCCACGGTCTGCCAGGTCGACATCGGCACCGTGCGCTCGCGCCTGTCGCGCGGCCGCGCTGCCCTGGCCAGGCGCCTGCAGGCGCATGCCCCTGCGGCGCGGCCGCCGTGCCTCACGAATTGAAGGAGTAGATCGAATGGACACCAAGGACACAGAGGCGCTGCTCGCGCCCCGTCTCAAGCAGCTGCGCGAGGAGCTGGACACGCTGGACACGCCACGCTGCGTCGAGAAGGAGCTGATGCAGGCCTTCCAGCGCCAGTTTCGCCCGAAGCGCCCCTGGTACGGCTTCCTGACCCTGCCCCAGTGGGGCGCGGCCGGCGCGCTGTGCTCGCTGACGGCGATGGCCGTGCTGCTGGCCCTGTCGCCGCACCAGAGCGTCAGCGTAGGCGGCCCGCCGCTCATCGGCATCGACGGCGGCGCCGCCTTCGTCGCCCTAGACTCGCTCGAACGGATCGAGGCCGAGCCGGGCGCCCGCCTGGTCGAGGCCGAGGTGCCGCGCACGGTCCTGGCCCCGCTGGGCGTGCCGGTCAGCCCCGACAACGCGGCCGACACCGTGCGCGCCGAGATGCTGGTCGCCGCCGACGGCCAGCCGCTGGCCGTGCGGCTCAGCGCAAGGAATTGACTCCATCGACAAGCCGATCAACCACCAGAGGAAGCCATGACGACCAAGAAGATCCTGATTGCAGCACTGCTGGCCTGCGCCTTCGCGCCGGCCCTCGCCGAAGAATTCGAGATCGAAGAGCAGGTGCAGCGCATCGTGACCCGCAGCACCGACGGCATCGGGCTGCAGCTCGAACACGCGCTCAGCCTCGACGGCAACGCCACCGTCCTGCACCTGGGCCCGGGCAAGCTGGTCAAGAATGCCCCCTACAGCGCCGAGCTGGTGTCCGAGCGCACCCAGACCCTCGGCGACGGCAACCAGATCGTCAACAAGAGCAGCTCGATGAGCTACCGTGACAGTGCGGGCCGTACCCGCACCGAGACGCGCGGCGCCGACGGCGAGGTGCGCAGCGTGCTGATCAACGACCCCGTCGAAGGCGTGCGCTATATCCTGCGTCCGCGCGACAAGAGCGCGACGAAGATCACCACACCGAACGTCTCCGCCATCGCCGCCCGTGAACAGGCCCGTGCCGCAGCCGGAGAAGCGCGCGTGGCGGCCGCCGCGGCGCGGGCGGCCCATGCCCATGCCCGTGTCGCCGGCGAGCAGGCGCGCATCCGGATCGAAGAGCTGCGCAAGGAAGGCAAGCTGGGCGATGGCGAGCGCGTGATCATCAAGCAGGTCGAGCGCCGCGGCCCCGCCGACAAGGAGCACAAGGACGTCAACATCCGCATCGCCCAGGTCGGCGCCGGCCCCATGCTCGGCGCCCAGCTCGGACCGGCGCTGGAGAGCGCGCTCAACAAGCGCAAGACCGAGACCCGCGACCTCGGCACCCGCGAATTCAATGGCGTGAAGGCGAGCGGAACCGAGCGCAGCTACGAGATCCCGGCCGGCGAGATCGGCAACCGCCTTCCGATCGTGGTCAGCACCGAGACCTGGACCTCGCCCGAGCTGCAGGTCGTGGTCTACCAGAAGCGCAGCGACCCGCGCGCCGGCGACAGCGTGCTGCGCCTGGAAGAGCTGAAGCGCGAAGAACCGGCCGCCGCACTGTTCACCGTGCCATCGGACTACACGGTGAAGGATCCGGTCTCCATCGCCCGGTCCCGGCTCGAGAAGAAGGCCGCCCAGTAAACCTGCATTCCCAAAAAAAATGGCGCCTCGACAGGCGCCATTGTCTTTTTCCGCTGCCGGATCAGCCGGGTTTCTTCTGCAGGATGGTCTTGTTGAACCATTCGTCGATCATGCGCTTTTCATAGCGCAAGCTGTCGGAATCAAAGCCGCGCACCGGACGGCTCATGTAGCTCATGTCCGCCAGACGGACCTTGCCGCTGTCGACAACCTGGCCGTTGGCGCTCAGACTGTAGTTCAGCTCGATGCGCGGCCAGTCGGCAGTACCTTGCAGCACGCGCAGGTCGCCGCCGGAACGGCGGTTCGGGTATTCGCGGCCGGCCAGGTCGATGTCGGTGATCTCGACGGTCAGCTCCTGCCCGGCAGGCAATTCCTTGCCCAACTTGGCGAAGTGGTCGGCCAGGGTACGCAACACCTCTTCACGCTCCCAAGGGGTAAAGGGCAGGTCCGAAAACTTGTCGGATTGCACATAATTGACGGTCACGCCCGCCGAGGCGGCGCCGGCGCTACCCAGCGCGAGCACGGCCGCGAAGGCCGCCTTGCCAATAGAGGATTTCATCGTTTTCCCTTCCAGTCTTCGATCCGTCACCATTTCCTGATTCAGTCGGGCGACCTCTGCAGGATGGTCTTCTCGAACCACTCATTGATCATGCGTTTTTCGTAACGCAACCTGCCATGTTCCGGACGCACATTCCGGCGCGCGTAGAATTCCATGTCCTTGAGCTGCTCTGCGCCGCTGCTGAGCACCTGCCCGTTGGCGCTGACGGTGTAACGGAGCGAGATGCTTGGCCACTCGGACACGTCCCGGGCCAGGCGCGTTTCGCGTACGCTGTGCGCAGGGTAGCCGCGGCCGACCAGATCGATGTCGGTGATCTCGATCAGCAGATCCTGTCCGGCGGGAAGCTGCTTGCCCAGCATGTCGAAGTGGCTCGTCAGGTCGCGCAGCACCTCTTCGCGCTCCCAGCGGTCGACAGGCAGATCCGAAAATTTTTCGGGGGCAACGAAGTTGACGCTTATGCCTGCCGAAGCGGCGCCGGCTCCCAGTGCAAGGATGGCCGCGAGGGCCGTGTTGCCGATCACGGATGACATGGCGGTTCCTTTCTATGTTCCGTATGTATCTGGACTGAATATACGCTCTTTGCGCTAGCTTTCCAGTCCCCCGTTTGTCCAAGTTTTGTATCCAAATGTTAGGTCCCGCACAGGGTATTTTGCGGCCGAGGTCGACAATGGCGTGAAGGAGAGCCACATGCCCGAAGGACCTTCACTTTATATCCTTAAGGAACTGGTGACGGATTTCGTCGGCCAGGATATCGTCCGCGCGGACGGCAATGTGCGCGCCATCGACCCGGCGCGATTGAATGGGCAGCACATCCTGGCCATCCGCACCTGGGGCAAGCACCTCCTGATCGAGATGCCCGATCTGGTGCTGCGCGTGCACTTCCTGTTGTTCGGCACCTACCGCATCAACGAACGGCGCGAGGGCAAGACCCCGCGCCTGTCGATCGAGTCCGCCAAGGGCGACGAGCTCAACCTCTATGCCTGCGCGATCAGGGAAATCGACCGTATCGAATACGAGGCCTACGATTTCAGCGCCGACGTCATGTCCGAGAGCTGGGACCCGAAGAAGGCGAGAAAGAAGCTGCGCGCCCAACCCGCCATGCTGGCCTGCGACGCCCTGCTGGACCAGGACATCTTTTCCGGCGTCGGCAACATCATCAAGAACGAGGTGCTGTTCCGGATCCGCGTGCATCCGCTGTCGACGGTCGGCGCCCTGCCCGCCCCCAAGCTGCGGCTCCTCGTGGACGAAGCGCGTCAATACAGCTTCGATTTCCTGGAATGGAAGCGCCAGTACGTCCTCAAGCAGCACTGGCTGGCGCATGCAAAACGCATCTGCCCGCGCTGCGACATCCCCCTCCACAAGGCCAACCTGGGCCGCACGAACCGGCGCAGCTTCTACTGCGAACGCTGCCAGAAACGCTATACCTGAGGTGTTCTTGCCGGATTGTCTTTATTCCAAATTCATAGCCTGCGGCAATGTGACATCGTTAACCAACACTTTTCATGTTGCTTGTTGTTAAGGCTCAATAGCCGTACTACAATCAACTTGACTTGCGGCTATTTTTTTCTTTCAGCCGCCTGCCGTTGGAAACGTAATCAACCAAGGTAACGGAACCCGTATGTCCTTCCTGTCATCCGCCACGCCCAAACTGGCGCCATGGAAAGTGCTGCTCGTTGACGACGAGCCGGACATCCATGACATCACCAAGCTGACCCTGTCGCGCTTCCGCCTCGACGGCCGCGCGCTGTCCTTCGTGCACGCCTACAGCGGCGCCGAGGCAAAAGAGGTATTGGCGCGGGAAAAAGACATCGCGCTGGTCTTCCTCGACGTGGTGATGGAGAACGAGGACAGCGGCCTGGAAGTGGCGCGCTGGATGCGCCAGGACCTGGACAACCAGTTCACCCGCATCGTGCTGCGCACCGGCCAGCCGGGCCAGGCGCCCGAGGAGCGCGTGATCGTCGACTACGACATCAACGACTACAAGGAAAAGACCGAGCTCGATCGCACCAAGCTGTTCACCACCACCTTCGCCGCCCTGCGCGCCTACCGCGACATCATGAAGGTCGAGGACGCGCGCCGCGCCCAGCAGACCTACCGCGAAGGCCTGGAGCGCGTGATCGCCGCCTCGACCCACATCTTCCAGCAGCGTAACCTGAAGGACTTCGCCAACGGCCTGCTGCAGCAGGTGGTGGCGCTGCTGCGCCTGGACCAGAGCATGCTGCTGCGCCTGAAGGGCGCCAGCGTGATCACCGGCGAAAGCCAGTACGAGGTGCTGGCCCAGATCGGCGACCTGGCCGGCGAGATCGGCCCGGAACTGGTGGCCCAGCTCGACGATGCGCGCCACAACCGCATCTCGCGCCTGCACGGCGACACCTATGTCGGCTACTTCCCGAACAGCAGCGGCAAGGCCTCGCTGCTGGTCCTGAAAGGCGTGGACGAGATCGCCGAGATCGACGCCCAGCTGCTCGAGGTGTTCTGCTCGGGCGTGGCGATCGCCTTCGACAACATCCTGCTGAACCAGGAGATCACGGACACGCAGGCGGAACTGATCTTGCGCCTGGGCGACGTGGTCGAATCGCGTTCCTACGAAGCCGGCAACCACGTGCGCCGCATGTCGCAGGTGTGCTACATGCTGGCCCAGGCGGACGGCATGCCGGAAGACGAAGTGGCGACCCTGATGCACGCCGCGCCCATGCACGACGTCGGCAAGATCGCCACGCCGGATGCGGTGCTGCTGAAACCCGGCAAGCTGACCGAGGAAGAGTGGGAGATCATGAAGCAGCACCCCACCGTGGGCCTGCAGATCCTCGACGGTTCCCAGCGCCCGATCCTGAAGGCCGCCGCCGTGATCGCCCACCAGCACCACGAGAAGTACGACGGCAGCGGCTACCCGCAAGGTTTGAAGGGCGAAGCGATCCACCCGTATGCGCGGATCGTCGCGGTGGCCGACGTGTTCGACGCCCTGAGCCACAAGCGCTGCTACAAGGACGCCTGGCCGGCCGGAAAGGTCACCGAACACCTGCGCGAGGTGGCGGGGCACCACCTGGATCCGCGCTACGTCGACCTGCTCATCAAGAACATGGACAAGGCGCTGGCGATCAACGAGCAGTGGCCTGACTGAAGGCGCATATCCTCGCTGCTTATTCCATTGTTATTCGTTGACACGTCATCCCGGCCTTTGCCGGGATGACGTTTACAAGCCAACGAAAAAGAGAGGCGCCAACTTGGCGCCTCTTTTCACTTCTTGCGCGAACGCGGGAAAGTCAGGTGATACCTCAAGCCTTTGCCAGGCTCGCTCTCCACCCGCACCGTCCCACCCAGCGCCCCCGTCACAAGGTTGTACAGGATGTGCGCCCCCAGCCCGCTCCCGCCGCTGCCACGCTTCGTAGTGAAGAAGGGATCGAACAGCTTCACCAAAGCTTCCTGGTCCATGCCCGCGCCGTCGTCGGCGTAGTCGAAGGCAACCTCTCCACCCTCTTCCTTCACCCTGATGTCGATCTTGCCCGCCTGGTCGCGCTCGAAGCCGTGCACCAGCGAGTTCACCACCATATTGGTGACGATCTGCGAGACCGCCCCAGGGAAGCTGTCCAGCACCAGGTCCTTCGGGCAGTCCACGTTCACTTTCACCGGCCGGCCCTTGAGCTTGGGCTGCAGCGACAGCAGCACCTCGTTCAGGTAGGTGCACAGGTTGAAGTTGCGGATGTCGTCGGAGGACTGGTCCACCGCGACCTGCTTGAAGCTGCGCACCAGCGCCGCGGCCCGCTGGGTATTGGTGGTCATGATGCGCAGCGACTGGTCGACGATGTCGAGGAAGGAGTTCAGGCTGTCCTCGGTCATCTCGCCCGCCGCCAGTTCTTCGCGCGTGAGCTTCAGTTCCTGCACCAGATGGCTGGTCGCGGTCACGCAGATGCCCAGCGGCGTGTTGATCTCGTGCGCCACGCCCGCCACCAGCCCCCCCAGCGAGGCGAGCTTCTCCTGGCGCACCAGCTCCGCCTGGGCCAGCTGCAAGCGGGTCAGCGCCTCATTGAGCGCCGCGTTCTGTTCTTCCAGCGCTTCTTTCGTCTTGCGGATCTTGCGGTCGGCCTGCATGCGCGCGATCGCCACCGCGACGTGGCTGGCCATGAAGGCGAGCAGGTCGAGGTCGGCCTTTGTATAGATGGTCTCCGGGTCGTAACTCTGCACGACCAGCACGCCGTAGGGCTGTTCGTGGACCAGCATCGGCGCGCCCATCCAACTGGCGATGCCCAGGTGCCCGAGCGGTTCCTTGACCAGGCCATTGGCGACCAGGTGACTGAAACTCGTGGCGTCGTGAAGTTGCGCCTGCTTGCTGGACAGGACATACGAGCATAGGCCTCTCCCGGCAGGAAAACGCCTGAGCGGCGCCTCCGGATCCTTCTCGTCCACAAAATAGGGAATGCTGATCTCGTCGGTGTCCGCGTGATAGAGACCGATCAGGAAGTTTTTGGCCACCATCAGCTCGCCGACGATGCGGTGCAGGCTGGCGCTCAGTACCTCGGCGTCCAGCGCCTGTGCGGACAGGCTGGCAATCTGGTACAGGGCATTCTGCACCTGTTCGGCGCGGCGCCGCTCCGCCACCTCGTGCGCCAGCGCGGCGGTACGTTCCTGCACGGCGCGCTCGAGGCGGTCGACACTCTGCAGGCCCTGCAGCGCGTTCGAGACGTGGTTGGCGATCTGCGAGAACAGGGCCTGGTCTTCCTCGTTGTAGGTGACGCCTTTCGTATAGCTCTGGATCACTATCGCGCCCAGCGCGTGCTGGTGGCGGTCGAGCAGCGGCGCGCCCATCCAGTGCTCGGCCGCGCTGCCATGGCCCCACTGCGCACCGGCGCGCGCAAATTCATCGGCAGTGATCAACAGGCGGCGCTTGTTCACCACCACCCAGGCGGTCGGCGATTTCTCCGGCGAGGCAAGCGGCACCCGCTGGTTCAGGATCGGCACCTCGTCGTCGGCTGCGTCGACGAAATAGGGAAACCAGATCGTCCCGTCCTCGCGGTCGCACAAGGCCACATAGAAGTTGGCCGCATACATGATGCGGCCGAGCGCGCGGTGCACCGCGCCGATGAAGTCGACGATGTCGCTGCAGGTGGTCGAGAGCTCGCCGATTTCGAGCAGCATCGACTGGACCGCTTCCAGCCGGTCGAGACGTTCCATTGCTTCCCCAATAGTATTTAATGCAACGGGGAAATATTAACAGTTCGCGCCCGCCGACCGAAGTGCTATCTGCGGCTGCTGTGGCGGCTCAGGAACGCGGCGCGCGGAAACCGCTTTCGGCCCAGGCATGGGCCGACGCCGGGCTCAGCTTGAAACCTGCGGATACGCGCACCTTGGCCACCTGCTCGCCCATCTCGTCCGTGGCGGCCAGGATGGCGTAGGGGTCGTCGTCGTCCGGCACGATGTCGAGCGTGACCTTCAGCTCGCCTTGCTCGGTCGAAATGGTGGTGTTCTTGTGCAGGATCGCGTGCAGGTGCTGCTCGTGGCGGCGGATGACTTCCGACGCGGTCTTGATCAGGGTGTTGAAGGCATTGACGTCGAGCGGCTTGGGATTCTTCTTGTCGCGTCCCATGGTCCAGGGACCGACCAGGGCGGGCTCCCGTTCGCCATCCTTGTACATGGCGACGGCCCAGCCTTCGTCGTCGTCGTTCTTGATCACGCGCGCGGTCCAGCCGTTGCCTTGCCACAAGCGCGGCTCCTGCACCAGCGCTTCTTCGTCGCCGGCGTCGTCGTGTTCGGTATGGTCGTTCATGGTCGTGTTTCCTCGTGCTTCAAAGCACAGATCATAGAGGAAACCGACCACAGGAAGAAGCGTGATTCGCCGTTTTTATCAGGCAATTCTCGGGCAGCGCCAGCCGGGCCCGGATGGTGGACGTATCGGCGGACGCACCGGTGTCGGATGCGGGTCGCCTCGGGGAGACGGCAGCTCCCGATTGAAAGGATTGATGATGATCGGCGGGATGGCAGGTGGCGCCGATGGTGGGCCTTTGGGACCGCTGTTGGCTGCTGCGGGATGCAGAACATGGTCCCCCATTTTGTCGATGAACAGATGCATGGGTCCCCCTGTAACAGAGCAGGCTGTCAGTATAGGAGCCCTTGGCGCGAAAGCAATGCCAAAGCGTCACGTTTTGCACGCCGGGTTTCCCCTCTTTATCGCTCGCCGGAACATCTCGGCGCCCGAAAAATGCAGCCTGTCGCAATCCCGTGGAGCGTAGAGACGCGTACGCCTAATCTTCAACCATCGCGAAAGCATATTGAAGACCCAACCGACGAGGACCGCCATGAAAACGACCGTAAAAATCATCATCCTGTTCCTGTTTGCCGTGCTGCTGCTGAACATCTTCACCGAGACCGCCGACTTCATGACGGTGAACATCGATGGCGAAGAAATCGGCGGGCCGCTCGGATGGCTGGTCGGTCTCGTCTTCGCCGGCGGCGGCGCGGTGATCGCCACGGTGGTGATGCTGTTCGTGGGCCTGGTGCTGGCCGTGGTCTTCGCCGGCGTGGGCGTGATCGTGATCGGCGCGCTGGGCTTCGCGGCAGGTGCGGTGCTGCTGGCGATCTCGCCGCTGCTGCTGCCGCTCCTGATCCCGATCGCGATCGTCTGGTACATGGTGTCCCGCTCGCGCCGCCAGCGCGAACTGAAACCCGGCGTGCAGTCCGCGGCCTGAGACCGCTCTCCTCCCACAGAACGGCCGGGCCTCCCCCGGCCGTATTTACTTTGCGCTGCGCTTGCGGGACTGCCCTGTAGAATCGGGTCATGGTTCTTCAACCGATATGGCGCACATGCGAGCCTTCCCCTCTTCCGACCTGAAACCGAAGCGCCCGTATTCGCCGGCCCGCCTGGCGATCGTGACTGCCGGGCTGATCGCCGCCCTCGGCTTCGTGACGGCCGCGATGCTGTTCGCCAGCTACCAGGATGCGCTGCGCGAACAACAGGTCACGCTGCGCAACGTGGCGGTCGCCTTCGCGGCGCAAACGGCCGGCGTGTCCCAGGCCATCGAGGACGCATCGCAGGCCGCGGCGCGCATGCTGCTGGCGCGTCCGGCAACGGCGCAGTCCACGACGCTCGACGATACGCAGGGACATGCGGCCCATCCCTATCTGCTGCGCCTCGTGCTCTTCGATGCCGCCGGCCGGCTGGTCGGAAGCGTCACCCCGGGCACCAGCAGCCTGGACATGCCCAGTTTTCCGGCGCCGCCCACCGGCGTGACCACACGCCGGATCACGGTCTCGGACATCGACCGCGTCACCGGCCGCGCGGTCCTGAACTGCATGCATCCGGTGCGCGACCGTGCCGGCCGCCTGGCCGGCACCGTGGTGGCCCAGGTCGATTCGCGGCGCTTCGAACGCCTCTACAACCTGGTCGAACTCGGGCCCGGCGGATCGGTCACCCTGCTGCACCGCGACGGCACCATGCTGGTGCGCGGGCCCAGCTATCCGGCCGGGATCGGCCGCTCCTTCCTCGACACGCCGCTGTTTCGCGAGCAGCTGCCGCGCGCCAGCCGCGGCGCCTTCCAGGCGCACAGTCCGATCGACGGTTCCGCCGGCCTGTACGGCTACGACGTGGTCGAGGGCGCCGACCTGGTCATCATCACCGGCATGAAGCGCGAGGTCGCCCTGGCGGGCTGGTTCGGGCGCCTGTGGACGGCCCTGGCCTTCTACCTGCTTCTGTCGGCCGTGCTGGTCTTGCTGGCCTGGCGCGTGGCCCGCGACACGCGCCGCCAGTACCGCCTGGTCGACATGGTGTCGGCCAGCGAGGCCAGGCTGGCCAAGCGTTTCGACTACCTGTCCTCGATCGTCAACGCGATCGGCGCCCCGGTCTGGGTGCTCGACAGCGCGCGCCGCATCGTGCTGGCCAACGATGCCTTCGCCCGCCTGGTGGGCCGTCCACGCGACACCCTGCCCGGCCTGGAGGAGCGCGCGGTGTTCGATGGCGCCGACAGCGACCGCGAGCGCCGCTACGAACAGGTGCTGGCCCAGGGGTCCAGCCTGGACGCGGCCGGTTCGGTGCGCGACGGCAGCGGCGAAGCCCGCACCGTGATCCAGCTGACCAGCCGCCTCGCCAGCGAGGACGGCAAGGCCCACCTGGTGAATGTGCTGACCGACATCACCGAGCGCGAACGGGCCGAAGCCCGCCTGGCCTGGCTCGCCGAATTCGACCCGGTGACGGCCCTGCCGAACCAGCTTCAGTTCTGGCGCCTGCTGGAAGCGCGGATCGCGCAAGCGGCCGGACGCGAACTGGCGGTCGTCACGCTGGTGCTCGACCGCCTGCACGAGATCGTCGACCTGCTCGGCCACGAGGCCGGCAACCGCGCCCTGCGCCAGGTCGCCGAGCTGCTGCGCGAAGCCTGCGGCGACACGGCCGTGGCCGCGCATGTGCGCGGCGCGGAATTCGCCGTCATGCGCGATGCCGCCGGCGGCCTCCAGGCGGTGGAGCGTTTCGCCACCGGGCTGCATGCCCTCATGTCCGGCCCGCTGCGGCTCGACGGACGCGATTTCTACCTCGGACCGCGGCTGGGCCTGGCGCTGTTCCCGCACGACGGACAGAGCGCGGACGAACTGCACCGCAACGCCCAGGGCGCGGCCAGCGGCGCCGGCATCGAGCTCGAGCAGGCCGTGCGCTTCTTTTCGGCCAGCGCGCACACGGAACTCGGCCGCCGCCTGACCATCGAGGCCCATCTGCGCCGCGCGCTGGAACGCGGCGAGCTGCGCCTGGTCTACCAGCCCAAGGTCACCGTGCAGGACCAGCGGGTGGTCGGCTTCGAGGCCCTGCTGCGCTGGACCAGCCCGGAACTGGGCGCCGTGTCGCCGGTCGAGTTCATCCCGATCGCCGAACGCACCGGCCTGATCATCCCGATCGGCGCCTGGGCGCTGGAGGAAGCCTGCCGCCAGATGGGCGAGTGGAACACGCGCCTGGGCCGGCCGGTCAGGGTGGCGGTCAACCTGTCGCCGCGCCAGCTGTACCAGAAGTCGCTGCTCGACACGGTGCGGCGCTGCCTGGACAGGTACCGGATCGAACGCGGCTGCCTCGAACTGGAAATCACCGAATCCGCCCTGATGAGCCGCGAAGAAGAAGTTGACGTCCTGATGCACGACATCCGCGCCCTCGGCGTCGACCTGGCGATCGACGACTTCGGCACTGGCTACTCCAGCCTGGCCTACCTGAAGCGCTTTCCCCTGTCGCGCCTGAAGGTGGACCGCGCCTTCGTGCGCGACCTCGGGCGCGACGAGGACAGCGCCGCGATCGCGCTCTCGATCGTCAACCTGGCGCGCGGACTGAAGCTGAAAGTGGTGGCCGAGGGGGTGGAGACGGACACCCAGCTCGCGGTCCTGCGCGGGATGGCCTGCGACGAGTACCAGGGCTTCCTGTTCAGCAAACCGCTCGAGCACGAGGCGGTGCTGCCCCTGCTCGAAGGCGTCCAGGCCTAGTCAGGCAGCGGCGCATGCTGCGCCATCAGCGCGCTCACCCAGTCGATGCACCCCTCGGTGTCAGGTCTGACATTCGGACACGAGCTCTTCTGTGACGGCGTAAACGGCTGAGCTCGTGTCTGAATGTCAGACCTGACACCCAGGTGTGGCCGGGCACCCAGGTGTGGCCGCAATGCGGTGCTGCTGCTGCTGGAAGGCGTGCAGGCCTAGCCTGGCGGCGGCGCATGCTGCGCCATCAGCGCGCTCACCCAGTCGATGAAGACGCGCAGCTTGCGGCTCATGTGGCGGTTCGGCGGGTACGCAATGTGCAGCGGCATCGGGTCGATGCGCCAGTCGGCGAACAGCGGCACCAGGCGGCCCGCCAGCGCGTGTTCGCGCGCCATGTAATCGGGCAGCCACAGCACGCCCAGGCCCGCCAGGCCGGCGGTGAGGTAGGCGTTGCCGTCGTCGATCGACAGGATGTGCGTGCCGCCGACCCTGGCCGTCTCGTCGCCGCGGTGCATGGCGTAGGGGAAGCCGCCGCTTCTGTTCCAGCGAAACCGGACGATGCGATGGTGCGAGTCGATCAGCTCGGCCGGGTGGGCGGGCGTGCCTGCGCGCGCGAGATAGGCGGGCGCCGCATACACGCCCAGGCGCAACTCGCCGACGCGGCGCGCCACCAGCGAACCATCGAGGATCTCGCCGCCGCGCACGACGCAGTCGACGTTCTCGCCGATCAGGTCGACCTTGCGGTCGCTGGCGCCCATCTCGAACTGGATTTCCGGGTATTGCGCGTGGAAGGCCGGCAGGGCCGGCACCAGCACCATATTGGCGAAGGGGCTGGGCACGTCGACGCGCAGCTGGCCGCGCGGGGTGGCCGCGTTGCCGGGCAGGCCGACCTCGACGTCCTCGAGTTCCGACAGCAGGCGCGCCACGCGCTCGTAGTAGACGGCGCCGTCCTCGGTGACGTTGACCTTGCGCGTGGTGCGGTTGAGCAGCTTCACGCGCAGGTGGCTTTCCAGCTGCTGCACCAGCTGGGTGACGCTGGTGCGGCTCATGTGCAGGGTCTCTGCCGCCCTGGTGAAACTGCCCGCCTCCACCACCCGCACGAACGCCCGCATGGCATCGAACCTGTCCATCCTGCCTCCTGAATTATTTGGATTACGCAAACAGTCCTGACGTGAATTGTCTGTTTATCCGCACAATCCGGAAGACTACCATTCTCCTGACCTCAAACAAGGAGAAATGCGATGACAGTACGTGAAGTAGTCTTCCCGGCCGGCCGCCAGGCCCTCTATGAAAAGAACCGCTATTCGCCGGCGGTGAAGTCCGGCGGCTTCCTGTTCGTCTCGGGCCAGGTCGGCAGCCGCGAGGATGGTTCGCCCGAGCCGGAGTTGGACGCCCAGGTGCGGCGCGCCTTTCAGAACCTGAACGCGGTGCTCGGCGCGGCCGGCTGCAGCTTCGCCGACGTGGTCGACGTGACGGTCTTCATCGTCGACCCGGAACAGCGCTTCGAGCAGATCTGGGGTGTGGCGCAGGAGTTCTGGGGCGAGGCGCCCTACCCCAATGTGACCGCGGTCGGGGTGACCTGGCTGTATGGCTTCCAGTTCGAGATCAAGGTGGTGGCGAAGCTGCCGTAGGGGTGTTCCGGTCCAGTGGACCGGAACACGCTTCGCCGACCGCGCATTCAACTCCCGGATGCGCTGTGGCAAATCATGATGTAGCTGAACGCGCGGACGGGAGACCCGTCCACCCTACAACATCCGGTCAGGCGGCCTTGCCCGCCACGTAGTGCTCGTAGCCACGCGCCCGCAGCGCGCAGGCCGGGCAGGTGCCGCAGCCATGGCCCCAGGCGTGGGCCGCACCGCGCTCGCCCAGGTAGCAGGTGTGGGTGTCGAAGCGGATCAAGTCGACCAGCGCCGAGCCGCCGCAATCCTCGGCCAGCTGCCAGGTCTGGGCCTTGTCGATCCACATCAGGGGCGTCTCGACCTTCAGGCGCGTCGCCATGCCGAGATTCAGGGCCACCTGCAGCGCCTTCATGGTGTCGTCGCGGCAGTCCGGGTAGCCCGAGAAATCGGTCTCGCACATGCCGCCCACCAGCACGTTCAGGCCGCGGCGGTAGGCCACGGTCGCCGCCACCGTCATGAACAGCAGGTTGCGGCCCGGGACGAAGGTGTTCGGCAGGCCGTTCTCCTGCATCGCGATGGCCACGTTGCTGGTCAGGGCCGTATCCGAGATCTTCGAGATCAGGCCCAGGTCGATCATGTGGTCTTCGCCCAGGCGCGCATCCCATTCGGGGTTCAGCGCACGCATCTTCGACAGCACGCTTGGCCGCACTTCCAGCTCGATCGCATGGCGCTGGCCATAGTCGAAGCCGATGGTCTCCACGCGCGCATAGCGCTCCAATGCCCAGGCCAGGCAGGTGGTGGAGTCTTGGCCTCCACTGAAGAGGACGAGTGCGGTGTCTTGCGATTGCATGATCGTGTTCCGAAAGGTGGACAGGAGAACCGCGCATTCTGGCATAAAACCGGGTCAATCGTGCAGCGCCAGTGGCGCACGCAAGACTCAGCAGTCCGTCGCCGTTTTTGCCAATCCGTTAAGATTGCCATGAAATTCTTCGTCGGAGTGCCATGTTTCCTGTCAGATCGATCCCCTGCCGCCTGCTGCCCCTTTCCCGTCTCTTGATGGGGATAGGCGCTTTGCTCTTTGCGACCGCATTGCACGCCCAGGGCATCGACTACCAGGTCCGCATCGACGCGCCCCGCCAGCTGGAAAACATGCTGGAAGAAAACCTCGACCTGATGCGCTGGCGCGGCAACCCACGCGTCGACATGGAGCAGTTGCAGCGCCTGGTCAAGGAAGCCCCGGCCCAGGCCAAGACCTTCATCGCCACCGAAGGCTATTACTCGCCCAAGATCTCCGCCGGCCTCGATACCAGCGGCAGCCGCCCGGTGGCGCGCGTGATCGTCGATCCGGGCGAGCCGACCGTGGTCGGCGACGTCGACCTGGTGCTACAGGGCTTCGCCCCGCTCGACGAAGGCGCGGCGCCCTTCGATGCGGCCGCCCTGCGCCAGCGCTGGCAGCTGCCGGTGGGCGCGCGTTTCCGGCAAGCCGACTGGGAAGCCGCCAAGCGCGAGCTGCTGCGCGACGTGGCGCAGCGGCGCTTCCCGCGCGCCCGCCTGGTCGAGACCAGCGCCACCGTCGACCCCGACGAACGCCGCGCCCTGCTCCACGTCGTGATCGACAGCGGCCCCGAGATGCGCTTCGGCGAGCTGCGCATCCGCGGCCTGAAGCGCTATCCGCGCGAGGTCATCACGAATCTCAACCGCATCAAGCCGGGCGACGAATACAGCGAGGCCGCGCTGCAGGCCCTGCAATCGCGCCTGCAGGACACCGGCTACTTCAGCAGCGTGGAAGTCAGCGCCGACATGCGCGCCGTGCTCAACGCCGAGATCCAGGACCTGAAGGACGGCGACAAGGATGCCGACGGCGACCCCACCACGGTGGAGCCGTCCACCGGCCCCACCGTGTTGCCGGTGCTGGTGCGGGTCACCGAGAACAAGCGCAAGAACGTCGAGGTCGGCTTGGGCTTCTCGACCGACACCGGCGGGCGCGCCCAGGCCAGTTACGACGACCTGAACGTTTTCGGCAAGCGCATGAAGAGCGACGTCATCTACGAACAGAAGCGCCAGACCGCGCGCGTCGATTTTTATTGGCCGACCACGCCCAAGGGCTACAACGACAGCGTCGGCGCCGGCGTCGAGCGCAACGACGTGCGCGGCGAGATCACGACCCTGGCCACCGTGGCCGCGCGCCGCCAGTGGGGCACGCCCCTGCTCGAGCGCAGCCTGACCCTCGAGGCCCTGGTCGAGAAGCGCGAAGTGCCGCCGAAGGAGCCGACGACCACGCGCAGCCTGCCGCTCACCTACAGCATCACCAAGCGCCGCCTGGACAGCCTGATCCAGCCGACCAATGGCTATGTGCTGCAGGGCCAGCTGGGCGGCGCGCTGCTGCCGATCCTGACCGACGAAAAATTCCTGCGCCTCTACCTGCGCGGCCAGATGTTCAAGCCGCTGGGCGAATCTGGCACCCTGGTGCTGCGCGGCGAATTCGGCGGCGTGGCGGCCAAGGAAAAGCTGGGCGTGCCCTCCACCTTCCTGTTCCGCGCGGGCGGCGACCAGTCGGTGCGCGGCTACGGCTACCGCGAGCTGGGCGTGCGCGAGAACGGCGCCATCGTCGGCGGCAAGTACATGATCACCGCAAGCGCCGAATACCAGTACTGGTTCCGCCCACCCTGGGGCGTGGCCTTCTTCTACGACGCCGGCAACGCCGCCGACAAGGTGGGCGACCTGAAACCGAAGTCCGGCTTCGGCGTGGGCGCGCGCTGGCGCAGCCCGGTCGGCCCGATCAACGTCGACCTGGCCTACGGCCACGCCGTCAAAAAGGCGCGCCTGCACTTCTCCCTGGGATTCACCTTCTGATGGATACGAACGACACACCCCCGCCGACCACGGAGCCCGCGGCGAAACCACGCCGCTGGCCGCGCCGCGTCGCCATCGGCGTCGTCGTGACCGGCGTGATCGTCGGCGGCACGCTCTGGTACCTGGGCCGCGAGACCACGCTGCAGATGATCGCGCAGAAGGTCGCGGCCTCCACCGGCGGCAAGCTCACGCTGACGGGCGTGCGCGGATCGCTGTACGGCGCCATGCACATCGACCGCATCGTCTGGCGCACCGACGAGCAGCTCATCGTCGCCAACACGGTCGACCTGCGCTGGTCGCCCGCGCAGATCGTCTCGCGCGGCATCCTGGTCGACGAGCTGCACGCGGCCAGCCTGCGCGTCGAGACGCTCAAGGAGTCCGAGGAAAAGAGCACCATGCCCGTGAAGCTGGCGCCGCCCTTCCCGGTCTCGATCGACGATGCGCGCCTGAACCAGGCCGTGTTCGTGTCCAAGGGCGCGGAAACGCGCATCGACAATATCCGCCTGCGCCTGGAGGGCAACAAGCAGCGCTGGGAAGTGCGCGACGCCGCCGCCGTGACGCCCTGGGGCGATGTGGCGGCAAACGGCAGCATCGGCGCCCAGCGCCCCTTCAAGCTCGATGCCACGGCCAGCCTGACGCAGTCGAAGGCGAAAGCGGGCGCGCGCGCGGCCCAGCTGCGCCTGAAAGTCGGCGGCGACCTGGAGACCACGCTGGTGGACGCCAACGGCCAGGCCGGACGCGCCATTGGCGACGCCCGCTTCGTGCTCTCGCCCTATGCCGATATCCCGCTGCGCGAGATGCGCATCAACGGCCGCAACGTCGACCCGGGCTTCTTCAATCCTTCGCTGCCGACGGCGGACCTCACCTTCGCCATCGCCGGCAAGCTGGACGCGAAGCGCAATATCAGCGGCCGCGTCGACATCACGAACGATGGCCCGGAAGGCACCATCGACCAGCAGCGCCTGCCGCTGCGCAGCATGCGCGGCCAGCTGGGCGGAAGCCTGGACGCCCTGCAGGTGTCCGATGTGCTGATGGACTTCGGCGCCGCCGGCCGCTTCACCGGCACTGGCGGCGTGCAAAGGGGGGCGGACGAGGAAGGCATCGGCACCGCGCGCTTCGCCCTGCACACTGACCGTTTCGACCTGAAGGGCATCTATTCCACGATGAAGCCCACCGCGATCCGCGGCGACATCCAGGTGAGCAATGCCGCCAACGTCCAGACCCTGCAGGCCAACCTGGCCGACAAGGCCCTGCGCCTGACGGCCCTTGCGACGCTGGAAAAGAACGTGGTGACGGTGCGCGAAGCGCGCTTGTCCTCCGGCGGCAGCCGTGTCGACGTCACCGGCAACATGAACCTGCTGGACGACAAAGCCTTCAAGGCCAGCGCCACGGCGAGCCGCTTCAACCCGGCCAACTTCGGCGACTTCCCCCAGGCCGACATCAACGCCAGTGTCAACGTGGCCGGCGCGCTGGCTCCCGCCTGGCGCGTGGACGCCGACTTCGCCGTGCGCCGCAGCCGCCTGTTCGACCAGGCCTTGTCCGGCGAAGGCAAGCTGCACGCCGACGCGAAACGCATCAGCGGCATCGACGCCAAGCTGGCCCTGGGCCAGAACACGGCCGCGCTCAAGGGCGCTTTCGGCGGCGCGGGCGACCGCCTGAACTGGCGCCTCGACGGCCGCCAGCTCTCGGCCGCGCGCAGCGACCTGTATGGTGCGGTAGTCGCCAGCGGCGTCGCCACGGGCACCATGGAAGCCCCACGCACCACCTTCGAGGTCAATGCCGACAACCTGGGCTGGGTCGCCGCCCAGCGCAAGAACGCCAACGGCAGCCTGCGCGCCAGCGGCGAAGCCTGGCTGGCCGGCAGCGAAGGCGCCCGCTTCGTCGAAGCCAAGGTGAGCGGCACGGCGCAGCGCTTCAACCCGGCCGCCTTTGGCTCGCCGCTCGCGGGTTCGATCAACGGGGCATTTGACGCGAGCGGCCGCAGCGGCGCGGACTGGCGCGGCGCGCTGGACTTGCGCGTGCAGGATTCGACCCTGTCCAATTCCCCGCTGTGGGGCCATGCAAAACTCACGGCCGACCGCCGCCACGTGTCCAACGCCGACGTCGACCTGCACGTGGGCGCCAACCTGGTCGCCGCCAAGGGCAGCTTCGGGGCGGGCAGCGACCAGCTGGCCTGGCGCATCGACGCGCCGCAGCTGGCGGCGCTGGGCCAGGACTACGGCGGCCTGCTGCGCGGCCAGGGTACCTTGTCCGGCACCATGGACACGCCTTCGCTCACGGCAAGCCTCGAAGGACAGAACCTGCGCCTGATGGGCACGCACAACATCCGCTCGCTGCGCGCCAACGCCAACATCGGCTCCGGCCGCGGCGCGCGTGATGCGATCGCCACCGATATCCAGATGCTGGACTACGTGAGCGGAGAAACCCGCGTCGCTTCCGCCAGCCTGAAGACCGACGGCACGCGCGGCGCGCATACCCTGCGGGCGGCCGCCGTCGGCGACGCTTTCGATGCCAACGTCGAGGTGCGCGGCGGCCTCAAAGGCGACACCTGGAGCGGCACCCTCGCCGCCCTGCAGAACCGCGGCCGCTATGCATTAGCGCTGCAGGCGCCGGTGCCGCTCACCATCGCGGGCGCCAAGGGCAGCGGCGTGATGGGCCTGGCGAAGCCGGAGCGCATCGCCTTCAATGGCGCCGTGGTGCGCCTGCCCGCCGGCAGCATCACGGTCGACTCGCTGGTCAAGAACGGCCCGCGCTGGGCCAGCCGCGGCCATGCGGACAACGTGCCGCTCACCTATCTGGCCCAGTTCTCGCCCGCCATCCGCGACAATGCGCGCGGCGACCTGCTGCTTGGCGCCCAGTGGGCGCTCGACCTGCGCACGGCCACAGCAACCGGCGGCGCGCCGGCGCTGGACGGCATGGTCCACGTCTTCCGCGAAAAGGGCGACGTGATCGCCGGCGGCGACAGCCCGGTGCCGCTCGGCCTGCGCACGCTGGACGCGCGCGCCGACGTCACCGGCGGCGCCCTGCGCGTGAAGGTCGCGCTCGACGGCGCCCGCACCGGCACCGCGAACGTCGACGGCACGGCCCAGCTGCTGCAGGGACGCCTGGACCGCGACAGCCCGATGCGCATGACGGCCAACGCCAATATGGGATCGATCGCCTGGCTGGCCTCCTTCGCCGGCCAGTCCGGCCTGGAACTGGACGGTGCGCTGCGCCTGGCCCTCACCGGCTCCGGCACCATCGGCACGCCGCGCCTGGACGGCAGCGTACAGGGCGACCGCCTCGCCGTGCGCTGGCCCGAACAGGGCGTGCGCCTGCAGAACGGCGAGCTGCGCGCCAGCCTCGCCGGCGACCAGCTGAACCTGCAACGCCTGTACTTCCAGGGCCGCCAGGGCAGCGCCTCGGCCGACGGCTCGCTGCGCTTCTCCAGCGGCCTGGCCGCGGCCGACCTGCGCCTCACGCTCGACAAGCTGGAGGCCCTGTCGCGCCCCGACCGCACTGTGGTCCTGAGCGGCAAGGCCTCGCTGGTACGCGACAGCGAACGCTTCGCCCTCGAGGGCAATGTGCGCGCCGACCGCGCCCTGATCGAATTCGCGCCCCAGGGCCGCCCGACCATGTCGGACGACGTGATCGTGCTGGGCCAGGGCGGCGCCAAGCCGGTGGCCTCGAACAAGAAGGAAGAGCTGCCGCTCACCATCGACCTGCGCGCCGACCTGGGCGAGGAATTCAAGCTGAGGGGCCTGGGCATCGACGCGACCCTGGCCGGCAACGTCCGCGTGCGCAAGGTCGGCGCCGGCGCCCCGCGCGTGAACGGCACCATCCGCGCCGTCGAAGGCGACTACGCGGCCTACGGACAGAAGCTCGCCATCGAACGCGCCATCATCACCTTCAGCGGCCCTTACGACAACCCGGCCCTCGACGTGCTCGCGGTGCGCAAGCGCCCCGAGGGCGAGCAGCTCTCCGAGACCAATGTGGAAGCCGGCGTGCGGGTGCGCGGCACGGCGCAGTCTCCGCAGGCACAGCTGGTGTCGACGCCCAACGTGCCGGACAGCGAGAAGCTGTCCTGGCTGGTGCTCGGCCACGGCATGGAAGGCACGAGCGGCAACGAGAAGGACGTGCTGGCCGCCGCGGCGGGCGCACTGCTGGGCGGCAAGGGCGGCACCGGCGGCATCACCCAGAAGCTCGCCACCTCGCTTGGCGTCGACGAGCTCGGCCTGAAGCAGGCCAACGGCACGGCGACCGGCCTGGAGAGCACGGTGGTCACGGTCGGCAAGCGCATCTCCTCGCGCGCCTACCTCAGCTTCGAACAGGGCGCGACCACGGCCTCGAGCCTGGTGCGCCTGCGCTACAAGTGGAGCCCGAAGATCACGCTGCAATTCCAGACCGGCACCAATACCGCGCTGGACGTGCTGTATTCCTGGGCCTTCGACTGATTAAGTCCAGCTAATCCTTTTTGATAAAGGATTAGCGCGATTAGGACCTATCCCAGTAGGGAGAAGGAAGTTGATGGCGATGCATGGCAAGTGGGGGCAAGGCGCGAGGAGGCCGCATGGCTGGCCATGCAACGACGAGCAACGCAGCACCCGCTTGTCAGGCGCGCCAGCAACGACTCATTCCCTGCTGGGATAGGTTCTTAATGCAGGACGCTGGGCTTGGGATCGGGCACCGGGTCCTGGTCGCCGGCGGGCGTGTGGCTGTGGCCGGGCTGGTGGTGCGGATGGGGCGTATCGAACGGCTCGGGCGCCGGTTCCTCGATCGGGGCCGGGTCCGGTGCGCGGTGCACTTTCACGGGGAAATGCGGAAACGAAACTGCATTCATGGCGGGAATCTCCTCATTCAAACCGGAAGAGAACCTTATCATGAGCGCCTTGGGGCTGCCGTCCGCTGCCGTCTCCCGTGCGGGGCGGCTACAATGGCAGGCTTAACGAACTCATTGCACCATGGACCTCTCGATCACCACCCTCATCCTGCTCGTCCTGACGCCCCTGCTGGTCTGGCGCGTCTACAACCGCATCAAGGCGCGCATGATGCGCCAGCGCTCGATCGTCTCGCGCCACTACACCGGCGTGCTGGTGTTCGGCGCCATGATCCTGGTGCCCCTGGTGCAACTGTTCGACAAGCCCTTCAACCTGGCTGCGCTGCTGGTCGGGGCGGCCTTCGGTACCGGCTGGAGCATGTGGGCGATCAAGCGCACCCGCTTCGAGGACACGCCGCAGGGTTACTACTTCACGCCGCCGGCCCGCCTGGGCATCCTGATGGCGATGATCCTGGTGGCGCGCATCCTCTACCTGGGGGTGGAGATCTATGTGAACCAGGGCAAGGGCATTCCGGCGCCGCGCCTGACCGATGACCCGCTGACCATGCTGTGCGTGGGCCTGACGGCGGGCTATTTCGAGTATTACTCGGCGGGGCTGCTGCTGTGGCGCCGCAAGCTGCGCAAGGCGATCGACCTGGAATGAGAGCGCCCAAGCAGCGCTGGAACTGGGTCCAATCGGCCGACCTGGGCGGCCGATGGATCACGACGCAGGGATACGCCGAGGTGATGCTGGCCGGGAACAAGCTGCACGCTACGCTGCGCATCCATGCCGAGGACGGTGGCATCTACCAATCGCTCGAAGCCATCCTTGATGAGGATGGCGTGGATGCGACCGTGCGCTCCTCCGATCCGAGTGTCGCCCCCTTCCACCTTGGCGGAACGATCTTCCAGGGCGATCCGCACGACGGTGTTGAACCGATGATGATGTTGCTGACGGATGGGACGACGGTGCTCAGCCTGGCGCATGGCCCGCACTCCGACCAGGAAAACCTGTAGAACCGTCGATACGCCAGCAGCCATGGAACGGCAACGACACAAGTAAAAAGGGAGCCATCGGCTCCCTTTCGTTTTACGCGGCCTTCGCCTCTTCTTTTCTTCTCTGCAGCACGAAGATCGGCTGCGCCCACTGCACATCCTTCTTCTTCTTGCTGGTGATGAGCGTCAGCTCCGACGGATCGTAGACGTCCGTGTTGTGCGTCAGCGGCGTCGTCATCAGGTACTGGGCGTCGGTGTTCTTCAGGAACTCGCCGACCAGCTGGATGTTGCGGATGTCCAGGTGGGCAAAGGGTTCGTCGATGAAGACGAAGCCGCCCGAGCCTTCCTCGGACTTCAGCAGGCCGATGAGCAGCACCAGCGACTTCATGACCTGCTGGCCGCCCGATGCCTCGCCGTCGTTCATGCCGATCTGGTCCTTGCCGTCGAACTTGAAGCGCACGTGCAGGCCGGCCTGGGCCAGTTGCACGTCGTCGTTCTCCAGGCGCACCGGGTCGGCCTGCACGTCGATGCCGGCCAGCTCGCCCAGCTCCTTGATGTTCTTGGAGTAGGTCTTGATCGTGTAGCGCAGGCGCTCGATATAGGCCCCGCGGGCATTGGCCGTGGCTTCGATCGCGCGGTTGTTCTGGTAGCGGCGCTCCTCGGTCTCGCTCTGGCGTCCGCTCAGCTGGTCGTTCAGGCGCGCGTACTGGTCGATCACGGTGCCGTCCTGTTCCCAGTCGTCGCGCGCCAGTGCATGCTCGAGCGAAGACAGGCGCAGGTTGACCTGGTGGGCGTTCTGGTGCTTGGCGACGATGCCGCCGCGCCAGCTGGCATTTTTCCAGGTCTTCGGCACGTGGCGCCAGCCTTTGCGCAGGGCCAGGAGCGCCTGCGCGTGTTCGGCGCGCTGCTCGATGGTGCGGCGGTTGTTCAGGCGCATGCCGGCTTCCGCTTCAGACAGGGCCATGCGCGCGTTCTGCCACACGGTGTCGGCGCGGGTGCGCGCCACGGTCGCGTTCTTGGTCAGGGTCGACAGCTCGCCCAGGCGCGCGCCGACTTCCAGGCGCTCGGCCTTGAGCGGCTGCAGCGCACGCGCGGCTTCCTCGAACTCGGCCTGGCGCGCCGCCAGTTCCTTGGCCGCGTCCACGCCGGCGATGCGGCCCTTGAGCGCGCCCACTTCGGCCGCCAGCTTGCTGATGGTAAGGGTCAGCGCGTCTTCCTGCGCTTCGAGCGACGGCAGCAGCTTCTGGATCGCTTCCAGGCGCTGGGTCTTGCCGGCCGAGCCGAAGCGGTAGCGCGACGGTTCGACGAACAGCGAGCGGCCGCCGCGGCGTTCGCGGTGGTAGGCGTCCGGCGTGATCCACTCGTCGGCGCCCGACTTGAAGCCGGCGTCGACCGAATCCACGCGCTCGATGCGTTCGAGCTGGTCGATCAGCCAGCCCGGCGCCTTGCCCGAGAAACGCACCACGGACAGCAGGCTGTCGTCCTTCACCACCGGCGCTTCGATGCAGTCCGGCACGATGAAGTGGCGATAGCGTTCCTTTTCAGCGAGGCGGTAGGCGCTAGGGGCATCCTTGGCTTTCTCCAGCAGCACGACGGAAGCGTAACCGCCGAGCACACCTTCGACCGCGCCCTGCCATTTCGGGTCCGTCACTTCGACGATGTCCGACAGCATGGCGTGCGGGATGCCCTCGTCGCGCAGGGCGCGGCGCATCTGGCGCTGGGCTTCCGGCTCCGGCATGGCGCTCTTGCCCTGCAGGGCCGAGATGGTCGCCATCTCCGCCGCGATCTTCGCCGAGACGTTGTCGCGCTGCTGCTTGTTCTTGGCCAGCTCCGCTTCTTTTTCGTTCAGCTGGTTGGCCACTTCGGCAAGGTCGGCGCCGGCGTCCGCGGACAGCTTCTGCAGGCGTTCCTTCTGCTCCGCCAGGCTTTCCAGGGGTTTCAGTTTCTGGTTGACCTGGGTGAGGCGGCTGGCCAGTTCGGTCGCTTCCTGTTCCAGCTGGGTTTCCAGCTTCTGCGCCTCGGTCAGCGCGCGCTGCTGGGCGGCCAGCTGCTGGCGCTTCTCGGCCAGGATGGAATCGGCCTGCAGCAGGGGCTTGCGGGCTTCCTTCAGATTGCGGCTGATGGTCGCGGCCTTCTCGCGCGCCTCGTGGTATTCGAGGGCCGGCAGCACGTCTTCCTGCAGTTCCTTCTTTTCCTTGTGCAGGTCTTCCCACTGGTGGTAGTTCGCCACGCGCAGGCGCAGGCCTTCCAGGTTGATGCGCGAGGTTTCAAGCTCCGCCTCGAAGCGCTTCAGCTCCGTCTCGGTATCGCGCTGGTGGCGCTTGGCTTCGTCGTAGGCGTCCAGCACTTCCTTGTCGCCGAAGACCTGGAACACCAGGTCGAGCAGCTGGCGCGGCGCGTATTCGCACAGCTTGTCGGTCTCGCCCTGCTCC
>JBFLVV010000014.1:0-88635 GCA_040758275.1 Pseudomonadota bacterium
ATCACCGGGCAGGCGGGGCAGTCCCTGAACTCGGCGCCGGCCCTGGCCGCGGCGGGCGGCGCGCCTGCGGCCGGGGCCGCCGGCCTGGGCGGCGCGGCCTGCGCCCTGGGTGTCGGTGGAGCGGGGACCGGCGCCGGCGGGGCGCCCGCCGGCGGCGCTCTCAGGCGCGCCATTCGGGCCTGGGCCAGGGCCGCGAAACGCCCCTTCGGATAGGCCTTCAGGTAGGCCTCGTAGTCGCTGGCGTGGCTGCTGTCCTTGATCGAATTCCAGAACGCCAGCTCGAACTGTTCCGGGCTCGCCCTCGGAACAATGCTTGAAGGCTTCTGTTCTGGAGCACGTTCTTGCGCATGGGTGGACCAGGCGCAGACGAGGCCAGCCGCCAGCACGCATACAGTCAATAGCTTGTGCAACATGAGCGGCTCCTCTCACGCACTGCCTCAGACAGGAATTGACTTGCGATCTGAAAGAGAGTGTGCCAGATTTAGAAGTATCGATGCGCACATCCGTTCCATCCGGCTGGAGTTTTCATCATGCGCCACACCATCGTCCTCGCTTCGCTGCTCGTGGCAGGCCTGCATGCAGGTGGCGCGCAGGCGGGCGCAGCGCCCGCGCAGGCGCCCGCCAGCCGTCAGTCGGCCAGTCCCGCCAATGCCCAGCTCTACTTCATCTGGCCGCAGGATGGCGCCGTGATCAGCGGCGGCAAGTTCTGGGTCAGGATGGGGCTGCGCAATATGGGCGTCGCACCCAAGGGCACCACGGTGCCGCATACCGGCCACCACCACCTCCTCATCGACACTGAACTCCCCTCGATGACGGAGGCGATTCCGAGCGACCGCAACCATCTGCACTTCGGGGCGGGCGAGACCGAGGCGAGGGTCGAGCTCCCGCCGGGCAAGCACACCTTGCGGCTGCTGCTGGGCGACACCAACCACGTCCCGCACAAGCCGCCGGTGATGTCGAAGAAAATCACCGTCACCGTGCGTTGAACTGCCGGACCTTGTCCGAACTTTGCCACGATTTTTGCCTCTGACCACAATGGAGGAATCATGCGCACGCTGGTCGCCACCCTGGTCCTGACGACGCTGGTCGGCAGCGCTCCGCTCGCTGCCACGACAGCACCCGCCAATGCCTACTGCTACATCGGCTGGCCGCTCGACGGCCAGGTGCTCCCGGCCGGCAAGCCCTTCCGGGTGTGGTTCGGCCTGCGCCACATGGGCGTGGCCCCGAAGGACGTCAAGGTCGAGAACACGGGGCACCACCACCTCCTGATCGACACCGGGCTGCCACCGGCCGGCCAGCCGATTCCGAACGACCGCAACCACCTGCACTACGGCGCCGGCGAAACGGAAACGATGATCGAACTCCCGCCCGGCAAGCACACCCTGCAGCTCCTGATGGGCGACCATGACCACGTGCCCCATGTTCCGCCCGTGACCTCCAAAAAGATCACGATCACCATACGGTAGGCCGGCATGGAACCGCAACCAGCATTCCCCACGTCCAGCGACCCCGTCCGGGCCTACATCGAAAGGCTGGACGCGCGCACGACGGGGCCGGCGGTCTTCCCCCTGCATGACGAAGCGGTGCTGGGACGCGACCGCCAGGACGCGCTGGCCGACGACAAATACCTCTGCATCCCCGAACAGACCATCAGCCGGCGCCACGCCCGCATCCGGCGCCGCGGCGCCAACTACTTCGTCGAAGACCTGCACTCGCGCAACGGCACCTTCGTCTGCGGCGAACGCCTCGCGCCCGGCGCCTGGCACCTGCTGCGCGACGGCGACGAACTGGCCCTGGCCTCGGCGCAGCTGGTCTTTCATTCGCTGATGCTGCCTGAAAGCGGCGCGTCCAGCACCGTGATCACGCGCTCGGTCGACGCCACCCGTTTCGCGCCGGTGGTCGACGCCGCCCGGGCCGAGCGCAGCGAACTCGAGAAGACGGTGCACCAACTGCACGCGATGGCCCAGGTGAGCATCGCCCTGGGCGCCGTCACCGACCACGCGACGCTGTTCGAGAAGATCATGAACTTCATCTTCGACCTGTTTCCGCAGGCCGAGCGCGCCTTCATCATGCTGTGCGGGCCGCCGGGCGACCCGCCGCGGCCGGTGGCGGCGCGGCGCCGCGACGGCGTCGCGGAAGACCCGGCGCAGATGCGCATCTCGCACACGATCGTGGACCAGGTGCTGGTACACCGCCGCGCCATCCTCTCGGTCGACACCCTGGCCGACCGCCATTTCGCCGCGCACGAGTCCATCGTCGCCCAGGCGATCCTGAGCGTGATGTGCGTACCGCTGATCCTGGGCGGCGAGGTGCTCGGGCTGATCCAGGTGGATACCTCGTCCGATCCGCACGCGTTCCAGGAAGCCGACCTGGAAATCCTCAGCGGCGTGTGCGCCGAAACCGCGGTGGCCCTGAAGAACTTCCAGCTGTATTCCGACATCAAGGGCCTGCTGGACGGCTTCGTGTGCGCCTCGGTGCAGGCCATCGAAGAGCGCGACCCCGTCACGGCGGGGCACTCCTTCCGGGTGGCCGGCTACGCCGAGAACCTCGCCGCCGCGCTCGAACACGCCGACGACCCCGGGCTGCGCCGCGCCGCCTTCAGTCCCGCCCAGATGCGCGAGATCCGCTATGCCGCGCTGCTGCACGACTTCGGCAAGGTCGGCGTGCGCGAGCACGTGCTGCGCAAGGAGAAAAAGCTGCACCATGCCGACCTGCGCCTGCTGGAAGAGCGCTTCCGCTACGCGCGCGCCTGCCTCGAGCGGCATGCCTGGCGCGGCTTCGTCGACCGGCTTCTCGGGGGCGAACTCGGCATGGCCACCCTGCGCCGCGAGCGCGATCGCATCGAGGCGGAACTGGAAGCGGAAAGCGCCCGCCTCGACGCCTTCTTCGCCACCATCGTGCGGGCCAACGAGCCCTCGATCTCGCACACGGAGCCGCTGGCCGAGCTGGACGCGATCCGCTGCCACGCCTGTCCCGGCACGGGCGACCCGGATTTCCGGCTGCTGAGCGAGGCCGAGTTCGGCGCGCTGAATATCGGCAAGGGCTGCCTGACCCCGGACGAGCGGCGCCAGATCGAGGCCCATGTCGTCGATTCCTATTCCTTCCTGATACTGATCCCCTGGACCCGCGAGCTGGCGGGCGTGCCGGCGATCGCCCACGGCCACCACGAGAAGCTGGACGGCTCCGGCTATCCGATGGGCCTGGCGGGAGACCAGATCAGCCTGCAGACCCGGATCCTGACGATCAGCGACATTTTCGATGCGCTCACTGCGCGCGACCGTCCCTACAAGGAGGCGGTCCCGGTCGGCCGCGCGCTCGACCTGATCGCCGAGGAATGCCGCGTGGGCCACCTGGACGCGCGGCTGTTCAAGGTGTTCGTCGATTCGAAAGGGTGGGAGACGCGCGCGCATGCATGAGGCGATAGCGGGCAAACGGGGTGGGGTATGAACGTGCATTCAGGATGGATTCGTGTCTCGCAAGGGGCGGCGCTCGCGGCGTGGCTGTGCGCCTGCGCCGACGTCAGCATGAAGCCCTACCAGCGCCCCGACACGCCCGGCAAGGCTGCATGGTCGAGCCAGAAGGACTTGCCGGTGGCGCCCGCCGAGATGATCGCGGCCGACTGGTGGCGGGAGTTTGGCGACCCCTACCTCGACGGGCTGGTCGAGCGCGCACTGGGCGCGAACATCGACCTGAAGATCCTCGCCGGGCGGATCCGGGTAGCGGGCGCGCAGATCGGCGAAGCGCGCGCCGGCGCCTTGCCGACCCTGGACGCGGGCGCGGGCGCGAGTTTCGAGAAGAGCACCGGGCAGAAGTTCAGCAAGCAGTTCAACCTCGGCACCCAGGTCAACTGGGACATCGACATATGGGGCAAGGTGGCCAAGGGCGTGGAAGCCCAGACCGCCGAATTCAGGGCCACCGAGGCCGACTGGCGCGCCGGCTACCTGATCCTGGTGTCGGACGTCTCGACGACCTACTTCCAGATCATGCAGTTCGACGAGCAGATGGCGCAGCAGCGCCAGACCCTGGCGAAGAACCAGGAGATCCTGGCCAGCTACGAGGCCATGATGGAGCAGGGCCTGCTGCCGCAGACCCGGGTGCTGCAGCAGCGCGCCGAAATCAACCAGCTCAGCCGCGACCTGATCGAGCTGGGACGGCTGCGCGCGCTGGCCGGCAATGCGCTCGCGACCCTGCTCGGCACCCCGGCCGGCGAATTCACCGTGCCTCCCGGCTCGCTGCAGCAACGGGTACGGCTGCCCACCGTGCCCGAGGGCCTGCCGTCCCAGCTGCTCAAGCGCCGCCCCGACGTCGTCGCCGCCGAATACCGCGTGCTGGTGGCCTATGACCTGGTGGGGCAGGCCAAGCTGGCCCAGCTGCCGTCGGTCAGCCTGACCGGGCGCGGCGGCACCGCCAGCTTCGCCCTCGGTTCCCTGCTCAAGTCCTTCAGCTTTGGCCTGCTCCCCAGCATCAACTTTCCGATCTTCGATCCGGGCGTCAAGGCGCGCCTGAAAACGAGTGAAGCGCGCACCGAGGTGGCCGAGCAGGAGTACCGGCGCGTCGTGATGGCCGCCTTCGAGGAAGTGGAAAACGCGCTGGTGAACCTCGACGCCCACCAGAAGCAGCGCCTCGAACTGCAGCAGCAGTCCGAACGCCTGGGCGTGGTGGCGGCGCAGGTGGAGGCCCAGCTCAAGGAAGGCATGGTGTCGCAGCTCGAAGTCTTCGAAGCCCAGCGCAGCCTGCTGGCGTCGCGCCTGGCGCTGCTGGCCAACCACCAGCAGATCTTGTCGGATACCGTCACGCTCTACAAGGCGCTGGGGGGCGGCTGGCCGGAGGTCGATGTACGGAACAGTCCATCGGCGCCGCCGGCCGACACCACGGCCAGATAGGCGGAGCGACCGATGCCGGCCCTGGATGCCTTGAGCGCGGCGCCGCGCTCCTCTCCACCAGGCCGGCTGGTCGTCGTCCTCGCGCCCGTATCGCACCCCGAGCTCGGCCCCATCCGCATCCAGGACAGCCTGTTCGCGGTCGGCCGGAGCGAAGCGCCTTTCGATGCCTACCCGCCGGGACTGGCGGCCGACCTGTCACGGCGCCATGCGCGCATCTTCTGCGAGCACGGCGCCGTCTATTTCGCCGACCTGGGCAGCAAGAACGGCAGCAGCGTCAACGGCGCGCCGCTCAGGCAGGGGATCGCCACGCTGCACGATGGCGACCTGCTCGGCATCGGCAAGACGCTCGTCTACCGCGTCCAGTTCGATGCGGCCGCGCCTCAGCCGCATGCCGGACCGGCAAAGCTGGCCAGCCTGGTCCTGCACCCGGAAGACGCCGGCGGCATCCTGCAGCCGATCGTCGTGACCGGCTTCCCCTTCATGGTCAGCAAGGCCGACGACACCTTCGCGCGCTACAAGAGCCAGGAACCGGCCCAGCTGAACTACCTGTCGCGCCGCCACGCCCACCTCTTCCTCAAGGGCGGGCGCCTGTACGTCGAGGACCTGGGCAGTACCAACGGCACCTTCGTGAACGGCAGCCGCCTCGACGAACATGCGGTGGCCCTGCAGGAGGACGACGTGCTGGCCTTCGGGGGGCGCTACTTCGTCTACCGCGTCCATATGCAATGGGAAGCCGCCGTCCACGACCCGACGCTGACGGTTGCGCTGTCGAAGAAGGCCGCGCCCGTGCTGGATGCCGACCGGACGACCTTCGTCGCCGCAGCCGATTCCTTCCTCGACATCTTCTGTGTCGACCCGGCCTGCGCCGCGGCCGATGCGGTCGACGCGCCGGACGCATCCGCGCCGCAGGAGGGCAAGCCGGAACCGCAGGGCAGGGCGGCCACGGTGCTGGCAAGCCTGTACACGGCCCTGGGCGGCAAGGGGCCGCTGCCGGTGCGGCGCCTGGGCCGCCGTGGCGCCGTCGCGCTGGGCGGCGCGCTCCTGCTCGCGTGGGCGCTGTACGCCGTCGACCGTTCCGCGCGCGAGGTGGAAGACCTGATGGCCGACGGGGCCTATGCCCAAGCGGCAGCCACGGCGGCGCAGGGGCTGGCGAGCGATCCGGGCAATCGCCGGCTGGAGGCGCTCGGCGTCGAGGCCGTGCTCAAGGCCCATTTGCCGTCGTGGATCGCGGCAGTCGAGGCGGGCCAGTACCCACGAGCGGCGCAGCAGCTCGCCCTCATGCGCCGCCAGGCCCGCCATAACCCCGGCATGGCGCCCCTGCTCGAGGAGCTCAATGCGATCCTCGCGTTGAAAACCTTCGTCGCGGGGCGCGGCGGCGCGCAGGCGGCGGTGCGCGACGCGGGCGACGGTGCGCGGATCGGGCAGATGCTCGAGCAATGGGAAGAGCAGAACGACGCCCGCCAGCGCGCCTACGAGACCATCTCCGCCGCCGTGCCGGCTTTCCGCGACACCTACGCCGACGCTCTCAGCGATCTGCGCAGGCTGGCGCTCGCAAGGACCCAATCATGAAACGCGACTTCACGAAGCCGGAATCCCTGCGGCCGCTCTCGGAAGCGCTGGAAGAACACAGCGCCGAGGGCATTTCCATCCTCACCGCCGACCCCTGGCGCTTCACGCAGCTGCTGGTCTACACGATGGTCGGGCTGGTCCTGGCGGCCCTGGTCTGGTCCTTCTTCGGCCACGCCGACGTGCTGGTGACGGCGAACGGCACCCTGGTGCCCGCATCCGATGTGCGGCGCCTGTACGCCCCGATCGACGGTGAACTGAGCAATATCTACATCGCCGAGGGCCAGCCGGTGAAGCAGGGCGATGTGGTCGCCCGCATCTATGCGCGCGGTGCGATCGAGGCGGCCCGGAACGCGCTGGAGGCGCGCCTGAAACTCGAGGACGCCGAGCGGGAATGGAAGGAGTTCCCCGAAAAGAAAGCACTCCTGGAACGCAACGCCGCGGCGCTGCGGGAGGCGGCCGCAGTGGAAGCACGCCTGCACCAGCGCCGGCTCGCCGAGGGCACCAGCAGCCTGTCGCAGGGCCAGGGCGCGCAGCAGCAGGAGGCGCGCACCAATGTCGAAGACGCCAGGCGCGCGCGCGACGCGGCGAAGGACGAGGCCGACAAATATGTGCGGCTGTTCGCCTTGCCGGGCGGCGGCGGGGTTTCGCAGCTGCAGGTGGAAAGCAAGAAGAACGCCCTGCTGGCGGCGGAGAATGCCCTGCGGGTGGCGCAGGCACGCACGAGCGAGCTGGCGGCGCGGCAGAGCATGGAGTCGATCCAGGCCCGCTCGCAACTGGAAACCAGCGGCCAGGAACTGGAAAAGCTCCGCCTGCAGTCGGCGTCGGCGGACCGGGAAGTGGCCAATGCCGAGGACAAGCTGCGGCTCCAGGTGCAGACCGCGCGCCTGGTTGCGGACGCGGCGGCCCGGATCAAGTTCGAGAACATCGACAAGGAGAACTTCCTGCGCATCGTCGCGCCGGTCGACGGCGTGATCACCGGCGTGACCTCGACGCAGCCCGGCGACAAGATCCAGGCCAACGCGCCGCTGGCCGGCATCGCGCCCAGGAACGCGAAGCCGATCCTGAAGATCGAGATCGCCGAGCACGATCGCGGCTTCCTGCGCGAGGGATTGCCGGTGCAGATGAAGTTCAGTGCCTTTCCCTACCAGCGCTATGGCCTGATCCGCGGCACCCTGCAGTTCATCTCGCCGGCGACGAAGCCGTCGGCGCAAACCCGGCAGCCGGTCTACGAAGGACGGGTGTCGCTCGACCAGGTGCAGTACCAGGTGGGCGGCACGAAGTACCCCCTGCGCTATGGGATGACGGCGGTGGCCGAGATCGTCGTGCGCGAGCGGCGCCTGATCGACCTGGCCCTCGATCCGTTCCGGGATATAGGCGGATAATTCCAGTTTGACAAGGTACGATCGCCGAGGAAATGGGTATAGACGCGGAGTAATACAATTTTGATCATTTCTTGTCTTCGCTTGATTTAAAAGTTTTGCATTTCGTTATAATTTCGACTGCAGAGCCAACCATCAAACCGGAGACACGCTATGCGCGATGGGATTTCCACCCTGCTGGCTGCCATGGACGAGCGCCAGCACAACCGTATCCTGCGTCTGTCGTTTCCGAACGGCGACCAGCCGCAGTCGACCCTCCTGGTGAATGTGCTGGAAGCCTCGGAAGGGTTGTCCCGGCCGTTCGCCTACACCGTCGAACTCCTGTCGGACGATGCGCACATTCCGCTCAAGCAGTTGCAGGGCAAGCTGCTGTGCGTGGAGCTGGTCCGCAAGGACGGCACGATGCGCCACTTCACCGGCCGGGTGTTCCAGTTCGGCCTCAAGAAGGTCGACGGCGGCCTCGCCTACTACGAAGCGCGGCTCGGTCCCTGGCTGGACTACCTTTCTCTGCGCAAGGACAACTACCTCTTCCACAACACGACCCTGTACGACCAGGCCGCCAGCATCTTCCGGGACTATGGGTCGGTGGCCGACTGGGACTGGCGCGTGAAGCAGCCGGGGCGCCCGATGAAGGACGCCTGCCAGTTCGACGAAACCGACCTGAACTACCTGGCGCGCCGCTGGAGCGCGGCCGGCCTGTTCTACTGGTTCGAGCACAGCGCTTCCGGCCACAGGCTCGTCGTGTCGGACGACTCGACCGTGGCCGCTCCGATCGACGGCGACCCGGACGTGCCCTACCAGCGCCATGCCGGCGCCACCGAGGAAGACGGCTTCGGCGAGTGGTCGCCCGTGCGCGAACTGGTGCACGGCAGCGTGTCCCTGAGCAGCTATGACTTCAAGAGCGGCCGCCCGGTCGTGACCTCGACGTCGACCCTGAACCAGCAGGGTGAGGTGCCGAACATCGAATCCTATGAGTACCTGGGCGCCTTCGGCTTCAAGGACCTGGCCGGGGCCGACGCCCTGGCGAAACTGCGCATGGAAGAGATCGAGGCGCGCGGCAAGCGCTTCGAGGGCGCCGGCAACAACCGGCACCTGATGCCGGGGCGCTGGTTCCGCCTGACCGACCACTTCGACGGCGAGGACGACAATGAATTCCTCGTGGTCGAATGCCGGCACCGGGCCACCAACAACTACCAGGTGGGCGAGGGCGGCCTGCCGCACTATGAGAACCAGGTCTCCTGCATCCGCAAGAAGATCCCCTGGCGGCCCGGGCGCGGTTTCCACTGCAGCGAGACGCGGATCTACGGCATCCAGACCGCGACCGTGGTCGGCCCCAGGGGCGAGGAGATCCACACCGACGAGTTCGGGCGCGTGCGCGTCCAGTTCCACTGGGACCGCGAAGGCACGGGCGACGAGCGCAGCTCGACCTGGATCCGCGTCGCGACGGCATGGGCGGGTTCGAACTTCGGCATGACCTCGATTCCCCGCATCGGGACGGAGGTGATCGTGTCCTATATGGGGGGCGACCCGGACCGGCCCATCATCACGGGCATGATCCCGAACGCCAACACGATGCCGGCGTGGCAGCTCCCGGCGAACAAGACCCAGAGCGGCATCATGTCGCGCTCCTCGCCCGGCGGCGGCGTGAACAACGCCAATGCGATCCGCTTCGAGGACAGGAGCGGCGGCGAGCAGATGTTCGTCCAGGCCGAGCGCAACCTCGATACGGTGGTCAAGAACGACGAGACCCGGTCGGTGGGCAGCAACCGCACGTTGCAGGTGGGCGGCGACAATGCGCTGCAGGTCGGCGGCAACCATACCCAGGGCGTCGGCAAGGATGTCACGCACACGGTGGGCGGCGCCTACACCGAGACCATCCGGCGCGACATGACCGTGAACGTCACCGAAGGACGCCAGGACAGCACGATCAAGGGCGACGTGACGGTCACCTCGTCGAACGGCGAGATCACGGTCACCTCGCCGCACAAGATCACCCTGAGCGTCGGCGGCAGCACCATCACGATGACGCCGGACGAGATCACCATCGTGGCCGGCAAGATCTTCCTGAACCCCTGAACCTCGGAGTACTGTATGAGCAATCAGCCTCGATCGGCTGCGGAGCCGGCGCGTGTCGGCATGCATGAAGGCAGCGTCTGCCTGCCGGAAGGCTTCGAAGACCGCACGGCCAATCTCTTCGTGCCGAAGGATCCGCAAAGCCAGCCCAATCTGAGCATTGCCCGTGACTGGCTTGCGCAGGGGGAAACGCTCGCGGCCTACGTCGACCGCCAGCTCGGCATGCTCAAGGCGCGCATGCCCGGCCACAAGCTGCTGGCGCGTGGCGAAGAACGCCTCGGCCTGCAGGATCCGGCGCTGCCTGGCGAGCGCATCGACGCCCAGTACAAGAACGGCGCGCAGGTCGTGCGGCAACGCCAGGCCGCCTTCGATATCGGCGGCGGCCGCCTGCTGGTCTTCAGCGCCGCCACGCCGCGCGGCTTCGACGAGCAATTCGAGGCCTTGTGGCGCAGCTGGCTCGACAGCTACCAGGCGCCCGGGGCCTGAACCATGTTCGAAGCCGCCCGCCTGACCGACCCGATCGCGCACACCAGCGCGCTCGGGGGATTCCTGATCGGCGCCGTGATCGGCGTGGCGCTCATCGCCGCCGTCGCCTTCGCCACCTTCACCTGCGGTTTCGGCGTCGCCCTGCTGGCAGGCCTGGCCGCCGGCATCGGCGCGTCGGTCATCCTCGGCCTCGGGGAGGCGATAGGCAGGATGTTTTCTTCTCCCGCGGGGGCGATCAGCACCGCCTCGCCTAATGTCTTCACCAACGGCCGCGGCGCCGCCTACGCGACGCTCAGCACCGTGGCATGCGACAAGCACAATCCGCTGCCGCTGATCGCGGAAGGTTCGGGGACGGTGTTCATCAATGGCATGCCGGCCGCGCGCAAGCAGGACGCGATCACCTGCGGCGCGAAGATCGACGACGGCTCGAACAACGTCTTCATCGGCGGCGGGCGGGTTGCCTACCTGCCGGTCGAGGACGAGGTGCCGGCCTGGCTGCGCACGACGGTCGACTGGGCCTTCGCCCTGGCCGGCCTGGTCGGCGGCCTGGCGGGCCTGGTCAAGGCGGCCGGCGGCCTGTCCCGGGCAGTCCTGCCCTGCGCGGCCAAGTTCATCGGCGGATTCATGATCGGCGAGGCGGTAGGGCGCTACGTCGCCGCGCCGGTGGTCAGCCGCGTGATGGGCGGCCTGTTCGGCCGGCCGGTCGACGTGACTACCGGACGCAAGCTGCTGCTGGCGCAGGACGAAGTCGACTTCGTGGTGCCGGGGGCGATGCCGGTCGTGGTGTCGCGCTTCTACGGGAGCGATCTGCTGGCGGAGGGCAGCCTGGGGAGGGGCTGGGTGCTGCCGTGGGAGCTGCGCCTGCAGCGCCGTGAGGGCCAGCTCTGGCTCAGCGACGCGCAGGGCAGGGAGACCGGCTTCCCGCCGGTGCCGCCGGGGCACACGATGTACAGCGAAGTGGAGCAGCGCTACCTGGCGTGCACCGCCGACGGCCGCTACATCATGTATGACCTGAACGAGATCTATTACGATTTCGGCTACCTCGATGCCGAAGACGGCGCAGGCGCATGGGTCCAGCGCGTGGAAGACCGCACCGGGCAATGGCAGGCGTATTCGCGCGACGGACATGGCCGCGTGCTGGGCGTGCGCACCTGCGGCGGCGTCGTCCTGCGGCTGCGCTATGGCGAGATGCTGCCGGCGCGCCTGACCGGCATCGAGCGCGTGGATGCAGACCCGCGCGTGCTGGTGCGCTACGAGTACGACGCACAGGGCCAGCTCGTCTGCGTGCTTGACGCGAACGGGCAGGTCGCGCGCCGGTTCACGTATGCGGGTGGGCTGATGACCAGCCATACGGGTGCACTGGGGCTGGTTTCGCACTATGAGTGGAAGGACATCGGCGGAAGCCCGCGCGTGGCCGTTTGCTGGTCCAGCGAGGGCGAACGCGCCGAGTTCAGCTACGACCTGGCGGCGCGCCGCACCGAGGTGCGCGATGAGCTGGGCCGCGTTGCGCAGTGGCGCTACGACGAACAACTGCAGATCGTCGAATGCACCGACCTCGATGGCGGCAGCTACCGGTTGGACTTCAACGAGGCGGGACAGCCGACCCGGATCGAACTGCCGGGCGCGCGCGTACTCGCCTTCGAATACGATGCGCTTGGGCGCATCGTCGCCGAAACCGACCCGCTCGGGCGCCGCACCGCGAGCAGTTACGACGGCAACAGCATGCGCATCCGGCAGCTCGCCTTGCCCGGCGGCGCACGCTGGCGCGCCGAGTACGACTACCTGGGACGGATGCTCACGAGCGCCGATCCCCTGGAGCGGGTCGAGCGCTACGAGTATGCCGCCGGCCTGAGCCCCTTGCCGCTTGCCCGTATCGATGCGCGCGGCGGACGGCAGGCCATGACGTGGAATGCGCTTGGCCAGATGATCAGCTACACGGACTGCTCGGGCAAGACCACCCGTTACGCCTACGACGCCGCAGGCTACCTCGAAAGCGTCACGGACGCGATGGGCCACCGCACCCGTTTCGAGCGCCTGCCGACCGGGGAGCCGGTGCGGGTGACGCTGCCGGATGGCAGCGCCCAGGAATACAAATACGATGCGGCCGGCCTGCTGGTCGAGCAGCGCTACGGGGACGCGGTGGCCAGCTGGCTGCGCAATGCGCGCGGCCAGGTGCTCGAGGCGGTGGACCCGGCGGAGCGCCGGCTCGTCTACCGCTATGACCCGCGGGGCAGGCTGACGGAGCTGGCGACCGCGCCGGCGACGCGCTACGTCTTCGGCTACGACGCAGGCGACCGCCTGGTGCGGGAGCTACGTCCGGACGGCGTCGAGCGCCTGCTGCATTACGACGCCAGTGGCGAGCTGGCGGAGCTGGAGCGGCTGGGAGCGCCCCCGCCGTCCGGGCAGGAGCGTGCCCGGCGCAGCACCCGCTTCGAACGGGACAGGATGGGCCGCCTGCTGGCCCAGGCGACCGCCACCTCGCTCAGCACCTACACATGGAGCGACGCCGACCGCCTGCTGGCGGCGCGGCGCGAACCCACCGAGGCGGGCGCCCTGCTTGGCGTCACGGCCAGCAGCGTCGCCTTCGACTACGACAAGGCCGGGCGCCTGCTTGCGGAGCACGGCCTTGAGGGCATGGTGGCCTACGGGCTGGATGAACTCGACAACATCGCCTCGCTGGCCCTGCCGCATGGACAGCACATCGACCTGCTCAGCTATGGTTCCGGCCACGTCCACCAGATCCGCGCCGGCGAGCGGATCATCAGCGACTTCGAGCGGGACGACCTGCATCGCGAGGTGCTGCGCACGCAAGGACGGCTGACCCAGCGCCTGGGCTACGACCCGCTGGGCCGGCGCAGCTGGCAGGCGGCGGGCACGGTACCGGGTGCGCTGGGTCCGGGGCAAGGGCAGCTGTGGCGCAGCTACCGCTATAGCCGCCTGGGCCACCTGGCCGAGCAGCACGACAGCGTGCGTGGACGCATCGACTACCAGTATGATCCGGCCGGCCATCTGCTGCGCCAGAATCGCGGCGCCGCCGTGGTACAGGAGCAGTTTGCCTGGGACGCGGCCGGCAACCTGCTGGCGGAGAGTCCCGACCGGAGCGCGGGCAGGGTGGAAGGCAACCGGCTCAGGGTCTGGCGCGATCTGCGCTTCGACTACGACCCCTGGGGCAACCTGGCCCGCAAGCGCAAGGGTTCCCAGCAGGAGCAGCGCTTCGTCTTTGATGCCGAGGACCGGCTCGTAGCAGTGGTGACGGAGGACGCGCAGGGCGTGGTCGAGACGCGCTTCGAGTATGACCCGATCGGCCGGCGCATCGCGACCAGCGAAACGAAGCGCAGCCTGACCGGCGCGAGCCGTACCCAGCGCAGGCGCTTCGTCTGGCAGGGACTGCGCATGGTGCAGGAGGTGCGCGATACCAGCACCAGCAGCTATGTGTACAGCCCGGACGAACCCTACACCCCGTTGGCGCGGGTGGATGCCGTCATCGGCGGCGCGATTGCGGGCGCGGCGATCGAGCGGGCACGGGCGTCGTCGAGGATCTACCACTTCCACACCGATCCGGTGGGCACACCGCTGGAATTGACCGACGAGGCGGGGGAACTGACCTGGGCAGGGGCGTATAGCGCGTGGGGCAAGGTCGAGCGCGGAGAAGATGCGCTGCTGCTCGAGCGTACCGAGCAGCCGCTGCGCTTTCCGGGGCAATATGCGGATAGCGCGACGGGGCTGCACTACAACACGTTCAGGTATTACGATCCGGATGTGGGGAGGTATATCGGTCAGGATCCGATCGGCTTGTTGGGTGGAGGGAATCTGTATGCTTATACGAATAACCCGACGGGGAGTTCGGATCCGTTGGGGTGGTGCTCTACGACGCTGGGCAAAAACATGGGAGCGAGAACAGGGGATGGGATGGCAAATCACCATCTCATTCCCGAGGAACTTTTAAAGGCTCCAGAATATAAGCGGATGTTCACCCACCTCAAATCGTTGGGATTCGACGGTGACGGAGCTTCGAACGGAATATTCTTGCCAGGGAATGAAACGCTCGCAAAGCAACTCGGCATGCCCGGACATTGGTCCAGTCATGCGTACTACACCGACCAAATTCGAGCGAGACTAAGCTCGCTAAACAGACTGTTTAACCGCGGAGGCCTTCCGGATACTCAACTAATTCTAGGTATAAAAGAGATACAGCAGTTTGCAATACAAGGATTGGAGAATAGAGGGTTCGTTGTGGATCAATTAACCGGCAGACTTTTATGAACGAGAAACTATACATATTAGAGTATCAGCCCGACGAGAAGGGATGCCCCGTCTATTTGGCCCAAGAGTACGAGCCAGAGGAGTGGGAGTGGGAGGCCCAGGATCCTGATGCTTTTCGCGCCCAGATATGCAGAGAATATTCGTCAGTTATTGTCGACGAGGAAATTAAATTTATTGACTTCGATTTCTATGGCTTGGACTCGAAATTTGTGTCGAATCGGTTCGTTGATGTGTGTAATATCTGCGCAGTAAGGTTTCGCACCGTGCCATTTGACATCAGATTCTTGGATCACTCGCGTCCAGAGAAACAGTATTTTATTTTCCTGCCGGCGAATCATTTGCCTATACTTGACGCAGAGCGGTCGGTATGCGAAGTCGAACTCAATGTCGAGACTGGCATGCCGATGATGGATCGCTTTTTCCCCGACGTACCCATATACCAAAAGATTGAGAAATTTGTCGTAAGAGACTTCGCATTCCCAGCCCTGTTTCAGTGCGTTGAACTCGATATGCTTGTCTGCACCGATGAGTTCCGCCAGCATGCAATGAACTCCGGCCTGCGTGGACTAAAGTTTGTCCCATTGGACGAAAATTACGTCTACGACCCTTGGGCTGGATGGTAGATCGGGCGTGTCAATCAGGACACCATCCGGTTGCTGGCTGGCCGAATCTGTCCTTAACCGGGGTGTGGAAATGCAAAATGCTGTGAGAGAGTACTTTAAATCCTGCAGGATGCTGGAAGGCTGAAGGGACAAAAAGAGCATGCGGATGTTAAAGAACGTCGAATGGAAGGAAAATGGCGTGTACAGTCTCAAACTGCGCGATGACCTGTATACAGTCGTTCAGATGCGGAAGAATTACATAATGCAATTCTTTGATTATCGCAGCGAGACGGATGACTGGCCTGATTTGAATCTCAACAGGTGTCCAACACTATTCTTCCGTTTCGTGGCGCCCAAGGGCTTAAAAGGGATTTTCTCCCGCAGAATCTCTTTCGGCGAAGTGGTAGTGTCTGATGAGCCCATCCAGAGGAAAATGCTGACAATGGACCTTGTTGATGCTCCGAACTATGGCGCTAAGTTAATCGAGTTGCCAGAAGACTATAATTCTATCAACGCAAAGGTGCTAACCGGCAGATTGACTGTAGGGAGTGATCTAGATGCGATCTACCGATACGAGCTTGATGGAAGCGAAGGAAGTTCAGACAAGCTATTGAGGCGTTTGAAACGTTATTTTGAAACCGGAATAAACTGGGACGATTCGAAAAATTTCTTGTTCAAGGGTGTTCCCCAACCGCCGCCATACTACGGTAGGTCTTAAGATGAAGAATTCTGGAACACGATTTCCGTGTGCGTAAAATCGCACGGAAGCATTAGGGGTGCATCCCGCACTGTTGGGACTTGGAGTGAGTGGGCCCCATGCACTGCTATATCGACCATGCAGCCTTGAGTTTGCCTATCACCTCCTGCGCAGGAGAGAACATTGAAGAAGATGAGCTTAGGAGAAGGTGACGTGGTCAGCGTAAAGGTTAGCGACAGCACCTATACGCTCGCACAAATGCGTAAGAACGGCATTATGCAGTTTTTCGATATCGTGCAGTCTGACGACCATTGGAGTGGCATTGATTTAAACAATGTTGGCTCCCTTTTCTTCGTTTTTGTCGCGGACAAGAGTTTACGTCGCATGTTCACGCAGAAGTTGTCGCTGGATGCAGTGGTTAGAAGTACAAGCCTAGTTCCGAAGCAGATGCTGAGTGCGGTGATCGGGAACGCTGGGAACTATGGGGCAGATCTTGTGGAATTGACCGACGAGTACTCCAGTTATGGTGCGAAAGTGCTCAAGTCCGATATTAGACCGTCTGCGGATCTGGAGTTGATTTACCGGTGTGAGATGGCAGGAATGCAGGGTGACCCGGAGAAGCTCCGCATGAGACTTGAGCGATACTTCGAAAAAGGAATAAACTGGGATGACGCGAAGAGTTTCATTTTTAAGGATGTTCCACTGCCTCCCCGACGTGTGCGCGATCAGTAGTCGAGCGATTCTGAATATCGCCTGATTTCGGACCTAATATTTTACAACTACAATGGAGGGGCGCGGCAATGGGGCGGCTACGTGAATATATCCAAAGTGACTTTCTAAACGAGGGCCATACCGATCTTTTGAACGAGATACGTCCTGTGCTTGTCGACCTCGTAGAGAGACTGGAAGAACTTGGGCCTGGCGCTACGGAAAACCAGCGTCTCGCCGCATTTGCAGCCGCTTTCGAACTTATCAATCTTCATGAGGACGAGATTGAAACAGTGGAAAGAGAATCAATTCTAAAAGCGGTCTACGACATCGGCGAGATTGTTGGACTCGACCGCGAGACAGAGTTCGCCGAACAATGGCGCGGAGATTGGTGAGTTTTCGACGATCTCCGCGCTCACTTCGCAGATTCTACATTAAGGCAGCGCGAACTGAAACTATGCCGCCCTGGGCTGCCGAGCATGGAGCTTTGATGGATAGGGAAGAATAGATCATGCCAGGTAAGCTTGCCATAACTAATTCATGTTCTGATAATAGGTTTGCGCGCGTCGGAGGGGAGGCACTGGTTGGTGGCGTTGTCGGATGGCCCGAATCACCAGACGGACGTCCATTAACTTTGCTTGTGTCACTTCCAACCGAATTCTTGAACCGAAATGCAGGATTCAACCTCCCAGCTGAGCATTTTATTTCTGTTTTCTCCTATTCTCCCGAAGATGAATATTTTTTGGATTGCATCACCTATCACGGTTCGCAAGAGGAGTTGGATTGGCTGAGAAGAGGATTTACTCGAGTACTGTTCCACCGTCAGGGAGAACCGATATCCAGTGCAGCGAAGCTTCCGTCGATGAGACTAGAAGTGGACGGTGCGAACCTTGCTCTTGCCGACTCTTCAAGTGGATCGAAAATCGGCGGCTCTCCAAGTCTCCTTCAAGCTGAACCACTTGCACTGAACGATGAAAAATTTGCGCTTCAGCTGTATGCGGGAAGCTTTCCAGCGGGCTACCAAGGAGTGATGGGACTGTCCGACGCTGTCGGCTATCTTTTTGTAAGTTCTAAGCCGCTAAGGAAGGGTGAAGCGCTGGATGCTGGAACATTCTTTATTCAAGTTACGTAAACACAAAGATACCGTACCAGTCAGCTGGGTGAGTGCTTGTCGCCGTCACTGCAAGTTGACCGATACGAAGAGTATCTTCAGCGGGATGCGCTCGCAGGCGCAGAAACTGGCTCGGGACGATCGTAGCGGCGCCTTCCTGGAGTCTCCTCAAGCCACCTCGACCCGACCGAAAAAACCATACTGCAGGCTCGCAGCGATCCGGCGCGCGGCCGCCAGGAACGCGTCGGCATCGGCAGGCGCGAACCGCCCCGCCACGTGCGATTCAAACAACCCCAGCCAGCGGCGGAAATGCTCCGCCTCAACGCCCTGCAGCTGCATGTGCTTGCCGTAGACATTCCCTTTGAATTCGGCACTCTTGAGCATGACCGAGCACCAGAAATCGACCATCCGGGCCAGGTGGGGTTCCCAGTTGTCGCCGATGGCGCCGTCGAATATCGGGGCAAGCAAGCTGTCGCGCCGGATGTCGCCATAAAAGTCGGCAACCAGGGCGGCAATGGAGTCACGGTTCAGTTCGGAATACATGGGAGGCGATCAATCGGATTGCAGCGGTTGTGCCTATTGTCTCAGATTCCCGCAAGCCGGCGCACTGCCGGCCCGGGCTGACCTCCGCAGCGCTCGTTTTGCGCGTTTCCCACGAAATTGACGAGTGAGGAAGCCGATCCGGCTTGCTTGGCAGCTATTGCGATTATGATACGTGGCAACAAGCGCTACCAAGGCCAGCCATGTCGACTCACAATCAGCAACGCATGCACCTCCTGTTCCTGACCGCGATCTGCGGCCTGGGCGGACTCCTCTACGGCATCGACATCGGCATCATCGATCCCGCCTTGCCCTACCTGCACCGGGCCACCAGCCTCACGGAAGGCCAGCTCTCGTTGGTCGTCGCGGCGGTGATGGGCGGTTCGATCCTTGGTTCGGTGGTCGCCGGCATGCTCGCCGACTGGCTGGGCCGCCGCCCGATGATGGTGGTCAGCGCGCTGCTCTTCGTCGGCAGCGTCGCCGTCATCTATCTCTCGCAATCCTTCGTGCCGCTGCTGCTGGGGCGCCTGCTCCAGGGCCTGAGCGGCGGGGTGATCGCGGTCGTGGTGCCGCTCTACCTGGCCGAGTGCCTGCCGGCGAACCAGCGGGGACGTGGGCTGGCGCTGTTCCAGTTTGCGCTCACGGTCGGCATCGTGCTCGCCGCCTTCATCGGCAACCATTACCTCAGCAATGCCGAACTGGCGATCCAGGCGGCGGGCAGCGACACGGTCGCGGCGACTGCCGCCGCCGACCGCGCCTGGCGCAGCATGTTCCTGGCGGTGCTGTACCCGGGCGCCCTGTTCCTGCTCGGCTGCCTGTTCGTGAGCGAATCGCCGCGCTGGCTGATCCGGCGCGGACGCGCGGCGCAGGCGGCAAGCGTGCTGTCCCGCCTGCGCCCGCTAGAGCAGTGCGAGCGTGAAGTGGCCGAGATCGGCGCCGCACTGGCGGAGGAGAAGGCGCGGCCGAAGCTCGGCCGCGGCGCGGCCCTGGCCGAGATGCTGACCCAGCGCCGCTACGTGCTGCCGTTTGTGCTGGCCTGCGTGATCCTGGGCTGCAACCAGGCCACCGGCATCAATTCGATCCTGCAGTTCATGTCGACCATCCTGCAGCACGCAGGCCTCGATCCGGTGAGCGCATCGAGCTACGGCACCGCCATCAAGATCCTGAACTCGGTGATGACGGTCGCCGCCATCATGCTGGTCGAGCGCAAGGGCAGGGTGTTCCTGCTCAAGATCGGCACCGCCGGCATCATGGTGTCGCTGTGCCTGCTCGCGCTGCTGTTCCACCGTTTCGAATCGCAGCGCGTCGACGTGCGCGCGGACGTGGCGGCCCTCGTCGCGGGCAATGCGCTCGGCCTGAACCTGGCGGACGCGCGCCTGGCGCCGCCCGCTTCCGGACCGGTGCAACTGACCATCCTCTACCAGTACGGCGACAAGGAGCAGGTGGCCGAAGCCTATACGCCGACGCCGGAGGCCCAGGCCGTGCTGGCGCGCGAGCAGGCGCTGGTGAGCACCTTGCCGGAAGCGCAGCGCGCCGTGCTGGCCCTGGCGCGCGCCGCCTGGAGCGGGCGGGCCGCCGCCGTGCCCGATGGGGCGCAGCAGCTGATCGCGAGCCTGCCGGCGCAAGCGCGCGCCACCATCGAGGCGGCCCGCCGCGTCCACATGGCCCAGCGCATCGATATCCGGCCCGCCGATGGCGCGGCTGGCGCCCCGCTCGAGATCGTGCGCGCCAGCGTCGGCCCGATCCCCGACAAGAACAGCGGCCTGCTCGCCGCGCTCTGCATCGCCGGCTTCATCGCCGCCTTCTCGATCGGCCCGGGCGTGTGCGTCTGGCTGGCGCTGTCCGAACTGATGCCGACCCGGATCCGCTCCGTGGGGATGGGCGTGGCGCTGCTGATCAACCAGGGCACCGGCACCCTGATCGCCGGCGCCTTCCTGCCGATCGTGGGCAACTTCGGTTACCACATGATGTTCCTGTTCTGGGCCGCCTGCACCGCGGTGTACTTCATCACGGCGACCTTCTTCCTGCCCGAAACGAAGGGCAAGTCGCTCGAAGAGATCGAGCGGCTGTTTGCGCGGACGAAGGCGGCCGAGTGATGCCTGTGATTGGAGAGAGAGACTTGATGAAGAAGACGATGTTGAAAGGCGCGACGGTTTCCATCCTGCTGGCCGCGCTGATGGCGCTGCCGGCGCCGACGGTGCTGGCCGGCCAGGGCGCTGCCGTGGCGAGTGTCGCCGACGCCGCGCGCCTGGAGCTGCGCTGGGAAATGCAGCGCCAGCCTGCCGGCCTGCAGCTGCCCCAGGGCGGCTCGCCGGCGCGGTTCATCCTGACGAACAAGGACAGCGCGCCGCTGCCGGCTTCCGGCTGGTCGCTCTACCTGTCGGGCATCGACCGCATGCCGGCCGGCGCACAATCGGCTGGACTGGTGCTGGAGGAAGTCGCGGGCAGCCTGTTCCGGCTGCGCCCGGGGCCGGACTTCAAGGGACTCGCCCCCGGCCAGACACTGGAATTCGCCTACCGCCACCGGGATTCGGTGTTCATGCCCTCGCGCTCGCCGGCGGGTCCCTACCTGGTGTACGACGCCGCCCCGGACGTGGGCGTGCCGCTGCCCTACACGGTCACGCCTTTGACGGAGCCGCCCCAGCGCGGCAAGGTCGGCAGTCCGCATTCGGCAGTGACGCCGGAAGATAGCTACTGGCGCAATGCCAGGGCCGAGCTGCTGCCGGCGTCGAAGGTCCCGCCGGTCCTGCCGACGCCGCTGGCGCTGCAGCCCGGCGCCGGCCGCCTGGTGCTGGCGGGCCGGCCGGTCGTCAAGGCATCGGCAAACCTGGCCAACGAGGCGGCGCTGGCCCGCTCGCTGTTCCCTGTCGCTTTGCCGGCCAGTGGCGGCCCAGCCCTGCGCCTGAGCGTCGGTACGGTCGAGGGACAGGCTTCGCCCGAAGCCTACCGCCTCAGGATCGACGCGGCTGGCGGCATCGACATCGTCGGCAACAGCGCCGCCGGCGTCGCCCATGGCCTGCAGTCCCTGCGCGACCTGATGCCGCTGCCCGGCGCCGCGGACCTGTCCCTGCCCGAACTGACCATCGTGGACGCGCCGCGCTTCGGCTACCGCGGCTTCATGCTCGACGTCGCGCGGAACTACCAAGGCAAGGAAACGGTGCTCAAGTGGCTCGACCTGATGTCGCGCTTCAAACTGAACAAATTCCACTTCCACCTGACCGACGACGAAGGCTGGCGCATCGAAATCGCCGGCCTGCCGGAACTGACCACGATCGGCGCCGTGCGCGGACACAGCGCAAAGCCCGGCGTGCGCCTGCAGCCGGCCTACGGCTCCGGGCCCGATCCGCGCGACCCCGCGGGCAGCGGTTACTATTCGCGCGCGGACTACCTGGAGATCCTGCGCTACGCCGCGGCCCGCCACATCGAGGTGATCCCCGAGATCGAGATGCCGGGCCATGCGCGCGCCGCCGTGCAGGCGATGGAGTCGCGCTACCACCGCCTGAAAAGGGCCGGGAACCGCGATGCCGCGCGCTACCTGCTGAATGACCTGGACGACCGCTCCGACTACCTGTCGGCCCAGTATTTCAAGGACAACGTGATCAATCCCGGCCTCGAATCGAGCTACACCTTCATCGAGCACGTGGTCAGGGAGATGGCGGCGCTGCACCGCGAGGCGGGCGTGCCCCTGAAAACCATCCACATGGGCGGCGACGAACTGGCCAACGGGGCCTGGGAAAAGTCGCCCGCGAGCGAGGCGTGGAAGCGCAAGCATGGCCTGGAGAGCAGCGCCGACCTGTGGGACTATTTCTACGAGCGGGTCGACGCCATCGTGCGCAAGCACGGCATGTTCACCTCCGGCTGGGAAGAACTGGCCGCCCGCAAGACGCGGCTGGACGGCGCCTCGAAGCTGATCCCGAACCCGCGCTTCACCCGCAACGGCTTTACCGCCTACGTGTGGAACAACACGGTAGGCCTCGAGGACCTGGCCTACCGCCTGGCGAATTCCGGCTACGACATCGTGCTCACGCCGGTAACGCGCATGTACTTCGACATGGCCCGCAACGCCAACCCGGAGGAGCACGGCGTCAACTGGGGCGCCTACGTCGAACTCGACACGGTGTACGACTTCATCCCCTTCGATATCATGAAGGACGCATCCGACGCCGCCAGGTCCGGCAAGGACCGCCTGACCGACTACGGCAAGCGCCGCGTGCGCGGCATCCAGGCCAACCTGTTCGCGGAAACCGCGCGCGACCCGGCGCGCATCGACTACCTCGTCATGCCGCGCATGGTGGCCCTGGCCGAGCGCGCATGGGCCGCCGACCCGGCCTGGGCCACGACCGCCGACCAGAACAAGGCAGCAGTCCTGCACCGCAGCGCCTGGACGGGATTCGTCAATGCCCTGGGCCAGCGCGTGCTCCCGCGCCTCGACCTGGATGGCTCGAACGTCGCCTACCGCATCGCGCCGCCGGGCCTGGTGCTGGACGGGGGCAGGGTGCTGGCCAACCACGTGCTGCCGGGGATGGTGCTGCGCTATACCAGCGATGGCAGCGAGCCGACGGCGGCAAGCCCCATGGTCAGCGGACCGATCCTGGAGCGCGGCACCATCCGCGTCGCGGCCTTCGACCGCAAGGGCAGGCGTGGGCCGGTCGCCGGCATTGAATCGCGTTGACACAGCCTTCCCTCGATCAAGAAAAACCCGCTTCGGCGGGTTTTCCTTTTATTGATTATTAAAAGAGGGCGATTATCGAGATAATCCAGAATCGATTATCGGTAATATCAATGGTGTAAAATAAATCAAAATTTTACACGTCATTTTACATGTAAAAAAATAGCTGGAATTATTTGTTGACGGAACGAATGAGAATTCCATATGATGTTTCTCGAGCACGTAGTAACTTATTAATTTCGGCCATCCAGCCCGGGTGCTGGCGGCCCTGATGACAGCAGCAGGCGGTTAGCGATGGTTGACCTGGCAAGACACCATAATGCATCTGGATTGCAGCGGCTTTATCCCGAAGCCGTCAAATGCCTCCTTCCCATATTCCGCCTTTTATATACACATCCGGTATTTGCAGCAGTTCGCGGCAAATACCTGCCCATTGTTTCATATCGCGTCCGCGTGGCGCGTTCTGATTTGAATAGCGTCGTCAGCGGTCGGCACATTATTTCAAACCAACCATCATGGGCTCATCATGCGAAGGGGGAGTGATATGCCGGCGTCCTGTAAACTGATTTTCCGGATTTCGTTCGGGCATGCGTTCTTTGCCGACGGCGTGCTGCGCGACCTGCGCATCGTCCCGGTGCCGGCCTGCTTCGACAAGCTGCGCAGGGCAGGCCTGGTGCTGCGTCCCCAGGAAGACGGGATTGCCGCCTACGGCGACGAGACAGCCGTCGAACGCCTGCGTTTCCATATCGCGGCAGCCGGCAGGCCGCTCGGCATGGCCTTCCAGGTCTTCTTCACCGACCCGCATTTTTTCGAGTACACCGCGCCCGCATGGCCGAGCGGTAAGCTGCTCTACCTCGACACCGCCGACTCCGTGACCGACGAGGTGGGCCGCCAGACCGTGCACGCCACGCCCTTCGTGGAGGCGTCCGCCTTCCTGGAACGCGACCACGCGAGGCTCGCCTGCATCCTGGGCGAGCGCGTGCTGGCGCCGACGCCGGCCATGGTGCTCCGCGTCGACCTGTCGTCCGAACTGCTCGATGTGATCGACTCCCGCCGCCGCAACTTCCATGTGCGCTTCGACGCCGCCGGCAATCGCTGGAAAGACGGCCAGCCCGGCGCCGGCGAAACGCAGGCAGGTCAGGGCGACGCGGCCGCCGATGCCGGCATTGAGCGTTTTGCCAGTGTCAATATCGCCGACCGCCGTCGCGCCCATCTTTTCGTGCCGAAGGGCGCCGTCCAGATGCGGGAAGTCTCGCCACCACGCTTGCGGCGGCGCGCTCCTTTGCCGCTGATGGAAAAGGCGGCCTTCGGCAGGATGCCCAGCTCCGGCCCGGGCTAGCACTGCACCGAAGCAGGGACCGGAATGCGGCCCTGCACTCTGGGCCTCGCGGCCGCATGAGGTTAAAATGACAATCACCACGCCTTGTGCGCCCGTGTCTTTTGTCAGGCCCCATGACTTACTCCGATTTCACGCTGACCTCGCCGCTCTACGATCTGGAAAACGGTGCAGCGCCCCTGCTCACCCTCACCATCGTCTGGCACCCCGATCGCGCGCGGATCGGTGAGCAGTTCGTCGGCGGCGCCGGCGGCGACGTCATCGAGCTGAATCGCTTTGCTCCCCTCTTCATGCACCCAGGCCGCGAGGGCCTGCCCCTGGGCCACGGCGGCATTTCGCGCCAGCCCCTGCGCCTGGTGCGGGACGCAAGCGATCGGGTTTCCATGACCCTGCCGGCCAGCCCCATGGCCGTCGAAGTCAATGGCCGCGTCCTCACGCACCCCATCCACTTCACTGCGGCGCAGATTGCCGATGGCCAGATCCTGACGCTGGGGCGGGCGGTGGTCCTGTGCCTGCACTGGATGCAGCGCCTGCCCGCGCCGAATACGGTGCCGGGCCTGGCCGGCGTGGGCAGCGCCATCATTGGCGTGCGCGAACAGATCCACATGGTGGCGCGAACCAGCCTGCCGGTCCTGCTGGTGGGAGAGACCGGCACCGGCAAGGAGATCGCCGCGCGCGCCATCCACGCGCTGAGCGGGCGGGCGCAAGGGCCGCTGGTCGCCGTCAACATGGCGGCATTGGGCGAGGCCACGGCAACGGCCGAACTGTTTGGCGCAGTGGAAGGCGCATATCCAGGCGCGGGCGCGGCGCGCGAAGGACTGTTCGCGCAGGCCGACGGCGGGACGCTCTTCCTCGACGAAATCGGCAACGCGCCGGCGGCCGTGCAGCCGATGCTGCTGCGCGCGATCGAAGGCGGCGACTACCGGCCCATCGGCGCATCCGAAGACCGGCGTTCGAGCGCGCGCCTGATCGCCGCCTCCGACCAGGACCTCGATGCCGCCGCCTTCAACCAGGCCTTGCTGCACCGCCTGGAAGGCTTCGTGATCCGCATGCCGCTGCTGCGCCAGCGGCGCGAGGATGTCGGCGTGCTGATCGTGGATCTCCTGAAGCAGCAGGGCATCGACGCCGACCTGCCGGCGGCGCTGGTGGCGGAACTGGCGGCCCATGACTGGCCGGGTAACGTCCGCCAGCTGTCCAATGTGCTGCAGCGCGCTGCGCTGGTGCTGCGCGAAGGCGGCGTGCCGACGCTGGAGCAGCTGGTGCAAAGCGCGCGCGTGAAGGTGGAAGAGGCGCCGGAGGCGGAACCGGTGGTGGCGCTGGAAGCGGCGGTATCACGCCGCAAGCCCTCGAAGCTGAGCGACAGCGACGTGCTAGAGGCGATGGCCGGCAATGACTGGAACATCCAGGCCGCCGCGCAGGCGCTGGGGATCTCGCGCCCGAGCCTGTACAAGCTGCTGGAGGACCACCCGGACATCCGGCGGCCCGAGACCATCGCCGAAGACGACATCGCCCGCGCGATGGTGGAATCGGCGGGCGATATCGAGCGCTGCGCGGCGCTCCTGAAGACGCCGGCGGAAGCCTTGCGGCGCCGCTGGCGTCTGCTGCGGCCGCACTGAAGTCCGATCAGGTCGAACCGACTTCCAGTTCCGGATCGGGCAGGAAGAAGAAGCTGCTGACGCCTTCCTTGTTGGTCGTGGTGAAGGCGATCGAGAAGCCCCAGAAGCCGTCGTTCGCCACTTTCACCTTCGAACCCTGCACCAGCGGGATCTGCGACTGGTTGAAGGGCGAGTGCGCGCTGGCCGGCTTGCGCGGGCCTGCGAACAGCATGGCGCTTGCCAGTTCGACGGATGGCGTGTCCGGGAGGCGGAAGTCGAAGGTCAGGGTATCGTCGACCTTGGCCTTGATCAGCGCCTCGATCTTGCCGTCGATGCTCCAGGTGGCCATTGGATTGCCCGGATTGAATTGGATAGTGATGTTGTAATCGGTTGCCATGGTCTCTTTCAGTTCACTTCGTTGAACGTGCTGCGGGAGCACGGGGAGTGCCGGACACGTCGGCCCGGGCGTAGCGCTCGTCGCGCCGCAGGGCCACCAGGTCGGGTTCGGCATCGATGAACTTGACCGGATAGCCCAGGCGCCGGGCGTGTTGGATGGCGACGAGCGCCGCATCGCGCTGGCCCAGGAGTTCATAGGCGAGGGCGGCGCGGAACTGCACGTCGGCGCTATTCGGTGCCAGCGCGATCGCGCGCGGCAGGAGGGTGGCGGCGTCGTCGACCGCCTTGGTGCGCGCGGCGTACAGGCCCATGCGCGAGACCAGCAGCACGTCGTCTGGTGCGCGCGCCAGGCGCGGCGCCAGCAGCTCGCGCGCCTTTTCGTAGGCCGCGCGGGCCTGCGCCTCGCGGCCCGGAATCCAGTTGAGGGTGTCGGCCAGGTTGGCCCACAGCTGGTATTCCATCGGCGCGCCGCGTGTCGGCGAGACCGCGTTCTCGAAGGCCGCGGCGGCGCCGACGTAATCCTGGCGCAGGAACAAGGCGTTGCCGAGGTTGGTGTAGAGCTTGGCGCTGGGCCGGATCTGCAAGCCCCGCTGGAGTACCCGCAGGGCTTCGTCATCGCGGTTCTGGCGCAGCAGGGCCGCGTTCAGGTTGGCGTAGGCAATGACCGCGTCCGGCTGCAGCGCGATACTGCGCCGGAACAGGTCTTCGGCGGCAGAATAGTTCGCCTGCTCGTACTCCACGCTGCCCAGTTCGTCCGTGAAGACGCGCTCCTGCGGGAAGCGCGCCATTGCTTCCTTCAGTTGCGCGCGCGCTTCGTCGTAGCGGTGCATGCGGCGCAGGGAAGCCCCCTGGCCGTACCAGGCGAAGAAGTTGTTCGGGTCGAGGCGCAGCGCTTCGGCATAGGCGGTCAGCGCTTCGTCGCGCTTGCCCTGGTTGAACAGCACCCAGGCGCGCGCGATGTGGCTCAGTGCCAGCTGTTCGTTGAGCTGGGCGGCGCGCTGGGCGCTCGCGTCGGCGCGCTGCAGCCAGGTCTCGTCGCTCTTGTCGGTCTGGTAGCGCATCGAGTACATCAGCGACATGCCGGCCACCGCCGCGGCGCTGTCCGGCGTGCGTTCCAGGATGCGGCGGAAGTGGCCCTCGGCGGCGTCGAGGCTGCCCGGGCGGTCGAACACCTTCAGCGCCGCCAGGCCCTGGTCCATTTCGAGCGATTCGGAGAAAGGCGCCAGCGAGGCGCCCAGCGCCGCCACGTGGGGCGCCGCGAACCAGCCGCCTGCGCCCAGCAGCGCCAGCAGCGCCACACCGGCCAGCGCCGTGCGGGTGCGCGGGCCGATTGTCTTCCTGGCAGTGCGGACTACCAGCGGCGCCGGCGCATCCAGCTGCGCCAGCCGCTCGAGCACCTCGGCCATGCCGGGCAGGCGCTGCGCCGGCTGGCGCGCCGTCATCGCGCGGATCAGGGCGACCAGCTGCGGGCTGGCGTCGACCGGATAGTTCCAGCCGTCGGACGACGCCTGCACCTGGGCCGCCGCCAGCGCCAGGCCGTCCAGTAGCGCGAAGGGCCTGGCGCCGTTGATCATCTCGTACAGGATCAGGCCCAGGGCATAGACATCGGTTTGCGGGGATAGCGGCGCGCCGAGCATGCGCTCGGGCGCCATGTAGGCGATGGTGCCTTGCAGGGAACTGGAGGGCAGGCTCGTGGTGGCAAGGACGTCCACGCTGTGGGCCAGGCCGAAATCGAGGACGCGGACCTTGCCGCCCGGTTCCAGCATCAGGTTCGACGGTTTCAGGTCGCCGTGCACGAGGCCGGACTCGTGGGCGTCACGCATGGCTTCGGCGATCTGGCGCGTCCATTCGAGCGCATCGAGTCGCGCCACGGGGCCTTCGAGCAGCACCTGCTTGATCGTCCGGCCGGGCACCAGTTCCATGACGATCGACTGGGTGTCGCCGTCGTCCTCGATCGCATGGACCTTGACGAAGGCGGCGTGGCGCAGCGAGGCGCCGAGGCGCGCTTCGCGCATCAGGTCGGCGTCAGCGCTGCCGGCGCCCGCATGCTTGATGCATTTGATGGCGACGGGGCGGCGCAGCTTGCTGTCCCAGGCCTCGTAGACCTGGCCGAAGCCGCCTTCGCCGAGACAGCCGCGCACTTCGTAGTGGCCCGGCAGCTGTGGAGCGGAAGGCATGGACTCGGCCAGCGTGGAAGTGTCGAGAATCGTGGTAGAAGCGCTCATCGTCCGGTGCTTGATACGGATCAAAGATACATTACAGCAATCATTGCGGTAGCGCAATGATGCTTGGTTTTCCGCGGCTTCCCTTGCACACAATGTATCGGAAACGCTGGATACTATTACTGAAAAGTCACATTCTCATGCTGTGGCGATCGTGCAGCCTTTCGCAGCGGCCATGCCGCGAAATCGAGTAAAATCATGCGCTTCACTCTCATAGAGCCCTGTTCTCACAGGGCTTTCTATTTTGCGTCGTCGGACAAAGGTTCGATCGTAGCCAGCCATTTTTTAGCATTCACCGGAATTCATATGGAAATCAAGGTCAACTTCCTCGACAAGCTACGTCTTGAAGCCAAGTTCGACGACTTCACCGTGATCGCCGACCAGCCGATCCGTTACAAGGGCGACGGCTCGGCGCCCGGCCCCTTCGACTACTTCCTGGCTTCGTCGGCTCTGTGCGCGGCCTATTTCGTCAAGCTGTACTGCAACACCCGGAATATCCCGACCGAGAACATCCGTCTCTCGCAGAACAATATCGTCGACCCGGAAAACCGCTACCAGCAGATCTTCAAGATCCAGGTCGAACTGCCGCCGGACATCTCGGAAAAGGACCGCCAGGGCATCCTGCGCTCGATCGACCGCTGCACGGTCAAGAAGGTGGTGCAGGCCGGCCCCGAGTTCGTGATCGAGGAAGTGGCGAACCTGGATGCGGACGCCCAGGCCCTCCTGACCCTGCAGCCTGATGGCGCAACGGCCACCTACATCCCCGGCAAGGACCTGCCGCTGGAGCAGACCATCGCGAACATGTCGGGCATGCTCGCCAGCTGGGGCATCAAGATCGAGATTGCCTCCTGGCGCAACATCGTCCCGAACGTGTGGTCGCTGCACATCCGCGACGCGCACTCGCCGATGTGCTTCACCAACGGCAAGGGTGCGACCAAGGAAAGCGCGCTGGCCTCGGCCCTGGGCGAGTACATCGAGCGCCTGAACAACAACCACTTCTACGCCGGCGCCTACTGGGGCGAGGACATCGCCAACGCGCCTTTCGTCCACTACCCGAACGAGCGCTGGTTCCAGCCGGGGCCAAACGATGCGCTGCCCGAAGAGATCCTCGACGCCTATACCCGCGAGGTCTACGACCCGGACGGCGAGCTGCGCGCCTCCCACCTGGTCGACACCAATTCCGGCAACGCCGCGCGCGGCATCGTCTCGCTGCCCTTCAAGCGCCTGTCCGATGGGGAGACGGTGTACTTCCCGTCCAACCTGGTCGAGAACCTGTATGCCAGCAATGGCATGAGCGCCGGTAACACGCTGGCCGAAGCCCAGGTGCAGTGCCTGTCCGAGATCTTCGAACGCGCCGTCAAGCGCGAGATCCTGGAAGGCGAGATGGCCTTGCCGGACGTACCCGCCGAGGTGCTGGCGAAGTACCCGCGCATCCTGGCCGGGATCCAGGGCCTGGAAGAGCAGGGCTTCCCGGTGCTGGTCAAGGACGCCTCGCTCGAAGGCCGGTATCCGGTCATGTGCGTGACCCTGATGAACCCGCGCACGGGCGGCGTGTTCGCCTCCTTCGGCGCCCACCCGAGCTTCGAGGTGGCGCTGGAGCGCAGCCTGACGGAGCTGCTGCAGGGCCGCAGCTTCGAAGGCCTGAACGACCTGCCGCCGCCGACCTTCGCGAGCGAAGCCGTGACCGAGCCCTATAACTTCGTCGAGCACTTCATCGATTCGAGCGGCGTGGTCTCGTGGCGCTTCTTCAGCGCGAAGACCGATCTCGACTTCGTCGAGTGGGATTTTTCGGGCGCCGGCGAGGACTCGAATGCGATCGAGGCCGCAACCCTGCTCGGCATCCTCGAGGACATGGGCCAGGAAGTCTACATGGCCGTGTACGATGAGCTGGGCGCCACCGCATGCCGCATCCTGGTGCCCGGCTACTCGGAGGTCTATCCGGTGGAAGACCTGGTCTGGGACAACACGAATAAATCGCTGCTGTTCCGCGAAGACATCCTGAACCTGCACCGCCTGGACGACGATGCCCTGAACGATCTGCTCGACCGCCTGGAGAACAATGAGCTGGACGAGTACGGCGACATCGCCAGCCTGATCGGCATCGAGTTCGACGAGAACACGGACTGGGGCCAGCTCACCGTGCTCGAGCTGCGACTCCTGATCAACCTGGCGCTGGGCGAGCTCGAAGGAGCCCAGGAGCTGGTCGGCGCCTTCCTGCAGTACAACGACAACACCGTCGAGCGCAAGCTGTTCTACCAGGCGATGAATGCGGTGCTGCACGTGGTGCTGGACGATGAGCTGGAGCTGGAAGACTACGTCGTCAACTTCCGCCGCATGTACGGCAATGCGCGCATGGATGCGGTGCTGGGTTCGGTCGACGGCAGCGTGCGTTTCCACGGCTTGACGCCGACCAGCATGGCGCTCGAAGGCCTGGACCGCCACCACCGCCTGATCGACAGCTACCGTAAGCTGCATGCGGCGCGCGCAAGGGCGGCGGAAAAGCGATAAGGCGGAACCCCGGCGAACCCCCGGGCGCTTCAGCGGGTGACGCGGAAATAATCCGCGTCCAGCCATCCGCCCGACGCCTTGGCTGCATCGCTGGCGCTGTACAGCCCCATCTGCGCCCCCACCCAATGCCCCTTGGTGGCGGCGAAGGGCGCGCCGGCCGGTGTGAAGTCCTTGCCGTCCACGCTGTAGAAGAAGCGCGCCTGCGCACCCTCGGACATGGACATGCGCAAGAAGACTGCGTTCGGAGCCTTGGGCAGGAGCACCGTCTCGTTCTCCTGGCAGCGCGGCTTGACCGGTTCGCATACGGTGTACACCAGCTGCTGTTCGCCCCCCTGCCAGCGCAGGCCGATGGCGGCATAGGTCAACCCGTTCAGGATCAAGCCGGCGCGGTCGCCGTCCTGCGCCTCGTGCAACTCGATGCGCGTGTCGGCCGTGAAGGCGGTGGCGGGCAGCTTCTGGGTGAGGATGTTGGGGGAGGCGCGCACATAGCCCTTCGTAGCCCGGCTGGCGAGCACCGGCAGGCGCAGGTGTCCGGGACGCGCGTCGAGCGCGTACCAGCCCGTTTGCGGATTGGCGTTCCACTGCCACTGCAGGCCGAGGGTCTTGCCGTTGAATTCGTCGGTTGCGGGTGGTACTGCGACTGCCTGGCCGGCCACCGGCTTGACCCACCCGGTCACCGGGTTGCCGACGCCAGGCTTGCGACCGGGCTGGCCGATGAGGGGCCAGCCATCCAGCCAGCGCATGGGTTGCAGGTGCGTCACGCGGCCATAGGCCTTGCGGTCCTGAAAGTGGACGAACCAGTCCTTGCCGTCCTGGGCGCGCAGCCAGGCGCCCTGGTGCGGGCCGTTGATGGCGGTATCGCCTTGCTCCATCACGATGCGGTCCTCGTAGGGGCCTTCGATGCGGCGCGAGCGGAACACCGATTGCCAGCCTTCCTCCACCCCTCCCGCCGGGGCGAACACGTAGTACCAGCCCTCGTGCTTGTACAGCTTCGGCCCTTCCAGGGTACGGTAGCCGGGCAGCTTGTTGCCGTCGATGACGACCTTGCCCTCGTTGTCGAGCAGGCGCCGTCCGTCCGGCGACATGCTGCGCAGGGTAAGGACGTTGTTGAATCCGGCGCGGCTCTTGGCCCAGGCGTGGATCAGCCAGGCCTTGCCGTCCTCGTCCCACAGCGGGGCCGGGTCGATGATGCCCTTGCCCGGCAGGAGCAGGTGCGGCTCGCTCCAGGGACCGGCGAAGTCGGTGGCGGTGACCACGTAGACGCCGTGGTCCGGGTCGGGATAGAAGATCCAGAATTTGCCGTCGTGGTGACGCAGCGAAGGCGCCCACACGCCTGCGCCGGTACGCGGCACGGCAAAGTGCTGCTCCGGCACAAGCTTCGGCAGGGCGTGGCCGACCAGCGTCCAGTTGACCAGGTCCTTTGACTGCAGCAGTGGCAGGCCGGGCGCGCTGTTGAAGCTGGACGCGGTCATGTAGTAAGTGTCGCCGACGCGCACCGCGTCCGGGTCGGAGTAGTCGGCGTTGAGGATCGGGTTCTGGTACCTGCCGTTGCCCAGGTCGGCGACCCAGGGCGCATCGTTCGGCGCGGCATGGGCGGCGCCTGCCAGCAGGACGGACAGGAGGAGGGCGCCTTTGCCGCCGGCGCCGGAACGCATCGTGGTCTTCATCGTGGATGCCGGTGTGAGGTTAGCGCGCAGGCGCCGCCGCGAGCGGCCGCACCCAGATGTTCCTGAAACTGACCGCATCCCCATGGTCCTGCAGCCGGATCGGCAGCGCGCCATGCTTGCGATAGGCCGGCTTGCCCACGTGGACCGATTCGCCCGGCAGCGCCACATGGTTCTGCACCAGCACCCCGTTGTGCAGGGCCGTCACATAGGCGGGCGAGGCCAGCGTCCCGTCGGCGGCAAAGCGCGGCGCGGTCCAGACGATGTCGTAGCTCTGCCACTCGCCCGGGGCGGCGCAGGCGTTCACCAAAGGGATGTGCTGCTTGTAGATACTGGCCGCCTGTCCGTTCACATAGGTCTTGTTGTCGTGGCAGTCGAGGATCTGGATCTCGTAGCCGCTGCCGTTGCCGGTCGAGGCGAGGAAGACGCCGCTGTTGCCCCGTGCCTGGCCGCTGCCCGTCAGTGTGGAGGGCACGCGCCATTCGATGTGCAGCTGGTAGTCGGTGAAGCTGCGGCGCGTCTGGATGTCGCCGCTGCCGCCCCGCACGGTGAATGCGCCGTGCGCGACCGTCCAGGGGGCGGGCCTGTCGGGGGCGCCGGCCGAGACCCATTCGCCCAGGTCCTTCCCGCCGAACAGCACGAGCGCGTCCGAGGGCGCGCCATGCGCCGCACCGGGCCTCACGCGCCCGGGTTCGGGCGTCCACACTTCCGTGTCCTTCGGGGTCGCCTGTGCCAGGGCCAGGGACGCCATCGACAGACCGGCCACCATCATCATCGCTTTCGCCAGCATCGCACGCACTACAATAGGAAGGGAAGCAGAGCATAGCACGCCGGGCTGCGCGACTTCGCGCAAATCCTGTCGATCGGGGCAGGTGCGCCTGGCGTGCCGTCGGTTCATAATGATGCGGTTCCCCCACGGAGGCAGTCGATGCGCGACGCGATCATCATCGGAGGCGGCCATAACGGCCTGGTATGCGCCTTTTACCTGGCCCGGGCCGGCCTGAAAGTGACGGTGCTGGAGCGGCGCGAGGTCGTCGGCGGCGCCGCCGTCACCGAGGAATTCCATCCGGGCTTCCGCAACTCGGTCGCCGCCTATACGGTATCCCTCCTCAATCCCCGTGTCATCGAGGATATGGGCTTGTCCGCCCATGGCCTGCGCGTGGTCGAGCGGCCGCTGTCCAACTTCCTCCCGCTGGACGACAGCCGCTACCTGAAGCTGGGCGCCGGCAGGACGGCGCAGGAGGTCGCCAAGTTCTCCCGGCGCGATGCGGAGCGCCTCGAGGACTACGCCCGCCACCTGGACAGCGCGGCCGAGCTGCTGCGCGAGCTGGTGCTGCAAACGCCGCCGAACCGGGTCCAGGGCGGCTGGCTTGCCGCGCTGCCGGAACTGATCAAGGCCGGCAAGCTGGGCAAGCGCCTGCAGTCGCTGTCGCTGCCGATGCAGCGCGAGCTGCTGGACCTGTTCACCAAATCGGCGGGCGACTACCTGGACGGCTGGTTCGAAAGCGCCCCGATCAAGGCCGCCTATGGCTTCGACAGCGTGGTCGGCAACTACGCCAGCCCCTATGCGCCGGGTTCGGCCTACGTGTTGCTGCACCATGTCTTCGGCGAGGTCAATGGCAAGAAGGGCGCCTGGGGCCACGCCATCGGCGGCATGGGCGCCATCACGCAGGCGATGGCGAAGGCGGCGCGGGCCCAGGGCGTGGAGATCCGCACCGGCTGCGCGGTCGAGGAGGTCCTCCTCGAGAAGGGCCGGGCCTGCGGCGTTGTCACGGAAGGGGGTGAACGCGTGGACGCGCGCGTAGTCGTGTCGAACCTGAATCCGCGCCTGCTCTATACGCGCCTGGTCGACCCGGGCGCGCTGCCCGCGGACTTCCTGCGCCGCATGCAGGGCTGGCGCTGCGGCTCCGGCACCTTCCGCATGAACGTGGCGCTGTCGGAGCTCCCGAGCTTCAGCTGCCTGCCCGGGAAGGAAGCCGCCGAACACCATGGCAGCGGCATCATCATCGCCCCCAGCCTGCAGTACATGGAGCGCGCCTGGATGGACGCCCGCCAGCACGGCTGGTCGCGCGAGCCGATCGTCGAGATGCTGATTCCGTCCACCCTCGACCCGAGCCTGGCGCCGCCGGGCCAACACGTGGCCAGCCTGTTCTGCCAGCATGTGGCGCCGCAGCTGCCCGATGGGGCAAGCTGGGACGATCACCGCGAACAGGTGGCCGACCTGATGATCGCCACCGTTGACCGCTACGCACCGAACTTCAAACGGTCGGTGCTCGGCCGCCAGATCATGAGCCCCCTCGACCTCGAACGCACCTTCGGCCTGGTGGGAGGCGACATCTTCCACGGCGCGCTGGGCCTGGACCAGCTGTTCGCGGCGCGGCCGATGCTGGGCCATGCCGACTACCGCGGCCCCGTCGCCGGCCTGTATACCTGCGGCGCCGGCACCCACCCGGGCGGCGGTGTCACCGGCGCGCCCGGGCACAATGCCGCGCGCGAAGTGCTGCGCGACGTCTCGCGCCGGCAGCGTCTCCATGCCTGAGCGACTGCCGGCCCTGCACATCCGCCCGGCCCTGGCCGCCGACGAAGACTTCTTCGCCGCGCTGTACCGGTCGACCCGCGCCGACCTGCTCGCACTGCTCGCCGACAAACGCTATATCGACGGGCTGGTCGCGACGCAGCGGCAGGCGCAGGTGGCCAATTACCGCGAGCGCTACCCGCAGGCCATCTACCAGGTGCTGGAGCTGGACAGCGCCGCCGCAGGCCGGCTCGTCACGGCATGCGTGGACGAGGCACTGCGCGTCGTCGATCTTGCCGTCATGCCGTGGGCGCGCGGGCGCGGCGTGGCCACCGAGACCCTGCTGCGCCTGCAGCTCCAGGCGCAGCAGGAGAGACGCGTCCTGAGGCTGGCGGTGCGCCGGGACAACGAGGGCGCGCGCCGGCTGTATGCGGCCCTTGGCTTCGTGCCCGATGACGAAGAGGGCGGCGTGCTGCAGCTGCACTGGCGCCTTGCCGCTGTCCCGCCTCCCTGACCGGCATCTGGCGCCTCGGTCCGCTCCCTCACTATACTTGTGGCACACGCACGAGACAGCAGGGCAAACCAGATGATCGCTCGCCAGTTACTGTTCCTTTTCAGCGCGCTCGGCGCCGCCAATGGCATCCTGATGGCCGCCTGGTTCTTCAGCCGCCGGCCGCGCCGCCTGGCCGGCTGCATGCTCGGCTCCCTGCTGCTGGCGGTCGGGGTGCGGACGGGGAAATCGGCCTTCCTCTACTTCAATCCGACGATCGCGCTCGAATTCCGCCAGCTCGGCCTGTCCGCCTGCCTCCTGATCGGCCCCTTGACCTATCTCTACGTGCGCTACCACCTGGCGGAACGCAGCGGGCAGCCAGCCCGGGCGCGCTGGGAGTGGCATCTCGCGGCTTGCCTGCTGCTCATCGGCCTCGGCCTGGCCTTCCCCTACACCGACTACCGCTACGCCTGGGATCGCTCGAGCGCGGGCATCCACCTGTTCTGGCTGTGCTACCTCGTCGCCGCCAGCCGGGCGATCTGGCTGGAACGCGCACGGCTGTGCGAGCCGGGCCGCCGCATCTCGCCGGAGTCGCTGCTGCTGGCAAGTGTGTTCCTGGGCAGTTGCCTGATACTGGCCGCCTATGCGACGGTGGCCTTTACTTCGTATATCGTCGGTGCGCTTTCCTTTACGTTCACCCTGCACATCGCGGCCATCGTTCTGGTCCTGAGGCCGCATGAAACGGGTACGGCCGAAAAATACGGTGAACGGAAACTGAATGAGGACGATACGCTGGCGCTGGTCGCTTCCCTCGAGAAACTCATGCGGGAAGATAAGCTGTATTTGAATCCGAACCTGAATATCAACCTGCTGGCCAGGCGCGCCGCATATCCGCAAGCCCTCGTTTCCCAGGCCTTGAACGACAGGCTGAAAAAATCGTTTCATCTCTACGTCAACGAATACCGCATTGCCGAGGCGAAAAGGCTCCTGATCGAATCGCCGGAACTGAATCTCGAATCGATCGCCGAGCGCAGCGGATTCAATTCCAATTCCACATTCTTCGCAGCATTCAAGAAGATCTCGGGATGCACCCCGGCCAGCTTCCGCGCCGGGGCGCTCCCCCCTGAGGCACTCCGGAATCGCGATTCCGGAGTGCGAAGCAGCGCCTGAGGCTTCCACACCCCTGCCTTCCAATGGATGATCGGGCACCGGCATCCGCTGCCGGTATCGAACATCCACTCTGATTGGAAGGTGAAACCATGATTCAGCTATTCCTGCGCGCGCTCTGCACATTCCTGTTCCTCGCGGGTAGCGCGCATTCTGCTTCGGATAAAAGCGATGAGGACGCCGTCGCGCAAACGGTGCAGGCATATTTGCACGGCACCAGCTTCAATATGCGGGAAGAAATCCGGCAGGCCTTTTACCAGAATTCGCGGCTGTACCTCGATGGCGAAGGCGGCCGGCTCAGGGAAATGAGCGGACCGGAATATGCCGTCCTGTTTCCCGAAGAAAGAAAAGCCCGCTTCAATGGCCGCGTGGGACGCCTGGTAAGCGTGGATATGACCGGGACCGTCGCCACGGCCAAGGCGGAAATCCAGATGCCGGACCGGGGGGCGCGCTATCTCGACGTCTTCCTCCTCAAGAAGATCGCGGGCGAGTGGAAGATCGTCAGCAAATCCGCCCACCGTATCGACGCGCCGGTCCAGGCGCGCAAGGTGTTGCTGGTGGTGTCCAACGCCGACCACTACCCCGGCAGCAAGATCAACACCGGCAATAACTTCCCGGAGCTGGCCTACACCTATGACGCTTTCCGCCGCGCGGGCTACACGGTGGACTTCGTCAGTCCCGAGGGCGGCGCCGTGCCCCTGGAGATGATCAATACCTCGGACCCGCTCCTCAAGCGCCACCTCTACGACAGCGACTTCATGTGGGCGCTCGCGCATACCCGGCCGGTGGCCTCGGTCAGGGCCGGGGACTACGCCGGCATCGTCTTCTCGGGCGGGGGCGCGGCGATCCTCGGTATCCCGGAGAACACGGCCCTGCAGGACATCGCGCGGCGCATCTACGAGGACCAGGGCGGGGTGGTCGCCGCCATCTGCCAGGGCACCGAGGGCCTGGTCAACCTGAAGCTGAAGGACGGCAGCTACCTGATCGAGGGGAAGACGATGACCTCCTTCCCCGACGCCTTCCTCAACCAGCAGTCGCCGATCTTCAAGGCCTATCCTTTCTCGATGCAGCAGAGCATCGTGCGCCGGGGAGGGAAGTTCACCCACGGCGAGAACGGCAAGGGCCATGTCGAGGTCGACGGGCGCCTGGTGACCGGCATGAACTGGGAGTCTTCAAGCGGCGTGGCGCAGGCCATGATTCGCCTGTTCGAGCAAAAGGGGTGAAGCCGGCGCTACAATCTGCGGCTTGCGGGCATGCGCCCGTCCACCAAGGCAGCAAGGACGCAATGAGCGGCACACCCCGGCCTGGCAGCACAGGCTTGCACCAACCCGTCTGCATCTGGAATGGCGGCGCCCAGCTGGGCGAGGGCGCCCTCTGGCATGCGCCCACGCGCTCGGTCTATTTTGTCGATATCAAGGGCCGGCGCATCCACCGCTGCGCCGCGGATGGCAGCCGGAGAACCAGCTGGCAGGCGCCCGGCCAGCCCGGCTTCGTCGTGCCAGGCGCGGACGGCGGTCTGGTTTGCGCGCTGGAGCTAGACTCTAGTAGAACTTAATGTGCGCAGAAGTGTCGAATGATGACCATGGAAAGCACTCTAGGAATCGGACACGCTGCCAGGCTGCTGGGAATCACGGTCAAGACGCTGCAGCGCTGGGAGCGCGAGGGACGGCTTGTCCCGGCGGCGCGCACCGCCAGCAACCGCCGGCGTTATACCGAGAGCCAGCTGCGCGCGTTCCTGCACCTGCCATCGCCGGGCGCACCGCGGCGCATCGTGGCCTACTGCCGGGTGTCGAGCGCCGTCCAACGCCCTGACCTGGCCAACCAGCGCCGCACGCTCGAGCAGTTCACGGCCGCGCGCGGCTTGGCTGGGGTGGAATTTATCGAAGAAGTTGGGGGTGGCCTCAATTTCGGGCGCAAGCGCTTTGTGGCCTTGATGGATGCGATCGGGCGTGACGAAGTGGCGACACTGGTGCTCGCACACCGTGATCGGCTGACTCGCTTCGGCTTCGACTGGTTCGCGCATCACGCAGCCTTGCACGGCTGTGAACTGCTGGTGCTGAACCAGGAGCACCTGTCGCCCGAGCAGGAGATGGTGCAAGACTTGATGACGATCGTCCACTGCTTCTCGAGCCGCTTGTACGGGCTGCGCAACTACCGCCGTCAGCTGCGCGCGGCGCTGGAGAATAACCATGCTGCTGGCGCACCGGATCAAGATTCATCCCACGCTTGAGCAGCGTGGCTATTTCGCGCGCGCGGCCGGCACCGCCCGCCGGGTATGGAACTGGGCCCTCGCCGAATGGCAGCGCCAGGCCGCCGCGGGCGGCAAGCCGAACGCGATGGCGCTAAAGAAGCAGTTCAACAGGATCAAGTACTCGGATCCGGCCTGGCTTGACGGGAACGGCCAGCCCTGGCTGCGCACCATCCATCGCGACGCGCATGCCCAGCCCTTTTCGAACCTCGCCAGGGCCTGGACCCGCTACTTCGAGCACCGCCGCTCAGGAAAGCAGGCGCATCCTCCGGCATTCAAGAAAAAGGGGCGCTGCCGCGAAGCGTTCTACCTGGCCAACGACAAGTTCAGGATCGAGGGAACCACTGCCGTGCTGCCCAAGGTCGGCCGGGTGGCGCTGCACGAAGCGCTGCGCTGGCCTGGACGCATCCTGGGCGCGAGCATCTCGCGCGAAGCGGATCACTGGTTCCTGTGCGTCCAGGTCGAGGTACCCGATGCGGCGGCGCGCCTGCCGCGTAGCAGCCACGGTGTCGCCGGGGTCGACCTCGGCGTGAGCGCCGCCGCCACGCTCGCCAGCGGCGAGAAGATCGCCGCGCCGCGTCCCTTGAAGGCCGCGCTGCGCCGCCTGCGCATCCGCAGCCGGCGCCTGTCGCGCAAGCTCCATGCCGCGAAGGCGCTGGCGGGGATCGCGGGCCGGATCCCGAAAGGCACGCGGCTGCCCGTGTCGAACAAGCGCATCCAGACAGCGCAGGCGCTGGCGCGCCTGCACGCCCGTATCGCCCGGGTGCGCCGGGACTTCACCCACAAGCTCACGACCCGCCTCTGCCGCGAAAACCAAGCGGTGGCGATCGAGGACCTGAACGTGAGCGGCATGCTGGCCAACGCCAGGCTGTCCCGCGCGATCTCGGACGTGGGCTTTTACGAGATCCGTCGCCAGCTGCTGTACAAGGCCGCGCGCTACGGCACCCTGATCGTGCTGGCCGACCGCTGGTACCCGTCCAGCAAGCTCTGTTCGGGCTGCGGGGCACGCAACGCCACCCTGGCCCTGGGCGAGCGCGCCTGGACCTGCGCCGGCTGCGGCGCGTACCACGACCGCGACGTCAACGCGGCCATCAATTTGCAGCGGCTCGCCACCGGCGCCCTCGCGGCGGCAACGGTGCTACCCGTGGCGAGTCCGGCGGCGACGCCGGGCACTGCCGCCGGCCAGGGGCCGGCGGGAGGCGGGAAAGTCACGCCTGCCAGGCACGAGTACGGTCAGCAGGACGGCTCGGGACAGGAAGAAAACGCTGCACACTTTTGTGCACGTTTTTGCTAGCAGGATGGCCTGTATCGCTTCGATGAGGCCAGCGGCGCATTCACGGCCCTGTTGAAGGTTGAGGATGAACTGCCGGGCAACCGCTTCAACGATGGTTACGTGGACGCCGGCGGCAATCTCTGGTTCGGTTCCATGGACGACGCCCAGGCCGCCCCGACCGGCGCGCTGTACCGGCTGGGAGGCGACGGTGTGCTGGCGCGGGCCGACGACGGTTATATCATTACCAACGGTCCGGCCATCAGCCCGGACGGCAGGACCCTGTACCACACCGACACCCCGCTGCGCCGCGTCTACGCCTTCCTGCTCCGCGAAGACGGCGTCCTTGCCGCCAAGCGCGTCTTCCTGCAACTCCCGGAGGGCAGCCGCCCGGACGGCATGGCGGTCGACAGCGAGGGCTGCCTGTGGATCGCCCTGTTCGGCGCCGGGCGCGTCGAACGCTACACGCCGGAGGGACGGCGCGTGGCGCAGGTCCACTTCCCGTGCACGAACATCACCAAACTGGCCTTCGGCGGGGACGACCTGCGCACGGCCTACGTGACGACCGCCTGGAAGGGCTTGTCGGAAGCACAACGACGCAAGCAGCCGCTGGCGGGCGGCCTGTTTGCCTTCCGCGTCGATACCCCCGGCTTGCCGCACCACGTTTTCGCGACGCCCTGATATTCGCATCGGTGATATCGGACCAGCGGTCATGGCTGTTCAGATATTTGAATTTTTTATCGTTGAAATGGGAAATCGCAATTGGACTAATTTCTCGCGCAGGTCTATTCTGTGTTCATTGCCCAAGCACTTCAACATTTTTAAGGAAACAGCATGAACACCGCTACCATCGCATTTGCCCGTCCGGCTGCTCCGAACGTCTTCGCCAACCTGCTGTCGACCCTGGGCGCCCACCTGCGCCGCGCCATGGAACTGTCCGGCGACTCCTTCCTGGTGCAGGGCGCGCGCTACCTGTAAGCCGCAGCAAGCATCAGCCGACGAAGCCCCTTTTCAGGGGCTTTGTCATTTCCGGGCCTGCGTGAGCAGACCGCGCTCCCGCAACCACTCCTCGGCGCGGCGCGGCCAGGCCGACGCGGTTCCCAGCCCGTCGCGCATGCCCATGCCGTGCGCACCATGCTCGTATAAATACATCTCGGCCGGCACCTTCGCCCGCGTGAGCGCCTGGTAGAACAGGATGCTGTTCTCGACCGGCACCGACCCGTCGGCCTGGGTATGGATCAGCAGCGTAGGGGGCGTGTGCGCCGTCACCTGGCGCTCGACCGACATCAGTTCCACCTCTGCCGCCGAAGGCGCCGCGCCCAGCAGGGCCTTGCGCGAACCCGCATGGGCGGCCGCGCCATCCATCGTGATCACCGGGTACATCAGCATCAGGAAGTCGGGCCGGGCGCTGACCGCGTCCAGCTGCGCCCCGGTGCGTCCAAGGGGATGTTCGAACAGGGTGCCGGCGCTGGCCGCCAGGTGCCCCCCGCCGAACTGCCCATCACCCCGATCCGGTCCGGCAGCAAGCCGAAGCGCGCCGCCTGCGAGCGTACCAGGCGCACCGCGCGCAGCACGTCGCGCAAGGGAGCGGGATGGCCGAATTCGAGCTGGCGGTAGGTAAGGACGAAGCTGGTGACGCCCAGCGTGGAGAGCCAGTGCGCGTACTGCTCGCCTTCGCGCCGCGTCGATTGGCGCACGTAGCCGCCGCCGGGACAGATGATGACGCCGGTGCCGGTGGCCCGGTCGACCGCCGCCGGGTAGACGGTGAGCCCGGGTTCGGTGATATTGGTGGTGCGGCCATCCTCGTCGACGCGGTTCGGCCCCAGTTCGGGCTTGGCACCGGGCACACCTTCCGGCCACAATGGCAACACGAGCGGGCCTGCGCTTGCCGCGCCGGCGGGCAAGGCACCGGCGGCGCCCAGAACCAGGCCGGCGGCAAGCTGTGTCATCGTGCGTCTCCTGCTTTCATTCATCGGTGATCAATCCATGTTAAAGCCTTCCCAACCCGGCAGTATTTTCGCACGACCATGATCATTTCATCGGCCACAGACTATCGCGAAGCCGCGCGCCGGCGCCTGCCGCCCTTCCTCTTCCACTACCTCGACGGCGGCGCCGGCGCCGAGCAGACCCTGCGCGGCAATGTCGACGACCTGCAGACCGTGCGCCTGCGCCAGCGCGTCCTGCGCGGCTCGGAACAGCAGGACCTGTCGGTGCGCTGGTTCGGCCAGGACTATGACCTGCCGCTCGCGCTGGCCCCGGTCGGCCTGGCGGGCATGTATGCGCGGCGCGGCGAGGTGCAGGCGGTGCGCGCGGCCTGCCGCCGCAACATCCCCTTCATCCAGTCCACCGTCTCGGTGTGCCCGCTGGCCGAGGTGGCGGCGCAGGCCGACAAGCCGATCTGGTTCCAGCTCTACGTGCTGAAGGACCGCGGCTTCATGCGCGACGTGATGCGGCGCGCCTGGGAGCTCGGCGCGACCACGCTCGTGTTCACAGTCGACATGCCGGTGCCCGGCGCGCGCTACCGCGACCTGCATAGCGGCATGAGCGGCCCGAACGGCCCCTTGAGACGCGTGCTGCAGGCGGTGCGGCATCCGCGCTGGGCCTGGGATGTCGGCCTGCTGGGTCGACCCCACGACCTCGGCAACATCTCGGCCTTCCGCGGCAGCGCGACCGGCCTGGCCGACTACATCGGCTGGCTGGGCGCGAACTTCGACCCCGGCATCGCCTGGGCCGACCTGCAATGGATCCGCGACGAGTGGAAGGGCAGGCTCGTCATCAAGGGCATCCTGGACCCGGAGGATGCGCGCGACGCGCTGGCCTTCGGCGCCGACGGCATCGTCGTCTCGAACCACGGCGGCCGCCAGCTGGATGGCGCACCGTCCACGGCGCGGGCCCTGCCGGCGATCGCCGCCGAAGTGAAGGGGAAGATGACGATTTTCGCCGACGGCGGCGTGCGCACGGGACTCGACGTGTTCCGCATGCTGGCCCTGGGCGCGGACGGGGTGCTGCTCGGACGCGCCTTCATCTATGCGCTGGCGGTGCACGGCCAGCCCGGGGTCGAACGCCTGCTGGCGATCATGGAGAAGGACCTGCGCACGACCATGGTCCTGACCGGCGTGCGCTCCGTACGCGAGATCGGCCCGGAGGTGCTGGCGTCCTAGCGCAGCCAGACGAACTCGTTGCCGAACCTGTGCTTCCAGAGTCCGATCAGGTCGCGGTAGGCCTCGCCGACCGGCCGCACCCGCCGTTCCAGGTCGCACAGGCCGTACTGGTTGACGTTGCCGGCATCCTCGACCAGGGCGCTGTCCCAGTCGACCTGGTCGACCAGGCTGTACCAGGTGAAGCCGAGGATCGGCACCCCGTCCGCCTTCAGGCGCAGCAGGTTGGTCCACTGCTTTTCCAGCCAGGCGCGACCGTCCTTCTCGCCGGCGCCGGTGTCGCGGTTGTTGGTCTCCGTGTGCATCACGGGGATGCGGTAGCGCTCGTAGTACTGGCGCGTGATGACGTAGTAGCCGAACAGCTCGCAGGGATGGGTGTGGCCGTCCGGGTGGATGATGTGCTCGTTGGTCGCGTAGTAGTCGTTGCCCATGATGCAGACGGGCTTGACGTCATGGTTGAGGAAGAAGTGGTAGTCCTCGCGCGTCATGCCGTGGTCGAACAGGTATTCGTACATGCGGCCGCTGACGTCGTGGCTGTAGGCCAGGTCCAGGGCCAGGAAGCGCAGTTCGTTCATGTGGCGGGCGATGTCCATCGCTTCCGGGCCGCAGGGGTGGAAATACTCCGACGATTCGCTCTGGATGAATTTCGCGTCCGGCCGCACCTTCATGATCGCCTCGGTGGCCAGGATGTTCGCGCGCGCCAGGTTGCGGATCGCGGTCACGAAAGCCCGCTCCGAGCGCAGGCGCTCGTTCCAGATGCCTTCGTGGGCCGAGAACTTGGCCGTGATGTAGATCTCGTTGATCGGCGTGTACAGGTCGACCCAGGGGTAGCGCCGTGCGAAGGCTTCGGCATACTCGGCGAAGAAGCGCGGGAATTCCGGGTTCTGGAAGTTCCCGAGCCAGTCGGGCAGGCCGAAGTGGCACAGGTCGACGATGGGCTTGATGCCGCGCCGGTGGATCTCCTCGAAGACCTCGTCGGTGAAGTCCCAGTCGTAGCGGCCGGGACCCGCGTGCACGCGGTAGTAGGGCGGTCCGTAGCGCAGGGCGTCGATGCCGAGCTCGCTCACCAGGGAGAGGTCCTGCTTCCAGTGCCGGTAGTGGCCCGTTTTTTCCATCTCGTCGACCCGCAGGCCGGCGCCCGTGGGCCCCGCAACGACCGGATAACTGCCTTCGATGCCGGTCGCGAAGAGGAAGCTTTGCATGGTAGGACTCCTTTGCCGGCAGCGTGAATCGCGTCCGGCTGATTCATCATCCTGCCGATATTCGGCCTGCGCAAGGACAAACAGAAACTGTTACGTTTCTTCGTCGTCCGCGCAACACATGGGCAGACCCAGGGCCGCGTCAAGGGGCGCGCACGATCCGATGAGCCCGCGTTTGCACGCCCCGCAGCCGAGGAGTATGCTGGTCTCACAAAAGATATACATATATATCGATACTGGAGACGATCATGAAACCACGGCTGGCTTCCATCCATCTGCCTGAACGCTTCCACGGTCCCATGCGCTTCGGCCGCCGCTGGCGCGGACACGAACTGGCGCTGCGTCTCGTCCAACTGGCAGTGCTCATCGTCGTCGCGGCGGTTGGCGCCAGGCTGATCGCCGCCGCCGTCACCTTCGGCACCCGCGCGGTCGCGAACTTCTTCGGCGCCTAGCAGGCAGGCGCCTCGCGGGGCGGTGCGGCCGGCTGCCGCGCCGGACGCTGCACTTGCGCCTGCAAGGCGGGCGCACACGGGTTATCATCGAGCTTTCGATTCTTTCAACACAGGAAACGACGCTCCATGACGACTTCCAGCTATCCCGACACCCGTCTCCTCATCGCCAACGAATGGGTCGACGCGACCGGCGGCAAGACCATTCCCGTGCTGAACCCGGCCACCGGCCAGGCGATCGGTAATGTGGCCCACGCCAGCATCGCCGACCTCGACCGTGCCCTGGCCGCCGCCCAGAAAGGCTTCGAGACCTGGCGCGCCGTGCCGGCCGCCGAGCGCGCCGCCACCATGCGCCGCGCCGCCAGCCTGCTGCGCGAACGCGCCGGCGACATCGCCCGCCTGCTGACCCAGGAGCAGGGCAAGCCGCTGCCTGAGGCGAAGATGGAAGCCATGGCCGGCGCCGAGATCATCGACTGGTTCGCGGCCGAAGGCATGCGCGTCTACGGCCGTATCGTGCCGGCGCGCAACCCTGCAGCCCAGCAGCTGGTCCTGAAGGAGCCGGTCGGCCCGGTCGCGGCATTTACGCCGTGGAACTTCCCGATCAACCAGATCGTGCGCAAGCTGTCCGCCGCCCTGGCGACCGGCTGCTCCTTCCTGTGCAAGGCGCCGGAAGAAACCCCGGCCTCGCCTGCCGCGCTGCTGCAGTGCTTCGTCGACGCCGGCGTGCCGGCCGGCGTGGTGGGCCTGGTCTTCGGCGACCCGGCCGAGATCTCCGGCTACCTGATCCCGCACCCGGTCATCCGCAAGGTCACCTTCACCGGTTCGACCCCGGTCGGCAAGCAGCTGGCCGCCCTGGCCGGCGCCCACATGAAGCGCGCGACCATGGAGCTGGGCGGCCACGCACCGGTCATCATCGCCGAGGATGCGGACGTCAACCTGGCGGTGAAGGCCGCCGGCGCCGCCAAGTTCCGTAACGCCGGCCAGGTGTGCATCTCGCCGACCCGCTTCCTGGTCCACAAGGACATCAAGGAAGAGTTCACCCGCGCCCTGGTGGCGCATGCCGAGGGCCTGAAGCTGGGCGACGGCCTGCAGGAAGGCACCACCCTGGGCCCGCTGGCCAATGCACGCCGCTTGAGCGCCATGAAGCAGGTGGTCGAGGATGCCCAGGCCAAGGGCGCGGTCGTCGCGACCGGCGGCGCGCGCGTGGGCGATGCCGGCAACTTCTTCGCGCCGACCATCCTGTCCGACGTGCCGCTGGAAGCAAGCGTCTTCAACGACGAACCTTTCGGCCCGATCGCGGCGATCCGCGGCTTCGACAGCCTGGAAGAAGCGATTGCCGAGGCCAACCGCCTGCCTTACGGCCTGGCCGGTTACGCCTTCACCCGCTCGATCAGGAACGCCCAGTTGCTGATGAACCGTGTCGAGGTCGGCATGCTGTGGATCAACCAGCCGGCCACCCCGAGCGCCGAGCTGCCCTTCGGCGGCATCAAGGATTCGGGCTACGGTTCGGAAGGCGGCCCGGAGGCGCTGGAGGCCTACCTGAACACCAAGGCCGTGTCGATGGTCGGCGTGTAATGCCGGCCTGAACCACCCGCGTGCCCGCCTCGGCGGGCATTTTTTTGCGCCTCTGTTTCCCACTGCACCGTCCGCCATCAGGAAAACCGGGAAACTGGACGCCATTCACTCGCAAGGAGACGCGATGTCATCGAACACCGCGACAGTGGAGCAGGGCATACGGACGGCCGGTGTCGGCCGTTTCCAGTACCGCCTGTTCGCCATCTTCGGCCTGGTCTGGATGGCCGACGCCATGCAGGTGCTGTCGATCGGCTTCACGGCGCCCTCGATCGCGGCCACCTTCGGCATCGGCGTGCCCCAGGCGCTGCAGACCGGCACCTGGTTTTTTGTCGGCATGCTGGTCGGGGCCTTCGCTTTCGGGCGCCTGGCGGACCGCATCGGGCGGCGGCCGGTGCTCATGATGGCGGTGGTGCTCGACGCCTGTTTTGGCGTGGCGTCAAGCTTCGCGCCCGATTTCGGCTGGTTGCTGGCGCTGCGTTTCCTCACCGGCGTCGGCGTGGGCGGCACGCTGCCGGTCGACTACACCATGATGGCGGAGTTCCTGCCGAGCGACCGGCGCGGACGCTGGCTGGTGCTGCTTGAATCCTTCTGGGCGGTCGGCACCATCGTGCTGGCGGTGCTGGCCCTGGTGGCCGTGCGCTGGGAAGACGAAGCATGGCGCGTGATCTTCTTCGCAACCAGCCTGCCGGCCCTGGTCGGGGTGGTCCTGCGCCTCTACGTGCCCGAGTCGCCGATGTTCCTCAACCGCGTCGGCAAGGGGGAGCAGGCGCGTGCTGTCCTGGCGCGGGTGGCGCGAACCAATGGACGCAGCGGTCCGATCCCAGAGCTGGCGCCGGAGCGGGCGGGCAAGCCACGGCTGTCCGAGCTGTTCGCGGGGACGCTGCGCCGGAGGAGCGTCTGCCTCTTCCTGGCCTGGATGCTGATCTCGATCGCCTATTACGGCGTCTTCGTCTACCTGCCCGTGCGGCTGAGCGCACAGGGCTTCGGCTTCATGCGCGGCCAGGAATTCCTGATCGTGCTGGCGCTGGTGCAGCTGCCGGGCTTCGCGCTGTCGGCCTATGGCGTGGAGCGCTGGGGCAGGAAGCCCACCCTGGTGGGCTTTCTCCTGCTGAGCGCCGCGGGCTGCATGTGCTACAGCCTGGGCAGCTCCACGCCGCTCGTCGTCGGCTCGACCCTGTTGATGAGTTTCGCGCTGCTGGGCACCTGGGGCGCGCTGTATGCCTTCACACCCGAGGTGTATCCCACGCAGCTGCGCGCCAGCGGCATGGGCACGGCGGGGGCGGTGGCGCGTTTCGGCGGCCTGTTCGCGCCCAGCATCGTGGCGCCCGTGATGGCGACCCATTTCACGCTGGCGCTGGCGATGCTGGCCAGCTTCCTGGCCCTGGGCGCGCTCGCGATCCGCTTTGTCGACGTGGAGTCACGCAACCGCGCTCTGGAGTAAAGTGGGGGGAGCGCCTGCATGGAATGCGTAAACGCGCGAAAATAACGGGCTTTCCTTCTACCTTTCTTATATCGTCATGGCCGATTCAGCTACCTTGCCTTCCCTACGGCGCGTTGACATCAACCTGAAGCCGCTCGGCGTTTCCCTGCTCCTCATCCTGCTGGGGGCCGTCTTCCTCGCGCAGGCCGTGGGGCCGAAGCACGCGGCGCTGTTCGGTGTCGGTTCGCTGCTGGGCATCGCCCTCTACCACGCCGCCTTCGGCTTCACCTCGGCCTGGCGCGTCTTCATCGCCGACGGCCGTGGCGCCGGTCTGCGTGCCCAGATGCTGATGCTGGCCTTCGGCGTGCTGCTGTTCTTCCCGGTGCTCGCGAACGGCACCCTGTTCGGCAACCCGGTCAGCGGACTGGTGTCGCCCGCCGGCACCTCGGTGGTCGTCGGCGCCTTCATCTTCGGCATCGGCATGCAGCTGGGCGGCGGCTGTGCCTCCGGCACCCTGTACACGGTCGGCGGCGGCAGCACGCGGATGCTCGTCACGCTGATCTTTTTCATCGCCGGCTCCCTGATCGGTACTGCCCACATGCCGTTCTGGACGGCGCAGCCGCAGCTCGCGCCGACCTCGCTGGTGAAGGTCATGGGCCTGGCGCCCGCACTCGTGCTCAATCTGGCCGTGTTCGCGCTGATCGCGGCCATTACCGTGATGGTCGAGAAGCGCCGCCACGGCCGCCTGGTCAACAAGGCGCCCGAACCGGTGCTGGGTTCGCGCTGGCTGCACGGCCCCTGGCCGCTGCTGGCCGGCGCCGTCGCGCTGGTGCTGCTGAACTTCGCGACCCTGGCCCTGGCCGGCCGTCCCTGGGGCGTGACCTCGGCCTTCGCCCTGTGGGGCGCCAAGACCGCGTCCTTCATGGGCCTGGACGTCGCCAGCTGGACCTACTGGTCGAAAGGCGCGAGCGCCGCGGCCCTGCAGGCCCCGGTGTGGCAGGACGTGACCTCGGTGATGGACATCGGCATCGTGCTGGGCGCCATGCTGGCCGCGGCGCTGGCCGGCCGCTATGCGCCGGTCTGGCGCCTGCCGCTGCGCTCACTGGCCGCGGCGGTGGTCGGCGGCCTGCTGCTCGGCTATGGCGCGCGCCTGGCCTATGGCTGCAATATCGGCGCCTATTTCAGCGGCATCCTGTCGGGCAGCCTGCACGGCTGGCTGTGGCTGGTGGCCGCCTTCACCGGCAACGTCTTCGGCACGCGCCTGCGCCCGCTGTTCGGCCTCGAAGTCGAACGGGTGAAACCGGGCGGCTGCTGAGTACTTAGACCTCGTCGCTGTCCCCGGGTATCCGCTCAGGGTAGCCGGAGATGGCCCGCGAGGCCTGCATGCCGCCCATGACGGCGGCTTCCACGCAACCGGAGTCCAGCCCGGTGCGCAGCCAGTCGCCGGCCAGGAACAGGTTGTCCAGGCCGGATCCGTCGCTCCCGAGCCGCGCGGCGCTGCTGCCTGCCACCGACAGCACATAGCGCTCGGACGGGTCGACGTTGGCGCGCCAGTACTGGCGGTCCATGCGGGCGACGCCGTCGGCGTCCTGGGAATCGACCAGCCAGTGCCAGGGAAAGCCGGCGCCGGCCGCGGCCCATAGCGCGCCGATCCTGTCGCGCAGCAGCGCGATCGCATTGCTCTTCGCCTGGGCGGCGGGGTGGGCCGGGAAACCGGTGTCCGATTGGGGTGGCATGCCGGCCAGGGCCATGGCTCCGCAGAAGTACTGGACGCTGCGCGGCGTGGCGCCGGGCGGCCAGTCTTCGCTCGGCAGCACCTGGCTCATGGCGGCCCAGGTGTCGTAGGGCTGGCTGAAGTTGGTGACGATCGGCTCTTCGCCGCTCGGCCCGCGCGGCCAGCCCAGTTCCACCGTGGGCTTCTCGAGCCAGACCTGGCAGGCCTGGGTCACGACCGTGCGCAGCGTCCCGGCGCAGGCGGCGAGCGGGGGACTGGCGGCCAGCAGGGTGGGCGCCAGCAGCGGCAGGGTGGTCACCGGCAGGCCGCACACGACCTGGTCGAAGTCGCGTCCGCGCAGCAGGGTGCGCTGCGGCAGGTCTGCGCCGAAAGCCTCGCGATAGAGGCGCGGCCAGTCGCTCCACCAGGATTCCAGGTCGACCGCGTGGGTGCGCAGCAGCGCGGCCTGCGCCGGATCGATCTGGCCGTAGTCCGGGCCGTTCGGCCAGCAGGGCAGTCCCTTCACGTCGACCAGCGGCCGGTATTGGCCGCCCGGTACGCTCGCCTGCACGCTCATGTGCACGGCGCCGACGCCGGCGCCGTCCGGCAGCAGCTCCTCGACGCGGTGGAAGAAATCGAAGCGTACGCCGCGCCGCAGCAGCACCTCGTACAGCGGCGCGAACACGGCGTCGCCCATCCCCGCCTGCATGCGGTAGAAGACGCTGCCACGATAGGCGAAGGACATGCGCATCATCCAGCGCAGCGCGGTGCCGGCCTCCAGGTTGGGACGGGCCGGGTCGCCGTCCTCGAAGGCGAACAGTTGCGAATACATTGCGGCGACGGGGGCCGAATCCACGCACAGTTCCGGATCGCCGCCATGGCGGCGCAGCCAGGCGCGCAGGTCTTCGTCGTTGACGACGCCGAAGCCGCGCGTGAAGATGCCGTCGGCCAGCATGCCGCGGATGGTGGTGATGCCGTTCGCGAGGCCGATGAGGCGCCGGCGTGCGGTGTCGTCGTCGATCGCGGCGAGGGGGCGCAGGGCGCGCACCGCTTCCCCGGCGCGGCCCAGTGCCTGCATGAGCCGGACGTGATCCGCGCTGGCGTGCAGTCGGGGGTCGGGCGCCAGCGTGCGGGCCAGGGCCAGCACCGCTTCAAATGGCGAATCCGTTGCGGGGGCGAGGCGGACCCGCAGTTCGGTATCCCAGCGCCGCAGCCATTCCAGCGCCTCGAGCGCCATGCGCCATGGCGAGACCGGTTCGCTGCCGGTGCCCGGTTCGCCAGGCCGGCGCGGCAGCACCAGGTGCCAGGGCCGCCAGTCGTCACCGACCGGCTCGGCGAGCGCGAGGTAATCGTGGGGATGGAAGGCCTGGTCCCAGGTGGCTTGCGGCGCGTCCGCGGGGCGTTCCAGCTCGGCGTAGACCGCGCGGATCATGGCGAAGGCATTGGCATAGAAGCCGAACCAGATGTGCAGGCCGTGTTCCTCGATGCGCTGGCCAAGCTGCGCATTGCGGCCGCTCGCGCCCTTGCCGCCCAGGCGCCAGCCCTGCTGGTAGACGGTGATCTCGTAGCGCTCGCGCCAGCCGGGGCGGGAGGTCAGGAACCAGGCGGCTGCCAGCGCGCCGGCGCCGCCGCCGAGAATGGCGATCTTCTGAAGCTGGGCCATCGCGCCCTCCGTGGGTGGTTCACGAAAGCCCAGTCTAGGATTGGCGATTTATTGCTGTGTTCGCCAATATCAAGGAAGCGGCGCAGGCCGCCCCCCTTGTTACTGTGCAGCCACTGCCGCCGGTTCGTCCAGCGTGATCGCCTTCAGGCCGAGGACCTTGCTGCTCTCCAGGCGGATGCGGTTGGCGAGGGCCGGGTCGCTGTTGAGCTTCAGGCCGTAGGACGGCACCATTTCCTTCATCTTGGCCTGCCATGCCGGCGTCGCGAGCTGGTCCTTGAAGGCGGACTTCTGCAGCACCTTCAGCATGATCGGCGCGGCGGTCGAGGCGCCCGGGGAGGCGCCCAGCAGGGCGATGATGCTGCCGTCCTGCGCACCCACCACTTCGGTGCCGAACTGCAGCAGGCCGCCGGTCGGCGAATCCTTGACGATCTGCACGCGCTGGCCGGCGGTGGCCAGGGTCCAGTCTTCCATCTTCGCATTCGGGAGGTATTCACGCAGGGTCGCGAGGCGGTCTTCCGGATTCAGCATCACCTGCTCGACCAGGTACTTGGTCAGCGGGATGTTGTCGATGCCGGCCTGCAGCATCGGGCGCACGTTGCCGGTTCCGAACGAAGCCGGCAGGTCGATCCAGGAGCCGTTCTTCAGGAACTTGGTCGAGAAGGTGGCGAAGGGGCCGAACAGCAGGGTCTTCTTGCCGTCGATGATGCGGGTGTCCAGGTGGGGGACCGACATCGGCGGCGAGCCGACTGAAGCCTTGCCGTAGACCTTGGCGTGGTGCTGGTTCACGAGTTCCGGGTTGTTGGTGACCAGGAACTGGCCGCCCACCGGTACGCCGCCGTAGCCTTCGGCTTCCGGGATGCCCGATTTTTCCAGCAGCGGCAGCGAGCCGCCGCCTGCGCCGATGAAGACGAACTTCGCGCGCACGGTCTCGACCTTGTCGTTGGCGAGGTTCCTGACGGTGACGTTCCACGTGCCGTCGGCGGCGCGCTGGATGTCTTCGACCTGGTGGCGCAGGTGCAGGGCCATGCCCTTGTGCTCGCTCAGGTTCTTGACCATCGCGCGGGTCAGGGTGCCGAAGTTGACGTCGGTGCCGATCTCCATGCGGGTCGCGGCCACCTTCTGGGCCTTGTCGCGGCCGTTCATCACCAGCGGCGCCCAGGCCTTGATCTGTTCGTAGTCTTCGCTGTACTGCATGCCCTTGAACAGGTTTTCCTTCTGCAAGGCGGCGTAGCGCTTGCGCAGGAAGGCGATGTTGTCCTCACCCCAGACGAAGCTCATGTGCGGGACATTGTTGACGAAGGCGCGCGGGTCGGGCAGGTAGCCCTGCTTGACCTGGTAGGCCCAGAACTGCTTGGACACCTCGAACTGCTCGTTGATGTCGACCGCCTTCCTGGTCTCGATGCCGCCGTCCGGCGTGTCGGGGGTGTAGTTCAGTTCGGCGAAGGCGGAGTGGCCGGTGCCGGCATTGTTCATCGCGTCCGAGCTTTCGGCCGCGACGGAGTCGAGGCGTTCGTACATCTCGACCTTCAGGTCCGGTTGCAGTTCCTTGAGCATGGTGCCAAGGGTGGCGCTCATCACGCCGGCCCCGACCAGCACGACGTCGACCGGTTTGTCGGACGTGGGCGGCGGGCTCTTGGAACAGGAGGCGATGAGCAGGCAGGAAAGTAATACGGGTAGCAGTTGTCGCATGAAGAATTTCCGGTTTTTACGGGACGCGATGTGAAGCGTCGACGCCATGGCTATCGCCCACCGGAGCCGGGGGCGCCGATGCGATCGCACTGGATCAGGCTGGGTTGGCGCAAGCGTGCTCCGGGCAAGCAGCCGGGCAGCGGGAGCGCCGAAAGTCGTCGACTTTCGCGTAGGAAAATGCAGTATAGAGGATCGAGACCGTGTGCGTTGGCAGGGCGGCCAAAAGCCGGCCGGAACCGGGATCGGAAAGGTTTCCAAAACGCGCTGTAAAACGTTTAACAAGGCTAGCAGTCGTTGCGTAAAATGCCATGTTGGTAAGTAATTTCCACAGTTGGCGGCGGAATGTTGTCGTAGGGTTGGGCGCCCCGGTAGCACAAACCACTTCTTGCGCCTCGTGCCTGATTCGGTGGCGCTCGCTTGTAAAACGTTTAACTCAGCGGTATAGTCGCCGGACAAGAGTTCAATAACATCAACGTTTTGCTGACGGCCGGGCGCTGTCCGGCCGCTGGAGGAGATCGCATGAAGGGGAAATGGCTTGCCCTGGTCGGGCCGGGAGCGCTCGCGCTTTGTTTCACCACGGGCATGGCGCAGGCGGCCGGGCCGAGCGTGGCCCAAAGGGTCGAGCACTTGCTGGGGCAGATGACGCTGGAGGAGAAAGTTGGCCAGCTCAACCAGCTGTCCGGCAAGGAGTTCACGGGACCGGCCACCGAAAAGGTGCGCAGCATGGAGGCCGAGATCCGCAGCGGCGGGGTCGGCTCCATGCTCAACATCAAGGGCGTGCCTGATACCCGCCGCCTGCAGGCGCTGGCCCTGCAATCGCGCCTCAGGATCCCGCTGCTGTTCGGCCTGGACGTCATCCACGGCTACCAGACCGTGTTCCCGGTGCCACTGGGCGAGTCGGCGTCCTGGGACCTGGAAGCGATCGAGGAGTCGGCGCGCATTGCCGCGCGCGAAGCCTCGGCCTCCGGCATCCACTGGACCTTCGCACCCATGGTCGACGTCGGACGCGACCCGCGCTGGGGCCGGGTGATGGAAGGCGCGGGCGAGGACAGCTACCTGGGCTCGCGCATCGCCGAAGCCCGCGTGCGCGGCTTCCAGGGCGCCAGGCTGGGAGGCGTGGAGTCGGTGATGGCAACTGCCAAGCACTTCGCCGCCTACGGCGCCGCCACCGCGGGACGCGACTACAACGCGGTCGACATGAGCGGGCAGATGCTGCACGAGACCTACCTGCCGCCCTTCAAGGCGGCGCTCGACGCCGGCGCCGCTACCTTCATGAACGCCTTCAATACCCTGAACGGCATTCCCGCCACCGGCCACGCGGGCCTCCAGCGCGACATCCTCAAGGGCGCATGGGGCTTCAAGGGTTTCGTGGTCAGCGACTGGGGCTCGGTGCGCGAGATGGTCGTGCATGGTTATGCCAGCGACCTGCCGGACGCCGCCGCCAAGGCTTTGACGGCGGGCAGCGACATGGACATGGAAAGCAACGCCTATTCGTCCTCGCTGGCGGCGCAGGTGCGGGCCGGCAAGGCCCCGATGGCGCAGGTGGACGATGCGGTGCGGCGGGTGCTGACGAAGAAATTCGAGCTCGGCCTGTTCGACGATCCCTATCGTTTTTCCAGCGCGACGCGCGAGAAAGCGGCCCTGGATGACCCGCGGCATCGCGAGGCGGCGCGCAGGATCGCCGGCAAGTCCATCGTGCTGCTCAAGAACGAGGGCGGCATCCTGCCCTTGAAACGCGGACTGCGCGCCATCGCCGTCGTTGGGCCGCTGGCCGATGCCCGGCGCGACCTCGAGGGCGGCTGGATCGTGAAGTCGAACGCTTCCAGGATGGCGAGCCTGGTCGACGCCGTGCGCGAGGCGGCGGGGCCGTCGACGAAGGTCAGCTACGCGCCGGGCTGCGACGTGGCCTGCCGCGATACAGGCGGTTTCGAGGCAGCGCTGCGGGCGGCGCGCGAGGCCGACGCGGTGGTGCTGGCGGTGGGCGAGAGCTGGGACATGTCGGGCGAAGCCAAGTCGCGGGCCGACATCGGCCTGCCGGGCCGCCAGGGCGAGCTGTTCAAGGCCCTGCGCGCGATCGGCAAGACGCCGGTGGTGGTGATCAACGCGGGACGCCCCCTGATCTTCGAGGACGTGGCGCAGCAGGCCGGCGCCATCCTGTACGCCTGGTTCCCGGGCAGCGAAGGCGGGCGCGCGACGGCGGACGTGCTGTTCGGCGACGTCAATCCCTCGGCCAGGCTGCCGATGACCTTCCCGCGCAATATGGGGCAGATTCCCATCAGCTACCAGCAGTACGAGACGGGGCGGCCGGTGCGGGACGAAAAGAACATCGTCTACAAATCGGCGTATATCGATTCCCCGAACACGCCGCGCTATGCCTTTGGCCATGGGCTGAGCTATACGACTTTCGCTTACCGCGACCTGACACTGTCGCAGGCCAGCATGGGGCCGGGCGGCAAGATCACGCTGTCCTTCCTGCTTGCCAATACGGGCAAGCGGGCGGGCACGGAGGTTGTGCAGCTCTACCTGCGCGACCCGGTGGCGTCCGTTGTGCGGCCGGTGAAGGAGCTGAAGGGCTTCCAGCTTCTCAGGCTCCAGCCAGGCGAGGAGCGGCAGGTCAGTTTCACGATCGACCGCGAGACCCTGTCCTTCTTCGACCGTCACCTGGCCTGGACGGCCGAGCCGGGCAAGTTCGAGCTGATGGTCGGCGGCGCCTCGGATGACATCCGCCTGCGCCAGACGATCGAACTGCTCCCTTGATCCGCATCGCTTGCGGATACTGAACACGGCGTATATGATTCGTATATGAATCGTATACGGAGAGTGAAATGGGCATCGTGAACATCGACGACGAGGTGCACGACCAGCTGCGCAAGGCGAGCATCGTGTCGTGCCGCTCGATCAATGCGCAGGCGGCGTTCTGGATCAAGATCGGCATGCTGTGCGAGATGAACCCGACGCAGAGCTTCAACGAGATCGTCTCGCGCGAGCTGCGGGCGGCGGGCATCGTGCCGCAGGCGGTCAGGGCGCCCTCATGACCAAGCAGCCGCAGGAAATCGCGCTGATGGCGGAGTCGGGGCGGCTGCTCGCAAGCGTCTTCGCCCGGCTCGACCAGATGGAGCTGGCCGGTATGTCGACCATGGCGGTCAACGACCTGGTCGAGCGCTTCATCGTCGATGAGCTGGCGGCGCGGCCGGCCAGCAAGGGCCAGTACGGCTATGCCTATGCGCTCAATTCCTCGCGCAACAACGTGGTGTGCCATGGCGTGCCATCCGACGGGGAGATCCTGCAGCGCGGCGACATCGTCAACTTCGACATCACGCTGGAGAAGAACGGCTATATCGCGGATTCCAGCAAGACCTACCTGGTGGGCGAGGTGGCTGCGCCGGCGAAGCGCCTGGTGCAGGTGACCTACGAGGCCATGTGGAAGGGCATCCGGGCGGTGCGGCCGGGTGCGCGGCTGGGTGACGTCGGCCACGCAATCGAGCGCCATGCGCGGCGCCACGGTTATTCCGTCGTACGCGATTTCTGCGGGCACGGGATCGGCCGCGAGATGCACGAGCCACCCCAGGTGCTGCATTTCGGCCGGCCGAATACGGGCCTGGTGCTGCGTGAAGGCATGGTCTTCACCATCGAGCCGATGCTCAACCAGGGGCGCCACGCGGTGCGCACCGAGGACGATGGCTGGACGGTCGTGACGGTCGATGGTCAGTTATCGGCGCAGTTCGAGCACACGGTGGCGGTGACCCGTAGCGGCTTCAGGGTGCTGACCTTGCGCGAAGGCGAGCGGATGCCGCAGTGACCGGGTGAAGTAGGGTGGGCCGGGGCGCGCAGCCGGCTTTGCCGACCGCGCGTTCAGCTCACGGATGCGCTGTGGTTGTACATGCACTAGTTGGACGCGCGTACGGCGAAGCCGTACACCCTACCTGAACTGCGATTCAACGGCCCCGATCGCGGTCGCTCTCTTCTTCCTCGCGCGGCCCGTGGCCGCGCGCCACCGGCAAGTGCCAGTCATAACGAATCGCCGCCATGCGCAGGATGAAGCACAGCGCCGCGCCGGCGCAGGCCGTGGGCGCGGTCGGCAAGGCCAGCGCGTCGCCCAGCACCACCACCACGCCGCCCGCCAGGGCCGCGACCGCGTACACGTCCGAGCGCATCACGGCCGGCACTTCCGACAGCAGCACGTCGCGCGCGACGCCGCCGCCGATGCCGGTCAGCATGCCGAGCAGGGCCGCCATCTCCGGCTCCAGGCCGAAGACCAGGGCTTTCTGGGCGCCGGCCACGCAGAACAGCGCCAGACCCGCCGCATCGAACACCAGCACCGGCGTGCGCAGGCGCTGCACGGTCGGGTGCCAGAAGAAGATCGTCAGGCCGGCCGCGAGCGACACGACCAGGTAGCGCCAGTCGCTGATCGCCGCCGGCGGGGTCGCGCCGATCAGCAGGTCACGCACGATGCCGCCCGAGTTGGCGGCCACAAAAGACAGCACCAGCACGCCGAACAGGTCGAGCCGGCGGCGCACGCCGGCCGCGGCGCCGCTCAGGGCGAACACGAAGGTGCCGATCAGGTCGAGCGTCAGCACGAGCGTCTTCATGGCGGCGCCCATGTCGAGCGAAAGAACAGCGAACAAGATTACTCCGGGAATGAATGTGGGCCGCACGGGACCTGCGCGGCCGAACCAAACCCGTCAGTATAGGCCTTTGCCTCAGTTGTCGCCAGCGCCGCTCGCTTCGATCCCGTCCAGCCAGTCGAAGATTTCCGGCCAGATCCGCGCATGGGCGCTGCTGCCGACCAGCACACCCACGTGCTGCAGGTTGACGCCGATGTCGCCGCCATAGCGCAGCAGCAGCTTGTGGCGGCTGGCGGCCGCTTCGTGGAAGGGCACGACCGCATCCCAGGGAATCACCCGGCTGCGCGGGTCGACCACGCTCACGAGCGGTGCGCGCAGGCTGGCCGGCCCGATGAGGCGGCCGTGGATGTCGAGCCGCCCGGCCATGAAGTCGTCGCGGCGGTACAGCGATTCGACGATGTCGGTGAAGAGCCGGCCGGGCAGGGCGAACTCGTCGTGGGTCCAGCGCTCGACCCGCATATGGGTGGCGATCGCCTGCGGGTTGCCCAGCGAGAGATAGCGGTCGGTCATGCGTTCCCACTGGAAGGCCTGGGGTTCCGCGAGGGCGCTCATCATGTTCAGGAACACGCCCGGCACCTGGCGGAAGGTGGCCGCCAGCTGGCTGGCGTGCGGCACCGCCTGCACCAGCGGTCGGAAGCAGCAGCTTTTCTCTTCGAAATGCAGGGGCGATTCGAGCAGGATGGTGGCGGCAACCTTGTCCGGGTGCAGGCAGCTGTAGATCGCGGCCAGGATGCCGCCCAGCGAGTGCCCGACCACGAGCAGCCGCTCCTGGCCGGTATCTTCGGTGATCGCGTGCTGGCAGGCGGCGAGCAGGCGGTCGCCATAGTCGTCCAGGCCGAAGTCCTCGCTGTCCGGGACCGGCGTCCATTCGGCCAGGTAGACGCGGTAGCCGCGCGCGAGCCAGTGCCGCACCACGCTGATCTCGGGCGCCAGGTCCCAGATGTAGGAACGCTTGATGGGCGCGGGCACGAGCAGCACGGGCGGGCCGTCGGCGTCCTCCGGCGCGTAACTGCGCAGGTTCACGCCCGCTTCGGCGTGCAGGATCGTCGAGGGTGTTTCCTGCGGGCCGTAGCCGACGCGGTCGAGCAGCTTGCCGCGCGCCTGGCGCGAGCGGTCCATGTTTTTCAGGAGGGTTGCGCCAAAGGCGGCGAAAGGGCTGGCGGCGGGAGAGAAGGCTGGGGCAATGTCGGGCGCGTGCATGGCAGTCTCGTCTGGGTCGGAAACGAGACTCTACGCCAGCTGCGCGCGGCTGCCAAACGTGCGAGGATGGATTCAGGCCTGCGTTTGCGCTGCATTCAACACGCAGCCATGATCAATTTCTTAGGGAACCTTTTACGCGATGCTCTACCGACTGCTGGCCGACGCCGTGCTGCTCGCACACCTGGCCTTCATTCTCTTCGTGGTGTTCGGCGCCTTGCTGGTGCTGCGCCGGCGCAGGCTCATGCCGGTCCACCTGCTGGCGGTGGCATGGGGCATCGGGATCGAAGTGCTGGGCGCGGTGTGCCCGCTGACCGATGCGGAGAACCGCCTGCGCCTGCTGGCGGGCGACGCGGGCTACAGCGGCGGCTTCATCGAGCACTATGTGGTGGCGCTCATTTATCCAGGTGAATTGACCCGCGGGCTGCAGCTCGGCCTGGCGGCCGGCGTGCTGCTCGTGAACGTGCTGCTGTATGGCTGGATGCTGAGGCGACGTCTTCAGTAGGGGTGTTCCGGTCCAGTGGACCGGAACACGCTTCGCCGAACGCGCGTTCGACTCACGGATACGCAGTGGCCACGTAGACCGGAGCTGGACGCGCGGTCGGCACAGCCGACCACCCTACGAAAACCATGAGTCCTATTCGACCCAGGCGAAGCCGTCGCGCGCCAGCAGCGCGAAGGACTCGGCCGGGCCCCAGGAACCCGCCGCGTAGGAGTGCGGCTTCTCGCCCAGGGTGCTCCAGCCGTCGATGATCGGGTCGGCCCAGGCCCATGCCGCTTCCAGCTCGTCGCGGCGCATGAAGTGGGTCAGGCGGCCGCGCACCACGTCGATCAAGAGGCGCTCGTAGGCTTCCGCGCGGCGCTGCTGGAAGGCCGATTGCAGGTCGAGGTTCAGGGCGACCTGCTGCATCTGCATGCCGCTGCCGGGCTGCTTGGCCATGATCTGCAGCTTGATCGCTTCTTCGGGCTGCAGTTCAATGACGAGACGGTTGGCGACGCCGCCTGGCTGGTCAGGGAACAGCGGGAAGGGCGGGTTGGCGAACTCGATGACGATCTTCGAGGAACGGCGCGCCATGCGCTTGCCGGTGCGCAGGTAGAAGGGCACCTTGGACCAGCGCCAGGTGTCGATGTGGGCGCGCAGGGCGACGAAGGTCTCGGTCTTGCTGTCCTGGGGGACGTTCTTTTCCTCGAGGTAGCCGGGCACTTCCTGGTTGCCGCTCACGCCATGCACGTACTGGCCGCGCACGGTGTCGCGCGCGATGTCGGCCAGGCCAAAGCGGCGCAGCGAGCGGATCACCTTGAGCTTTTCGTCGCGCACCGCGTCCGGCGACAGCGAGGTCGGCGGTTCCATGGCGACGATGCACAGGAGCTGCAGCAGGTGGTTCTGCACCATGTCGCGCATCGCGCCGGTGCCGTCGTAGAAGCCGGCGCGGCTGCCCACGCCCACTTCCTCGGCCACCGTGATCTGCACGCTCGAGATGTTCGGGGCGCGCCACAGCGGTTCCAGGATCGAGTTCCCGAAGCGCAGCACCATCAGGTTCTGCACGGTCTCCTTGCCGAGGTAATGGTCGATGCGGTAGATCTGCGACTCGGCGAAGTGCTTGCCGACCGCTTCGTTGATCTCGATGGCGGACTCGAGGTCGTGGCCCAGCGGCTTTTCCAGCACCACGCGCGCCTTGTCGTCGACCAGGCCGGCATCCGCCAGCTTCGCGCAGATGGTGGTGAACAGGCTCGGCGAGGTCGAGAGGTAAAAGACGCGCTGGGCGCCCGGGTGGGCGGCCTGGGCCAGGGCGCTGAAATCGGGGGCGGCCTGCACGTCGAGGCGCACATATTCGAGCAGGGCGAGGAAGCCGTCCCAGGTCTTGTCGTTGAAGTTGGCGCTGGCGATGAAGGAGCGCGAATGTTCTTCGACGTGCGCGAGGTAGGCCTTGCGGTCGAATTCCTGGCGGCCGGTCGAGATGATGCGGGTGGCGGCGGGCAGGTTGCCGTGCAGGTAAGCCATGTAGAGCGCAGGAAGCAGCTTGCGCATCGCCAGGTCGCCCATCCCGCCGAAGATGATCATGTCGAGGGGAAGACCGGTGTCAGTGTCTGTCGAAGAAGTCATGTCTGTTGGCCAAATTAGTTAATTAAATGCTTTTCTGCCGGCACGGACCCTGCGCCGCGCCGTGGGCGCGCCGTGGTCTCGACGCCAGGGCGGCGATTCGCCGGCCCGGGATGGGCGCGCCGTTCCATACGGTAGCAGAACGACAGCGGATGCGCACGGAGCGTCCCGGCTTGTGGCCGGTGGGGATGGCCCGGATGGGTGTGGCGCGGGCGATCGCAGTGCTGGGCCGCATAGCTTACATGCTGGGCAACAATTAGGAAATGACAATTTATTGATGAGCTTATGCCAGTTCGTAGGGTGGGCGGCTGCACCCGGGAGCTTGCGTCGCCTGCTACATGATCGCCGCCCACGCGGTCGGATCACGGTACTGCTGCCCGCTCGTCCTTTCGACCGCCGCCTGACCGCGTGGGCGGCGCGCAGGCCGCGTGCTCGCCACGTTTCGGTGGGAGCCGCCCACCCTACGGGGATGCGGGAATCCTTGCAAATATTCTTTGCATCCTGAGCCCGGCATGCAAATTTCCTTTGCAAGAGCCGACCGGCGTCACAGGCCGCGCATCCCTTATACTTCCTGCACCTCAATTGCCCAGCTTGCCATGCGCCTCCTGTTCCGTGCCGTCGTCCTGACCTTCGCCTTGCTCGCCGCCGGCTGCTCGCACGTGAATCCTTATTACGACGCGTCCAAGCCCCATCATCGGCAGCAAGGTTTTGCGAACAATTACCCGTCGAACCCGGCCTATGCGCGTCCGCCCCAGGGCTTCTTCGCGGGCTGGGCCGCGCGCATCCGCAACTGGAGCGACGACGGCAGCGCACGCCTGCCGCTCGCGCCGGTGCCGACCGTGAAGCCGGACCTCGCCTTCATCCACGCCAACACCACCGTACCCGCGCTCACCTGGATCGGCCATGCCAGCTTCCTCTACCAGGCGGGCAACGGCGTGAACATCCTGTTCGATCCCGTGTTCGAGGAGCGTGCCTCACCGCTGTCCTTCGCCGGACCCAAGCGGCAACAGCCGCCTGGTGTGGCGCTTTCGGAGCTGCCGCGCATCGACGCGGTCCTGATCAGCCACTCGCATTACGACCACCTCTCGGGCGACTCCCTGCGCGCGCTCTACAGGCAGGCCGGCGGCCCGCCGACCTTCTACGTGCCGCTCGGTATCGACCTGTGGCTGATGGAAAACGTCACGGACGGCAAGCGCGAGCACATCGTGCGGCTCGACTGGTGGGAAAAAGCAAGTTTCCGCGGTCTCGACCTGCACCTGCTGCCGGTCCACCACTGGTCGGCGCGCACGCCCTGGGACCGTAACGCGACCCTGTGGGGCGCCTGGGCCGTGACCCGTCCCGGCTTCAACTTCTTCTTCTCCGGCGACCTCGGCTACTCGAAGGACATCCAGGACATCGCCGCGCGTTTCGAGGGCGGCTTCGACCTGGCCGCGATCGGCATCGGCGCCTACCAGCCCATCTGGTACCGCAACTCCCACGTCAGCCCGGATGAGGCCGTGCGCATCCACCGTGAGCTGCGCGTGCGCCGCAGCGTCGGCATGCATTGGGGCACCTTCCCGATGGGTCAGGAGCGCATCGACCAGGCGCCGCGCGACCTGGCGCTGGCACGCCAGGCCCAGGGCGTGGCGGACGACGCCTTCTTCGTGCTCAAGATCGGCGAGACCTGGCGCGCGGCAGCCGGCGCAGCCCAGGCAGGCGCGGCCCCCTGACCGAGGCCAGCCTCAAGCCTTGACCGCGCGCTTGTTGGCCTGCGTGATGGTCCACTGGTAGATCGTGCGGCCTTCGACCTCGTCCTTCTTCTCGGGCGGCCACTCCGGCCCCATGTCGAAGGCGTGGGAGACCACCCGGGTGCCCACCTTGAGCTGCTGCCACAGCCGCGGGCGCAGCCTGACGTTGATGGTCGGCAGCAGGTAGAGGGTCACCACGGTGGCCGACGAGATGTCGGCATCGAACAGGTCGCCGACCCTGAAGGTGGTGCGATCAAGCACGCCGGCCTTCTTCGCGTTCTCCTTCGCCTCGGCGATGCGCACCGGATTCAGGTCGATGCCGGTGCCGCGCGCGCCGTGCACCTTGGCGGCGGTGACGACGATGCGTCCGTCGCCGCAGCCGAGATCGTAGAGCACGTCGTTCTTGCCGACCTTGCCCATCGCCAGCATGCGGTCGACCACTTCCTGGGGCGTGGGGACATAGGGCACGTCCAGGCGCGAGGGCTCGACCAGTTCCTGGGCCTGGAGCAGGCGCACCGGCAGCACGGACAGCCCGGCAGTGGCGGCGACGGACAGCAAGAGGGTACGGCGGCGTGGATCGGCTTGCATGTTCGTTCTCCTTGTGAATGGTTCGATGAGGGGATCGGGTGGACTTCAGGCCTCGGCCTCGCGGCGCAGGAACAGCAGCAGAAGCGAACCGCTCGCGAGGACGGCCACGCCGATCCAGGCGGCGTTCAGCCCGCCGAGTGACTGGCTGGTGACGTAGGACAGGCTGGACCACAGCATCCAGGCGCAGCTGCAGCAGAACAGCAGCGGAAGCAGGGGATAGAGGGGCACGCGGAAAGGCCGCGGCAGCTGGGGCTCGCGCCGGCGCAGGACAAACAGCGACACGCCGCTGAGCAGGAAGAACAGCCAGAACACCGGCGCCGTGAACTCGACCATGGCCTTGAATCCGCTCCCGAAGGCCGTGCCGACACCGACCAGCAGCAGCGCCGCCCCGCACTGGATGCCCATCGCCACCGCCGGCGTGCCGCGCTCGCCGTCCCACTGGCCGAGCCGGCCCAGCCGTCCCCAGTCGCGCCCCATCGCATAGCCGGTGCGCGCGCCCACGATCATGGTCGCGTTGATCGAGGTCAGGGCCGAGATCGCCACCAGCACCGAGATCACGCGCTCGCCCGAGGCGCCGAAGGCCAGCCCCATCACATCGGCCGCGAGCGCCTCGGAACTGGCCATGCCCTGCATGCCGAGGGTCTGCAGGCAGGCCCAGGTAACCATCAGGTAGAGCAGGGTGATGATGAGGATCGACAGGGTCAGCGCCCGCACCATATTGGGCGCGCCGCCGCGCAGCTCCGCGCTGATATAGGCCGCCTCGTTCCAGCCGCCATAGGTCAGGAGCACGAAGACCATGGCCATGCCGAAGGAGACCGGCGCGACGGCCGCGCCCGGTGGCGGCGCGGCGGCCGGTTCGGTGAAGAAAGCGGCGGCCACCGCCAGCAGCACCAGCCCGCCGATCTCGGCCAGCGTCAGCCACATCTGGGCGCCGGCCCCGGTGCGCAGGCCGCGCAGGTTGAGCAGGGACAGGATCACGATGATCGCCGCCGCGTAGGCGGTCGCGCCCCAGCCCTGAGGCAGCATGGTGAGCGGTGCGGCCTGCTGCATGTAATCGCCGAACACGAAGGCCAGCAGGGCGATCGAGCCGGTGGTGATCACGGCGAAGCGTGCCCAGCCGAAGAGAAAGGCGGTGCCGCGTCCGTAGGCGCGGTGCAGGAAGTGATAGTCGCCGCCCGGGTGGGGGTAGGCGGTGGTGAGTTCGGCATAGCACAGGGCGCCGACGAGGGAAATGACGCCGCCCAATACCCACATGGCGAACATCCAGTCCGCACTGCCGGACAGGCCCGCAACGATGGAGGGCGACTTGAAGATCCCGGCGCCGATCACGACGCCGACGATGAGGGCGATGGCCTGGCGCAGGCCGAGCAGGCGGCGCGGCACGCTACCCTCGCTGGAAGACGCAAGACGGTCCACATCGGTACGCGCATTCGGGGGACGCATGGTGCCGATCAAACAGAAGGTGGGAACTTGCCGGCATGGAGCGCGCCGGCCCGTGAGCATCGCGTGCGGGGCCGGATTTCCGGTGATGGCAGCCCTGCGGCGACCGATTATAGGCAAGCGCCTGCGGCGATGGCGCGCGGCTGAAACCGTGTGCGGGACGGTTCCGCAGGGCTCAATAGCAGGCGAAAAACGCGACCGCTTGACGGCGCGGTAGGCTTGAAGAAGTTACTTATTTGCTCGTATGGCTCAGCAACAAAACAAGCGCTTCTGGTCGAAGGCGCTTGTTAGGCTCAACATAGCATCTCGCGATGGCCAGAAGATCGCAGACTGTCACGAAGGACAGCAACCGACCCGAAGCGGACATACCCAACAAAAAGCCGTGACCTTATGAAAGCCATATCAACCTGTCTTCGATGACTAGCCATTTGCCGCCGCGCTTTTCCAGATGGTATACGTGGCCTGATGCACCTTCCGAGGCACGATAGTATCCGCCTGTAATGGCAATACTTGTATCAGATTTCCAAGAAACTCCCTCTACCCTCAGCACTAATCCAGGGTTATTGGAACCTTTCACAACAACACCGTTCCCTCCGTTGTAATCACAGTCGGACCCTTTTCGTACTTTATGACGCCCATCGTTAAGACGTTGGATGAATTCCTGCGGCGGGTCTGATCTGGATGACGCGGCAGTGTCGGCAACGTCAATAATTTCGACACAGAAGGTATCGACACCATCTGCAGGCGCAGACTCACTGTTCGTCAGCTGATAACGAATAACTGCTTCCCTAGCAGCGCGCGCGTCCTCGGGCGTACCAGCTTTTCCAGCAATAAGCAGAAGCGCCAGTGGAAGCGCAAGCACAAGCGCAAGTGCAAGTACAAAGTAGCTGCGCAGCGTTGAAGTCAAAAACATACCCCCCTGTCTGGAAAAGTGAGCTAGCGTCCGCTCCTGGCCCGACAGCGGACAGTCGTGACGGCTCAGTGCACGACCTTGTAGCGCTCGTAGCAAGAAGCCGGTTTTGTCAGGCAATTTTACTTCGCGGTCACGTTGACCATGCCCTTGAAGTCGTAAGGGATCACCACCGTCTGCACCTTGCCTTCGGCGATGCCCTCGGCGATCTTCATCTGCGCCTGGGCCTGCATATAGCTGATCGCGCCGGCATTCGCGTTCAGGGCCGCGATGCGCTCGGCTTCCTTCTTCGCGATCTGGACCTCGACCTCCTTGGTCTTCTCTTCGTTCTTGGCGCGCACCAGGTTGTCAGCGCTGGCCTTGACGGCGTCGCTCGGCATCATGCTGCCCACCCGCACCTGCGAGATCACGATGCCGTTCAGCTTTTCGGCATTCAGGGTGGCGGCCATGATTTCCTGGATTTCCTGCTCGATCTGCGCGCGGTTGTCGTTCATGTTCAGCGCTTCGTACTTGCGCGCGGTCTTGTAGACGGCATTGCGCGCGGTCTGGTAGATGTAGGCGTGCATCAGGTAGATGTCGCCGCTGTCGTCGACCGTGTGGAAGGAACGGCTCTTGTTGATGTACAGGTCCGACACCGACGAAGGCGTGATGTTGTAGATCACGCTGATGTCGAAGTCCTTCATGGTCGAGTTGTCGGCCGCCAGCGGGGTCAGGTTCTGCACGTCCACGGTGACGTCCTTGACCGGGAAGGTGAGGATCTTGCCGATGACGGTCTGGTTGAAGCTGCCGGCGACGCGCTCTTCCGCTTCGATGGTCTTGTCGAAATTCACGCGCAAGCCGACTTCGCCGGTGTCGACGATGGTGCAACCGGAGGCAAGGGTGCCGACGGCGATGGCGACGGCAATGGCGAGGGTGATCTTTTTCATTGTTTTCTCTTTCAGGGCGCTCGTTCAAGGCAAGGCACGCCTGAGCAGGCGGCGTGCGCGTTGCACGATAGCATTTTTAAAAGAGAAAAAATCCACCCATTGTCACGCTCGTCAATACGGTCTTGCGCCGTATCAAACGGGGACTAGCCCAGCAGGAAAGGCAGGGCGCGCGCCAGCAGCGCGTCCGGCGCTTCCTCGGCGATGTAGTGGCCGCAGCCCAGGGCTTCGCCCTCGACCCGCGCGGCCAGCTTGCGCCACTCGCGCAGCGGATCGAAGCAGCGCCCCACGACGCCATCCGCGCCCCACAGCACCAGCAGGGGCGTGTCGAGCAGGCGTCCTGCATCGCGGTCGATTCGGTCGTGTTCCAGGTCGATGCTGGCCGCGGCCCGGTAATCCTCGCAGATGCCGCGCGCCGTCCCCGGCAGGGCCAGGCAGCGCGTGTATTCGGCAAGTGCGCGCGCATCAAACGGCGCCAGCCCGGCGCTCCTGCGTCCCATCACGTCGCGCACGTAGGCTTGCGGGTCGGCCTCGATCAGGCGCTCCGGCAGCGGCGCCGGCTGGATCAGGAAGAACCAGTGCCAGTAGGCGCGTGCAAAGACGTCGCCCGTCTGCTCGTACATGGCCAGGGTCGGCGCGATGTCGAGCAGCACGGCGCGGTCGACCGCCTGCGGGTGGTCGGCCAGCAGGCGGTGCGCGACCCGGGCGCCGCGGTCGTGCGCCATCACGGCGAACCGTTCGAAGCCTTGCGCACGCATCACTGCCAGCATGTCGGCCGCCATGGTCCGCTTGCTGTAGTTGGCGTGATCCGGCTCGGCTGCGGGCTTGGACGAATCGCCATAGCCGCGCAGGTCGCAGGCGACCACGGTGAAGTGCCTGGCGAGTGCCGGCGCGACCTTGTGCCAGATGGCGTGCGTCTGCGGGTGGCCGTGCAGGAGCAGCAAGGGCGGACCCTCGCCGCCGACGACGCCATGGATTCCGACCCCGCCGGCCACGTCGGTGGTGAACGATGTGAACCCGGGGAAGAGGGAATCCGGCATGGTCAATTGGCTCAGTCGCCCGACACGACGCCGGAGAGGTCGGCGCCGGCGCCGGCGCTCAGCAGCCAGCCCATGAGCAGCATGAAGACCAGGAACATGCAGAACAGGGTGGTCAAACGGCCCGCTTCCGGCTCGCGGTCGAAGATCGGCTTGCGGCCATAGTTCACGCCGACAAAGTAGGCGGCGTAGACGGTGGCCAGGTAGTGCATGGCGCCGAACATCTCGCCCAGCTCGCCCTTGCGCGGGTGGTCGATCAGGATATGCGACAGGGCGACGAGCACCAGGTAGGGAACCGAAGCCCACAGCGGCGGCAGATACAGGCCGAGCGACTCGACCCAGCGCTGGACGCCCGGCTTGGCGCGCGCCACCAGCGGCAGGATCAGGTTGTGGGTGATCCCGGCGATGAAGATGAGCTTGAGCAGCACGTTCTTGTGCAGGCTGCCCGAACCGACCGCCAGGTTGTGCAGATTGGTCTCGCCCTGGCGGTTATTCTGCAGGAAGAATTCCGAGGACTGCACCTGCAGGATGCGCTGGAACCAGCTGATCTCTTCCAGGGCGGCGAGTGCACACAGGGCGCTCAGGCCACCGAGGGCCAGCAGTTCGAGGACCGAGGCGCCGCCCGCCTTGATGCGCTGGACGAAGGTATAGCCGAGCAGGCCGGCGATCGCGCTGAAGCACAGGAACTGGGACCACTCGACGATGCCGTCCTCGACCAGCAGGCGCGACAGCTCCCTGGGGTCGCCCGACCAGAACACGGCCAGGGCCAGCACGAACACATTGATGGCGATCCCGGTGGCGATGGCGGGATGCATGAAGGACTTCTTGTTACTCAAAACTACTCCTTAATGGGTGAAAACGGTTCCGCACCGAGAGCCTGCAGGGCCGGTTCGGACGCCGCGGCGGGCGCCTCCGGCTGAGGAAGGCTGCGGCGCGCGCGGCGCAGGCGGCGCATCGCGGCGACCAGCAGGGTGCCGAGCGCCCAGGCCCACAGCAGCGGGTCGAGCACGGCATCCCACAGGTTCCCGGAAGGCAGGCGCGCCAGCGAGAACAGGGCGCAGGCGCCGAGCAGGGCCGCGCTCTGCGCGCGCGCACGGCCGCGGGCGATGGCGAAGGCGCAGGCGGCGGCCAGCAGCACCGCCACCAGCGGCGCGGCATTCGGCCCGAAGCCGGCATAGTAATAGCCGCGCGAGAGCAGGCCAAAGGCGTCGAGATACAGCACGGCGCCAGCTAAAGCGATGACTGCGGCGGCGCGCACCGGCAGCAGCGGCGCGCGCTCTGCCGAGCCGCCATGCCAGCGGCGCAGCAGTGCGACGACGGCCAGGCCGAGCAGCAGGCCGCTCGGGTACTGGAAGGCCAGCGCCAGGTGCCAGGCGCTGGACGCCTCGCCCGGCAGCGCCACCAGCACGCTGCTCGCCGCGACGATGGCGAGCAGGAGGCGGCGCGGCAGGCGCCAGGCAAGCGGCCAGGCGCTTGCGACGATTGCTGCCAGCACCAGTGCCCAGGCCAGGCGGCCGTACAGGAATTGCCAGGACAGTTCGGGCAGGATCATCAGATGCGCTCTCCAATCGTGATTCGGTACCGGTGATGTGCGATCGCCTGGCGCTGGAAGGTATAGGTGACGTGCAGCTCGCTGCCGACCAGTTGCATGGTCGGATAGGAGAACTCGTCGCCCGCCGGGCCGCTGGCCACGTCGGCGACGGTGCGCCAGGTGTGGCCGTCCTTCGAGACCGACAGGCGCAGGGTGCTGCGCGAGGAGCCGCCTTCGACCGCGTCGTTGTGCAGCATCAGGAAGTCGCCGTTGGCCAGGCGCAGCGCGGCCACCGAGGTGCTTTCGTTGTGCAAGCTGAGGGGCGGCAGGTCTTCCCAGTTGGCGCCGCCGTCGCGGCTGAGCGCATGCTGCACGCGGCGCTCGTCGCTGGCGTCGCGCATCCAGGCCCGCACCTCGGTGGGCGAGACCGGCACGATGGCTGGCTGCAGGGTGGTGGTGCGGGCGCCGATGCGGCCGACCCAGGTCGGATCGCCGTCGGCGTCGAAGGACATCAGCATGGGGTACTTGATGCCCAGTTCGAAGTAGAGCGGCAGCCACCAGCCGCCGTCGGTCAGTCCGACCGCCGAGGTGCGCACCAGGGTGCTGGTATTGAACAGGGGCGAGGCCGGCAGCACGCGGCGTACCGAGAAATCGATGCCCCCGTTGGCGGCGGGCGCCGGCATGGCGCCGCGGCCCGGCCCCTGCGGCGCGGGACCTTCGTTTGAAACCATGTGCACCACGCGCGAGGCGGCCCAGCCGCCCAGGCCGGTGGCGACGACGAAGAGGTGGATGCGGCCGTCGCGGGCGGTCCAGGCGACCGGATTGCCGATGCGGCGCACGCCGAAGCCGAGGGCCTTGCCGAGCGACTCGCGGCTGGCGACCATCCATGGCTCGCCCCACTTGCCATTGCTCCAGCGCGAAGCGTAGACCTTGACGTCCGGCCCGCTCTCGCGGCTGCCGGCCCACCAGAACGCGACCATGCGGTCGCCCGGCAGGGCGGCCAGGGCGCTGGCGTGGGCGGACGGGGTGTTCTTGGGCATCGGGACCAGCGAACGCGACAGTTCGGACAGGGTCATGTCGCCCGGTACGAGGGCCCCGACGGAGGACGGAGCGGCGGCGGCGCGCGCGGCGCGGGTCCAGCGTCCAGCCTCCATGGCGGCGAGCGCCAGCACGATGGCCGCGCAGGCAAAGACGGTGCGGCGGCTGGCTGTGCCGCGAGCGGGCGGGGTACGCTGCATAAGCATCCTGGGGGACCCGGCGCTAGCCCGGTCCGTCTTGAGCAAAGCCATTATCCTACAGGAAAGGTCATCAATTGGACACATTGAATATGCATCTGCGCCCAACTTTGCGACAGTTCACGGCGCAAGGAATGCGCTTGGCGGCGCCGCCAGGGGACTTCGTCGCAGCCGCCTTGCCCGCAGCGAAGGGGCGCGGCAGAATGCCGGCTGTTGACACAAACGCCACGCCCCCACATGATGCCTGCCGACCATCCACCCTCGAACCCCGCCGCTCCGATCGCCAGGCGGGTCCTGCGCGACCTCGGTCCGGCAGCAACGGTCAGCGCGCTTGCCGCCCTCGTCATCGTGCTGACGGTCGGCCTGCCGGAAACCCTCTACGAACAGCTGGTGTATTCGCTGTGCATCGGCGTGAGCGGCTTCGCCGTCGTCGATGCGGTGCGCCTGCGCTGGTATGCGTCCCCGGCCAGCGCCGGCGGGCGAACGCGCTGGCCGGCCCTGGTCGGCGTGATGCTGGTGGTGGCGCCAGTTGCGCACTTCTGCGGCATCCACGCCGGCGCCGTCGTGATGGGCCACCGCCCGCCGCCCCTGGCCGACTACCTGACGACCGGGCGGGTGAGCATGATCGTGTTCACCTTCATGGGCCTCATGGTGATGACCCTGCTGGTGGAGCACCGCGAGCGCCTGGCGCGCGTCAATCGCGAGCACGACGAGGCGCGGCTGCGCGCCGAGACCATCGAGCGCCAGGCGCTGCAGGCCAGGCTGCGGCTGCTGCAGGCCCAGATCGAGCCGCACATGCTGTTCAATACCCTGGCGAACCTGCAGGGCCTGATCGCGCTCGATCCGGGGCGCGCCGACACCATGCTGGACCAGCTGATCCAGTACCTGCGCGCCACCCTGGGCGCCACCCGCGCCGACACCACGACGCTGGGTGAGGAATTCGCCGCCATGGAAGCCTATCTCGGCCTGATGCGGGTGCGCATGGGCGAGCGCCTCGCCTACCGCCTCGCGCTGCCGCCGGAACTGCGCGGCGCGCGCCTGCCGCCCATGCTGCTGCAGCCGCTGGTGGAGAACGCCGTCGTGCACGGCCTGGAACCGGCCATCGACGGCGGCGCAGTGCTCCTGAGCGCAGAAGCCCGCGACGGCCTGCTCGACATCCGGGTGCGCGACACCGGCATCGGCCCGGATCCCGCCGCCAGGGCCCGCAAGGGCGGCGGGGTCGGTATGGACACCACCCGCGAGCGCCTGCGCGTCCTCTACGGCGAGCGCGCCTCGCTCATCCTCACGCCGGGTGAGCCGAACGGCACGCTGGTCCGACTCACCCTTCCCATGGAGACCACATGACTATCCGCGCCCTGATTGCAGAAGACGAACCGATCCTCGCGGCCACCCTCGCGCGGCTACTGGGGCGGCTGTGGCCCGGACTCGAGATCGTCGGGACGGCCGTCAACGGCGTCGCCGCGGTGGAGCAGGCCCTCAGCCTGCGCCCGGACGTGCTGTTCCTGGACATCCGTATGCCGGGCCAGACCGGGATCGAGGCGGCCGAGGAGCTGGCCGAGCGCTGGGAAGGTCCGGCACCGTTCCCGCACGTGGTCTTCGTCACCGCCTACGACGACTATGCGGTGCAGGCTTTCGAACAGGCCGCGGCCGACTACGTGCTCAAGCCGGTCAACGAGACGCGCCTGGCGCGCACCGTCGAGCGCCTGCAGGGATTGCTGGCGGGGCGGCAGCAGGATGCCGATCCGCTGGCGCGCCTGGTCGACCGCCTGCAGGCCCTGCTGCCGGAGGACGCGGCGCCTGGAGCCCAACGCCTGGACTTCGTGCGCGCCGCCGTGGGCAATGTGGTGCGCATGATCCCGGTGTCGGATGTCGTCTACTTCCAGGCGGCGGACAAGTACGTCAGCGTGGCGACCGCCGACAGCGAAGTCCTGATCCGCGTGCCGCTGCGTGAACTGCTGCCGCAGCTCGACCCGGCCCGCTTCCGGCAGATCAACCGCAGCACGGTGGTGAATATGGCGTGCGTGGCCAGCGCCGTGCGCGACCATCTGGGCAAGCTGCAGCTGAACCTGCGCAACCGTCCGGAAAGGCCGCGCGTCAGCCCGGTCTACGCCCACCTGTTCCGGCAAATGTAGGGTGCTCAGGGCAGGCCGGCCCCGCGCACGCGGCCGCCGCGCGCCAGGCGCATCAAGGCACCCACCAGCAGGCGGGCCAGCCAGGCGAACAGGGCGATCACGCCGCCCACGAGAACCGGCAGCACGGCGCCGAAGGTAAAGGTCATGCCGAGGGCGAAGCCGAGCAGGTATTCGGCGCGGTAGCCGTGTACGATGGGCGCGATCACGAAGGCGCCGATGAAGAAGACGTTGACCGCCGGATGCCCGTAGCTGAAGGCGAGAGCGAGGGCGCCACCCCAGCCCAGCGCCAGCGCGAAGCGCAGCCGCACCAGGGTGGCGAAGCGCTCGCGGCTGCCGGCCTGCACCAGGGTCGCGGCGCGCCGGTTGATGCGTCCCAGCGCGAACCAGACCAGCAGCGGCACCACCAGCAGGCCCCACCAGTTGGAAATGGCCGGCAGGCTGGCATCGTTCAGCGGGTGATGGGCGGCCACGCCGCCGTGGCTGTATTCCCAGCCGAGGTGAAGCGCCTCCGCGAGGAAGGCGCAGAAGCTCAGGATGAAGCGCGAACGCAGTGCGGCATGGCGGGCAGGCAGGTGCATGGCGGCTGTCCTTTGCGGTTGGCCAGGCGACGAGGGGGAGGTCGATCGTAGCGCAACTGCCCGCTCGACCACAATGCGCGGCGGGTAAGACCGCTACTTCGTTTGCAGGATTGTTGCCAGTACCTGCTTCGTGCTCGCGACCGTCGCATATTCGCCCGCCATGTTCGACAGCGACATCGCATGCACCTCGCCGGCGCTGCGCGCGACCCCGGCGTGGTCGCTGCGCGCGAAGGTGAAGGTGGCATCGTCGACCACCGCTACCCTGAAGCCCAGGTTGCCCGCGCTGCGCACGCTGCATTCGACCGAGATATTGGTGCTGACCCCGACGACGACGACCTGCTCGATCCCTCGCACCCGCAGCCAGCGCTCCAGCGTCGAGTTCACGAAGGCGTCCGGCACGTTCTTCTCGACCACGTGCTCGCCGGCGCGCGGCGAGAAGGCAGGCTGGAACAGGGCGCCCGGCTGGCCCGGTGCGAAGCCGGACGTTGGCGAGCGCCAGATGTGGCGCACATGGACGATGGGAGCACCGCGACCGCGCCAGGCCTCGAGCAGGGCCGCGATATTCGCTTCGGCGTCAGGGTTGTTGCGTTCGCCGGCCTCAAGGCTGGCCATGCATTGCTGCAGGTCGATGAGGATCAGGGCAGGGGAGTCGGGCATCATGGCGTGTCCATGGCAAAGGGGCGTTTCATGGTAGAGCACCCATCAGACCGTTGGCAATGCGGGCTGGCTAAAACAAGCGGCCGGCCCGCGCTTTGGTACACTACGGCCTTTGCTTCCTACCTTGATTGACGAGATGGCGCACCCGCTTGAACTTCGCGCATGCGCACTGGACGCCCTGCTGGAAACGGACCCCGTCCGCAAGACCGCCGCGGTCGCCGCGCTGGCCAACGCATGCCGCAACGGAGACTGGACGGTCGACACCCTGGCTGGCCTGCAGGCGCCCGAGGGCATCCCCGGCCGCCCGGCGAAACCCGAGCTTGTGCCGCCGCGCCTGGTCGGCCGCCGCTCGATGGCCACCGTGGAAGGACGCGCCATGCTGGTGCACGCCCTGGCCCACATCGAATTCAATGCCATCAACCTGGCGCTCGACGCCCTGTGGCGCTTCCCCGGCATGCCGCCCAAGTACTATACGGACTGGCTGCGCGTGGCGAGCGAGGAAGCGCTGCACTTCACCATGCTGTGCGCCCACCTGGAGACGCTCGGCTACCGCTACGGCGATTTCCCCGGCCACGACAGCCTGTGGGAGATGGTCGAGAAGACCCGCGGCGACGTGCTGGCGCGCATGGCCCTGGTGCCGCGCACCTTGGAGGCGCGCGGGCTGGACGCGATCCCTCCGCTGCGCGCCAAGCTGGCGCAAGCCGGCGACCATGCCGCCGCCGCCATCCTGGACGTTCTGCTGGTTGATGAGGTCGGCCACGTGGAGATCGGTAACCGCTGGTATGTCCAGCTGTGCGGGGAACGCGGCCTGGAGCCGGTTTCCACCTATGCCGCGCTCACGGTCGAGTACAAGGCCCCGGTCCTGAAAGGTCCCTTCAATCTCGACGCGCGGCGCGAGGCGGGCTTCAGCGAGGCGGAGCTGGCGCGCTTCGCCTGAGCCGGCCATGAGCGAGATGGCAGAAGATTCCCCGGAAGCGCGTGGCTTCCTGCTCACGCGCCACTGGCGCGATACGGACGCGGGCTGCGAAGTCGAATACTGGCTCGCCACCGACGATGGCCCGCGCTGCCTGCGCCTGCCGCCCCAGCCGGCGCTCGCCTTCATCCCGCTCGAACAGCGCGAGGCGGCCGAGCAGCTGCTGCGCCAGGATGCGAAGGCGCGCGGGGGCTGGGAGCTGCGCGATCTGAACCTGTGCGACTTCCGCCACCGCCCCGTCGTCGGCCTCTACTGCCGCCACTACCGCCAGCTGCTGCGCTTCGAGAAGCGCCTGCGCGAGGCCGGCATCGACGTCTACGAGGCCGACGTCAAGCCCACCGAGCGCTACCTGATGGAGCGCTTCGTGACGGCGCCGGTCCTGTTCCAGGGCCGGCCCGATGCGGGCAGGCCGGCCCTGCTGCACGCGGCCCAGCTGCGGCCGGACGGCGACTACCGGCCATCCTTGCGCCTGGTCTCGCTCGACATCGAAACCAACCAGCATGGCGAGCTGTATTGCATCGGCCTGGAAGGCTGCGGCCAGCGCCAGGTCTATATGCTGGGCGCGCCCAACGGGGACAAGCCGCCCGACGGCGCCGACGACTTCGCGCTCGACTACTGCGCCAGCCGGGGCGACCTGCTCGACCGCCTGGAAGCGTGGATCGCGCGCCACGACCCGGACGCCATCATCGGCTGGAACGTGGTGCAGTTCGACCTGCGCATGCTGGTGCAGGCGGCCGAGCGCCAGGGCCGGCCGCTACGCCTGGGCCGCGACGGCAGCGCCATCGAGACGCGCACCCACGGCCGTTCCGAGCATTTCTTTGTCAACATCGCCGGCCGCCTGGTGATCGACGGCATCGAGTCGCTGCGCTCGGCCACCTGGAGTTTCCCTTCCTTCAGTCTGGAGTCGGTGGCGCAAGCCCTGCTGGGCGAGGGCAAGGCGATCGACAATCCCTACAGCCGGATGGACGAGATCAACCGCATGTTCGCCCAGGACAAGCCGGCCCTGGCCTGGTACAACCTGAAGGACTGCGAACTCGTCACCCGCATCTTCGAGAAGACGGGGCTGATCCACTTCCTGCTCGAACGCGCCAGCGTCACCGGGCTCGCGGTCGACCGCAGCGGCGGCTCGGTGGCGGCCTTCGAGCACCGCTACCTGCCGCTGATGCACCGCCAGGGTTTTGTTGCGCCCAACATCGGCGACGTGCCGGCCGCCGACAGCCCGGGCGGCTTCGTGATGGATTCGCGCTCGGGCCTGTACGATTCGGTGGTGGTGCTCGACTACAAGAGCCTGTACCCTTCGATCATCCGCACCTTCCTGATCGATCCCGTGGGCCTGGTCGTGGGGCTGGAAGAACCGGAAAAGGATACGGTGCCGGGCTTTCGCGGCGGGCGCTTCTCGCGTACCCGCCATTGCCTGCCCGGCATCGTGCGCGCGGTGTGGGAGGGGCGCGAAGCGGCCAAGCGCGAGAAGAACGCGCCGCTCTCGCAGGCCCTGAAGATCATCATGAACGCCTTCTACGGCGTGCTGGGCACCACCGCCTGCCGCTTCTTCGATCCGCGCCTGGCCTCGTCGATCACCATGCGCGGCCATGAGATCATGCACCGCACCCGCGCGCTGATCGAGGAGCAGGGTTACCAGGTCATCTATGGCGACACCGATTCCACCTTCGTGTGGCTGGGGCGGCCCCACGAGGAAGACGAGGCGGAGGCGATCGGCCGCGGCCTGGTCGGGCAGGTCAACGCCTGGTGGCGCGCCCACCTGGCCGAGGAATACGGGATCGAGAGCGCGCTGGAACTGGAATTCGACACCCACTACCGGCGCTTCCTGATGCCGACCGTGCGCGGTTCGGACGAAGGCAGCAAGAAGCGCTACGCCGGACTGGTGCTGCTGCCGGACGGCAGCGAGGACGTGGTCTACAAGGGCCTGGAGACGGTGCGCACCGACTGGTCGCCGCTGGCGCAACGCTTCCAGCAGGAGCTCTACCGGCGCATCTTCAAGGGCGAGGCGTATGAAAGCTGGGTGGCGGACTACGTGGCGGCCACCTTGCGGGGCGAACTGGATGAGCTGCTGGTCTACCGCAAGCGCCTGCGCCGCCCGCTCGACGACTACGAACGCAATGTGCCGCCGCACGTCCGCGCGGCGCGCATGGCCGACGCCTACCACGCGGGCCAGGGACGCCAGCCGCAATACCGCAACGGCGGCTGGATCCGCTATGTGATGACGACGGCCGGTCCCGAACCGCTGGAACTGCGCCGCGCGCCGATCGACTACGAACACTACCTGACAAAACAACTGGAACCGATCGCCGACGCCATCCTGCCCTTCCTGGGCGACAGCTTCGCGCGCCTGACCAGCCCGCAGCGCGCCCTGTTCTGAGCGCGCCGCGGGAAGCACCATCACTGGTCTTCGTGGAAGGCTTCCTCGCGCTTCTTGCGCAGCGAAGGCAGCAGCACGACGATCAGGGCGATGGCGGCCAGCGCCAGCATGGTCGCGCTGATCGGACGGGTGACGAAGACCATCGGATCACTGTGCGAGAGCAGCAGGGCACGGCGCAGGTACTCTTCCATCATCGGCCCGATGATGTAACCAAGCAGCATCGGCGCCGGTTCCGCGCCCAGCTTGGCGCAGATGTAGCCGAACAGGCCGAAGAGCGCCATCAGGTAGACGTCGAATTCGTTGTTGTTCAGGCTGAACACGCCGATCGCGCAAAACATCAGGATCGCCGGGAACAGGCGGTGGTAGGGCACCAGGATCATCTTGATCCACAGGCCGATCATCGGCAGGTTCAGCACGACGAGGAAGAGGTTACCGAACCACATCGAGACGATCAGGCCCCAGAACAGGGCCGGCTGCTCGGTCATCACGGCCGGACCCGGCTGGATGCCCTGGATGATCATCGCGCCGATCATCAGCGCCATCACCGGGTTCGACGGGATGCCGAGGGTGAGCATCGGGATGAAGGAGGTCTGGGCGCCGGCGTTGTTCGCCGCTTCCGGCGCCGCCACGCCTTCGATCGCGCCCTTGCCGAATTCCTTCGAATTGGGCGAGATCTTCTTTTCGATCGAGTAGGCCGAGAACGAAGCCAGCATGGCGCCGCCGCCCGGCAGGATGCCGAGGGCCGAGCCGAGCGCGGTGCCGCGCAGGACCGGCGCGACGATGCGCTTGAGGTCGTCCTTGCTCAAGAGCAGCCCTTTGACCTTCTTCATCATCAGGCTGCGGTCCTCGTCGTGCTCGAGGTTGCGGATGATCTCGCCGATGCCGAACATGCCCATCGCGACGATCACGAAGTTGATGCCGTCGGCCAGTTCCGGCAGGTCGAAGGTATAGCGCTGGGCGCCCGAGTTGACGTCGGTGCCGATCAGGCCGAGCAGGAGGCCCAGCAGGACCATGCCGATCGCATTGAGCAGCGAACCGCTGGCCAGCACGACCGAGGCCACCAGGCCCAGCACCATCAGCGAGAAATATTCGGCCGGGCCGAACTTCAGCGCGAGGTCGGCCAGCGGCGGCGCGAACAGGGCCAGCAGCACGGTGGCGACCGTGCCGGCGAAGAAGGAACCCAGGGCGGCGGTCGCCAGGGCCTTGCCGGCCTGGCCGTTGCGCGCCATCTTGTAGCCGTCCAGCGCCGTCACCACCGAGGATGATTCACCCGGCAGGTTGACGAGGATGGCGGTGGTGGAGCCCCCGTACTGCGCGCCGTAGTAGATACCGGCCAGCATGATGAGGGCCGAGATCGGCGGCAGGCCGAAGGTGGCCGGCAGCAGCATCGCGATGGTCGCGATCGGGCCCAGGCCCGGCAGCACGCCGACGGCGGTACCGACGAACACGCCGATCAGGCAGTAGAAGAGGTTCTGGAGGGTGAAGGCCGTTTCCAGGCCCAGTCCCAGGTTGGCGAAGATTTCCATGGTCGATCAGCCTCCCGACAGCCACGGACCGACAATCGGCATCGGCAAGCCGAGCAGCTTGACGAAGAGGACGACGGCGAACACGGTCAGGCCGACCGCCAGCAGCAGGGTGGGCGCGAGCTTGAACTTCTTGCTGGCCCAGCTCGCCACCATGATCAGCACGAAGGCCGCCACGGCCAGGCCGGCGCCGCGCATCAGGAAGCCGAACAGCAGCACGGCGCCCAGGATGACCGCGATGTCCTTGATGTGGAACTTGCCGATCGATTCGCCATGGCCGATGAAGGAGCGGATCACCCCTAGCAGGCCGACCAGGGCGAGCAGGCTGCCCAGCACGGTCGGGAAGTAGGCCGGGCCCATGCGGCCGGCGGTGCCCATGTCGAGCTCCCAGGCGTGATACACGGCGGAGAGCCCGAAGAAGATGAAGATGATGCCGATCCAGAAATTCTTCGGATGGCGGACGATGGAAGCCACTACGAACCCCTTGTTGCTGTCGTACTCGGTTAACGATGAACGCCGCGCGTCGGTCGGGGACCGGCGCGCAGCAGTGTGCCGCAGACGTGCGGATGGATCAGTCGGCGTACTGGCCGGCCTTGGTGATGATCGGACCCCAGCGGTCGATTTCCGACTTCAGGTGGGCGCGCAGGGCTTCCGGACGGGCGCGGTTGTCCGCCACCGGTTCGGTCCCGAGGTCGGCGAAGCGCTGCTTGACGGTCGGGTCCTTGAGGGCCACGCGCAGGGCGTTCGACAGCTGGTCGACGACCGGCTTCGGCGTGCCCTTCGGCGCGTACAGGCCGTGCCAGACGGCGACTTCGAAGCCCGGCAGGCCGGCTTCGTTCATGGTCGGCACGTTCGGCATCGAGGCCAGGCGGGTCTTGGTGGTGACGCCGTAGACCTTGACCTTGCCGCCCTTGATCTGGCTGGTGGTGTTGGTGGTCTGGTCGCACATGATGTCGACCTGGCCGCCCAGCATGTCGTTCATGGCCGGGCCGGTGCCTTTGTAGGGCACGGTGGTGAGGTCGACGCCGATGGCGGTCTGGAACAGCATGCCGCACAGGTGCGAGGCCGAACCCAGGCCGGCGTTGGCGTAGGTGACCTTTTCCTTGTTGGCCTTGACGTAGGCCAGCAGCTCCTTGAAGTCCTTGGCCGGGAAGTTCGCGCGCGCGATCAGGGTCATGGGCACGTCGGTGACCAGGCCGATCGGCTCGAAGCTGTCGATGGCGTTGTAGCTCAGCTTGCGGTACAGGGCCGGGGCGGTCGACTGGCCGATGTGGTGCAGGAAGATGGTGTAGCCGTCGGGCGCGGACTTGGCCACGCGCGCCGCGCCGATGGTGCCGCCGGCGCCGCCGACGTTTTCGACGATGATCTGCTGCTTGAGGGTGGCGCCCATGGACTGGGCGACCAGGCGCGCCACCGTGTCGGTCGGCCCGCCGGCGGCGAAGGGCACGACCATCGTGATGGTTTTCGTCGGATAGTTCTGCGCCTGGGCGCCGAAGGCGGCCCCAAGCAGGGCGATGGCTGCGACAGAACGCAGGAAGGTGGTTTTCATCGGTGTCATCCTCTAACTCGTGTTGTACGACGGTTTTTTATAGAGCGACGCAGGGTCCGCAATGCCGGCCGCGACGAATTCCAGCCTGCTGCCAGGAGCGTGCATACGCAGGGCTTGTTGTACCAGCAAATAGTCAAGTTTGCAACTACGTGGAAATGCGTATTGCATGCTTCCCAAGAATGTTTTCGAACGGTTTTCAGGTGGTATGGGGATGCAGCGCGCATGAGGTGGAGCAGGAATATTGACAGGAAAGTAAGCGGACCACACACTCGTCTTGCCTGTTGACTTAGGCCAAGCCCGCACCGTGCGCGCCGCCTTAGGTTGGCAGTTTTTGTCCGCAGGGGGCGTGATGCGTGTTCTGGAACGGTGGGCCCTGGCCCTGTCTTTGCTGGTGTGCGTCGGGACGGCGCGGGCGCAGGAGCCCGGTGTCGAGGATTTCACGCCGCAGGGCCAGGCGAGGGCGGTGCGGCAGGTGACGGCGCGCTTCGCCACGCCGATGACGGCTTTCGGCGACCTGCGCGGGCCCATGCCCTTCGAGGTCGATTGCAGCGCGCCCGGCGCCGGTCGCTGGGTCGACGCCCGCACCTGGAGCTACGACTTCGAGCGCGATCTGCCAGGCGCCAGCAGCTGCCGCTTCACCCTGCGCGCCGGGCTGCGCGACCTGGCCGGCCAGCCACTCGGCGGCCAGCGCGACTTCTCTTTCGGCACCGGCGGACCCGCCGTGCTGCGCGCCCAGCCGCGCGAGGGCGACAGCATCGACGAGCAGCAGGTCTTCCTGCTCGGCCTGGACGCGCCGGCCACGGCGAACTCGGTCACGCGCGATGCCTGGTGCCGTGCCGACGGCATCATTGAAAAGATCGGCGTGCGCATCCTGGAAGGCGAAGAGATCAAGCCGCTACTGGAAGCGCGGCGCGATTTCGTGAAACGGCACAAGGCCGTCGTCGCCCTGCAGTGCCGCCGTACGCTCCCGGCCGGCGCCAAGATGGCGCTGGTCTGGGGCAAGGGGATCGCCGCTCCCAACGGCGCCGCCGTGGCCGAGGACCAGGAACTGGCCTACCGTGTGCGGCCTGACTTCACTTTATCCATGCGCTGCGAGCGGACCAATGCGCGTGCCGGCTGTATTCCCTTCCTGCCGGTGCGTGTCGAGTTCAGCGCGCCGGTGGCGCTGGCACAACTGCGCGGCCTGGTGCTGGAGGAGGCCGGCGGCAAGCGTCATCAGCCGGAATTCGAGGACGAGGCGAAGGGCGGTTTCGCGAGCTCGCTGCGCTTTGCCGGACCGTTCGCCGAGCGGGCCACCTTGACCCTGCGCCTGCCCGAGGGATTGCGCGACGACGCCGGCCGCCGCCTGGCGGTGGCGAAGAAGAAGCTCAGCCTGAAAGTCGACCGCCAGCCGCCCCTGATCAAGTTCGCCGCACCCTTCGGCATCATCGAGTCGAAGGGTGATCGCCTGCTGCCCGTCACCGTGCGCAATGTGGAGGCGGCGATCGCCACCGCGGTGCGCAGCAGCGGGGCCAGCCTGCGGGTGGATGGCGAGCTGGACGTGATGCGCTGGCTTGGGCGCCTGGACGCCCCGAACAGTGGCATGTGGTATCAGTCGGAGCAATCGGGAGACAGCCTCGATGTCTCCATCCTGAAGCGCAAGCCCGAGGGCAAGGTCGAGCGTTTCGCGCTGCCGAAACCGAACGGGCGCCGCGCCTTCGAGGTGATCGGCATCCCCTTGAAGAAGCCGGGCTTCTACGTGGTGGAGCTGAGTAGTCCCATGCTCGGCAAGTCGCTCAACGAGAAGCCACGCACGGCCTATGTGCGCAGCGCGGCCCTGGTGACCAACCTGGCGGCCCACCTCAAGCGCGGCGCCGAGTCTTCGCTGGTGTGGGTCACCTCGCTGGACAAGGGGCGGCCGGTGCCCAAGGCCAGGGTCGCGGTGCGCGACTGCGCGGGCAAGGTCCTCTGGAGCGGCGTGACCGGCCTGGATGGCGTCGCGCACATCCGGCAGGAGCTGGCGCCGGCCAAGTGCGGCGAGAACCTGTTCGTCAGCGCCCGCAGCCTGGATGATTTCACCTTCACCCTGTCGACCTGGCAGAAGGGCATCGAGCCCTGGCGCTTCCAGCTTCCCCAGGGGAGCCTCGACGACGACACCCGTATCGTCGCCACCGTGTTCGACCGCACCCTGCTGCGTGCCGGCGAGACCGTCCACATGAAGCACTTCCTGCGCCGCAGGGTGGGCGAGGCCGGGCTCGCCCTGGTCTCGGTGCGGGACAAGGCGCCGGTGCCCGGCTATGCCTGGCTGGGCGAGGAGACGGTCGAGAACACGCCGGTCCCGGGCAAGGCCTGGGTCGTCCACCAGGGCAGCGGCGACAAGCTCGCGCTCCCCTTGAACTGGGATGCGGCTGGACAGGCGCACGGGGAATGGAAGATCCCGGCCGAGGCCAAGCTGGGCGGCTACCAGCTGGTGGTCGGCGGCCAGGTGGCGGGCGAATTCCGTGTCGAGCAGTTCCGCGTGCCGACCATGAAGGCCATCCTCAAGCCGCCCGCGACGCCAGCGGTGGCGCCGCGTGCGGTCACGGTCGACGCCCAGGTCAACTACCTGAACGGCGGCCCGGCCGGGCTGGCGCCGGTCACGCTGCGTAGCGCGGTCGAGGACCGGAGCGTCGACTTCGACGGCTACGAAGGCTTCCATTTCGGCGGAGAAGACGTCAGGGAGGGCATCGAGCAAGGTCCGGAGAACCCCTTCGACATGGACGACTTCGACGAGGAGGCCGAGGAGGAAGCGGTGTCGGAAGGGACGCGCCATGGCGATGCGCCGCGTACGCAAAAACTGGCGCTCGACGCCGGCGGCGCCGCGCGCATCGCCGTTACGGACCTGCCGCCGCTCGACCGGCCCCGCAGCCTGCTGGCAGAGCTGAGCTGGCAGGATGCGAACGGCGAAACCCTGAGCGCATCGACGCGCGTGCCCCTGTGGCCTTCCAGCGTCGCGGTGGGGATCAGGACCGGCGAGTGGATGAACCGCGAGCGCATCCGCTTCGACGTCGTGGTCCTGAACGTGGACGGCAAGCCGGCTCCAGGGGTGGATGCGGCGGTCGAGTTCTTCCAGCGTTCGACCAGCGCGCACCGCCGGCGCCTGGTGGGCGGTTTCTACGCCTATGAGTCGAGCACCGAGATCAAGCGGCTCGCGGGCGCCTGCAGCGGCCGCACGGACGCGCGCGGGCTGCTGGCCTGCGATCTGCCGGCGCCCGGCCAGGGCAACATCATCCTGCGCGCCCGTGCGAGCGATGCACAAGGCCGCGTCTCGCTGGCGCGGCAGGACATCTGGGTGGCCGGCAAACGCGACAACTGGTTCGACGTCTCCGACAACGACCGTATCGACCTGCTGCCTGCCAAGCCACGTTTTGAAGCGGGCGAAGAGGCGCGCTTCCAGTTGCGCACCCCCTTCCGCGACGCGACCGTGCTCGTCACCGTCGAGCGCGAAGGCATCCTCGACAGCTATGTGCGCCAGGTGAGTGCGGCCGACCCGACGGTGACGATTCCGGTCAAGGCCAATTACGCGCCGAACGTGTTTGTCTCGGCCATGGTCGTGCGTGGGCGAGTGGCCGGCGTCAAGCCGACGGCGCTGGTCGACCTGGGCAAGCCTGCCTATAAACTCGGCATCGCGCCGATCAAGGTGGGCTGGGCGCCGCACGAGTTGAAGGTCGCAGTCCTGCCCGAGCGCCAGGTCTACAAGGTGCGCGAGCGCGCTGCGGTGCGGGTCAAGGTGACGCGCGCGGATGGCAAGCCCCTGCCCGCGGGCGCGGAAGTGGCGCTGGCGGCGGTCGACACGGGCCTGCTGGAGCTGATGCCCAACGATTCCTGGAAGCTGCTCGATGCGATGATGCGCCCGCGCAGCCAGCAGGTGGAGACCTCGACCGCGCAGATGCAGGTGGTCGGAAAGCGCCACTTCGGCCGCAAGTCGGTGGCGCACGGCGGCGGCGGCGGGCGCGGCGCGAGCCGGGAACTGTTCGACACCCTGCTGCTGTGGAAGGGCAAGGTGGTGCTCGATGCACATGGCGAAGCGGAGGTGGCCGTGCCGCTGAACGATTCCCTGACGGGTTTCCGCATCGTGGCGATTGCCAGCGCGGGCGCGGGGCTGTTCGGCACCGGGTCCGGCGACATCCGGAGCACCCAGGACCTGATGCTGCTTTCCGGCTTGCCGGCCTTGGTGCGCGAGGGCGACAGGCTGCGCGCCGGCTTCACGGTGCGCAATGCCTCGCAGGGCGTGCTTGACGTGCGCCTGGGCGCCAGCATGGCGGCCGACGCGGCGCCGGCACAGGCTTTGCCGGCACAAACCGTGAAACTGGCGCCGGGCGCCGCGCGCGAAGTGTTCTGGGACGTCACGGTGCCAGCTGCACGCAGCCTGCGCTGGCAGCTCGATGCGGGCGCCGGGTCGGCGAGGGACAGCCTGCGCGTCACGCAGAGTGTTGCCGAGGCGGTGCCGGTGCGCACCTTGCAATCCACCCTGGTCCAGCTCGACGCGCGGAAGAACATCACGGTGCAGCGTCCGCAGGACGCCTTGTCCGGCAAGGGTGGTGTGCGCACCACCTTGAGTCCGCGCCTGGCCGGGAGCCTGCAGGGCGTGCGCGACTATATGGCGCAGTATCCCTATACCTGTTTCGAACAGCGCACCTCGAAAGCCGTGGCGCTGGGCGACACCGCGATGTGGGACAAGGTGGCGGCGACCCTGCCGGCCCATCTCGACGGCGACGGCATGCTGAAGTATTTCGCCAGCATGGGGCGGGGCGACGATGCCCTGACGGCCTATGTGCTGTCGGTAACGGCGGAAGCCGGCTACCCGATTCCCGACGAGCAGCGCGAGCGCATGGAAAGTGCGCTGCTGGCCTTCGTCGAAGGCCGCATCGTGCGTGGCAGCGGCCTGCGCACGGGCGAGCTGGCGGTGCGCAAGCTCGCCGCGCTCGAGGCCCTGTCGCGGCGCCAGCCGGTGCGCGAGAACTGGCTGCAGTTCTTCCGCATCGAGCCCGATCTATGGCCGACCTCCGCCGTCATCGACTGGTACCTGATCCTGAACCGCTCACCCGGGCTGGCGCGCCACGACGCGCTGCTGGCGCAGGCCCAGACCATCCTGCGCACCCGCCTGAACCTGCAGGGCACGACGATGGGCTTTTCGACCGAGCGGGGCGACGACTGGTGGTGGCTGATGGCTTCGCCGGACGTCAATGCCAACCGCCTGCTGCTGGCCATGCTCGACAACCCGCAGTGGCAGCCCGACATCGGCCGGCTGGCGCGCGGCACCCTGGGCCGCCAGCAGCGCGGGCGCTGGAACACGACGCTGGCCAATGCCTGGGGCGTGCTCGCCATGCGGAAGTTTTCGCAGACGCATGAGGCGACGCCGGTCAGCGGCAGGACTGCCGTGGAACTGGGCGGCAACCGCTGGAGTGGCACCGTGCCGTCGACGGTCCTGCAGGCCTGGCCGCACGGCGCCGCCACGCTCGCGCTGCGCCACGAAGGCGCGGGCAAGCCCTGGGCGACCGTGCAGAGCCTGGCGGCGGTGCCGCTCAAGGCGCCGCTCGGTTCCGGCTACCAGATCCGCCGTACCGTCACCCCGGTCAGCCAGCAAGTTGCAGGCAGCTGGGCGCGTGGCGACGTCTACCGCGTGCGCCTCGACCTGGAGGCCCAGGCCGACATGAACTGGGTGGTGGTCGACGACCCGATCCCGGCCAGCGCCAGCATCCTCGGCACCGGCCTGGGCGGCGACTCGCAGATCGCCACCGGCGGCGAGCGGCGTACCGGCTGGGTCCAGCCTGACTTCGAGGAGCGCACCAGCGGCGCCTTCCGCGCTTATTATTCCTGGGTCCCAAAAGGCAAGTGGAGCATCGAGTACACGGTCCGCCTAAACAACGACGGCCGTTTCAGTCTGCCCCCGACCCGGGTGGAAGCCATGTACAACCCGGAGATGTTCGGCGAGGCGCCGAACGCGCCGGTCACCGTGGGACGCTGATGCGCAGGTCTTTCGCCGTCCTGCTGCTCGCCCCGGTGCTGGCGTGGGCCGCCGTTCCCACGCCAGCCGAGGTGCGCGCAGGCTGGCGCTCGTCAGAGGCGCGCCTGCTGGATCGCCACGGCGTGCCGCTCGAATCGGTGCGGGTCGACCTGCAGGCGCGCCGCGGCAGCTGGGTGCCCCTGGCCGACATCTCGCCGGCGCTCGGCGCCGCCGTGCTGCAGGCGGAAGACCAGCGCTTCATGCAGCATGGCGGCATCGACCTGCGGGCCGCCGGCCAGGCCGCCTGGGACAATCTGTTCCGCCGGCGGCCGCGCGGCGCCTCGACCATCACGATGCAGCTGGCCGGCCTGCTTGACCCCGGGCTGCGCGCGGCGAAGGACGGCCGCAGCTGGGCGCAGAAGTTCGACCAGGCGCTGGCCGCGCGTGAGCTCGAAGCGGGGTGGAGCAAGGCGCAGATCCTGGAAGCCTATCTGAATCTCGTCACCTTCCGCGGCGAGTTGCAGGGCGTGGGCGCGGCGTCGCATGCGCTGTTCGGCAAGGCGCCGTCCGGGCTGGACGTGGCCGAGTCGACGATCCTGGCAGCCCTGCTGCGTGCCCCGTCCGCCCGCCCGAAACAGGTGGCCCAGCGCGCCTGCCAGTTGGCGGCGGAGCTGAAATCCGCGACCGGCTGTCCGGCCATCGAGTGGCGCGCGGCGGTGGCGCTGGCGCGCTCAGGCAGCGCCGGCAAACCGGGGGCGCCGCAGGCCTGGCGCGCGCTGCTGGGCGGCAGCGGCGCGAACGTGCGCACCACGCTGGATGCGGCGGTGCACGGCGCGGCTTTGGACGCGCTGCGCCGCCACGTCCGAGAACTGGCGGCGCGCAATGTCGGCGACGGCGCCGTCGTCGTGATCGACAATGCGAGCGGCGAGCTGCTGGCCTGGGTGGCCAACCTGGGCACGAGCGAGGTCGATGGCGTGCTGGCGCCGCGCCAGGCCGGCTCCACCCTGAAGCCCTTCCTCTACGAGCTCGCGCTCGAACGGCGCCTGCTCACCGCCGCGTCGCTGCTCGACGACAGCCCGCTCGACGTCGCGGTCGGCAGCGGCAGCTACGTGCCGCAGAACTACGATCGCAGCTACCGGGGCTATGCCAGCGTGCGCACCAGCCTGGCCAGCTCGCTCAACATTCCCGCCGTGCGCACCCTGCTGACGGTGGGCGAGGAGCGCTTCCACGGCCGCCTGCAGGCGCTCGGCCTGGGCACGCTGACCGAGGACGCTGATTTCTACGGCCCATCGCTGGCCCTCGGTTCAGCCGACGTGACCCTGCTGGCGCTGGCCAACGCCTACCGCACACTGGCCAACGGTGGACGTTTCGGCCCGGTGACCCTGCGGCCGGTGGCAGCCAGGCCTTCTACGCGCGTGCTGGACCCGGCGGCGAGCTGGATCATCGGCGACATCCTGTCCGACCGCGGCGCGCGCAGCCCCACCTTCGGCCTGCGCAACGACCTCGCCACCGCCTACTGGAGCGCGGCCAAGACCGGCACCAGCAAGGACATGCGCGACAACTGGTGCGTGGGCTACAGCGACCGCTACACGGTCGGGGTCTGGGTCGGCAACTTCAATGGCCAGCCGATGTGGGATGTGTCGGGCGTTTCGGGCGCCGCGCCGGTCTGGCGCGACGTGATGGACTACCTGCACCGCGAGCGCCCCGGCCGGCAGGCGGCTGCTCCAGCTGGTCTCGTGAAGCGGAAGGTGAGCTATGCACCAGCCCACGAGCCGGCGCGCGAAGAATGGTTCCTGAAGGGCACCGAGACCGCACTCGTCGAAGCGGTACCGGCGGCGCGGCGCTCGCCGCAGATCGTGTATCCACCGGACGGCAGCATCCTGGCGGTCGACCCGGACATTCCCGACACCGTGGAACGCATACTGTTCCGGGCCGAAGGCGTGCACGGCCACCGCTGGCGCCTCGACGGCGCCGAACTCGGGGCTGCTGCCGGGCCCCTGGCCTGGCGTCCGCTGGCCGGCGAACACGAACTCGAACTGGTGGACGCCGCCGGGAAGACCGTGTCCACCAGCCGCTTCGAGGTGCGCGGGAACTAGCTGGCCCTTACTTCGCCGGAAAACCTCGGCGTCAGGTCTGACATTTGGACACGAGCTCAGCCGTTGTCTGGCGTTACAGTCGAGCCCGTGTCCGTTTGTCAGACCTGATAATCATATAGCCAGCCTCCCTCCGGCGAGAGCCGAGAGTAAAGTAAAGAAGTCAATGTCCAGTTGAACTTGTTTACAGGAGGCCAGCATGAATCAGTATAGCGG
>JBFLVV010000015.1:0-84509 GCA_040758275.1 Pseudomonadota bacterium
GCATCGGCTGAGGCGGGAACCACGTCCCGTTTCGACGGCAACTGCTTCTTTTTCATGTAAATCCTCCTGGGACATATTGTCCTCTATTTGGATGTCCATGAAACCCGGACCCTCTCAACCTGACACCCACGGTTGCAGCTGTGGGCTGCGCATCAGGCAGCGAGGCCTTTCTGCAGCAGCTCCGCCACCAGTTCGTTCATCTCGACGCCGCGTTCCTTGCTCAGTGCCTGCAACTGCTTGACCAGGTCCCCGTTCAGCTTGACGGCGAACGGCACGAGTCCGAGCGCGCGCTCGCGGTCGCGCTGTTCGCGGCGGTCGGGCGCGGATGGCCGGGAGGACGAGCCGAAGGCTGCGTTCTTTGCGCCCATTTGGTTTATCAGCTTCTCGGCGTCCTTCTTTGCCAGATCGGTTCGTTTCATTGCTTGCCTTCGTTTCGTAAAGCCCGGATTTTACAGGCAGGAGCATGACCGGGGAGTCAGTCTTCCCCGTCATCGAGTTTATCGAAGAGGCGGCGCTCTTCCGGTGCCAGGCGATCGACGGCGTCCTGCGTGCCCTCGACGTTAGAATCGAGCAGCACGCGCAGGGTCGCCAGCCGCTCGCCGGTGCGCAGGGCCTGGGCCAGCGGCGGGCCGCCGGGCTGGCCGGACTGCAGGATGGCGGCGGCGACCGGTGGCGGCAGCTCCCATTGGGTGGCGATGCGGGCCGAGAGGGTACGGGCCGTGTCGTGAAGGGCATGGGCGAAGCCGTCGGATTGCGGCAGCCGGCCCGCGGCGTCCACCTGGTCGATCAGGCGCAGCGCGACCACCAGGCCGACGTTTCTCGTCAGGCCGGCCAGGCAGGCCTCGAAGGCGTCGGCGCCATAGGCCGGGGCAGCCAGGCTGGCGGCCAGGGCGCATTTTTCGGACTGGCGCCAGAGCAGGGGCGCGGCCTGGCGCGCGAGGCGGCCGGTCTGGGCGCTGATCACGGGACGGAAGGCGACCCGCGCCAGCAGCATGCGCAGGCCGTTCTGGCCGAGCAGCATCAGGGCGCCCTCGATGGTGCGGACCGGCGCCGTGGGACGGTACCAGGGACTGTTCACTTCGCGGATCACTTCGGCCACCAGGGTGACGTCCTGCGCCACCTGCCGCGCCAGTTCGGTGGCGGACATGCCTTCCTCACGCAGGCTGCGCAGCAGCTGCGGGATCACGGCCGGCACGCGCGGCACCAGTTCGGCGGCGGCGTGGGGATCGCGCGCCAGCCTGGCCAGTTCGTCGAGGATCAGCGAATCCTTCGTTTCGCCGACGTGGGCCACCGGGCCGGCCAGCCAGCGATGGAAGGCCAGGTCGATGTCGATGCCCGCATGGGGCACCGGCTCCGGCGCCTGCTGCGGCGTGACGGTGGAAGGCCCGGGCCTGTCGGCCTCGGTGGGCGAGGTGCTGCCGAAGAGGCGGGCGAACCAGTTTTTCATGTTCGGGAATGGAGGCACACGGTCGGGCCGATTCTACCCGAGCGGGGCCGGGAGTGCGCCGCCATAATAAAACAGCCAGGTTGCACGGCCGCTGGACGGTCGCGCAGCCTGGCTGCGGGAAGGCGTGGAGAGCGGCTTAGCGGCCGGCGCCCGAGGTCGACGAATTCGTGGTGGTCGAATTGGTGGTCGGCGTCGTGGTCGACGAGCTGGTGCCCGTGCTGTTGCCGGTGGCTGCGTCGCTGTTGGTGGTGCCGGTGTTGGTGCCGCTGCTACCCGATGCGCCGGTGGTGCCGGTGCTGCCCGAACTCATCGACGACGACGAGGTGCCGCTCGTCGAACTGCCGTCGGTGCCGGTCGAACTGCATGCTGCCAGGGACAGGGCCAGAAGGCCGCCCAGCAGGGCGCCGTGGAATGTGCTCTTCATTCGTATTCTCCTCGTTTGGATGGGTGTCGCCATCATGCGAGGACGTCCGTGTGCTTGAAATAGGATCAAGACTTTATCGGGTGTAGGACGAGGCGTACGTACTGTGGAGACAAACCGGCCGCCGTCAGACCGGCAGCGCTTCCGCGTGGTCTTCCAGCCAGGCCACTAGTTCGCTTGACGGCAGCGGACGGCTGAACAGGTAGCCCTGGCCCTTGGCGCAGCACAGGGCGCGCACCACGTCAGCCTGCGAGCCGGTCTCGATGCCTTCGGCCACGGTCGTCATGCCCAGGCTTTGCGCCACCTTGACGGTGGCCTCGATCAGCACCCGGTGGTGGGCGCTGGTGTCGGACTGGCTGACGAAGGAGCGGTCGATCTTGACTGTGTCCACCGGCAGCAGGTGCAGGCTCGACAGCGAGGAATAGCCGGTGCCGAAGTCGTCCAGCGCCAGCTTGACGCCGAGCGCCTTGAGTTCGTGCAGGCGCGCCTGGATGTCCTGGTCCTGGGCCGCCAGGCTCTCGGTGACCTCGAGTTGCAAGGCTTCGGGCGGCATGCCGGTCGCCAGCAGGATGCGGCGCACGGTATCGATCCAGCCGGGCTGGCCCAGCTGGGCGCGCGACAGGTTGACGGCGATCAGGCGCGGCGCGCGCTCACCCAGGCGGGCGCGCCAGTCCAGGAAATCGCGGCAGGAGCGTTCGAGCACGAAGTCGCCGACCGCGCCGATCAGGCCGCATTCCTCGGCCACCGCGATGAAGTCGACCGGCGGGACGATGCCGCGCACCGGGTGGCGCCAGCGCACCAGCGCTTCCACGCCGGCCGCATGGTCGGTGCTGCCGTCCGCATTCAGGCCGACCACCGGCTGGTAGACCACGAACAGCTGCTCTTCCACGATGGCCTGGCGCAGCTCGGCCTCGATGCCGGCGCGGCGCTCGGCGCGTTCGCGCATCGACGCCTCGAATACCTGGCGGCGCGCGCCACCGGCGCGCTTGGCTTCCAGCATGGCGATGCCGGCGTCGCGCAGGACCTCGTCGGCGTCACGCGCGCTGCCAGCGCCCCAGGCCAGGCCCAGGCTGGCGCCGGACACGACTTCCTGGCCCTGCACCCGGAAGGGGCGCGCCAGCGCGTCGAGCAGGCGGGTGGCGACGCGTTCGGCGTCTTCGAGGCTACGCATCCCGTCCAGCACCACCACGAACTCGTCGCCGCCGACGCGGGCAGCCAGCTGGCCGGCCCCGCCGCTCGGGGCGATATGGTCGCTCGGCGGGCGCAGGGCGCCGCGGATGCGCTCGGCGATCTGCACCAGCAAGGCGTCGCCGGCGGACTGGCCCAAGGTGTCGTTGATGCGGCGGAAGCGGTCGCAGTTCATGAACAGCACGGCGAACTCGGCGCCTGCCGCGTTGGCGGAAGCGTTGCGTTCCACCAGCTGCTGCAGCTGTTCGCGCACCGCCTCGCGGTTCGGCATGCGGGTGAGCGAATCGGTGCGGGCGGCGTTGCGCAGGCGCCGCGACAGCACTTCCTGCTCGCGCATGACTTCCTGAGTGGCGTCGGTCACCACTGCCATCAGGCGCTCGGCATCGAGTTTCATCAGGCTGATGGCCAGCACGTGCGGGCTGCCCGGCGCCGTCATTTCCGGCGGCAGCATCGCGCGCAGGCCTTCGCAGATCACGCCGGAGGGTTCGGGGAAATCACGGGCCATCTGCTCGAGTTGCGGCGCGATCGGCGCCAGCACGGCGAACAGATTGTCGAAGCCGGTGTCGCGGGCGATCGGCATCAGGAGGCTGGAGGCCATCGGGTTGAGCATGTCGATGGCGCCGATCGGCCTGCGCCAGGCCGATCGGCGCGCGGTACAGGAACTGCACCAGCGCTTCGTAGGCGTCGCGGGAATCAGGCTGCATCGGATCCTCCATCGGCTGGGTCGGTGGGCGTGCCCGCCAGCTCCGGGCGCCAGCGCTCGACCCGGTTGCGGCCGGCGCGCTTGGCGGCGTACAGGGCCTGGTCGGCGCGCTTGAGCAGCAGGTCGATGCCGCCTTCGCCGTCCAGCAAACAGGCGACGCCGGCGCTCACGGTGTAGCGGATCCTGTTGCCGTCGAAATGTACCACGCTGGACGCGACGATGGCGCGCAGGCGTTCGGCCACCACCGCCGCGCGCGGCAGGTCGGTGGAGGGCAGCAGCACGGCGAATTCCTCGCCGCCGATGCGCGCGACCACGTCGACTTCGCGGAAGGTCTCGGCCAGGATGCCGGCCAGGTGCTGCAGGACGGCGTCGCCGCCGGGATGGCCGTGGCGGTCGTTGATGGCCTTGAAATGGTCGGCATCGAGAGCGATCACCGCGGTCGGGCGCGGCGCCGTGCGGCTGCGCACCAGTTCCTGCTCGGCGGCTTCGAAGAAGGCGCGGCGGTTGGCCAGGCCCGTGAGGTGGTCGCCGAAAGCTTCGCGGCGGCGGCGCTCGATGCTGCCCTGCTTGTCGGTGATGTCGCGCAGGATCAGGCAGTAGGCCGGCGCGCCGGCGTCGGCGCCTTCGGCCGGTTCGCGGTCCGGCAGCGGCGCGATCATCGCGCTGCCCCAGAAGGCGCTGCCGTCGGCGCGCATGCGCTTGCCCTCGTCCATGCTCCAGCCGTCCCTGTCGGCGTCGCGCAGGCGGTCGTGCAGGTGCTCCGGCGTCATCGCATCAGGCGGATAGAAGATGGAATAGGGCTGGCCCACGGCTTCCTCGCCGAAGCCGGTCACGCGGCCGATGCTCGGGTTCCACTCGGTGATGGCGCCGCGCGCGTCCAGGCCCACCAGGGCGTAATCGGTGATGCCGGTCAGGATGGCGTTGAGCCAGGCGCCGCTCTGGCGCAGCTGGCGTTCGCGGCGCACCTGCATGGTGACGTCGTCGATCACCGCCATCAGGCGCGTCGCATCGAGCTTGAGCAGGGTGATGGACAGGATCTGCGGGACCTTCTTTCCCGCGCTGCCCGCGTTCAGGTGCACGTGCAGGCCGTCGCAGATCTTGCCGGCCGGCCGGGTGTACTGGTCGCACAGGTAGCGCAGGTCGGGCGCGACGCCGTCCAGGGCCGTGAACAGGTTGTCCAGGCCGCCGTCGCGCGAGAGCGGCATCAGGAGCTGGGCCGAGATCGGGTTCATCATGACGATGCCGCCGTCAGTCTCGGCCTGCACCAGGCCCACCGGGGCCAGGTAGAGGAACTGGATCAGGGCCTCGTAGTCCGCGCGCAGCTGCGCGACTTCGGCTTCCTGGTCATGGTGGTGCTGCGCCTGTCCGCTCATCGGAAAATCAGCGCTGGCGCTGTACCAGCACGTAGCGGTTCTGGGTGGCTGGGCTGGCCAGCAGGCGCAGCGCGACTTTCACCGGGCGCATGCGCAGGGTGAGTACGTAGTCGATGGTGTCGTCGAGCTGGCTGCCGTCTTCCTGGGCGTCCTCGAAGCGCTGGGCCACCATGAAGTTGTTCAGGCAGGGCGCCACGTTGGTGAACAGCGGCTGGCCCAGCACGCGCTGCGGCGACAGGCCGGCGGCCTGGGACTCGAAGGCGTTATAGCGCTGGACATTGCTATCGGCGTCGAAGCCGATCACGCCGAAGTCGAGCTGGTCGAGTTGCTCCGGGGTGCACTGGTCGAGTTGCGAGGCCAGGTCGGCGGAAGAAAACGACAAGGATGCGGTCATGGAAGAGGCTCCGTTGAAATGAGGAAATGAATTGATTTGCGGAAATTGATGTTGGCATGGCGTCAGGTCGCTTGTCAATTGTACGCACCCCTGTTTTGACAGTTAACGTTGTCAAACATCATTTTTCGTGCATGTTGTACCATCAGCGCCTCCGATTTTTCCTTTCAAATCATGACTGTATTGACCGCTTCCCCCAGTTGGTGGGAGCACCGGCCGACGCTCGAGCGCGTCGTGTCCGACCTGCTGGCCGGCGAACTGGCGCTGATGCGTCCCGGCCAGCCGCGCCGTCCGCTACCCTGGCCGCCTGGGTGCGACCTGGCTGCGGACCTGGGCGCCGATTCGCTGGAATTGCTGGGCATGGCGACCGCGATGGAGCAGGTGCTGGCGATCGGCTGCATCGGCGAAGACCGGGTGCTGGCCAATCCGCGCCTGGATGCCTGGGTCGATGCGGTCGCCGCGGGCCTGGCGCAATCGCCGGGCGGGGGCGAGCGCATGGTGTTTCGCACCTCCGGCAGTTCCGGCGCGCCCAAGGACTGCCCGCATGCGCTGGCGGAGCTCGAGCGGGAAGCCTCGGTGCTGGCAGGCCTGTTCGCGGGCACGCGCCGCATCGTGAGCCTGGTGGCCTCGCACCACATCTACGGCTTCCTGTTCACCGTGCTGCTGCCGCGCGCGCTGGGCCTGGCGCCGTCAAACGTGTGCGACCTGCGCGGCGCCTCGCCGGGTACGGTGGCGCGCCAGCTGCAGCCGGGCGACCTGGTGGTGGGCTTCCCTGACTTCTGGCGCACTTTCGCACCGGTGGCGGGCAGCCTGCCGCAGGGAATCACGGGCGTGAGCTCGACCGCGCCATGTCCCGACGAAGTGGCGCACGCCGTGCAGGCGGCCGGCATCAAACGCCTGGTGCAGGTCTATGGCAGCAGCGAAACCGCCGGCGTCGGCTGGCGCGAGGGACCGGACGAGGATTACCGCCTTTTCCCCTTCTGGCAGCGCGGCGAGTCGACGCTGGAAGGGCCCCAGACGCTCATCCGCCAGACGGCGGACGGCGGCAGCCTGCACGTCACCCTCCAGGACAGGCTGGAATGGCAAGGACCCGATCGCTTTCGCCCGGCCGGCCGGATCGACCAGGCCGTGCAGGTCGGCGGCATCAATGTCTTCCCCAGCTATGTGGCCGGCGTGCTGCGCATGCATCCGCAGGTGGCCGACGCCAGCGTGCGCCTCATGCGGCCAGACGAGGGACGGCGCCTCAAGGCCTTCGTCGTGCCGCGCGAGGGCGCACCCTCCGATGCCGATGCGCTGCGCACCGAATTGACGGCCTGGATCGCCGAACGCCTTCCGGCGCCGGAGCGCCCGTCCGCCTATTCCTTCGGCGCCGCGCTGCCGCGCCAGGCCAGCGGCAAACTGACCGACTGGATCATCGACGCCTGGGCCTGAGCGCCGCTGGCACTCAGCGGTCGATGAACATCTCGAAACCGCCCCAGAACATGCGCTTGCCGTCGAAGGGCAGGCCCTCGGGCGACATCATCGGGGCCAGGCGCGGGTCTTTCATGACCTTTTCGTTGACTTCATCGCGCTTTTCGCGCGACTCGTAGACGATCCACGCGAACACCACGGTTTCGTCTTCCTGCAGGTTCACGCTTTGCGGGAAGGACGTCAGCTTGCCGGGCTTGACGTCGTCGGCGATGCACTCGCGGTATTCCAGCGCGCCGTGTTCGCGCCAGACGGTGGCTGCCAGGTTCGCCATCTCGCGGTAGCGCTCGAGATTTGCTTTGGGCAGGGGAAGGACGAAACCATCGACATAGGCCATGCTGTTCTCCTCAGGATTGTGGGTGGACGTGCAGCGTCCATGACAGACCGGCGCAGCGCTGCCGGGTTCCCGCAAGCGCAACGATGCTTGCGCAAACCCGAATCAGGATAGCATCAGAAGAGGGGGCTGGACTGCGGCGGCGTGGGCGTCGGAGCCGGCGCAGGAGGTGGGGCCGGCGGGACCGGCGCGGGCGGGGCTGCGGGCGCCGGCGTTTCTTCTCCGGTGAGCGGGTCCACCACCGTCGCCGGATTGTCCAGCCCCGGGTCGATGTCGATGGCGCGCAGGTCCGGCCGCTCGACGTATTCCTCGAACACCCAGTCGTCGTTTTCGCGCACCACGCCTTCCGGCTCGAGCGTCACCTCCTGGACCGGCACTTTGGCGAGCGCCACCCGCATGTAGTCGATCCAGATCGGCAGCGCGAGGGTCGCGCCGAACTCGCGGCCGCCCAGCGAGCGCGGTTCGTCGTAGCCCATCCAGGCGACCGCGACCACCTTGCCGCCGTAACCGGCGAACCAGCCGTCGATCGCGTCGCTGGTGGTGCCGGTCTTGCCGGCGATGTCCGTGCGTCCGAGCTTCTGTACCGAGGCGGCGCCGGTGCCGTAGCGTGTCACGTCGCGCAGCATGCTGTCGGTGACCCAGGCCGTGCGTGGGTCGAGCACACGCTCAAGCTCCTGGCGCGGCGCGGGCGGCTTCGTCTCCGCGAGAATCGTGCCGTCGCCGTCGCGGATCTGGGCGATCAGGTAAGGCTTCACGCGGTAGCCGCCATTGGCGAACACCGCGTAGGCGCCGGCCATCTGCAGCGGCGTGACGGCGCCCGTGCCCAGGGCCATGGTCAGGTTCTTCGGATGGCGCGCCAGGTCGTAGCCGAAGCGGCCCAGGTAGTCGTGGGTGTAGTCGACGCCGAGGGCCCGGATCAGGCGCACCGTGGTGACGTTCTTCGAATGCGCGAGCGAGTAGCGCATGGTGATCGGGCCATCGAAGACGCCGTCGTCGTTCTGCGGCGACCAGGTTTCGCCGGCGTTCTCGCCCGGCATGTCGAGCGGCTCGTCGAGGATGCGGGTGCCCGGCGAATAACCCTTGTCCAGCGCGGCCGCATAGACGAAGGGCTTGATCGCGGAACCCGGCTGGCGCCAGGCCTGCGTCACATGGTTGAACTTCTGCAGGTTGTAGTCGAAGCCACCGACCAGGGCGTGGTAGGCGCCGGTTTCGGCGTCCAGGGCGACGAAGGCGGCGGCCACCTGCGGCACCTGGGTCAGCGCCCATTCCTTGCCGTCTTTTCCACGCTGGCTGATGCGCACCACGGCGCCCGGCGTGATGCGGATGCTCTCCCTGGCATTGGCCGCCAGTGCGCGTGCGGCAAACTTCAGGCCCGCGCCTTCGATGCTGACTTCGTCGCCGCTCAGGGTTTCCACGACGACGCGCTGGGGCGAGGCGGACAGCACCACCGCCGGGATCAGGCCCTCGCTGATGGGACGCTTCTGCAAGGCCTCGATGATGGCCTCCTCGCGCTCGACGGCATCCTGCGGCAGTTCGATGCGCGCTTCCGGCCCGCGGTAGCCGTGGCGCTGGTCGTAATCCATCACGTTGCGGCGCACCGATTCGTAGGCCGCGTCCTGCTCGGCTTTCAGGATGGTCGTCGTGACCACGATCCCGCGCTCGTAGGCCTCCTCGCCGAACTGGGAGAACACGGCCTGGCGCGCCAGTTCCGCCACGTAGTCGGCCTTGGTATCGAAGGTCTGGCCCCCGCGCTTGATGCGCAGCGGTTCGCGCAGGGCCTGCTGGTACTCGGGCTCGGTGATTTGGCCGAGCTGATACAGGCGCTTGAGTACCGCATGCTGGCGCTGCTGCGCGCGCTTGGGGTTGGCGACCGGGTTGTGGCGCGAGGGGTTCTGCGGCAGGCCGGCCAGCATGGCCGTCTCCGCCCAGCTCAACTCGTCGAGCGACTTGCCGAAGTAGCTGCGCGCCGCGCTCGAGAAGCCGTAGGAGCGGTTGCCGAGGAAGATCTGGTTCATGTACAGCTCGAGGATCTGGTCCTTGGTCAGCGCATCCTCGATGCGGTAGGCGAGGGCGATCTCGGTGAACTTGCGCGACAGGACCTTCTCTTTGGTGAGGAAGAAGTTGCGCGCCACCTGCATGGTGATGGTCGAGGCGCCGCCCGCGCCGAAGCCTTCGCGCAGATTATTGGCCACGGCGCGTGCGGCGCCGCGCCAGTCGATGCCGTGGTGTTCGTAGAAGTGGGCGTCCTCGATGGCGAGCAGGGCCTGCTTCATGCGCGTCGGGATCTTCGCGATCGGCACGAAGTCGCGCCGCTCCACGCCGAATTCGCCGATCAGGTAGTTATCCGCCGTGTAGACGCGCAGCGGGATCTTCGGCCGGTAGTCGAGGACGGCGTCGATTTTCGGCACGTTCGGCAGGATCACGCTCATCACATAGATCGCGGCGCCGGTCGCAAGCAGGATGCCGGCCGCAAGGAGCAGGAAGATGATGCCGCGGATGCGGCGCAGTAAGCTCGGGCGCTTCGGTGTCTTCTCGGGCGGCTGGGTGGACTTGGTCAAAACGGGTCTCTCGCTGCTGTATTGCTGGTGGTGTGCCGCGCATTTGTGCAGTGCGGCAGGGCTTGCACCCGGCCCATTGTAACCTCAGGAATTGCGGTTTTAGCGCTTTCATTCCATTTCGGCATGTGCGATAGTCACGCCTTTAGTCCTACCCAAGTATGCATTCCGAAGGAATCCCGATGCCTTACGATTCACCATCCGGCGCCAAGCCGGCCGTCTTCAAACCCTATATTCCCGCCGGCGCCCACCTTCCCGAAATGACGCTGCGCGCCCTGATCATGGGCGTGGTGCTGGGCATGGTGTTCGGCGCTTCCTCGCTCTACCTCGTGCTGAAGGTCGGCCTCACGGTCAGCGCCTCGATTCCCGTCGCGGTCATCGCGATCACCCTGTTCGGCCTCGCGCGCAAGATGGGCGCGCGCGAATCGACCATCCTGGAAAACAGCATCACCCAGACCGCCGGCTCGGCCGGCGAATCGCTGGCCTTCGGCCTGGGCGTGACCATGCCGGCCATCCTGATCCTGGGCTTCGACCTGGAGATCTCGCGCGTGATGCTGGTCGGCGTGCTGGGCGGCCTGCTGGGCATCCTCATGATGATTCCCATGCGCCGTACCATGATCGTCGACAAGCACGGCGAACTGAAGTACCCGGAAGGCACGGCCTGCGCCGAGGTGCTCAAGGCCGCCGCCACCGATGTCTCGCGCGACGCCGCGGGCGAAGTGCGCGAAGCAGGTTCGGATGCGGAAAAAGACGCGCGCCGCCGCGCCTTTGTCATCGTCGGCGGCTTCGGCATCGGCCTGCTGTACAAGACCCTGAGCGTCTCGTTCAAGGGCTGGAAAGATACCGTCAACTTCGAATTCGCCGCGCCGCTCAAGGGCGGCTCGGCCGGCGCCGAAGTCTCGCCGGAGCTGCTGGGTGTGGGCTACATCATCGGCCCGCGCATCGCTTTCACCATGGCGGCGGGCGGCGTGCTGTCCTACCTGCTGCTCATCCCGATGATCAAATTCTTCGGTGACGCGCTCACAGTCCCGCTGTCTCCCGGCACGACCCTGATCCGCGACATGTCGCCGGACGAGATCCGCAACGCCTACGTGCTCTACATCGGCGCGGGCGCGGTGGCCGCGGCCGGCCTGATCTCGCTGGTGCGTTCGATGCCCATGATCTGGAAGAGTCTCAGTTCGGGCCTGGCAGGCGTCAAGCAGTCCAGCACCGCGGATGCCTCGTTGCGCACGGACCGCGACATCCCGATGAAGTGGGTCCTGATCGGCTGCCTGGCCATCATCGCCATCATCACCGTGGCCACGCCCCTGCACATGAACCTCCTCGGCGCGCTCCTGATCCTGGTGTTCGGTTTCCTGTTCGCGACCGTCTCCTCGCGCCTGACCGGCGAAGTCGGCTCGTCCTCGAATCCGATTTCGGGCATGGCGGTGGCGACCCTGCTGTTCACCTGCCTGATCTTCCTGGTGATGGGATGGACCGGCGGCCAGTACTATGTGACCGCGCTGTCGGTCGGCGCCATCGTCTGCATCGCGGCGAGTAACGCAGGCACCACCTCGCAGGACCTGAAGACCGGCTTCCTGGTCGGCTCGACCCCGCGCATGCAGCAGTACGCCATCCTGTGCGGCGCTTTCGCATCGGCCCTGATCCTCGGCCCGATCCTGCTGAAGCTGAACGACGCGGGCACCGTGTACGTGCCCGCAGCCCAGGTGGCGCCGGGCTTGAGCGTCGATGCATCCAAACTCACCCAGACCGCGCAGCTGCAAGGCCCGCAGGCGGCGGACGACGCCAATACCTACAAGGTCTGGCAAAAGCTTGATGCCGTCGGCGGCCCGGCCGGCAAGTACCTGGTGGCGGACGACGGCAAGGCGGTCTACCTGGTCGATCCGGGCATCAACGGCACCCATAAAACCCGCCCGGACGGCACCGAGGTGAAAAAGTACGACGCGCCCAAGGCCGTGCTCATGTCCTACATCATCAAGGGCATCCTCGACCAGCAGCTGCCCTGGACCCTGGTGCTGTTCGGCGTGATGATCTCGGTGGTGCTGGAGATGGCGGGCATTGCTTCGCTGGCCTTCACCGTCGGCGTCTACCTGCCGCTGGTCTCGACCCTGCCGATCGCGGTGGGCGGCCTGATTCGCTGGGTCGCCGACCGCCGCAACAACAAGCTGCCGCAGTATACGAAGCTGAACGAGGAAGAGCGCCAGGCGGCGGGCGACCGCAGCTGGGGCACCTTGCTGGCCTCGGGTTATATCGCGGGCGGCGCGCTGGCCGGCATCATCATCGCCATCACGGCGGGCGTGCTGACCGACTTCGACAGCAATATGGCGAAGTGGGCTGAAAGCGCGAATCCCTTCTTTGCAGGGCCGAATGCGAATCTGCTGACCCTGATTCCTTATGCCCTGATCATCGTGCTGCTGTTCTGGGTGGCGCGGGAAAAGGCGAAACGCTGATAAAAAAATGGCCCGGGTAACCGGGCCATTTTTCTTTGAGGCCGGCCTCTAGACGAAGGCCAGGTCGTGGTGGCGGATGGTGTCGTCCAGCCACTCCTCGGTGTGGCCGAAGCGGTAGCCGAGCGCGCGGGCGCGCGTGGTGTCGAGCACCAGCGGCTGGGCGAAGTCGAAGGGCGAGCCGCCGGCCTGGGAGACCTGTACGCTGCGCGCCGCTTCATCGAGCACGCGGGCCACGCGCGCATGCAGGTCGAAGGCCGACAACGGTTCCTCGGCCGCCGCGTTGACCGGCCCCGTGAAGTCCTGGGCGCCGGCCCAGGCCAGGAAATCGGCGGCGCCCGCCGCTTCCATGAAGGAGACCTTGGCCTGTGGATTCGCATAGCGCAAGGTCCCGCCCTGGCGCACCAGGTCGACGTAGTAGGCGAGGCGCCCGGTGAAATCCTCGGGCCCGCCCAGTACGTGGGCCAGGCGCACGGTCACGAGCGGCAGGCTGCCGTCGCGCACCAGGTAGGCTTCGGCCTGCACCTTGCCGGCCACATAGCTCTCGGTCGCGCGCTTCGGGTCGTGCCAGGGGTAGCCGGTATCGATGCGCTGGGCGTGCACGGCCAGGTCGGACTCGCGCAAGGGGCGGCCCGTGAACTCGAGGCCACGGTAGGCGTCGATGGTCGAGGTCATGATGTAGCGCTTGACCTTGCCCTTGAAGACGCGGGCCGAGATCGCGGCGTCCAGCGGCGAGTAGCACATCTGGTCGTAGACGAGGTCGAATGCTGCATCGCGGAAGGCGTTGCGCATGGCGTGCTCGTTGCGGCGGTCGACGCGCACGCGTTCGATGCGGCTACCGAAAGGGTCCGGGGCATAACCGCGTGTCGCGACGGTCACACGGTGGCCTGCGCGCAGCAGGCGCTGGACCAGGAGTTTGCCGAAGAAGCGCGTTCCGCCGATCACCAGTATATGCTTGGACATGATATTCCTTGTGAGATCGAGTATATTTTCTGCAAAGCAGCAAAATCCATCAACTGAGAAAAAGTACAGGCTTTGAATAAGAAAAACTTATGCATGGAGGCGCCATGAAAGCGCTGCGCAGCCTCTCCGGCCTGATCGATTTCGAGTGCGCGGCCCGCTGGGGCAGTTTCAAGCTGGCCGCCCAGGAGCTGCACAAGACCCCCGCGGCGGTCAGCCTGCAAGTCAAGCAGCTCGAGGAAAACGTCGGCTTTCCCCTGTTCGTGCGCCATCCGCGCCACATCGCCCTGACCGAGAAGGGCCAGGAACTGGCGATCGCCACCGCGCGCATGCTGGGAGAATTGCGGGCCAAGGTGGCGGCCCTGCAGGTGGGTGACGAGGAGGCGGTGCTGCGCATCTCGACCACGCATTCCTTCGCCATCAAATGGCTGGTGCCGCGCATGCACCGGTTCACGAAGCTGTATCCGGAACTCGACATCCGCATCGATTCGAACGACGCGCCGGTGGACCTGCAGGCCGACAGCACGGACGTGGCGGTGCGCTACGGGCCCGTACGGGACGGCGACCCGGCGGTACTGTTCCACGAGCGCCTGGTGCCGGTGTACAGTCCGGAGCTCCTGGGGCCGGGCCAGGACGGCTTGAGCCTGTCGGACCTGCCGCGCCACAAGCTGCTGGTCGAACACTCGCCCGAGCGTTGGCTGCAGCTGCTCAACGAAAACCGGGCACTGAAGGGCAAGTACGATTTCTCGCGCGGCTACAGCCATTGGGGCGTGCTGGTGCAGGCGGCGGTGGCGGGGCAGGGCGTGGCCCTGGTCCCCTACGGGATCGCCTGCCAGGACATCGCTTCCGGCGCGCTGCGCCAGATCCCCTGCCGCAGCGCGCCTTTCGACTACGGCTACAAGTTCCTGGCCAATCCGCACAAGGAGCAGATGCTGAAGGTGCGGCGCTTCCGGGAGTGGATGGTGGCCGAGATGGAGGAGATGCGGACGACGCTGGGCGCTTGACACGAAAAACGGCAGCCCGAGGGCTGCCGTCCTTGTCTGAAGCGGATGCGCTTACTTCACGCCGTGCATCAGTTTCTGGATGAGCGGGGCCAGCAGGAACAGCAGCACGCCGCCGCCCAGCAGGATGTAGAAGCCGAAGGTGTAGCCTGACAGCGCCGAGGCCACCGACATGCCGGTCTCGCCCGAGACGTGGGAAGCGAAGATGCCCGACAGGTTGTTGCCGATACCGGTCGACAGGAACCAGCCGCCCATGCCCAGGCCGACCAGGCGGGTCGGAGCCAGCTTGGTGACCATCGACAGGCCGATCGGCGACAGGCAGAGTTCACCGATCGACTGCACCACGTAGACCGCGAACAGGGTCCAGAACGGGATCTTGCCCTGGTCGTCGATCAGCTGGACCAGCGCGAACATCAGCAGGCCGAAGGCCAGGCCGTTGAAGATGATGCCGAGGCCGAACTTGCGCGGGATCGACGGGTTCACGTTGCGCTTGCCCATGGCGACCCAGATCATCGCGATGATCGGCGCGCAGACGATGATGGCGATCGAGTTCACCGACTGGAACCAGGCCACCGGGAAGATGCCCCAGTCGCCGAAGTTGCGGTTCACGATCTGGTCGGCCAGGAAGGTGAAGGAGCTGCCTGCCTGCTCGAAGAAGCACCAGAACAGGATGTTGAAGAAGAAGATGATCATCATGGCGATGGTCTTGTCGCGCGCGACTTTACCTTCGCGCACGCCTTCGACGATCAGCATCAGCGCCAGGATGATGAACAGGACCGACAGCACGGCCTGCAGCTTGTTGGCGCCGGCCTGCAGCAGCAGGTAGACACCCGGGATCACCACGATCGAACCGAGGACCACGCCGATCAGGCGCTTCGGGCTGGCCAGTTCGCCGACCGGTGCGCCGATGCCCTTGAGCTGGGCACGGCCGATGTAGAACCAGACCAGCGAGATCAGCATGCCGATGCCGGAAGCGAAGAACACGATCTTGTAGGCCGGGGTGTCGCCGGTGTTGAAGACGTTCTGGGCCAGTTGCTGGGTCAGGATCGGCGAGATGAAGGCGCCGGCGTTGATGCCCATGTAGAAGATGGTGAAGCCCGAGTCGCGGCGGGTGTCGTTCAGCGCGTAGAGCTGGCCGACCATGGCCGAGATGTTCGGCTTGAACATGCCGTTACCGACGATGATGGTCGCCAGGCCGAGCTTGAACAGGTCCTGGTTCGGGATAGTGATCATGAACAGGCCGGCCGCCATGAAGACCGCGCCGACGAGGATCGAGCGCTGGTAGCCGATGACGCGGTCGGCGATGTAGCCGCCGAACACGGCGCCGGCATAGACCAGCGCGAGGTAGGAACCGTAGGTCAGGTTGGCGTCGGCCTGGCCCACCGCGCTGCCCTCGTAGAACTGGGCGACGATATAGAGCACCAGGGCCCAACGAATGCCGTAGAACGCGAAGCGTTCCCAGAATTCGGTCATGAACAGCATCCACAATGGCGCTGGATGGCCCATGATCTGCTTGAATTCTGGGATTGGTCCCTTGGCTGAAGTAGCTGCACCGCTCATGCGGTTCCTCCCGAAATAGTTATATACACCGAAGTTTTTTAGTGGAGTTGCCGTATGCACGGAAATTCCAGTTGGCACGCATTTTAGTGTAAATCGGTCATCGCAAGCGAACTTTTTCTGGATGTGGTATTGACGCGCGTGAACGGTGCGCGAGCGCTCATGGAACGCCCTCAATCGGGGCGCAAAACGGCGCGCTTTGGCGTATATTGGCAACAGGCCAGACCGTATCAGCGTAAGAAAGGGAAAATAAAACCATGACCCATGAAGTAGTCGACGTCCTCATTTCTCCGGAAGGCCGCCTCGAAGTCCTGTCGAAAGCCGAAGTCACCAAGCTGCTCGACACCAGCAGGAGCGGTTTGTACGATGTGTTCCGCAAGTGCGCGCTTGCCGTGCTCAATTCGGGCAGCTCGGTCGACGACGGCAAGGAACTGCTCGAGCGTTACCGCGATTTCGATATCAATATCCTGCAGCGCGAACGCGGCATCAAGCTCGATATCCGCAGCGCCCCCGTTAACGCTTTCGTCGACGGCAAGATGATCCGCGGCATTCACGAGCACCTGTTTTCGGTGCTGCGCGATATCGTCTACGTCCATTTCGAAGTCACCGATAACCCGAAATTCAATCTCGAGCGTCCCGAAGGCATCACGGACGCCGTGTTCCATATCCTGCGCAATGCGAATGTGCTGCAGCCGCAGCGTAATCCCAACCTGGTGGTGTGCTGGGGCGGCCATTCGATCAGCCGGGTCGAATACAACTACACGAAGGAAGTCGGCTATGCCCTCGGCCTGCGCGAGCTCGACATCTGCACCGGCTGCGGGCCGGGCGCCATGAAGGGCCCGATGAAGGGCGCGGCCATCGGCCATTCGAAGCAGCGCATCCACGGCGGACGCTATCTCGGCATTTCCGAGCCGGGCATCATCGCGGCGGAGTCGCCCAATCCGATCGTGAATGACCTGGTGATCATGCCGGACATCGAAAAGCGCCTCGAGGCCTTCGTTCGCACCGGCCACGGCATCATCGTGTTCCCGGGCGGCGCCGGCACGGCCGAAGAAATCCTGTACATCCTCGGGATCCTGCTGCATCCGGACAATGCGGAAATGCCTTTCCCGCTGATTTTCACCGGCCCTGCCACCGCGCGCGCCTATTTCGAGCAGATCGACCATTTCATCGGCCTGACCCTGGGCGAAGCGGCGCAGAAGCGCTACAAGATCATCATCGACGATCCGGACGCTGTGGCCCGCGAAATGCACGCCGGGATCAAGACGGTGCGCGAATTCCGCAAGGCGCACAGCGATGCATATTACTTCAACTGGCGCCTCAAGATCGATCCGGAATTCCAGAAGCCCTTCCGTCCGACCCACGAGAACGTGCGCAACCTGAAGCTGCACCGCAACCAGGAATCGCACAACCTGGCGGCGCACCTGCGGCGCGCCTTCTCGGCCATCGTGGCGGGGAATGTGAAGGAGGAGGGCATCCGCGCCATCGAGCAGCACGGCAAATACGAGATCCATGGCGAGAGCGCCATCATGGGCCCGATGGATGCGCTGCTGTCGTCCTTCGTGGAGCAGAGCCGGATGAAATTGCCCGGTAAAGCCTACACGCCTTGCTATACCGTCATCCAGTAGGGTGTACGGCTCCGCCGTACGCGCGTTCAAACGGTGCGTGAATTGAGGCGTTGCGTCTATTCCGATACTGTTTGAACGCGCGGACGGGAAACCCGCCCACCCTACAAAAAAGCGGCCGAGGCCGCTTTTTCTTTTTAGTCTTCCTTGCGCAGGTGCGGGAACAGCAGCACGTCGCGGATGTTCGGCGAGTCGGTGATCAGCATCATCAGGCGGTCGATGCCGATGCCGCAACCGCCGGCCGGCGGCATGCCGTATTCGAGCGCGCGGATGTAGTCGGCGTCGAAGTACATCGCTTCGTCGTCACCGGCTTCTTTTGCCGCCACCTGGGACAGGAAGCGCGCCGCCTGGTCTTCCGGATCGTTCAGCTCCGAGAAGCCGTTGGCGATCTCGCGGCCCACCATGAAGAGCTCGAAGCGCTCGGTGATTCCTTCACGTACGTCGGAAGCGCGCGCCAGCGGCGACACTTCCACGGGATAGTCGATGATGAAAGTCGGTTCCCACAGCAGGGCTTCGGCGGTCTCTTCGAAGAGGGCCAGCTGCAGTGCGCCCAGGCCGGCGTTGGCGAAGGGCTTGACGCCGAACTTCTTCAGCTCTTCCTTGATGAACTCCATGCTGTTCAGCTGCTCCGGCGTGTAGCCCGGCGCATACTTGTCGATCGCTTCGACGATGGTCAGGCGCTGGAACGGTTTCGACAGGTCGAGTTCGCGGCCGCCGTAGGTGAGCACGGCGCTGCCGTTCGAATCGATCGCAGCCTGGCGGATCACCTGCTCAGTGAAGTCCATGATCCACTTGTAGTCGGTGTAGGCCGCATAGAATTCCATCATCGTGAATTCCGGGTTGTGGCGGACCGACACGCCTTCGTTGCGGAAGTTGCGGTTGATCTCGAACACGCGGTCGAAACCGCCCACCACCAGGCGCTTCAGGTAGAGCTCGGGCGCGATGCGCAGGTACATCTCCATGTCCAGCGCGTTGTGGTGGGTGACGAAAGGCTTGGCCGCGGCGCCGCCCGGGATCGGGTGCAGCATCGGGGTCTCGACTTCCATGAAGCCGTGCTTTTCCATGAAGCGGCGCATCGACGACAGCGCGGCGGTGCGCGCCTTGAAGGTGCGGCGCGTCTCTTCGTTCATGATCAGGTCGACGTAGCGCTGGCGGTACTTGGTCTCCTGGTCGGCCAGGCCGTGGAACTTGTCCGGCAGCGGGCGCAGCGACTTCGCCACCAGGCGCAGCTTCGTCACCTTGACGGTCAGCTCGTCGGTCTTGGTCTTGAAGAGCGTGCCTTCGATGCCCAGGATGTCGCCCAGGTCATACGAACGCAGGGCTTCCATGGCTTCCTCGCCGGCGGAGTCCAGGGTAACGTAGATCTGGATGCGGCCCGAGGCGGACGGGCCCGAGCTGTCCTGCAGGGTGGCGAAAGCGGCCTTCTTGCCGGCTTCGCGGCGCAGCATCATGCGGCCGGCCATGACGACGTTGACCGGCTCGGCTTCGAGCTCTTCGCGGGTCTTGCCATGGTAGGTTTCGACCACGTCGGCCGCCTTGTCCTTGGGGACGAAGTCGTTCGGGAAGGGATTGCCCTGCTGGCGCAGCGCGGCCAGCTTGGCGCGGCGCTCGGCCATGATCTTGTTTTCATCGAGCGCCACGACGGGCGACTGGTCTTGGTTTTCCGTAGTCATGATTGGATAGGCAGTTCTTATTTGGTTTAGCCGAACAGGAGCTCGGTCTTGAGTTCGGAGAAGTCGCGCACGATGCCGATGACGTTGTCGAAATCGGTAAACGCGTCACGCGGCAGGGTGGTTGTCAGGACCACGCAGCGCATGCCCGCGCGGCGCGCCGCTTCCACGCCCAGCGGCGCGTCCTCGAACACGATGCAGTGCTCGGGCTGCACGCCGCAGCGCTCGGCCGCTTTCAGGAACACGTCCGGATGCGGCTTGCCACGCGCCACGTCGGCGGCGCCGACGACCGCGTCGAAATGCTTGCGCAGGTCGAGGCCATCGAGGGTGAACTCGATGTTGGCGGGCGGCGCGGCGGTAGCGACGGCGAGCTTCACGCCTTCAAGCCTGGCGCGCTCGATCAGCGCGTCGAAGCCGGCAACCGTCTTGCGGTGCGGCGCGTAGAGCTCGCGGTAGACCGATTCCTTCTCGTGGTTGAGCAGGCCCACTTCCTCGTCGCTCATCTGCTCGCCCAGGTAGGCGCGCATGATTTCGCTGCCCTGGCGGCCGGCCGTCGCGCGGAAGAATTCGTCCGCGTCGAGCGTCAAGCCACGGCGCTCGAAGAAAGCGAGCCACGAGTCGGTGTGGAAGGCCATGTTGTCGACGATGGTGCCGTCCATATCGAACACGAAGGCCTGTTTTTGCACCGTCATCGCTTACACGCCCTGCTTGAGCGAGGCCGAGATGAAGTCGTCCAGGTCGCCGTCCAGCACGTTCTTGGTGTTGCCGGTCTCGAAGCCGGTACGCAGGTCCTTGATGCGCGACTGGTCGAGCACATAGGAACGGATCTGGTGGCCCCAGCCGACGTCGGTCTTGGAGTCTTCGAGTTTCTGCTGCTCGGCCATGCGCTTGCGCAGCTCGAGTTCGAACAGCTTGGCGCGCAGCATGTCCCAGGCTTCGGCCTTGTTGCGGTGCTGCGAGCGGTCGTTCTGGCACTGCACCACGATGCCCGACGGGGCGTGCGTCAGGCGCACCGCGGAGTCGGTCTTGTTGATGTGCTGGCCACCGGCGCCCGATGCGCGATAGGTATCGATGCGCACGTCGGCCGGGTTGATCTCGATCTCGAAGGATTCGTCGACTTCCGGGTAGACGAAGAGCGAGGTGAACGAGGTGTGGCGGCCGTTGGCCGAGTCGAACGGCGACTTGCGCACCAGGCGGTGCACGCCGGTCTCGGTGCGCAGGTGGCCGTAGGCGTATTCGCCGTCGACCTTGATGGTGGCGGTCTTGATGCCCGCGACCTCGCCCTCGGAGATTTCCATCACTTCGGCCTTGAAGCCCTTGCGCTCGCAATAGCGCAGGTACTGGCGCAGCAGCATCGAGGCCCAGTCCTGGGCTTCGGTACCGCCGGCGCCGGCCTGGATGTCGATGAAGCAGTTTGCATGGTCCATCGGATTGTTGAACATGCGGCGGAATTCCATCGCTTCGATGGTTTTCTGGATCTCTTCGGCGTCACCGCCGATCGATTCCAGCGTGCCGTGGTCGCCTTCTTCCTTTGCCATCTCGAACAGGTCGGATGCGTCGGCCAGGTCGGACTTCGCCTTCTCGAGCGTGAGCACGACGGCCTCGAGGGCCTTCTTTTCCTTGCCGAGGTCCTGGGCCCGCTTCTGGTCGTTCCAGACGGACGGGTCTTCCAGTTCCTGGTTGACCTGTTCTAGTTTCTCTGACTTGCGATCGAAGTCAAAGATACCTCCGAAGTTCGGCTTCACGGCTGGTCAGGTCGTTCAGCAGGGCGGAAATGGCATTGATGCGTTCAGCTTCCATGGTCTTTGGCAGTCTTTTGAATGGGTTGAATCGAACCTTCGATTATACCCCAGGACGGCAGGCAGCCGGCAGCACGGGTGACACGGCTTGCTCCATGGCATAGGGCTACCGTATCATCGCCCGGTTCTCTTAGCCGGCCACCGCCATGTCCCCTATGTTGCGTTATCAAATCTGCATCGCGCTGGCGCCAGCGCTGCTCAGCCTCCCTGTCAATGCCGCGAAGGCCCCAAAAAGCGGCACCACCGCCCAGCTGACCGTGCTGGAGACCACCGACCTGCACGCGAACGTGGTCGGCTATGACTACTACAAGCTGGCGGCCGAGCCCTCGCACGGCCTGGACCGCACCGCGACGCTCATCCACCAGGCGCGCAAGGAATTCCCGAACACCTTCCTGGTCGATAATGGCGACACCATCCAGGGCAATGCATTGGCCGACTACCAGGCGCTGGTCAAGCCCCTGGCGTGCGACCAGACCCTGGGCATCTACAAGGTCATGAACGCCCTGAAGTACGATGGCGCCGGGATCGGCAACCACGAATTCAACTACGGCCTGGCCTTCCTCAACCAGGTGACGGGCAGCCGCTTCCGGGTAGAAGGCGTCGACCAGCCCAGGCGCTGCGCCGGCCCGGCCTTCCCCGTCGTGCTGGCCAACGTCTACAGCGTAAAGACGAAGAAGCCGCTGTTCAGCCCTTACGCGATCATCGACAAGCAGGTGAGTGCAGTGGGTGCGGACGGCAAGCCGGTGACCGCGCTTGTGCGCGTGGGCATCATCGGCTTTACGCCGCCGACCATCATGTCCTGGGACAAGCGCTACCTCGAGGGCCGCGTTTACACGGAGGGCGTGCGCGAGGCAGCGCAGAAGTACGTGCCGGAGATGAAGAAGAAGGGCGCCGATCTCGTGATCGCGATCGCCCACGGCGGCCTGGACGCCAGCCCCTACACACCGTCGATGGAGAACGCGGGCTGGTACCTGGCGCAGGTACCGGGCATCGATGCGATGTTGCTGGGGCATTCGCACCAGCTATTCCCAAACGCTAACAGCAAGGTCCCGCAGTTCGATCTGCCGGGCGTGGACAAGGCAAGGGGCTTCGTGCACGGCGTGCCGATGGTGATGGCGAACCTGTGGGGCAAGCACTTGGGCGTGATTGGCTTGCATCTGAAACACGACGGCAAGCGCTGGATGGTCGAGAAGGACAAGACGTTTGTCGAGGCGCGCGCCGCGCAAACGGGTGACAAGGCCTTCGTCGACGCCGACCCAAGCGTGCTGGCGGCGGTGCAGGAAGAGCACGAGGCCACGATCCGCTACGTGAAGACGCCGGTGGGCTCGACCGACTTCCGCATGTCGAGCTACTTCTCCGACGTGGGCGACGTGTCGGCGATCGAGGTCGTGAACCAGGCCCAGGCCGACTACGTGGCGAAGTACGTCGCCGCCAACCTGCCGCAGTACAAGGACCTGCCGGTGCTGTCCGTGTCGGCGCCGTTCAAGAGCGGCGTGGCGGGGCCCGGCGACTACACCGACGTGAAGCCTGGCGACCTCGCGCTGAACAATGCGGCCGATCTCTACCTGTACCCGAACGCGCTGTATGCGGTGAAGGTGGACGGCGCCGGCCTCAAGGCCTGGCTGGAAAAGTCGGCAACCCGCTTCAACACGATCGATCCGGCCAAAAAAGAGCCACAGCAGCTCGTCAACGGCGCGGTGCCGAGCTATAACTTCGACACCATTACCTCGCAGGACGTGGCCTACGAGATCGACGTCACCCGCGCGCCGGGCGATCGGATCCGCAGCTTGAGGTGGCGCGGCAAGCCGGTCGCGGCCTCGCAGGAGTTCCTGGTCGCGACCAACAACTACCGCGCCAGCGGCGGCGGCAACTTCCCGGGCCTGGACGGCAGCCGCACCGTGATCGCTTCGCCGGACAACAACCGCGACATCCTGATCGCTTATGTGCGCGAGGCGAAGCGTTTGACGCGCGCCGCAAACGGCTCCGCGCGCAGCTGGAAGTTCGCGTCCGTGAAGACGGCGGGGCAGGTGCTGTTCTCCTCAAGCCCGGGCATGGTGGCCCTCGCGCACGAGGCCGGCCTGCACAACGTGACCCAGGTGGCGGCGGACGATGGCCGCGGCAAGGGGATCGCGCTGTACGCGATCGATCTGTCGAAATGAAGCGCAGCCTGATAGCGGTCCTGGCCGCGCTGGCGCTGGCGCAGCCGGCGATGGCCCAGCATGGCGACGAAGGCGACATCGCCTACCGGCGCGGACTCGCCTACAAGAGCGGCGGCGACGGCGCGCTGGCCGCGCACTGGCTGGGGGTGGCCGCATCGCGCGGGATGCCGGAAGCGATGTTCATGCTGGCGACGATACTGCTCGAGGGTGACGGTGTCGCGCGTGACGAGGCGAAGGCGCGCGCCTGGCTGGAAGCGGCGGCCGAGCTGGATTATCCGGAGGCGTGGCAGCAGCTGGGCCTGATGGAGCCGGATCCGCAGAAGGCCGCCCAGTACATGCGCCGGGCGGCGCATGCCCTGACGCACAGGGGTGAGTTCAAGCGCTAGGCGCTCAGTGCAGTTGCTTCTTCTCCGCCTGCACCAGCACGAAGGGGCTGACCACCGAGGCCCACAGCGTTTCATCCGACGCCGCCCAGGTCTGCGCCTGCACGTCGCTGACCTTGGCCACCGTTCCCGCGCTCATCCATTGCTTGATGCTCTCCTTGTCGTCGTGCGCGATGCGCAGCGCGACGTCGATCAGGTCCAGCGCTTCGCTCACCCAGATCACCGAGCCGCTCGCGAAATGGCGTTCGAGTTCGCTCCATTTGATGCGGCCGGTCTCGCGGTTGATCTTGTCGTGCAACTCCAGGTCTTTCTCGGGATTCGTCTTCATCTGTTCTACGTCTGGCTAAAGGATCTCGACCGCCGGTTGCGGCGAGCCCGCCCATGTTAAGCGATATGTCTGCGCCTTGCGTACATTGCCCACCAGTGCGGGGCGGAAGCAGGCGAGGTTGGTGCCGCCCGGATGGCGCACGCTCGGGTAGATGATGCCCATCGAGCCGGCTTCCAGCAGCTCGGCGGCCAGCGCCTGCGAGGCGATGTAGCTGTCCGGATCGAGGCAGGCCTTGAAGGCCTCCAGGCAACGCAGGTCGTGGAAGCCGGCGTTGAAGTCGGCCAGCAGGGACTGGTAAGTCACGCTGTCGTCGAAGCGGTTGATCTCGACGTATTCCACGGTCTTGTGGAAGATGACTTCGGCCAGCGCGGTATCAGGCGCGAACGCGCAGTACCAGGCGCCGCGCTCGCCGTCGTTGAAGCGGCTTCCTTCGGGGCGGGCATAGGTGTAGGCCGCATTGATGATGCGGAAGTTCTGCACGCCGAACACGAGTTCGTCCATGCCGATCCCGGGCAGCAGGCCGGATTCGCCGCGCAGCCTTTCGTTGGTGGCGTTGTCGAGGTCGAACAGGTCGCGCAGCACCGTGTCGTTCTCCGCCAGCGGCGCGAGCACCGAATCCTCGAGGTCGGCGAAGCGCGAGGGGATCAGGCGGCAGGTATCGTACTGGCGCAGCGGAGTGATTTTGTGCAGCACCGGCAAGATCAGAGACCTCCGCGGCGCGCGTCGAGCAGCTTGCGCACCGTCTGCATGGCGATCAGGCCGCCGGCCAGCATGTAGGCGAGCGGCGTGCGGCCGGCGAAAATGGGGTTGGTGTTCGGCAGGTGCACCCATTCGTCGGCGAGCTTGTCGCCGTACAGGATGTGCAGGGCCTTGTAGATGCCGAGCAGGTAGGAAATGCGGGTGATGCGGTCGACCTCGAGCACCCGGTCCGGGTTCTTCTTCCAGTCGTAATAGGACGAGGACGAGAGACCGCCCAGCAGTTCGCGCGCATCGTCGTCGCGCACGCTCCAGGCGGCGGCCAGCTTGAAGAAGCCCATCAGGGCGGAACGGGACAGGCGCTCGCGCTCGGCCCGCGAATTCAGGTCGATCAGCACCGCCGGTTCGAAGCGGCTCTTGGGGTAGGAGTAGGCTAGACTCATGGTATCCTCCGATGTTGGAGTCGTTATACTCCAATTTCGGATCAATTGCAACTACTGGTTGTAAGGCGCGCGCTCACATGACAGAATCGCAAACCTTGCTAAATGGAAAAGTTTAGGAAAGGGTTCGCCGATGCGCCTGCGTTCGCTGTCTCTTCTTGCCGCCTGCCTGATGCTCGCCGCCGCGGCGGGTAATGCACGCGATTCCAACCAGGACCTCAGGAAGCAGGTCATGGAGGCCGAGCGTGCCTTCGCCGCCACCATGAAAGCCCGTGATTTCGAGGCGTTCACCCGTTTCGTCGCCGACGAGGCGATCTTCTTCTCTCCCCAAGGTAAGCTGCGCGGCAAGCAGGCCATCGCCAAAGGCTGGCGTCCCTATTACGACAAGCCGCAGGCGCCGTTCTCATGGGAGCCGGAAGAGGTCGAGGTCCTGGAATCCGGCACGCTGGCCTATAGCGGCGGACCGATCTATGACCCGTCCGGCCGCAAGATCGGCCGCTTCAATTCAATCTGGCGCCTGGAGGCGCCGGGGCAGTGGAAGGTCGTGTTCGACCGGGGCTCGGATTTCGTCCCGCCGCCACCGAAGAAATAGGGCTTGTTTGGCAGGAAATCATCGTTCGATGACGTTTCTGCCAAATGACGGCCTCCTAGAATGGTGTCTTCACCATTTGCAAGGAGACTGACGTGAGCACGACCATCCAGATCGGCATGCTGCTGTTCCCGAACGTGACCCAGCTGGACCTGACGGGCCCGACCCAGGTCCTGAGCCGGGTCCCCGGCGCCCGTGTCCACCTCGCCTGGAAGGATGCGGCGCCCGTCATGAGCGACGCCGGCTTCGCCATCTGCCCGACGACGTCGTTTGCCGATTGCCCCCAGTTCGACGTGCTGTGCGTGCCGGGCGGCTTCGGTATCAGGGAGCTATTTGAAGACCAGGAAACGCTGGCTTTCCTGCGCCGGCAGGGCGAGGGCGCGCGCTGGGTCACCTCGGTGTGCAACGGTTCGCTGGTGCTGGGTGCGGCTGGCCTGTTGCAGGGCTATCGCTCGGCCTGCCACTGGCGCTGGCGCCGCTACCTGCCGGCTTTCGGGGCGATTCCCGTGCCTGATCGGATCGTGCGCGACCGCAACCGCATTTCGGGCGGTGGTGTGACGGCCGGGATCGATTTCGCCTTCGCGCTGGCCGCCGAGCTGGCGGGAGAAGAGGCTGCGAAGATGATCCAGCTGGCGCTGGAGTACGACCCGCACCCGCCATTCGATTGCGGCACGCCGGAAAGCGCGGGCCCCGCGCGCGTGGCGCGCTACGAGGAGGTGATCGCCGCGCGCATGCCGGCCGCGGAAGAGATCATCGCGCGCGCAGCCCTGGTGTAGCCATTCAGGCCGGTTCGGCGTGCTCCACCAGCAGCTGCACCTTGGTCACGCCGTTGTACTCGTTCGCATCGAGCCGGAAGGCCACGCGGGCCCGCTCCGGCAGGCTTTCGATGTGCCCGAACCAGATCGCGTCGTAACGGCGGCCATTGCGTTCCAGTAGCAGCTTGAGGTGGCGTTCCTTCAGGATGCGCTGGCTCACCACGCGGAACTCGTCGCAGAACACGGGCGGCGCGAAGCCCTGGCCCCAGACCTGCGCATCCATCTGCTCGATGAAGTGGGTCGAGTAGAACTCGTCTTCCAGCGGGCCGTCGGTTTCGATGATGCGCTCGAGCTGGGCCTCGGTCAGCCAGGCGCGCCCGACCGCCTCGAAAGCCTGCTGGAAGCTGTCGAAATGCTCGCCCCGGATGGTCAGCCCGGCCGCCATCGCGTGGCCGCCGAACTTGTCGATCAGTCCCGGCACCCGCTTGGACACCAGGTCGAGCGCGTCGCGCAGGTGGAAGCCCGGGATCGAGCGGCCCGAACCCTTGATCCAGCCGTCATTGGAGGGCGCGAAGGTGATCGTGGGCCGGTAGAACTTCTCCTTCAGGCGCGAGGCGACGATGCCGATCACGCCCTGGTGCCAGCCTTCGTCGAACACGCTGATCGTGCTCGCGCCCGAAGGCTCGAAGCTGTCCAGGTGCAGCAGGGCGGTATCCTGCATCTCGGCTTCGATCTCGCGGCGTTTCAGGTTGATCTCGTTGAGCTGCTGGGCGATCGCCCAGGCGCGGCCGACGTCGTCCGTCACCAGGCACTCGATCCCGAGCGACATGTCTTCCAGCCGGCCGGCGGCATTCAGGCGCGGACCCAGCGCAAAGCCAAGGTCAAACGGCGAGGCGCAGCGCGCTTCGCGGCCCGCCACGCGGAACAGGGCGGCCACGCCCGGATGCATGCGGCCCGCGCGCATGCGCTTGAGACCCTGGGCCACCAGGATGCGGTTGTTGGCATCGAGGCGCACCACGTCGGCCACGGTGCCGAGCGCCACCAGGTCGAGCAGGCTGTCGAGCTTGGGCTGGGTCGCCGCATCAAAGACGCCGCGGCGGCGCAGCTCCGCGCGCAGCGCCAGCAGCACGTAGAACACGACGCCGACGCCGGCCAGGTGCTTGCTGGGGAAGCCGCATTCGGGCTGGTTCGGGTTGACGATCACGCGCGCCGGCGGCAGCGCATCGCCCGGCAGGTGGTGGTCGGTGACGACGACTTCGATCCCGCGCCGGTTCGCGGCCAAGACGCCGTCGATGCTGGCGATGCCGTTGTCGACGGTGATGATGATGTCGGGCGATTTTTCGCGCGCGGTCAGTTCGACGATCTCGGGCGTGAGGCCGTAGCCATACTCGAAACGGTTCGGCACGATGTAGTCGACATTGGCGCCCATCATGCGCAGGCCGCGCAGCGCCGTGGCGCAGGCGGTGGCGCCGTCGCAATCGTAGTCGGCGACGATGGTCATGCGCTTGTTGGCGGCAATGGCGTCGGCCAGGAACACGGCTGCGGCGTCGATGTGGCGCAGGGCGCCGGGCGGCACCAGGGCGGCCAGCTCGCTGGACAGTTCGCGTACATCAAGCAGGCCGCGCGCCGCATAGATGCGCGCAAGCACAGGGTGCACCCCGCCCTGGCGCAGCATTTCGGAGGTGCGCCAGGGGCAGGGACGGGTGGCGATGCGGGTCGTGATACTCAAGTCAGTGCTTCCAGGGTCGGCCGGCGCCAGAATTTGCGCTGGGCCATGGCGGTCGTAGTGAATTCGGCAAGGCCTTCGCGGCTGCTGGCGACAATCCGCAGGGTCTTGATCCGGCCCTGCGTCAGGGCGGCAAGCAATGGTGCGAACAGTTCGGATTCGAGCTGCTGCGCCTGCATGAGCCAGCTGCCCCAGTCGGCCGCGATGGCCGATTCGGCCAGGCTGCCCACATAGAGCAGCGCATCCTGGCCCGCCAGCGCGTCGAGCTTGTCGAACCCATCCCATATATGGTCGGACAGGCCGGAAATCCAGCCCGGCGCGGCGATGTTCGCGACCTGCCGGCTGCTGCGCGCGCCGCCCTTGCTGCCGCCCCAGAGCCAGAAGCTGTTGACGCTCGCCTGGCGGCGCGCCTCGCGGGCGGCGTTCACCGGATGCGCGTGCCAGGCCATCTGCACCTCGTTCTGCAGCTTGCGCCAGGCCAGCGCTTCACGTCCGCGCGGGACGAAGTCGGTCAGGTCCATGCCGACCACGGTGTCCGGGGTGGCGGGATCGATGCCGGTCCAGTCGTCGGCGCGCAGGAACCAGGTGCCGGCGTCGCCGTATAGCAAGGGGTGGCCGATCTCCTCGCACAGGAGGCGCGCCGCTTCGAACAGGGCCCGGCCTTCATCCTCGTTCAGGCCCAGCTGGCGCAGGTCGCCCAGCATCGAGTGGCTGCGCGCGATCTGCACGTGGGCGGGGTTGACGATGAACCAGGTGCCATCAAGCGGATCGAGCCCGAAGCCGCGCATCGCGGCCGCCGCGAAGGCCGGGTGGCCTTCCTTCGACAGGCCGAGTTCGCGCGCCAGCCAGCTTTCGTGGGGCAGGGCGTTGACAAGCTGTTCGGCCGTGCGTGCCTGGCCACTGGTGCGGCTGAGCAGGGCGGACAGGGCCGGGGCCTGCAGTGCCCGCACGAGGTCGGGCGCGAATTGGGGAAGCGGGAGCAGGAAGGGGACGACGAGCGTAATCTGGGACATGGCCGCTATTTTAGGGCACAACGGCCCGGCCCACACGCTTGGCCACGCTTTTTCCGGCACGATCGGCCGATGTCTGGCAAACTGTCGGGTTGGCAAACCAATAAGACAACCTGACCGGATTTATGAGCATCACCCACCAGCTGCCCTATGAGTGGCAAGTCGGCCTGCGCTACACGCGCGCCGGCAAGAGGAGCAGCCGCAACAGCTTCATTTCCTTCATCTCGATGGCCTCGGTGGCCGGCATCGCACTGGGCGTGGCCGCACTGATCGTGGTGCTGTCGGTGATGAACGGCTTCGAGAAGGAAGTCACGGCGCGCATGCTGTCGGTGCTGGCCCACGTTGAGATTTTCGACGCTAGAGGCGAGATGCCGGGCTGGCGCGAGACCGCGCAGCAGGCCCTGCGCCACCCCGAGGTACGTGCCAGCGCGCCTTTCGTCGACACCCAGGCCATGCTGATCAGCGACGGCGTGATGAAGCCGGTGGTGGTGCGCGGTGTCATTCCCGCGCAGGAGAGCACCGTGTCGGAAGTAGCCGCCCATATGCGTGAAGGCCGCTTCGACACGCTGCAGCCGGGTTCGTACAACATCGTCATCGGACGCGCGCTCGCCACCGCGCTCGACGTCGGCGTGGGCGACCGCGTCACCATGCTGATGGCGGCCGGCAGCCCGGGCCAGGCGCCGGCACCTAGCGCCGTGCCGCGCACCCGTCCCTTGACCGTGTCCGGCATTTTCGAGGCCGGCCACTTTGAATTCGATTCCGGACTCGCTTTTGCCAGCCTCGAGGATACCGAGCAGCTGGCCGGCGTGAACGCGCCTGGCGGCCTGCGCCTGAAGCTGTCCGACATGGAAGCGGCGCCGCGCGTGGCGGCCACGCTGCAGGCCAGCCTGCCGGGAGAGCTCTACGTGCGCGACTGGTCGAAGGTGAACCCGGTGTGGTTCGCGGCCGTGCAGTCGCAGAAGCGCATGATGTTCATCATCCTGACCATGATCGTCGCGGTTGCCGCCTTCAACCTGGTCTCGACCCTGGTCATGTCGGTGCGCGACAAGCAGGCCGACATCGCCATCCTGCGCACCATCGGCGCCTCGCCGCGCTCGGTCATGACGATCTTCATGGTGCAGGGCACCCTGGTCGGCCTGCTCGGCGCGGCGCTTGGCGTGGGCCTGGGCGTGCTGGTGGCCCTGAACATCCACGTGATCGTGCCCTTCATCGAAGCGCTGTTCAAGGTGAAGTTCCTGTCGCAGGAGATCTACCTGATCAGCGAGATCCCCTCGCAGCTGCGCTGGGACGACGTCGCCTGGATCGGCGGCGTGGCCGTGCTGCTGGCCTTCCTGGCGACCCTGTATCCGAGCTGGTCGGCCTCGCGCGTGAAACCGGCCGAAGCGCTGAGGTACGAATGAAACTGACCGAGAATCTCCCCTTTGAATGGATGGTCGGCCTGCGCTACACGCGCGCCGGCAAGCGTAGCGGCCGCAACAGCTTCATTTCCTTCATCTCCCTGATTTCCGTGGCCGGCATCGCGCTCGGCGTGGCCGCCCTGATCATCGTGCTGTCGGTGATGAACGGCTTCCAGAAGGACGTCACCGACCGCATGCTGTCGGTGCTGGCCCATATCGAGGTGTTCGACAAGAGCGGCAGCATGGCGGACTGGCGGGCGGCGGCGCTCGAGGCCGCGCGCAATCCGCAAGTGCGTGGCGCCGCGCCTTTCGTCGAGACCCAGGGCCTGCTGGTGAACGGCGGCGCGATGCGTCCCTCCGTCATCCGCGGCATCCTCCCTGGCGAGGAGGGCAAGGTGTCCCAGGTGGCCAGCCAGGTGCGTGCCGGCAGTCTCGCGGCACTGCAGCCGGGCGCGTACAACATCGTGCTCGGGCAGTCGCTGGCGCGCTCGCTGGACGTGGACATCGGCAGCAAGATCACCATGATGCTGGCCCAGGGCCAGGTCACGCCTGCGGGCCTGCTGCCCCGCAGCCGCAGCTTTACGGTAGCGGGCATTTTCGAGGCGGGCGACCCCAAGATCGATGGCGCGCTGTCCTTCATCCACATCGAGGACGCCCAGCGCATGGAGCGTTTGCCGGCGCCGATGGGCCTGCGCCTGCGCGTGGCGGAGGTGCGCGACGCGCCCATGGTGGCGCAGGAGCTGGCCAAGACCATGTCGGGCGAGCTGGAAATGCGCGACTGGTCCAAGCTCAACGCCACCTGGTTCGCCGCGGTCCAGACCGAGAAGAAAGTCATGTTCATCGTGCTCACCCTGATCATCGCGGTGGCGGCCTTCAACCTGGTCTCGACCCTGGTCATGACCGTGACCGACAAGCAGGCCGACATCGCCATCCTGCGCACCCTGGGCGCGTCGCCGCGCTCGATCCAGAAGATCTTCATGGTGCAGGGCGCGCTGGTGGGCATCCTCGGCACCGCGCTTGGCGTGGGCGGGGGCGTGCTGGTGGCCCTGAACATCGACGTCATCGTACCGTTTATCGAAAACCTGTTGGGAGTGCAGCTCTTGTCGAAAGATATCTACCTGATCAGCGCCATCCCGTCCGACCTGCGCTGGCCGGACGTGTTGAGAATCGGCGGCCTGTCCGTGCTGCTGGCCTTCGTGGCGACCCTCTACCCGAGCTGGTCGGCCTCGCGCGTGAAACCTGCGGAGGCGCTGCGCTATGAGTAAGCCAATGAACGACCAGGCGCCGGTGCTGGCCTGCCGCGGCCTGGGCAAGACCTTCAGGCAGGGCGACTACAGCGTCCAGGTGCTGGACAAGGTCGATTTCTCCATCTACCGCGGCGAGCGCGTCGCCATCGTCGGCGCCTCCGGTTCCGGCAAGTCGACCCTGCTGCACCTGCTGGGCGGGCTCGATACGCCGTCGACGGGATCGGTGACGCTGCTGGGCGAGGATTTCGCGACCCTGTCCGAAACCCGGCGCGGCGAGCTGCGCAACTCCTCGCTCGGCTTCGTCTACCAGTTCCACCACCTGCTGCCGGAATTCTCGGCGCTGGACAACGTCATGATGCCGCTGATGATCCGGCGCGAGAAGCGCGATGCCGCACTGCAGAAGGCGGAAGCGATCCTGGCGCGTGTCGGCCTGGGCAAGCGCGTGGTGCACCGCCCCGGCGAGCTGTCCGGCGGCGAACGCCAGCGGGTGGCCCTGGCGCGCGCCCTCGTTACCCAGCCGGCCTGCGTGCTGGCCGACGAACCGACCGGTAACCTTGACCACAGCACCGCGCAATCGATCTTCGACCTGATGCTCGAACTTTCGCGCACCCTCGGCACGGCGTTCGTGATCGTCACCCACGACATGGAGCTGGCGCAGCGCTGCGACCGCGTGTTCCGCCTCACCGAACACGGTCTGCAGGCGGTGGAGGCGTAAGCGATGTGGATCGACACCCACTGCCACCTGGACGCCCACGAATTCGGCGCCGAGTCGCTCGCCGTGGCGCGCCAGGGGCTTGATGCCGGGGTGTCGATGATCGTCGCGATGGCGGTCGAGCGCGGCAATTTCGCCGCGGTGGCTGCCCTGGCCTCCGCCGCGCCGAACGTGACCTACGCGCTCGGCATCCACCCGATCTGCATCCCGCAGGCCCGCGACGACGACCTCGAGGTGCTGCGCGCCGCGGCCGAGGCGGCCCTTGGCGATCCGAACTTCGTCGGCATCGGCGAGATCGGCCTGGATTTCTTCATTCCGCTCCTGTGCGAGCCGGACATGCGGGCCAAGCAGGAACGCTTCTTTCGCGAGCAGCTGCGCATCGCCCGCGACCTCGACCTGCCCGTGATGACCCACGTGCGGCGCTCCCAGGACCAGGTGCTGAAGCACCTGCGCCAGATCCGCCCGCCGGCCGGCATCGCCCACGCCTTCAACGGCAGCTTCCAGCAGGCGAAAACCTTCATCGACCTCGGGATGCACCTGGGCTTCGGCGGCGCCATGACCTTCACCCGCGCGCTGCAGATCCGGCGCCTGGCCACCGAACTGCCGCTCGAGGCCATCGTGCTGGAGACCGATTCGCCGGACATCGCGCCGAGCTGGATCCACCCGGGGCGCAACACGCCGGACCAGCTGCCGCGCATCGGCGCGGCCTTGGCCGAGCTGCGTGGCATGGGCGTCGACGAGGTGCGGGAAGCCGTCCACCGCAACACGCTGGCGGCCATCCCGCGCCTGGCCGCTTACCCCGTTTCTTAGTAGCTTACTACTAAAACTTCCAGGCTTCCCCAGTGTCTGCCCGCGCACGACCGTGGCGCGCCCGTGAAAGTTCATTTCCGGCATTGTGACAGGCCAATGCTTCGCCTCAACCATTCTGCCAATATGCATTCTTCGCTGCGCCAGCAGCCACGAGCAACCATGCAAGAGGGAGAAGGACTTGGACAGCGCGAGCGAATTCCTGCGGATGCTACGGCACGAGAAGTCGCTGACGACCGCCCACCGGCCGATCCGGTTGCGCCTTGCCCATGCCGACCACCTGGCCGACGAACTGCTGCTGCCGCAGCGGGTCCAGGGGCAGGAATCCGTCTGCGGGGGCTTCGAGTACCTGATCACCTGCGTGGCCGACACGCCGCGCCTGCCGCTCAAGGAACTCATCGCGCTGCCGGCCGAACTGCAAATGGTGACCGACCGCGGCCAGTTGCGCAGCATCTGCGGCATCGTCGCCGAAGCGCGCGCCGGTGACCACGACGGCGGCCTCGCCGTCTACCAGCTGGTGCTGCGCGACGCCTTGGCCGTGATGGAAAAGCGCGTCAACAGCCGCGTATTCCGCTACCAGAGCGAACTCGAGATCGTGCAGGTGTTGTTCGACGAATGGCGCCAGTCCAACAGCGTCATGGCCAGCGCCTTCGATTACGAGCTCGATCCGCTGTTCGACATGCGCCAGTATCCGCCGCGCGAACAGACCATGCAGTACAACGAGTCCGACGCCGCTTTCGTCCGGCGCCTGCTCAAGCGGCGCGGCATCGCCTGGACCTTCCGCCCGGGCCGCGCCCGCGCCAGTGCCGCCACCGGCGAACCCGAGGCAGACGACACCCCGGTCCACACCCTGGTGCTGTTCTCGGACCCGGCCTCGCTGCCGCGCAGCGCCGCGGGCAGCGTGCGCTACCACCGCGACGACGCCACCCTGGAACGCGATACCGTGGTCTCCTGGTGCGCCGCACGCCGCCTGCAGCCGGGCTCGATCACCCGCCACAGCTGGGACTACCGCAATCCCCTGGGCGTGCAGTTCATGACGACCACGGCCCGCAGCATGGCCGACCAGGGCCGCAGCGGCAACGCACTGGCGGCCAGCCTCGACGACTACCTGGTCGAGATGCCCCATGCCGGCAACGACGTCGAAGACCACTGGCGCCTCGGCCAGGTGCGCATGAACCGCCACGAGTTCGACACCAAGTGCTTCCATGGCGAAGGCAGCGTTCGCGACCTCTGCGCGGGCGAATACTTCACCCTGAGCGGCCACCCCGAGATCGATACCCACCCGGAAGCCGAGCGCGATTTCGTCGTTACGTCCGTGTGGATGGAAGCCGAGAACAACCTGCCGACCGAACTGTCGGCCCGCGTGCGGCGCCTGCTGGGACATTTCAATCCCGAGCGCGCCATGCTGGCGCCCAACGAACACCCCGTGGGCGGCGACGGCGTGCGCGTGCGCATGCGCTTCGACTGCGTGCGCCGCGGCATCCCGCTTGCACCAAGCTTCGACCCGCGCTTCGACCTGCCGCATCCGCAGCTGCAAAGCGCCATCGTGGTCGGCCCGCCGGGCGAGGAGGTACATTGCGACGCGCTGGGCCGGGTGAAGATCCGCTTCCCGGGAATGCGTTCGGGCGACCACAAGCATGCGCACGGGGCCGGCGCCTCGGACACGCCGGCCGATTCGGCCTGGGTACGCGTGGCCTCGAACTGGGCCGGCAACGGCCCCGGCGCCAACCAGCAGTGCGGCACGCTGTCGCTGCCGCGTGTGGGCAGCGAAGTGCTGGTTGCCTTCCTGGGAGGCGACCCTGACCGGCCCGTGATCCTCTCGCAAGTCTTCAACCAGCGGGGCGAACCGCCCGCACTGGGCCTGCACGGCATGGACGCCGCAGGCGGTGGATTGCCCGGCAACCGCTACCTGTCCGGCACCCGCACCCGCGAGATCGGCGGCCAGCGCGGCAACCAGCTGCGCTTCGACGATACACGTGGCGAAATCAGCGCCCAGCTGGCGAGCGACCACGGCGCCTCCCAGCTGAATCTCGGCTGGCTGACGCAACCGAAGGCGAACGGGACGGCCGCGCCACGCGGGGAGGGCGCCGAGCTGCGCAGCGACCGGAGTGTGGCGATACGCGGCAAGGAAGGGGTGTTGGTGACCGCCGAGGCGGCATCCGATGGCGCCGGATCGCACCTGGCGCGCGCAGGACTGCTCGGGCTGGCGGAACTGATGCAGAGCATCGCGGACGAGGTGAGCAAGCTGGCCGAGCAGCATACGGGCGACGAGGAAAGCACCCGCCAGCTCGGCGAGCTCACGCAGAAACTCAAATCCTGGGAGCATGGCTCGAACGTCGCGCCGGACGCGCAAGGGGCCGAAGCCATCGTCGCCGTGACCGCGCCGGCAGGCATCGTGATGGCCAGCCAGGAAAGCGTCTCGGTCGGTTCCCAAAGCCAGCTGGACCTGGTCAGCGGGGCTGATGTACGCGCGTCCAGCGGCCGCAATATCTTCCTGCGCGCGGCGCGCGGTATCAGCGCATTCGCCCAGGCGCTGGGTATCAAGGTGGTCGCCGGCCGCGGCGACATCACGGTGGAGACCCACCAGGGCGCGGTCAAGATCAAGTCGTCCGGCCGCATCAGCCTGATCGCCGGCGAGGCGATCCACCTGGAAGCGCCCGCCGTGCGCATCGTCTCGCAGGGCGCGCAGACGGACTGGGTGAACGGGAAGATCACCGAGCAAAGCACGGGGGAACATCTCATCAAGGCAGCCTCGCACCTGCGCTCCGGACCGGGTGGGGGCGACCCGACCAAACTCGATTTTGCTGAAACCAAGCTGCGCAGCGACGAACGCCTCGTCCTGCGCCACCTGCAAACGCGCGAACCGATACCCCACCAACGCTACATCGCCCACCTGGACGACGGCAGGACCATCGCAGGGGAAAGCGACGAGCTCGGACGTACCTCCCTGATCCAGAGCGATGCTTTGGGTCCGGTGCGCTTCGAGCTTCTTCCTTAATTGTCGATCCTCTGGCCGGAGCCGTCATGGGTGAGTCCACCAGACCACTGCCGCCCCTGATTCCCCTGTCCAATGGGGGGTGGGAGGTCAACTCTTTCCTGTCTTCCGCGGAGTACACGATTCGGGGGATGGGGCTGATGCCGGCCAATCGGGTAGTGCCTGTCATCGTCGTCCCAGGCATCATGGGGACCAATCTACGGGCAAAACGCCAGCCGCGTCTAGGGCGGAAACCCGATGAGCGCCACGAGCGGGTAGCTCCCGGTACGCCGGTTTGGCGCGCACCAAATGGCACGAAGGAGGGTTTGACCACCGCAGCCAAATGGAACACGTATGCGCCCCGGGATCGCCAACTGTTACTTGCCCCTGCGACCTTGGAGGTGGACGAGACAGGGCCTGTTGTCATCCCGGATCCAGACGACGGATACGTCTTGACGGAACAGGAGGCACGCCAGGCTGGATGGGGCGAAGTGCACGCGGACTCTTATGCAAAGCTGTTGAATGCTCTTCAGAGAGGACTCAATCAGACCTTCGAGTTCGATGAGAATAAAAAGAAGCGCTTGATCAGACAGCACTGGAAAGATGTGATGGCGTGCGATCCCCAATCCTGGGGTCTCCGTGAGTTCGAGCCATTGACGGAAACCCATCTCGAAAAGCACGCCAAACACTATTTTCCCGTATATGCCGTCGGCTATTGTTGGCTGGACGATTGCCAGCGTTCTTCAGAACGACTTGAACGACGCATCCTTGAAATCATCGATTTCTGGACAAAAGCCAAGCGACGCTGTGACAAAGTCATTCTGGTTACTCACTCAATGGGCGGCCTTGTCGCGCGGGCATGCGCAAAGCGGGTCCCGAATAAGATTGCCGGAGTGATCCATGGCGTGATGCCAGTCTTCGGTGCACCTGCAGCGTATCGTCGCATCGCGTTCGGGACTGAAAAGTCGAGTCCGAGCAACGGCCAATATGAAAACCTGGTCGCACAGGGGCTTGCCAAGATACTGGGAGACACAAGCGCGAAAACGACAGCCGTGCTTGCCACGTCTCCAGGGGCGCTGGAGCTTCTTCCAAACCGTCAATATCCGCAGCCATGGCTGCACGTTCGTGTCATCAAGTCGCTTGGAGCAGCCCTGCCAGCAAGCTATGGAGCGCGGGATGATGCGGTTCGCTACAAGACCGCACCATTCGATGCCTTGCATCTGCCAAACAGCAAGGTGGCAAATCCTTATGATTTGTATCGCGATATGCAGTCCTGGTATCGATTGATTGACCCAGCACTTGCTGACCCCGCGAGAAAATATCGTAACGTCAAAGGCGGTGTCACCAATGCGATAGAAAATGCAATTGACACGGCTGAAAAATTCCACGATGAACTAGGCAATTACTTTCATCCGAACACGTACGCGTTCTACGGAAATGACAGAGACAAACTGTCGTTCGGCCAAATACGATTGATGGCGAACCAGAGCAGCGGTTCGGACACTGCGCTAACGACTGCGAATATTGCCGCTGCTCGCTACATTGGGTCGACAGTACGTGGACAAAGGCGCGTTCTCGTCGAAGAGAAGACGGAGTTGCATTTCGAACCGGAACCACAGGAATCGCCTGGCGACGGCACGGTGCCTCATCAGTCCGGCGAAGCGAACATGGCGGGGAAGATAGAGCAGGTCTTCGTTGGTCATGGATTCGAACATCAGGAGTCGTACAACAATGACGATATGGTCATGCTGACACTCCGACTCGTTGCAAAGATTGTCCAGGAGATGCCGTGAGGCGCTTGCTCCAGAACCGGCTAGCACATCTGCTGGCCGGGCTAGCGTGCGCCGGGCTTATCATGACCTTGGCAGTAGGCAATGTATTACACGACGATTCGCCGCGGGAAGCACATAGCGAGGTAGCGCGAATGACTGGCAAGATGAAAACGGTGTGTGTAGGACGATTCTTGATTGACCTACCGGCGGACGCACAAATCGAGGTCGCCCGCCCGAATATTCACGGATTCGACATTGCAGTGTTCAGTGAGGGTGAAGCGGAGTTCCAGGCCAGGGTCGCTCATCGCGAAGCAGAACTCAAGGCAAAGCCTGATCAGTCCGGAGGAGCGCGAAACCTCGAGTCGGCAACAGATGTCAGGACCGAGAATGGCGTTGCTGGAAAGGTCTTCGTTCATAACCGAACGGTTAGCGAAGGCACGCGGGCACGGGGGCTGGAGATCGAACGCTACCGCAACGAGGGAATTTCTGTCGAGGCGTTGGTTCATGCGGGCGGACTAAGCATCGACATGGCTGCTGAATATTATGACCCGGACAAGCTCGCGAACTTACCGCAACTCGTTTCACAGCTGGTGCCGAATCCGGAAAACCAAATTCCCGGCGAACCGGGCTTCTGTATCGACCGGGCATACTTTCGCGATCCTCTTACTGCCGACCAGGGCGAGCAAATCATGATGTTTGCCCGCCTGCCAAGTCACCCCGATATCGAATTCATGCTCATCCTGGCGGCAGGTCAAAAGCCCGACGACGAGACTCTTCTCGAACGGGGTGCTGCAGCCGAAGCGAGTCTGTCTCTGCTCGAGCGGATGCGACTCAGTACTCTTAGGGCCGCGCCACGTGTGATTGCCGGACTCCCTGGTGAAGAACTCGTGAGGCTTGGGGTCGAGGAAAATGATGCGCACGTTTACAGCTTCTGGTGGGAAGTCAACGGAACGGAGGACGACGTGCTCGTCCCCCACCTGGTATTCCAGATGAATACCGGGCAAGGCAAAGATGGCCCAGTGCCGACGTCGATTTCGGAAGATGCGGCGATGGCGCTGTGGGATCAGGTGTCAGACAGCATACGCATTCGGCCCGCAGCCCAGGACCCTATCGGTCGGGTCGAAGCGCAGACGGTACCAATAGGAACCTACGCGTGGGCTGACGAGCATTGTCCGGAGAGCGGGTGGTGGCTGTGCTGTGAAGGCGGAAATGGCATTGGGGTTTTGGGCGGCCAGCGACAGTACATCAGGAAGGGCGAAAGGATGCCACAAGCCCTTTTACTGTTGCCGCAAACCATATGGGACAAGATGCGCGGACTGCAGCCAAACATGGAATCGAAGGGCCGCACGTCGTGGAAGTTGGTCGACCACCGCGCCCGCAAACGTACGCCGCCTGGATTGCCGCTGGCAAATGCCGCACTGCCCCCCGGCGCGATGGTCTCAATCGCGCGTTCTGAAAGCGCTGAAGAGACGGTTGTGCCAGTCGGCAGCTATTCTTCAACTGGCCTTCCATGCCCCGCCAGCGGGTGGTGGCGCTGTGAAGAGTCGCACGCATTGGACGGCACGAGATGGTTCGCCCGAGGCAGCCTGCTGCCTCCCGCAACATTCACGGTCGCCCCAGGCGTATTTGGACGATCAGCCAACGGTCCGAAAGCGATCCAGCGTCGCAGTGCATGGCGGCTCATGCGTGTCGCTGACGCCCCACCGAACGTTGGTGGTGACAGCGGAAGCTACATGGCTAGCGTCCAGTCTTTGCCGCCACCCGCTCAACAGAGCTAGCCACCACTTCGCCGATGAGCGCCCGTCGAAAATCGGCATCGCGAATGAAGTTCACCCTGGAATCGCCTTGCGCCGCATGCATGACTTTGCAGACTCAACTTCGAGCGGAAATGAGCCATAGGAGGACGCATGAAGCTTCGGCCAAATAGGAGGCGGCTACTCATCATGGTTGGTGTCATTTTCGCCAGCTTTGCCGGGACTTTGGTCGTAGGAGCTGCACGCGACGGTCATGAGGTCAAGCATTCAGGGAGACACGAAGTAGCGAGATTGACCGAGAAAATGAAAGCCGTCTGTGTGGGCCGGTTTTTAATCGATATCCCCGTGGACGTTCAAGTCGAGCTAGGGCGAGCCAGTATCGACGGCATCAACGTTGCTGCATTCGATGAATCATCGGAGGAGTTCGAACGAAGGCTATTGGACCGCATGGCACAAATTACGAACACGCCTGACCGCCTTGGGGGAAACAAGAATTTGGAATCGACCAGGGTCGTCAACACCGCTAGTGGCCTCGTAGGCAAAATATTCGTTCACGGTCGCACGGTAAGCGAGGGGACTCGGGCGAAGGGCTTAGAACTCGAGCGCTATCGCTACGAAGGCATTGCGGTGGAGGCGCAGGTGCACGGAAATGGGACTAGTATCGAGCTGATTTCGGAAAATCGAGACCTCAAATGGACTGACGACATATCGAACCTGGCCAACAAGCTCGTTGCGAATCCCGAAAATCGCATTCCTGCAGAGTCCGGGTTCTGTATAGACCGGGCCTACGTCCGTGATCCGCTTCGGGCCGACCAAGGTGAGGCGATCATGATGGCGGCAACTTCCTTGGAACATCCAGATGTCAAATTTGCCCTATTTCTGTCAGCGGGCCTAGAGCCCAATAGGCAGGGGCTCCTGGAACGCTCTCGTGCTGCAGATGCATTATTGACGTCTGAACAAGCCATGCGAATGAAGACGCTGCGCGCAACTTCGCGGGAGATCAATGGGTTGAATGGCGAGGAGTTGGTCCAATCATTTTTCGAGGAAAACGGTGCGACCGTCCACAGCTTTTGGTGGGAGCTAATCGGGAGTGAGAATAGTGTTTTCACTCCTCATATCCTTTTCAAGATGGATACTGGCTACGGCGAGCATGGACCGCTTCACTCGTCCCTGTCCGCAGGGGAAGCAGCTGCGCTGTGGGATAAGGTGCTATCAAGCTTCCGCCCGCGTGCCGGAACGCGTTCGATTTCAGTTCCGCGTCCTACGAACGGTCCTGCAAACTCAGAGCGGAGCGGGAAACCCACTGCTCGCCGTCAATAAGATCACAAACAAGGCTGGAGATGAAAAGGGACGATGCAGGACAGTCGCGAACAACGCTGAGCTCTATCGCGCAGTGCATCTCCATAAGCCGCCGCCAACAGAACTGACTGCATGCGCGGCGTCATCCTTGTCTACATGAGCGGCGTGTGTTGGTTACAGACGCGCGGCGACCTTCCTTCTAGGAACGAAATGGCAGCGAGCATCGTAGCTGCAGTGCTCCTGCTTGTACTAAGACGCCGTATCGCCTCATTGATGGCCGCCATACTGCTCGGCAGTGTATGGGCTGCGTTCTGTGCGCATATAGTACTCGTGGACGCGCTGCCGAGTGAACAGGAGGGAGTGGATATTGCCATCGTCGGCACCGTGGATAGCCTTCCACACACTTTTGAAGGCGGCACGCGTTTCTACTTCCAAGTCGAGCGAATAGTCACTCCTCGCGTCACTATCCCGAAGCGCATCGCCCTGTCGTGGTATGGCAGGCAGGACGACCAAAACCATGCTCGCATACCCGAACCCGGAGAACGCTGGCAACTCATCGTCCGCCTGCAGCGCCCCCACGGCAACGCCAACCCCCACGGTTTCGACTACGAAGCCTGGCTGCTCGCGCAGGGCATCCGCGCCACCGGCTACGTGCGTCCGGCCGGCGCGCGCAACGTGCGCCTCGACACCTTCGTCCCACGCCCCAGCCACGTGGTCGAACGCGCCCGTTCCGCCCTGCGCCGCCACATCCTCCAGCAGCTCGATGGCAAACCCTATGCCGGCGTCATCGTGGCCCTGGTGATCGGCGACCAGCGTGGCATCGAGCAGTCCGACTGGGACGTCTTCAACCGTACCGGCATCAGCCACCTGGTCTCGATCTCGGGCCTGCACGTCACGATGGTGGCAGGCCTGGGCGCCTGGGCCATGTCGGCCCTGTGGCGGCGCTCCTTCTTCGTGGAGGGCGCCGCGCTGCCGCTACGCCTGCCTGCGCAGAAAGCGGCGGCGATCACGGGCGCCGTGGTCGCCTTGCTCTACGTGCTGCTGGCCGGCTTCGGCGTACCGGCCCAGCGTACCTTCTACATGCTGGCGGTGGTCGCACTCGCGCTATGCAGCGGCCGGATCGTCACGCTGTCGCAGGTGCTCTGCCTCGCCCTCGGCGTGGTGGTGCTGCTCGACCCCTGGGCGGTGCTGGCGCCCGGTTTCTGGCTCTCCTTCGGGGCGGTGGCGGTGATCCTGTACGCGAACATGGGCCGGGTGCGCAGCGAGCGGGGTTGGCGCCGCTCCCTCGCCATGGCGGCGCGCACGCAGTACGCCGTCACCGTCGGCCTGGTCCCGCTGACCATGTTCCTGTTCTCCCAGGTGTCGCTGGTCAGTCCCTTCGCGAACGCGGTGGCCATTCCCGTCATCAGCCTGCTGGTCACTCCCCTTGCCCTGGTCGGGGCGCTGCTACCGGCGCCGCTGGCGGGCTGGGTGCTGGGGCTGGCGCATGGCGCCGTCGCGCTGCTGGCCGAGGGCCTGTCGTGGCTGTCCAGCGGTCCGCTGGCGATCTGGAACGCGCCCGCGCCGCAGGGCTGGATCTTCGCGCTGGCCCTGCTGGGCACCGCCTGGATGCTGGCGCCGCGCGGCTGGCCGCATCGCTGGGCGGGGCTGGCGGCGTGGCTGCCGATGCTGACCCAGCTCCCGACCGGCCCCGATGACGGCGCCTTCACCGTGACCGCCTTCGACGTAGGGCAGGGAATGGCCCTGCTGGTCGAGACCCACCGCCACCGCCTCCTGTACGATGCCGGCCCGCAGTACGCGCCCGGCCAGGACGCGGCGGGGCGCATCCTGCTGCCTTACCTGCGTGGACGCGGCATCGGCCGGCTCGACGCGCTGCTGGTCTCGCACAGCGACCTCGATCACGCGGGTGGCGCGCAGACCCTGCTCAAGGGGAGCACGGTGGCGGAAGTCTACTCCTCGCTGCCGGACCGGCATCCTGTCATAAGGAGCGCAGCGAAGCACATGCGCTGCGAAGCGGGCCAGGGCTGGACCTGGGACGGGGTGCGCTTCGAGATGCTGGGCCCAAGGCCGGACAGCTACCTCGATCTTGGCCTGAAGGCGAATGCGCGCAGCTGCGTGCTGCGTGTGAGCGGGAAGGGCGGCACGATCCTACTCGCGGCCGACATCGAGGCGGCGCAGGAGGCGCAGCTCCTGCAGAGCGTGCCGGAGCGGCTGCGCGCCGACGTGCTGCTCGTGCCGCACCACGGCAGCGGCACCTCCTCGACCGCCGCCTTCCTGTCCGCCGTCCGGCCCGCGGTCGGCATATTCCAGGTCGGCCACCGCAATCGCTATCGTCACCCCAAAAAAGAGGTGTACGCGCGCTACGGCGAACTGGGCGTGCAGCGGATTCGCACCGACCAGTCAGGGGCGGTCACGCTCGGCTTCGGCGACACACTCTCGATCACCGAATACCGCAAGCAGCGACGGCGCTACTGGTACGCGCCGTGAGCGGGCCGCCCACCCTGCAGGGGCAGTGTGATGGTCACCCGCAGGCCGCCGCCGTCGCGGTTGGCGGCGTGGATGGCGCCGCCGTGGGCCTGCACCACGCGCTGCGCGATCGGCAGGCCCAGGCCATGGCCATCGACGGTGGCCTGCGCGGCCTGCGCGCGGAAGAAGGGATCGAAGATCGCCGCCATGTCGCTGGGCGCGATGCCGGGCCCGCGGTCCAGCACCTCGATCCTGGCCTGCGCTCCTTCGCTGTGCAGCCGCACCTGGACGACGCCGCCCGCGCCGCCATGGCGGATCGCGTTGCGCACCACGTTCTCGAGCGCGCTCCACAGCAGGTCGGGATCGCCCTCGACGACGATCGCGCCGGGCGCCTCGACGCTGAGCCGTGGCGCGCCCGGGCCGGCCTCGAAGCGGGCATCGGCCACGATCTCGTCGGCGAGTTCGGTCAGGTCGATCTGTTCGCGGCGTGTGAAGTCTGGCGGCGCTTCCAGGCGCGACAGGGTCAAGAGGCCGCCGACCAGCTTGTCCATGCGCATGCTCTCGCGCTCGATGCGGTCGAGCGAGGAGGCGATTCTCTCCGGCTGCTGGTGCGCCAGGCCGACCGCCGCCTGCAGCCGCGCCAGCGGGGAGCGCAGCTCGTGCGAGACGTCGTGCAGCAGGCGGCGCTGGCCGTCCATCAGGGCGCGCAGCTGGGCGCTCATGCGATCGAAATCGCGTCCCAGGTCGCTCAGCTCGTCGCCGGCGCGGGCGCCGCCCGCGAAGCGGGGCGCCAGGTCGCCGCTGGAGGCGGCCTCGAAGGCGCTGCGCAGGGCGCGGATCGGGCGCGAGAAGTACCAGGCCAGCAGGGCGGCGAACAGCAGGCTTGCCAGGGTGGCGGCGACGATGCCGGCGATCTGCCCGATGCGGCGGTTGAAGCCGGGGCCGCCGGGGCCGGGCGGCGGCCCGCCGGCGGTCTCGATGCGCGGCGGCGCGCCGCGGTAGACCCGCTGCACGAAGGCGAGGTAGCGCTCGCCGTCGGGAGCGGTGATGCGGCGGATGCCGCGCGGGGCTTCACCGCCGGCGAGCTGGCGGTCGACTTCGGCCAGCAGCTCGGGCGGGACGGTGCGCCCCAGCAGTTCGTGGCGCCTGGCGTCGAGCACGAAGACTTGGGGACGCTGCATCTCGCCCAGCATGCCGCGCAGGGATGCCAGGCCGCCGTGCTTCAGGGTGGCGCTGGCGGCATCGAGGGCGATCCACGCGGGCGGGCCGGTGTCGAGTTCGGCGGCGCGGCGGCTGGCCTGGTCGCGCAGCCAGAAGGCGCCGATCACACCGATGGTTGCGGCCAGCTGGGCCAGCAGGATGCAGAGGAAGAACTTCCAGAACAGGCGACCCATGCTAGTCCCGGATCAGCTGGTAGCCCTGGCGATAGATCGTCTGCAGGCAGGAGCGGCCGTCCGCGAGGGGGCCGAGCTTGTGGCGCAGGCTGCTCAGGTGCACGTCGATGTTGCGGTCGAAGCGGGCCAGCGGCCGGCCCAGGCCCTGTTCCGACAGCTCGTTCTTGCTCACCGGCCGCCCCGCATTGCGCGCCAGGACTTCGAGCAGGTTGAATTCGGTGCTGGTCAGCTCGACCGGCGCTCCGTCCCAGGTGACGCGGCGCTGTTCTGGATACATGGTGAGCTTGCCGACCGTGAGCACGGCGCCGTTGTCCGGTACTGCTTGCGTACGGCGCAGTATGGCGCGAACGCGGGCCGTTAGCTCGCGCGGGGTGCAGGGCTTGGCAACGTAGTCGTCGGCGCCCAGTTCCAGGCCGAGGATGCGGTCGGCGTCGTCGCCGCGCGCGGTCAGCATCAGGACCGGGATGCGGCTGCCGGCGCGGATCAGGCGCAGGGCTTCGATGCCGTTCGTCCCGGGCATCATGACGTCGAGGATGGCGATCGCATACTCGCCGCTCAGGGCGGCGCGCGCGCCTTCCTGGCCATTGTGGACGCCGGTGACGGCGAAGCCCTCCTGCGCGAGGTATTCGGCAAACATGGTGACGAGCTCGACGTCGTCATCGATCAGCAGTACGTGGTTCATGGGAAGCAGGATAGCAAAACGGCCGTGCCAGATTGTTGTAGTTAGGTAAGATTTACCCGGTTTTACACCGGATTTACAGCGTTTAACGCAGCGTAAAACCACAATGCGTGCTCCGAAACACCCGAAGGACTCGACCATGAATGCACTTCTTCCCCGCATCGCCGCCATCCTCGGCGGCGCCTGCCTGGCCGGCGCCTTGCACGCGCCGGCCGCACTCGCCCAGTCCATGCCGCCCGACCTGGAGCGGGCCGACGCCCGCGGTGGCCCCGACCGTGGGCCCCAGCACGGGCCGCGCGGACCCGGCCGCGGCGCGCATCCACTCCTGAAGGGCATCGAGCTGAGCGAAGCCCAGCAGGACAGGCTGTTCGCCATCATGCACGAAGCCGCACCGAAGCGGCGCGAGCACGACAAGGCGCAGCGCAAGGCCATCGAGACATTGCGGGCAGCATCGAGCGCGGACAAGTTCGACGACGCGAAGGCCGCCGCGGCAGCCCAGGCGCTTGGCGCGGCCGTCGCCGCCGAGGAACTGCTGCGCGTACGCACCGACGCGCAAGTCATGGCCTTGCTCACGCCGCAGCAGCGCGAACAGCTGCGCAGCGAGCGCCCGGCGCGCGGACCGCGTCAATAAGGAACCCGCCATGGCACACGATCACACCACCCTGGCCGAGGACCTGGCTACATTGACGAAACGCGCGGCGAGCCGCCGCCAGTCCCTGCGCTGGCTGCTGGCGGGCGCGGCGGCGATTCCGCTTGCAGGCTGCGGCGGAGGCGAGGGAGACTCCACCAGCACCACGTCCTCCTCGACGAGTGCGGGCAGCACAGGCAGCACCGGCAGCACCACGACTGCAGCCTGCTCGGCCATCCCCGAGGAGACCGGCGGCCCGTATCCCGGCGACGGCACCAACCGCAACAGCAATGGCGTGGCCAATGCGCTGATCCTCTCCGGCATCGTACGCAGCGACATCCGCGCCAGCGTGGCCGGCGCCACCGGCGTCGCCCAGGGCATCCCGCTGACGATCCGCCTGCAGCTCGTGAACGTGGGCGCGAACTGCGCGGCCGCCGCTGGCGCGGCAGTCTACCTGTGGCACTGTACCCGTGAGGGCGGCTACTCGATGTACTCGAACGGTATCGTGAACGAGAACTACCTGCGCGGGGTGCAGGAAGCGGACAGCCAGGGCGTGGTCACCTTCCAGACCATCTTCCCGGGCTGCTACGACGGCCGCATGCCGCACGTGCACTTCGAGGTCTACCCGACGCTCGCGAGGGCCAGCAGCGCATCCAACCGCGTCAAGACCTCGCAGTTCACCTTCCCCCTGACGACGATGAACGAAGCCTATGCGGGCAGCGGCTACGCGGCGAGCGTGAGCAACCTGGCGCGCATCAGCTTCGCCACCGACAACGTGTTCAGCGACGGCACGGCCCTGCAGATGGCGAGCGTAACAGGCAATGCCACGCAGGGCTACGTGGCGACCCTCACTGTAGGCGTTTCCCTCTAAACCCCGTTCGCGCCCCGGCTTCTTTCATTACAATGGAAAACCGTTGTCAAAGAAGCTTGAAGCGCGATGAGCAAACCCCTGCTGCATTTCTCCCACGGGAACAGCTACCCGGCCGGCACCTACAGCCGGCTGTTCCAGGCCCTCGGCACGCACTACGAGGTGCGCGCCCACGATATGTACGGACACGATCCGCGCTTCCCCGTGGGTGACGGCTGGCACGGCCTGGTAGAGGAACTGATTCATCACCTCGAGCAGTACGAGCAGCCGCCGATCCTGGTCGGCCATTCGCTGGGCGGCATGCTGAGCATGATGGCGGCCAAGCAGCGCCCGGAGCTGGCGCGCGCCGTCGTGATGCTCGATTCCCCCGTGGTGGCGGGCTGGCGCGCCTTCGCATGGCGCCTCGTGAAGGCGCGCGGCCTGGGCTCGCGCTTCTCGCCCGCGAAGTTCTCCGAGCGCCGCCGCAACGTCTGGCCGGACAGGGCAAGCGCGTACCAGCACTTCATCTCGAAGCCGATGTTCCAGGCCTGGGCGCCGGGCGCGCTCGACGACTACCTCGACCATGGATTGAAACCGCATCCGGAAGGCGTGCAGCTGCGCTTCGACCGCGCCGTCGAAACCCAAATCTACAATACGCTGCCGCACCACATGGGCGCCATCATCCGCGAGCCTTACCCGCTGCCGATCGGCTTCATCGCCGGCACGACGTCGGAAGAACTGCGCCAGGCAGGACTGGACGCCACCCGCAAACTGGTGGGCGGGAACCTGGTCATGATCGAGGGCGGACACCTGTATCCGCTCGAGAAGCCGGAAGCCACCGCGAAGCTCACCCACGACATGATTCAAAAGCTCCTGCCATCGAAGGTGCCGGAGGCCGTCATTTAGCGTAAAATCGCGGGATTGATTTCTTGGAATTTCGACAATGGCTATCAAGAGCGACAAATGGATCCGCCGCATGGCGGAAGAAACCGGAATGATCGAACCCTTCGAGCCGCGCCAGGTGCGCGAGTCCGACGGCCGCAAGATCATCTCCTTCGGCACCTCCTCGTACGGCTACGACATCCGTTGCGCCGACGAATTCAAGGTGTTCACGAACATCAACAGCACCATCGTCGACCCGAAGAATTTCGATTCCAATTCCTTCGTCGACGTGAAGAGCGACGTGTGCATCATCCCGCCGAATTCCTTCGCGCTGGCCCGCACCATCGAGTACTTCCGCATCCCGCGTAACGTCCTGACCGTCTGCCTCGGCAAGTCGACCTATGCGCGCTGCGGCATCATCGTCAACGTCACCCCCTTCGAGCCCGAATGGGAAGGCTATGTGACCCTGGAGTTCTCGAACACCACGCCGCTGCCCGCCAAGATCTATGCCGGCGAAGGCTGCGCCCAGGTGCTGTTCTTCGAATCCGACGAAGTCTGCGAGACCTCGTACAAGGACCGTGGCGGCAAGTACCAGGGCCAGCACGGCGTGACCCTGCCGAAAACCTGATACGGTTTTTGGCGCTAGCCATCAAAAACTGAATCATGTCCGCCTGCTGCAGCGGCGGCTGCTCGTCCGATAAGCCGCCCGTCGACCCCGCATACCGGCGCGTCCTCTGGATCGCGCTGTGGGTCAACTTTCTCATGTTCGGCGTCGAGATCGTCGGCGGCTGGGCGGCCGGTTCGGTCTCGCTGCTGGCGGACGCCGTCGACTTCCTCGGCGACGCGGCCAACTACGGCATCTCCCTGTTCGTGCTCGGCCTGGCGCCCATCTGGCGTTCGCGCACGGCGCTCGTCAAGGGCGCGACCATGGGCGGCTACGGCGTCTTCGTGCTCGCGAGCGCCCTCTGGCACCTGCACAGCGGCACCGTGCCGCAAGCGCACACGATGGGCTGGATCGGCTTTGCCGCGCTGGCTGCCAACTGTCTGGTCGCCGCGCTGCTGTTCGCCTACCGCAATGGCGACGCGAACATGCGCTCGGTGTGGCTCTGCACCCGCAACGATGCGATCGGCAACGTCGCCGTGATGCTGGCCGCGTTCGGTGTGTTCCAGACGGGCAGCGGCCTGCCCGACCTCCTGGTGGCCACCGTCATGGGCCTGCTCGGCCTGTCGGCGGCGCGCACCGTCGTCAATCAGGCGCGCGGCGAGATGCGTAGCAAGGCGACGGCCACGATGGAGCTCAAGCGCCGCTGAGGTGGCCCAGCTTGTCGGGATTGCGGGTGACGTAGATCGCCACGATCTTGCCGCCGTCGATCTCCAGGGCCATCGCCTGCGGCAGGGCGTCGTTTTCCATGGTGATGCGGCCCGGGAGTCCGCCGATGCGGGTTTCAACCAGCACCTCGACCGTGTCCCAACCGACTTTCCCTATCAGGGCGCCCAGCAGGCGCGCCACCTTGTCCAGTCCATAGATCGGATTGACGGTCGCATTGCGCTTGCCGCCGCCGTCGCCGTAGAACACCACGTTGTCGGCCAGGAGCTGCTTGAGCTGCGCCAGGTCGCCCTGGCGGGTGGCCGCGAAAAAGGCGCCGGCGATGCGGTCCTGCTCTTCGCGCGGCACCGGGAAACGCGGACGCGCATCCTGCACGTGGCTGCGTGCACGGCTTGCCAGCTGGCGCGCGGCCGCGCTCTCGCGGCCGATGGCTTCGCCCACTTCATTGAAGTCCAGCTCGAACACATCGTGCAGCAGGAAGGCTGCGCGCTCCAGCGGCGACAGGCGCTCCATGGCCAGCATCAGGGGCAGGGTGATGTCGTCTGATTCGTCCTCGGGGTCGATGAAGGGCTCGGGCAGCCAGGGGCCGATATAGGTCTCGCGCTTGACGCGGCTCGATTTCAGCACGTCCAGGCACAGGCGGGTGACGGTGCGCACCAGCCAGGCCTCGGGCTCCACGATGGGTTCGCGGTCAGCGGCATGCCAGCGCAGCCAGGCATCCTGCACGACGTCCTCGGCTTCGGCGACGGAGCCGAGCATGCGGTAGGCGATGCGCTGCAGGCGCGGGCGGCGGGCGGTGAAATAGGCGGTGGGGTCCATGGCCCGATAGCTTAGCGCATTGGCGCGCGCCGCGCTTCAGGCCGAAGGGAGATAAAAAAAGGGCCCCCGCAGGGGTAATGCCGTTCAGTTAGCGGAATGTAGGGTGCACGGCTTCGCCGTGCGCGCGTTCAAACAGTGCGTGAACTGCACACGTCGCATCCATTCACAAGGGAGTTGAACGCGCGGACGGGAGACCCGTCCACCCTACAAAAGCCTTACTGCGCTTAACTGAACGGCATTACCCCAGCAGGGGCCCCTTGTTGGATGCAGCGCCGTGCTTACGCGTCCTGCTTCACGCAGTCCACGAAGTAGCCGCGCTTGCCGTCCACTTCACGCTTGACCAGGCCGTGCACATCGGTCTCGAAGCCCGGGAAGCGCTCGTTGAAGTCGCGTGCGAAGCGCAGGTAGTCGACGATGGTCTTGTTGAAGCGCTCGCCCGGGATCAGCAGCGGAATGCCCGGCGGGTAAGGCGTCAGCAGGATCGCGGTGATGCGGCCTTCCAGCTCGTCGATGGCCACGCGCTCGATCTGGCGGTGCGCCATCTTCGCAAACGCGTCCGACGGCTTCATGGCGGGGACCATGTCCGACAGGTACATCTCGGTGGTCAGGCGCGCCACGTCGTACTGCTTGTAGAAGCCGTGGATTTCGGTGCACAGGTCGCGCAGGCCGCGGTTCTCGTAGCGCGGGTTGGCCGCGGCGAACTGCGGCATCACGCGCCACATCTGGGCGTTGCGGTCGTAGTCGTCCTTGAACTGCTGCAGCGCCGTCACCAGGGTGTTCCAGCGGCCCTTGGTGATGCCGATCGTGAACATGATGAAGAAGGAGTACAGGCCGCACTTCTCGATGATGACGCCGTGCTCGGCCAGGTACTTGGTCACGATCGAGGCCGGGATGCCGGTCTCGCCGAACTGGCCGTCCAGCGACAGGCCCGGGGTCACGATGGTCGACTTGATCGGGTCGAGCATGTTGAAGCCCGGCGCGAGTTTGCCGAAGCCGTGCCAGTCGTCCTCGGCGTGGATCATCCAGTCCTCTTGACCGCCGATGCCTTCCTCGGAAGCTACGTCAGGTCCCCAGACCTTGAACCACCAGTCGTCGCCATACTCGGCGTCGACCTTCTTCATGGCGCGGCGGAAGTCCAGCGCTTCCAGGATCGATTCCTCGACCAGGGCGGTGCCGCCCGGCGCTTCCATCATGGCCGCCGCGACGTCGCAGGAGGCGATGATCGAGTACTGGGGCGAAGTCGAGGTGTGCATCAGGTAGGCCTCGTTGAAGGCGTCCTGGTCGAGCTTGACGGTTTCCGATTCGCGCACCAGCACCTGCGACGCCTGCGACAAACCTGCGAGAAGCTTGTGCGTCGACTGGGTCGAGAAGATCATCGACTGCTTGGCGCGCGGACGGCCTTCGCCGATCGCGTGCATGTTCTTGTAGAAGCTGTGGAAGGCGGCGTGCGGCAACCAGGCTTCGTCGAAGTGCAGGGTGTCGATCTTCCCGTCAAGCATTTCGCGCAGGGTCTCGACGTTGTACACCACGCCGTCGTAGGTCGACTGGGTGATGGTGAGGATGCGCGGCTTCTTGTTCACGGCGTCGCGCGCGAACGGGTTCGCCTCGATCTTCTTGGCGATCGACTCCGGCGTGAATTCTTCCAGCGGGATCGGGCCGATGATGCCGAGGTTGTTCCGGGTCGGCATCAGGAACACGGGGATGGCGCCGCACATGATGATCGAGTGCAGGATCGACTTGTGGCAGTTACGGTCGACGACCACGATGTCGCCCGGCGCGACGGTGCTGTGCCAGACCATCTTGTTCGAGGTCGAGGTGCCGTTGGTCACGAAGTAGCAGTGGTCGGCGTTGTAGATGCGCGCGGCATTGCGCTCGGATTTCGCCACCGGGCCGGTGTGGTCCAGCAGCTGGCCGAGTTCCTCGACGGCGTTGCAGACGTCGGCGCGCAGCATGTTCTCGCCAAAGAACTGGTGGAACATCTGGCCGACGGGCGACTTCAGGAATGCGACGCCACCCGAGTGGCCCGGGCAGTGCCAGGAGTAGGAGCCGTCGTAGGCATAGTTGACCAGGGCGCGGAAGAAGGGCGGCGCGAGCGAATCCAGGTAGGCCTTGGCTTCGCGGATGATGTGGCGCGCGACGAATTCCGGGGTGTCCTCGAACATGTGGATGAAGCCGTGCAGCTCCTTCAGGATGTCGTTCGGGATGTGGCGGCTGGTGCGGGTCTCGCCGTAGATGTAGATCGGGATGTCCGCGTTCTTGTGGCGGATCTCCTGCACGAAGGCGCGCAGGCGGCTCAGGGCGAAATCGGTTTCCTCATGCGAGCCGCCGCCGAATTCCTCGTCGTCGATCGACAGCACGAAGGCGGAAGCGCGCGACTGCTGCTGGGCGAACTGGGACAGGTCGCCGTAACTGGTCAGGCCGACTACTTCCATTCCCTCCTGCTCCATGGCGGCCGCGAGTGCGCGAATGCCGAGCCCGGAGGTGTTCTCGGAACGGAAGTCCTCGTCGATGATGATGATGGGGAAACGAAATTTCATGGACAGCTCCAAAGCGAAGCGCCGTGGAAGCGGCCGGTCTGGTTCAGACCATCCGCCGGCCACGGCACCGGGAAAAAGAGGAAACGGATTTTCGCAGAAATTACGCGCGCCGGTGCAATTTTTTTTACAAGCTCTTTTATAAGAGTAAGCACTTCAGGCGCGCAGGGGCGCACACCTGGGCGCACCCCTAATTGCCCAGGCGCCGCGCGACGCGGCGGAAGGCCTCGGTGAGCAGCGCCGCGCCGAGCGCAGCCGCCAGCGGGCCGGCCGTGAAGGGCAGCGGATCGGCCTGCAGCGCGGCAAAGATGGCCAGGGTGACGCCAAAGGCAACCACGGCGCTGGTCAGCACGAGCAGCCAGGTGCGGCGCGACAGCAGCGAGATCGCCGCCAGCGAGATCGCGACCTGCTGGGCGACCGAGGCGGCCGACCACTGGCGGTGGCGGTGCAGTTCCTGCTCGGACAGCTTGTTCCAGTCGTTCGACGAGGCCTCGAAGCGTTCCGCTTCCTTGCGGATGCTTTCCTTCTCGAGGCCGTAGCGGCGGATCTGCTCGCGGTAGTGGCCCTGGTCCACGCCCGGCAGGCTTGCCGCCAGTTCGGCCAGGTTCTGGCGGCTGGACTTGGCCTGGTAGTGGGCCCAGGCATTGGCCGCGCTGGTCTTGTCGATCGCCGCATTACTCTTGTAGAGGGCGGCATTGTTGTGCGAGGCGCTGCCGATGAAGCCGAACATGGTGCCCAGGGTGGCGAGGATGGCGATCAGGACCGCCACCTTGCCCGCGAAGCCGTCGCCGCCCCGGGTGCCGGGCGCGCGCACTGCATGGTCCGCCATGCTAGCCGCGCTCCCTGCGTTCATAGGTTACGAAGGCGTAGCCGAAGCCTTCGCCTTCCGCGGCATGGGTCTCGCGCGCGGTTTCCATCCAATCGGCCGGGTCGATCGGCGGGAAGAAGGTGTCGCAGCGGAACACGTGGTCGATCTCGGTGACGATCATGCGCGTCGCCACGCCCATCGCCTCCGTGAAGACCTGGGCGCCGCCGATGATGCTGGCCGGCTCGCCCTGCAGGAGCGCGACGGCGGCCTCGAGCGAACCGGCCACCTCGACGCCCGGGTGCGACCAGTCCGGGTTGCGGGTAATCACGATGTTGCGGCGGCCCGGCAGGGGGCGTCCGATCGAATCGAAAGTCTTGCGGCCCATCACGATGGGGTTGCCGAGGGTGACGCGCTTGAAGTGGGCGAGGTCGGCGGGCAGGTGCCAGGGCAGCTGGTTGTCGACGCCGATGCCGCGCTGGGCGTCGATCGCCACCACGAGGGTCAGGTCAGTGGGCATCGTAGTCACGGTATGCGCCTTGTAAATACGGGGTTCGAATGTTGTCGCTTTGGAAGCGCCATGTCAAGGCCGGCCGCGGCGATCAAACGGCGACCGGCGCCTTGATGCCCGGGTGCGGGTCGTAGCCCTCGACCTCGAAATCCTCGAAGCGATAGTCGAACAGCGAGTCGGGCTTCCTCTTGATGACGAGGCGCGGCAGTTCCCTGGTCGTGCGCGAGAGCTGCAGGTCGACCTGCTCCAGGTGGTTGCTGTAGAGGTGGCAGTCGCCGCCGGTCCAGATGAAGTCGCCGACCTCGAGGCCCGCCTGCTGCGCCATCATGTGGGTCAGGATCGCGTAGGAGGCAATATTGAAGGGCACGCCCAGGAAGATGTCGGCGCTGCGCTGGTAGAGCTGGCAGGACAGCTTGCCGTCGGCCACATAGAACTGGAAGAAGGCATGGCAGGGCGGCAGCTTCATGTTCGGCACGTCGGCCACGTTCCAGGCTGAGACGATCATGCGGCGCGAATCCGGCGTGTTGCGGATCTGGTCCAGCACCTGCGAAATCTGGTCGATATGGCCGCCATCCGGCTTGGGCCAGCTGCGCCACTGATAGCCGTAGATCGGCCCGAGATTGCCGTTTTCGTCCGCCCACTCGTCCCAGATGGTGACGCCGTTTTCCTTCAGGTAGGCGATATTGGTCGAGCCCTGCAGGAACCAGATCAGTTCGTGGATGATCGACTTCAGGTGGACTTTCTTCGTCGTCAGCAGCGGGAAACCCTGCTGCAGGTCGAAGCGCATCTGGTAGCCGAAGACCGACAGGGTGCCGGTGCCGGTGCGGTCGGTCTTGACCGCGCCATGCTCTTTCACATGGCGCATGAATTCGAGGTATTGGCGCATTGCTTTGGCTGATGAGGATAGCCCGCCATTGTAACGTAGACCGAAGGACAAGTTTGAATCGGCGATAATGGACATCTTTTTCAGCACAGGAGGCAGGCGGTGCGCAAGTGGAGACGTTCGGCACGTTCGGGTGCGGCCATGCTGACGCTCCTGACGGCGTGCACGCCCGGCTTGGCCGGCGAGGAGGCGCCATCATGGATGCGGGTCATGGCCGACATCGCGCTGCTGCCCGATCCGCTAGAGGCGCAGGCGATCGGCAGGATCCCCGGTGCGCCGCGCATTCCAGCGCCACGCTGCGTGCTCGAAGGGTACGGGAATCCGCCGGTCCGGAAGTGCTGGAGCCAGACACGCACGGCATCGCCCCTGTTCACGCAGGCGACACTGGACTTCGCCCGTCAGCGCAGCGGCGCCGGCCCTGCCTTGTACGGCACCCTGGAACTAAGGCTGGCGCCGCTGCCCTGTACCACACTCGCCCAGGCCGAGTGGGCGTTCGAGCGGCCATTTCACGCGCTGCCGGCTGGCGAGCCATTGGCAGGAGCGAAGCCGGTGGCCGGAACGCGCCACCAGGCCCGCCTGTTCGGCGCCGGGATGCAGCCGCTTGGCCTTCTGCTCGATACGGCCGCGGGATGCATTACCCGGGCGACGCTGGCTCGGCCGCCTTGACGGGTACGCGCACGGGCCGCCGCCTGGCCATCGATTCCTCGTTTTCCGCGAGCGACTCGCCCACGAAGCGGCGCAGGGTGAGCGTACTGTTGCGCAGGCGCTTGCCGCGCACGAAGTCGAGTACCTCGTGGAACCAGACCCGCCGTCCCATGCGGGTGTACCAACGCATGCCGTGGCGCACATGGCGGTCCTTGCCGAACAGGACGCGCAGCAAGGCGCGCGGCCGCAGCTGCATGATCACCTCGATCGACTTGACCCACATGAAGATGCGCCAGGGCGGCACGCGTGCGGTCGCCAGCACCTGGTGCTTGTAGTCCCAGCGGCGGGTGTCGGTCTCGATCACACGGCGCCCGGCCACCGTCTCGAAGAAGGGCGTCCAGCGGTGCGGCGTCACGTAGAGCATCTGGATCTGGTCCGGGTCGTAGCGCAGCAGGTGGCGCAGCGAGCGCCAGTAGTCGGCGTCCGTCTCTTCCTCGAAGCCGACGACGTAGGTCGCCATCGAGAGGATGCCGTGCCGGCGCAGCAGTCGGATGGCCTGCTGGTCTTCGCTCGCCGTGGCGCCCTTCTTGATGGTGCGCAGCATGGCCTCGTCGTAGCTTTCGATCCCGAGCAGGAAGCGCACCACGCCGGCCTGCTTGTACAGGTGCAGGATGTCGGCGTCGCGCACGATGTCGCCGGCGCGGGTGGAGCCGACCAGGGTCAGGTTCACGTCCTCCGCGATCAGGGCCTCGAGAAAGGCCTTCCACGCCTTGCGCGAGCCGGTCGGCAGCTCGTCGGCGAAGTTGATGAGTTCGACCCCATGCTCGCGGTGCAGGCGCGCCAGCTCTTTGGCGAACTTCACCGGGTCGCGGTGGCGCCACTGGGTCCAGAAGCCGCGCTGGCCGCAGTAGCTGCACAGGTAGGGACAACCGCGCGAGAACTGGACCACGACGGCCCGCATGCCGCCCCAGTAGGAGTAGCGGGCGTGGTCGATCAGCTCCCAGCCGATGCGGTAGTCGTCCAGAACGCGGATCATCTCGGCCGGCGCGGTGCCGATGGGGAGGCCGTCCACGCGCAGGGCGATGCCGTCGACCGCCGCCGGGTCGGTGCCCGCGCTCAGGGCCTCGACGAGCTGCGTGGTGGTGCGCTCGCCTTCGCCGCGCACGACGTAGTCGATCTGCGGGTACGCGCGCAGCACCTCGTCCCAGTGGTAGGTCGGGTAGACGCCGCCGTACACGATGGTGATTGCCGGATTCGATTGCTTCAGCCCCGCTGCGATGCGCACGATGGTCTCGTGCGCGGAACTCGAACCCGAGTGCCCCAGCATCACGATGTCGGGCGCGGCAGCGATTGCCTGGTTGACGATCTCGTCCAGCGCCATCGGCCCGAACTCGGCGTCGAGCAGGGTGACCTGGTGGCCCGCGTCGATCAGCGGCCCGCCGACGCTCAGCAGGCCGAGTGGCGGCAACTGCTCGCGCGGGATGCGGCTGCCGATGGCAGTGTGGGGCGGATTGAGGAGGAGGATGCGCTTGCGGGGAGACTGCATGGACGAAGGAGGCTGATGAGGCGGACGACTGGCAGTGTATGCCAGCGCCGGCCCGTGAAAACTACCGAATTGTCACTGCCGTGCCAGGGCATCGGCGAAGAGGCCGAGCGCGGTGCGCAGCTGTTCGTCCGGCATGGCGAGCAGGTTGTCGCCCACGTACAGTTCGAAGGAACTGGTAGCCGGCAGCACGCCGCTCGCGATGCGGTTGAACATCCAGATTCCGTGCCGCTCGGCCAGCTCGCGCCGGATCTCCAGCGCGCGCTCGGGCGACACGGGCAGGTGCAGGTGCAGCATGTTCGCCTGCGGGGCTGCGGGATTGAGTTTGATCCCGGGATGCGCGCCCAGGGCCTCATACAGGAAATGCGTGCGGCGCAGGTAGTCCGGCATTGCCGCCAGGCGTTCGTCGAACTGCATGGCGGCTGCAACCACATAAGGCGAGCGGTGGATCACATTGCCGCCCTGGCGCCGGAACCATTCCGCCGCGCGCTCCACGAATGCGCGCGAGCCGGCCAGCATGGCGCCGCCCAGGCCGCCCACGCCCTTGTACAGCGAGACGTAGGCCGAATCAAAGCCGCTCGCCACTTCATGCAGCGGCTTGCCGTAGCCGCATGCCGCTTCCCACAGCCGCGCGCCGTCCATGTGCAGGTGGGCGCCGCGCTCGCGCACGTGGGCCTTGATCGCTTGCAGTTCCTCCCAGCTTGAGAACTGGCCGCCGATCTCGCGCAGCGGCAGTTCCATGCCGACGGCGCCCAGGCGGTCGGGAATCGCGGCCAGGTCGGCGACCTGCCAGGGACGATGGCGGTCGCCTGCCTGCAGGGCCTTGAAGTGGCCGAGCAACTGGTAGTTCGAGCGTTCGTGGACGAAGATGTGGGAGGTCGGGTGCAGGGCCACCAGGTCGCGGCCGCGGTCCTGGCAGGCCAGGCGCAGGGCGGTGACCTGGGCCATGGTGCCGCTGATGCAGAACACCGCGGCCTCGAAGCCGAGCAGGCGCGCGATCTTCGCTTCGAATTCCTGGATCAGGGAACCGGCGCCGTACATATCGTGTTCGACGCCGTTCGATTCGCACCACGCCGCCATCGCCGCATACATCTCGGCGGGAGTGCGGGCGCGGTGGCCGGGGAAGACGGTGTGGCAGCGGCGTTGCAGTTCCTGGTCAATCATGGCGGGCTCCTTTTGACGCCCGCCACTCTACACCGAAGCGGCTACGGGGTGGTAGCTCAGGCCGACAGGGCGAGGCGGCGTGCCGGCGCCTGCAGTGCCTGGGTGTCGCTGTCGTCGAGGCGGAACAGGCGTACCGCGCGCGCCAGTTCGGCGGCCTGGTCCTGCAGGGCCTGGGCGGCGGCGCTGGCTTCTTCGACCAGGGCGGCGTTCTGCTGGGTCGTCTCGTCCATCTCGCCCACCGCACGGTTGATGTGCTCGATGCCCGCGGTCTGCTCCTGGCTGGCGGCGGTGATCTCCGACATGATGTCGGTGACGCGCGCCACGCTGGCCAGCACCTCGTGCATGGTGGTGCCGGCTTCAGCCACCAGCTTGCTGCCGGCATCGACTTCGCCGTTCGAGGTCTCGATCAGGCCCTTGATCTCCTTCGCCGCCGCGGCGCAGCGTTGCGCCAGGTTGCGCACCTCGCCCGCGACGACCGCAAAGCCGCGGCCCTGTTCACCGGCGCGCGCCGCTTCGACGGCCGCGTTCAGCGCGAGGATATTGGTCTGGAAGGCGATGCCGTCGATGACGCTGGTGATGTCCGAGATCTTGCGCGAGGACTGGGTGATCGCGTCCATGCGTTCGATTACCTGCGCCACGGTGGCGCCGCCCTTTTCGGCGACGCTCGAGGCGTTCATGGCCAGCTGGTTGGCCTGGCGCGCGTTGTCGCTGTTCTGGCGCACGGTGGCGGTGAGCTGGTCCATCGAGGAGGCGGTGCCGGCCAGGCTGACGGCCTGTTCTTCGGTGCGCTGGCACAGGTCGAGGTTGCCCGCCGAGATTTCCTGCGAGGCGTGGGCGATCTGCTCGGCGCCTTCGCGCACCTTGCCGACCACGCTCGAGAGCTTGGCGCCGACCGTGTTGACGGCTTCGGTCAGGAGGCCGATCTCGTCGCGGCGATCGCTAGCCATGCGGGCCGTGAGGTCGCCCTCGGCGATGCGGCGGGCGACGTCGCGCACCTCGGCCAGCGGACGCGAGACCGTGGCGCGCACCACCAGGTACAGCACGGCCGCCAGCAGCGCGAGCGCGGCCAGGCCGAAGCCGACGAAACGGTTGCGCAGCTGGGTTGCGGCGGCGGTGATCTCGTCGCGGTAGGTGCCGCCGGCGATGATCCAGTTCCAGTCCTTGATGTGGCCATAGGCGACGAACTTCTGGCGCGGCGAGGATTCGCCCGGGTTCTGCCAGTCGTAGATGATGCTGCCCTGTTTCTTATCGAGGATCTCCTTGATGAAGAAGCGCCCGTCGGCGTCCTTCGAATCCAGCAGATTGGTGCCTTCCTTGGCCGGGTGGACGATCAGGTCGCCGTAGTGCTTGCCGGGCGCCGCGTTGAGGACGTAGAAGTAGCCGGTGTCGCCGACCTTGATCGCGCGGATGCGGTCCTTGAGCAGCTTCATGTCCTCGGCGATGTCGACGCCGACGTAGAGCACGGCGACGACCTTGCCCGAGGCGTCCTTCGCCGGCTCGTACTGGGTGATGTACTGCTTGCCGAACAGGGTGACCAGGCCGATGTAGGTGCCGCCTTCGCGCAGCACCGAATAGGCCGGGCTGGCGCGGTCGAGCAGGGTGCCGACCGCGCGTTCGCCGTTTTCCTTCTTCACCGAGGTGGTCACGCGCACGAAGTCCTCGCCGTCGACGGCGAAGATGGTGGCGTTGCCGCCGGTCTGGGCGGTGAAGGCATCGGGGGTGCTGAAGTCGAGGTTCAGCGGCTTGCCCTCCAGCTTGAGGGTGGGCGTGGCCCGGCCGCCGATGTCCACCGTGGTGGCCGGGTCGAGCTCGAAGGCGCCGGGCAGGGTGTTACGGAAGATGTGGCCGAAGCTCTTCGCGGAGCTGCTCACGCTCTTGTTGAACATCTCGACGGTGTTCGAGACGCTGTGGAGTTCGTTGGCGACGCTTGCGGTAGCGCGTTCTTCCAGCATGGACGAGGTGCTCACGGTGATCATCGCGACGAGGGCGGCGATCACGGCGGCCATCAGGACGAAGGTGATGACGCTGATGCGCGTGCCGACGTTCCAGTTGGCAGGAAGGAATGATTGTTTCGCAGGCATGGGAAGTTCGTGTGGACTGTGTCACCGAATCTTAAGTCGGTACTTTCCACTGCGCAACAATCAGCTGTGAAATATCACATCATGCGAGGCGCTTACACAACAATCGTGACGCAAAGTCAAGCAATACTTGGCTATTCCTTAACAGGCTTGCGAAATAACCATGGGTTATGCTTCAGCCCAGGTGGGCGTCGACCGGCGCATGCGCCTGGAACTGCAGGGCCGCGAGCTTGGCATACACCCCGCCAAGCGCCACCAGCTCGGCATGGGTGCCCGACTCCACCACGCGGCCTTCGTCCAGCACGATGATGCGGTCGGCGCGCTGCACGGTGGCGAGGCGGTGCGCGATGATGAGGGTGGTGCGGCCGACCATGGCCGCTTCCAGCGCGCGCTGCACCAGGCGCTCCGACTCCGCGTCGAGGGCGCTGGTGGCTTCGTCGAGCAGCAGCAGGGGCGGGTTCTTGAGCAGGGCGCGCGCGATCGCGATGCGCTGGCGCTGGCCGCCCGACAGGCGCACGCCGCGCTCGCCCAGGTGGGAGCCATAGCCCTGCGGTAGGCGCTCGATGAATTCGTGGGCGGCCGCCATCTTCGCCACCCCGATCACTTCCTCGTCGCTGGCGTCCGGACGGCCGTAGCGGATGTTCTCGAGGGCGCTGGTGGAGAAGATCACCGTGTCCTGGGGCACGATGCCGATCGCGCCGCGCAGGGTATGCAGGGACAGGTCGCGGATGTCGACGCCGTCCAGGCGGATGCTGCCGCTTTGCGGGTCGTAGAAGCGCAGCAGCAGCTGGAACAGCGTGGTCTTGCCGGCGCCCGAGGGGCCGACCAGGGCCACCGTCTCTCCGGCGCGGATGTCGAGGGACAGGTGCGCCAGCGCGGCCGTTTCCAGGCGCGAGGGGTAGCTGAAGCTGACGTTCTCGATCGCCACGCGGGCGCCGTTCTCGAGACGCTGGGGGAGCAGCTTCGGCTGGGCAGGGTCCTGGATGCTTGACGTTGCAGCCAACAGTTCCAGCAGGCGCTCCGTGGCGCCGGCCGCGCGCTGGGCTTCGCCCATCACTTCCGACAGCGCCCCGACCGAACCCGCCACGATCGAGGCGTAGAGGATGAACTGGCCCAGGTCGCCGCCGGTCATGGTCCCCGCCAGCACGGCGTGGGCGCCCAGCCAGAGCACGAAGACGATGGCGCCGAAGACCAGTACGATGGCCAGCATGGTGAGGGTGGCACGCGCGCGAATGCGCCGGATCGCGGTCTGGAAGGCGCCGTCCACCGATTGCGTGAAGCGGCCGGCCTCGATGCCCTCGTGGGTGAAGGCCTGCACGGTGGGCATGGCGTTGAGGATCTCGCCGGCCATGGCCGAGGCGTCGGCGATGCGGTCCTGCGAATCGCGCGAGAGCTTGCGCACGCGGCGCCCGAACAGCACGATCGGCAGCACCACCAGCACCAGGAGGCCCAGGATGATGGCGGAGAGCTTGGGGCTGGTCACGAAGAGCATCACCAGGCCGCCCAGGAACAGCAGGGTGTTGCGCAGGGCGAGCGAGATGCTGGTGCCGACCACGGTCTGGATCAGGGTGGTGTCGGTGGTCAGGCGCGAGAGCACCTCGCCGCTGCGGGTGGTCTCGAAAAACTCGGGACTCTGGTGCACCACGTGGCGATAGACCGCGGCGCGCACGTCGGCCACCACGCGCTCGCCCAGCCAGGACACCATGAAGAAGCGCGCCGCGGTGGCCACGGCCAGCACGGCGGCGACGCCGAACAGGGCCAGGAAGACGGCGTCGACGTGCTGGATGCTCTGGCTTCCGGCCGCTGCACCGAAGCCGTGGTCGATCATCTGCTTGAAGGCCGCGGGAATGGCGAGGGTGGCGCCGGCCGCGAACAGCAGCGCGATGCCGGCCAGGACGAACTGGCGGCGGTAGGGCGCCAGGAAGGGCAGCAAACCCTTGAGGGCCGCGAGGCTGCCTTTGCGGGAGATGTCGGATTGGGTCGTGCCGGTGGTGCGGGTGCTCATCGTCTCTTGCGTATTCTTCTTTGTCAGTCCGTCGTTACAGCTTCATCTGGCGCACGTAGCCAGTCATTTCCAGGTAGCCGCGGCCCACCCGGCGGCCACCCTGCGATACCGTCACCGCGCCTTCCCAGTAGACCGCGCCGGTCGAGCGGCGCGAATCGAGTTCCTGGTCCTGCTGCAGGGGGGCGATCTGCCAGCGCAGGGGGCCGGTGGAGATCTCCGTGGCAACCGGATACACGGCCTTGGTGCGCGGCGACGTCCAGTGCGCGTTCGGGGTGAAGTTCACCTGGTCCGGCGCATAGCGGGTCACCTTGCCGGCCTTGTCGCGATGGGTGGCATGCGCCCATAGTTTACCACCTCCCACCTTGCGAATCTGGAAAGCCATCAGGGCGCCGCCATCGTCGAGGTTCACGCCGATCCAGTCCCAGCCGCTCGCCTCCGGCTGCAGGGCTTCGCTCGACCATTCATGGTCCAGCCAGGCGCTGCCCGTGACCGCCACCGGCGCGCTGCCGGAACGGCCCACGCTGCCGCTGACCTTGAGCTGCGGTTCGCTGTAATAGTGGCTGGCGTGCTGGGGGCTCGCGCCCTTGCGCGAGTAGCCGCCTTCGCCCTGCACCAGCACCGGCTGGGTGGGCGCCAGGCGCAGTTCCAGCGTCAGTTCGCTGGAGCGGATCGTGACGCGGTAGTTGCCCGAGCTCTCGCGCACCATGCGCCAGTCGTCCAGCTTCAGGTCGGTGTTGCCGGTGCGCGCCCAGGCCAGGCCAAAACCTTCGCGCGCGCTTCGCTGGTCGTGCACCAGGCGCCCGACTTCCGGGTCGGACAGGGCGGCGTGGCCGATCACCAGCTGGCGCGGGGCAAAGGCGCTGGGGTTGCGCGGATCGTGTTCGGTGCGGCTGCGGAAGAACGTCACCTGGAAGCCCAGCGGCTTCTTGTCCGGCGTCTCGACCCAGCCCGTGACGTACCACCACTCGGTGCGAAATTCCGGGTGTGCGCCGAAGTCGCGCGGGAAGCTCAAGGTGGCGCCGGGGCGGACGGGCGCGAATTCGGGGGGCTGTGCGAGGCTGGAACCGCAGAGCAGCAACATCAACAGGAACAACAAACGCCGCATTACCAATCCTCCCTGACCGCGCGTACCGGACCGCCCGACAGCGCATAACGACCCGACACCAGGGCCGTCGCCACCGAGGCGGCGACCAGCACCGCGGCCACGCTTCCCAGCAAGCCCCACGGCAGATGCAGCTGCATCGTCCAGTGGAAGGACTGGGGATTCACAACATAAACCAGGATCAGGCTGATGACCAGTCCCAGCGCGAAACCGCAGGCCACGCCCAGCACGGTGAGCAAGCCACCCTCGAAGGCGAGGATCTTGAGCACCTGGCCGCGGGTGACGCCCACATGGCGCAGCATGCCGAACTCGCGGGCGCGCGCCAGCGTCTGGGCCGAGAAGCTGGCGGCCACGCCGGACAGGCCGATGGCGATCGCGATCGCCTCCAGCAGGTAGGTGACGGCGAAGCTGCGGTCGAAGATCTTCAAGCTCATGCCGCGGATGTCGCTTGCCGACATGATCTGCAGGGCGGCGCCGAAGGGCAGGGCGCGCACGGTGGCCTCCAATTGATCGAGCCTGGTTTCGCGCGACGCGTAGAGGGCGGCGTCGGTGACTTCCGCTTCGCCCGTGAGCGCGCGGTAGTCGGACAGGCGAATGACGACCGAGCCGGCCTGGTTGGCGTAGTCGCGCCAGACGCCGGCCACAAAGAAGCTTGCCTGCGAACCGCCGAGCGGCAGCGTGAAAGGCTGGCCCACGCGGGCGCCGTAGAGGTCGACCAGGGCTTCCGAGACCCAGGCGGGGCGGCTGCCGGCCGGCGGCGTGGCCGTCTCGCCGACCAGGAAGAGCAGGCGCCCCGGGTCGCGCGCATCGATGTCGCGCGCGATCACGACCACGTTCGGCCGGTCGGGCGAGAGCGAGACGGGACGGGTGCGCAGGAACTGGGCCTGGGCCACGCCGGGCGTGGCCTTGAGTGCGGACTGCTGCTGGGGCGTGAGGAAACCGGTATTGCCGCCTGCGGCCGTGCGCACATAGAGGTCGGCCGGCAGGATATGGCCCATCCAGTCGTCCACCGAGACCCGGAAGCTCGCCACCATGATCCCCATCGCCACCATCAGGCTGAAGCTGGCCAGCACCCCGCCCAGGGCGATCGAGGCCTGGCCAGGCGCATTCGCGAGGCGCGCCAGCGCCAGGGGCAGGATCGGCGGCGCGCGCGGGCTGCGCACGACCAGCGCCTCCAGGCGGCGGAAGGTGCTCGCCGCCAGGCGCGGCATCAGGCCGATGCCGCCGATGAGCAGCAGGGCGATCGCGATGTAGCCGAACAGCGGCAGTTCGAACACGGGCGGCGCGAAAGCGAGAAGCGCGGCCAATGCCAGGCAGATGAGCGAAGGCCAGATGCGTCCGAGGCGCGACAGGGCCGCCTCGTCGGCGCCGGACTTGATCGCCACCGCCGGCTTCGCGCGCGCCGCTTCCAGGGCCGGGAACAGGCAGCCGAGCAGGGCCACGCCCAGGCCCAGCCCGAAGAAGACGGCGGCCGCCACCGGCGTGAACTGGACCTGGGGACGGATGCCGGGGAAGTAGCCGGCGCCGAGGTCGCCCCCGAAGAAGCGCAGCGCCGTGGCCGCGAGACCGTAACCCGCGCCGATGCCGAGCGCGGCGCCCAGTACGCCGAGGCCCGCGCCTTCGAGCAGCACCTGGCGCAGCAGCTGGCCGCGCTTCAGGCCGAGCACGCGCAGCAGCGCGAACTGGCTGCGCCGGCGCATCACCGACAGGGCCTGGGTCGAGAACACGAGGAAGGCGCCGGTGAACAGGGCGACGAGGGCCAGCACGGTGAGGTTGACGCGGTAGGCGCGGCTCAGGTTCGCATTGCGTTCTTCCTGGTCGCCGTCGTCGGGCTGGCGCACGGTGAAGCGGCCCGGGTAGGCCTGCTGCAGCTCCCTGGTGAGCTTTTGGCGGAAGGCCAGGCGGTCGACGCCGTCGCGCAGCTTGAGGTCCACGCGCGAGAGGCGTCCCAGCTGGCCAAAGCGCCACTGGGCCGCGCCGATGTCCATCACGGCGATGCGCTGGCCGGGCCTTGCCCGCGCCACCGGGCCGGCCACGCGCAGGGCGACGTCGCCGGTGCCCGCCCGCAGTAATACGGTCTCGCCGCGGCGTTTGCCGAGCCAGCTCTCCGCCGCCGGCGAGACGAAGATGGCGTCGTCGGCCAGCACGTCGGTGACGCGGTCTTCGGCCGGCACGCCGGTCAGGTCGGGCGAAATGAAGCCGGCGCGGAAGGCGTCGATGCCGATGATGCGCAGCGCGCCCTGGGCGCCGGCGATGCCGGCCGAGAGTTCCAGCACGGGCGAGGCGACCACGACCTCCGGCAGCGCGGCCAGGCGTGGGTAGACCGATTCGTCGAACAGCGGCTCGCGCCCGGCCACCTGCAGGTCGGCCTGGCCGGACAGGCTTTTGACGGCGGCCGAGAATTCATTGAAGGCGGCGGCATTGATCAGGTGGATGGCAAAGCCCATGGCGACGCCGACCGCGATGGCGCCGATGGCCAGCAGGGCGCGTACCGGATGGGCGCGCCATTCGCCCAGCAGCAGCCAGCGCGAGAGGACGCTCAGGCCGGGCATTCCACCGCCAGCGCCTCGGCCTGGCGCCTGGCTTTGATGCGTTCCCTGTCGGCCTCGGAACGGCCCGCGCGCCGGCTGTCTTCCTCGGCCCATTTCGTCTGCAGGCGCAGCTTGTCGCAGCGCTTGCGTTCCACGAGGGCGTCACGCTGGGCCCGTTGCGCGGCCCGTGCCGCGCGCGCCGCACGCTGGTCTTCTTCGGCGCGCTCGGCTTCGACGCCGGCAAGCCAGGCTTTCGAGCGCGCCAGGCGTTCGGCCGCTTCCCCGGGCGCCGCCGGGGCGACCCGCAGCTCGAGCGCGACCGGGTTCTTGCCGCAAGGCTGGTCGGCGTAGCTGGTCTTGCCGTTCTCGACGCATTTGTAGACGGTAGCGGCCATCGCGGCAGGGCTGAAGAGGCAGGCGACGGCGAGTGTAAGGAGTGTGCGCATGATGGTGGTCCCCGGAGTCACAGAATTTTTCCAGGGTTCATAATGCCGAGCGGGTCCAGGGCGGCCTTGATGGCACGCATCATGTCCAGCTCGACCGGCGACTTGACGCGCGCCAGTTCTTCGCGCTTGAGGGCGCCGATGCCGTGCTCGGCCGAGATCGAGCCTTTGCTGGCGAGCACGCTGTCGTGGACGATGCGGTTGATCGCCTCCTGGTGGGCGAGGAAATCCTCGTGTCCGCGGCCTTCGGGCGGGGCGACGTTGTAATGCAGGTTGCCATCGCCCAGGTGACCGAAGCAGACCACCTGGCAGCCCGGGAAGGCGGCCTGGAGCGCCGCGTCGGTGCGGGCAATGAAGTCGGGAATCGCGGACAAGGGCAGCGAGATGTCGTGCTTGATGTTCTTGCCTGCTGCCGCTTGAGCAGGCGAAATGGACTCGCGCACCTTCCAGAGTCCGAGGGATTGGGCCGTCGAGCTGGCCAGCACGGCGTCGCGCGCCATGCCGGCATCCAGGGCCGCTCCAATCGAGGCTTCCAGCAGGGCCGCTGCATGCTCGCTTGACTCGTTGCTGGACAGTTCGACCAGGGCGTACTGCGGGTGCGGCGTCGCAAAGGGGCGCGGCAACTCGGGGAAGTGGGTCGCGACCAGGCGCAGGCACAGCTCGGACATCAGCTCGAAACCCGTCAGCGAGGCGCCGCAGCGTTCCTGCAGCAGCACCAGCAGGTCCAGCGCGCTTCCAGCCGAGTCGAGCGCCACCATGGCCGTGAGCTGCGCCTTCGGCAGCGGATGCAGCTTGAGGACCGCGGCCGTGATCACCCCCAGCGTGCCCTCGGCGCCGATGAAGAGGTCGCGCAGGTCGTAGCCGGTATTGTCCTTGCGCAGGCCGCGCAGGCCGTCCCAGACCGTGCCCTGCGCGGTGACGACTTCCAGGCCCAGGCAGAGTTCGCGGGTATTCCCGTAGCGCAGCACGGCGGTGCCGCCGGCATTGGTCGAGAGGTTGCCGCCGATCGTGCAACTGCCTTCGGCCGCCAGCGAGAGCGGGAACAGCATCCCGGCCTCGAGCGCCGCTGCCTGGATGTCCTGCAGGATGCAGCCGGCGTCGACGACCATGGTGCGGTTGAAGGGATCGACCTGGCGGATGCGGTTCAGGCGCCGCAGCGAGAGCACGATGGCGTCGCCCGCCGCGTCGGGCACGCTGCCCAGCACCAGGCCGGTGCGCCCGCCCTGGGGCACGATGGGCACGCGCGCGGCGGCGCAGGCGGCGACGATGGCCGCGACTTCCCCGGTGCTTGCGGGCAGTACGACGGCGCGGGCGCGTCCGGTGAAGCGGCCGCGCCAGTCCATCAGGTAGGGCGCCATGCCCGCCTCGTCGAACACGGCGTGCGTGCCGCCGACGATGGCGCGCAAGGCGTCGTCGAAGCCCTGCTGCTCAGTCATGCGGCACTTTGACCTTGTCGAGCAGTTCCTTGGCCAGGCGCTTGGCTTCCTTCTTGTACGGGTGCAGGAACAGCAGGGCGCAGGCGTAGTAGACCACCACCAGCGCCACCTCGCCCAGCGCCATCAGGCGCGAGGCCTGGGTGGTGTCGGCCCAGGCGCGCACCGCGCCTTCGGCGAAATAGATCAGGATGACCATCGACGACCACTGCAGGGTGTAGAGGTCGCGCTTGATGACCCCGCGCAGCGGCAGCAGCAGCGGCAGCGCCTTGAGCGCGAGCAGGGACCCGCCCGGGTGCAGCGGGGCGACGAAGACTTCCCAGGCCACCAGCCAGCCGATCAGCCAGATCAGGCTGGCAATGGCGCCGGCATGAAAGACTTTTGCGGTATCCATCAGTGCATTCCCTGCAGTTTGACCGCGGCGGTGGCCAGGCGTTTGCCGAGGGCGACGGCGAGCACGCGCTCGTCCTCGGTAAGCGCGCGCTTGCCGTCCGCGCCGGCCCAGTGCGAGGCGCCGTAGGGGCTGCCGCCGCTGGCCGTGTTCATGAGTTCGGGATGGGAGTAAGGCAGGCCAAGGACTAGCATGCCATGGTGCAACAACGGTATCATCATCGACAGCAGGGTAGACTCCTGGCCACCGTGCAGGCTGCCGGTGGAGGTAAACACGGCGGCCGGCTTGCCGGTGAGGGTGCCGTTCACCCAGTCGGCGGCGGTGCCGTCGAGGAAGTACTTCATCGCGGACGCCATATTGCCGAAGCGGGTCGGGGAACCGAGGGCAAGGCCCGCGCACTCGGCCAGGTCCTGCAGCTCGACATAGGGCGGTCCGTTGTCGGGAATATCCGGCTGGGTTGCCTCGGCCACGGTGGAGATCGCGGGCACGGTGCGCAGGCGCGCTTCGGCCCCGGGCACGCTTTCGATGCCCTGGGCGACCAGTTCGGCCAATTTGCGGGTGGCGCCGTGGCGCGAGTAGTAGAGCACGAGGATGGTCAGGGTTGGCTTCATCGTTGGTATTATAGGGCGCTTTGCCCAAATGACATGCCCTGTGCAGGGCGAATCGTAACGACCGCATTGCGGTGCAATCCATGCTCACCAAGACCGTTCACTCCCTGTCGCGCAGCACCTCGGATATGCTGGCCATCGGCATCGATCGGGCGCGCGGCCTGACGCTCGCCGAGACGCGCGATTTGCTGCGTTTCGCGCGGCGCCGCCTGCGCGAGGAGAAGCTGCCCCAGGTGGCGGGCAGCCTGACCTTCACCACGACCCTGGCCCTGGTGCCCCTGCTCACCATCGTGCTGGCGATCCTCACCACCTTCCCGGTCTTCGGCCAGCTGCGCACGGCGCTCGACACCTGGTTCGTCCAGACCCTGATGCCGAAGGCGATCGCCAACACCATCAGTTCCAACCTGACCCAGTTCGCCAGCAAGGCCAAGGGCCTGTCCCTGCTGGGCGCGGTGCTGCTCCTGATGACGACCACCGCGATGATGGGCATGATCGAGCGCGCCTTCAACCAGATCTGGGGCGTGCGCCGCCCGCGGCCCTGGTCGCAGCGGGTGCTGGTCTACTGGGCCCTGGTGTCGCTCGGCCCCATCCTGTTCGGCCTGTCCCTCACCGCCACCTCCCAGCTGTTCACGGCCACCGGCGGGGTGCTCAAGTCGCTGCCCTTCGTTGGCACGCTGTTCTATACCCTGGTGTCGGTGGCCCTCTCCACCGGTTTCTACACCATGCTCTACATGGCGGTGCCGAACCGCCGCGTGCATTGGCGCGACGCGCTCTGGGGCGGCCTGGCCGCCGCGATCGCCTTCGAGGTCGCCAAGCGCGGCTTCGCGCTCTTCATCCGCCAGTTCCCGACCTACGCCATCATCTATGGCGCCCTGGCGGCGCTGCCCCTGTTCCTGGTGTGGATGTACCTGTCCTGGCTGATCACCCTGGTCGGCGCCGTGCTCGCGGCGGCGCTGCCGGTGGTGAAGTACGAGCGCTGGTGGCACCAGCCGGCGCCGGGCAGCGCTTTCGTCGACGCGATGGCGGTGCTGAAGGTCCTGCACGGCAGCAGCGAGGCGACCGGCACGGCCCTGGTATCGAGCGCGGCGATCCGGGCCCACACGCGCATCGGTTACGACGAGATGACGATGCTGCTCGAGAAGATGGTGGCGGCCGGCTGGGTCGGGCGGGTGCAGGAAGACCTGCCGGCCCGCGTGCGCTGGGGCAGGGGAGCGCGCGAGAGCGCCGACAACTGGGTCCTGCTGGTCGACCCCAGCACCATCCGCCTGGCCGACGTCTACCGGCTCTTCGTGTTCGACGTGGCGGGCGCCGGCGGCGCCGCGGCAAGCGAGGAGGGCCCGCCCGCCTCCGCGCTCGCCCTTGACACGGCGGCGCTGGCGCGCCAGGTGGAAACCGCGGTCGAGCTGGGCCTGGAGCAGACCCTGGCCCAGCACTTCGCCCTGCCCATTTCCCCCCACGGGTGATGGGTCACGAAGAAGGCGGGGCGCACTACACTGCGCAGCTTCCCCGCTTCTTCGTCACGCATCATGAAACGACCTTCTTCCCTCACGCTCGTCAACCTCGGCCTGATCCTGCTGCTGGGCGCCGGCATCGTGCACGACAGCCGCGCCCAGTCCTGGGGCGACCTACTCAAGAACGCTGCAGGCGACGCCGCCCGCCAGGCGGTGAGCAACAATGTGCGCCAGGCCGTCACCAGCGCCGTGGACGGCGCCGCCAAGGGACTCACCCAGCCGGCAGCTCCCGTCGCACAGGCACCCGTCCAGGCTGTGGCCATGCCTGGCTGCGAGCGCCGCAAGGGCACCCCGCTGCCGATCGGCGAGCGCCCCGAGGGCTTCGAGCCGGCCGGGCTGTGGCCCGAAAACACCGGCTGCCCGGTCTACTCGGTTTCGGACCTGAAATTCGACAGGGCGCGCGCGGCCAAGACCGCCTTCCGCGAAGCGAGCAAGGTGCCATGCAATGACTGCGAGGGCGGCTATGCCTTCGACGCCTGGGGCGGCCGCTCCTTGGTAAAGGGTGGCGACTACTCGAAGGAATTTCCCAAGCTGCTCGTGGCGCTCGAGGAGGGCAAGAGCCTGGGCTGGAAGGGCAATCGCTACGAGGTGCGCATCACCGCCATCGGCGCCCATCCGATCGGCGACATGCCGTGCCGGCAGTTCCACTACACGCTGCTGGAAAAAGGCGCTCTGGTGGCCGAGTACGACGGCATGTTTTGCGAATATACCCGCCCGTATATCGCCAATCCGAGCTGGAACGAGGTGGTGTAAACCCTCACCACCCCCGCATCACCAGCTCAGCTTCCCCGTCAGCATCTGCCAGTACATCACCCAGTCCGCGCGGAAGGAATACCAGGGCTGGGAGAACGATGCCGGCTTGTTCTTCTCGTAAAAGAAGTGGCCGATCCAGGCGCCGCCGTAGCCGCTGACGACGGCGAACAGCAGCCACCAGGCGTTCAGGCTGTCGATGTACTGGGCGATCGAGGCGATCGCCGACGAGGTGCCGATGAAGTGCGCGCGGCGGCAGCGGCGGTCGGCGTGCTGGGTCAGGTAGTAGGGGTAGAACTCCGCGAAGCTGGCGTGGCGTGCCGTCATGGCGTCTCCTCGTCTTGGCTGAGCGCGGCGCTGGCGAAGCCGGCCAGGGCGTCGAGCACCGCGTCGGGCGCTTCGGCCATCAACTGGTGGCCGGCGTCCACGGTCACGATTCTGCCACGGGACAGGAGTCCGGTCAGCAGCTTCGTGGAGCGCGGCGGCGTCATGACGTCTTTCGAGCCGAACACGAAGAGCACCGGGCAGCTTACGGCTGCCGCGGCCGCTTCACCGTTGGCGTAAGCATTGCAGGCCGCAAAGTCCGTGTAGAAGAGCTGCTCCGGATTGCGCGCCGCCATGCGCTGCATCCGGCGGCGCGCGCCGCCCATCACCGAAAAGCCCGGGCCCGGGCAGGAGGGCTTGTGCGCGATCGAGGAATGCGACCAGATGTTCACCATGTCGATGGCGCGCGCCTCGTCGTCGCGCACCGTCTCGAGCAGGGTGTCGGACACCTTCATCGGATAGGTGCTGCCGATCATGGCCAGGCCGGTCACGATTTCCGGCGCGCGGTGGGCGGCTTCGAGGGCGATCAGCGAGCCCATGCTGTGTCCTGCGAGGATGGCGCGCCGCACGCCGGCCGCCGCCAGGAGTTCCACCAGCCACGCCGCCATGGCTTCCACGCTCGTCAAGGCAGGTCCGGTGCTCCTGCCGTGGCCGGGCAGGTCGACGGCCAGCACCGAATAGCCGTGATGGGCCAGGTAGCGGCTCTGCAGGGCCCAGACCGTATGGTCGTTCTGGGCGCCGTGGATGAACACGACCGTGGGGAGCAGGGGGTCGAAGGGCTTGCCGCCGGTGTAGGCGTAGGCGCGGGCGCCCTGGATGTCGAGCTGCATCTCAGGCTCCTTTCTGGGCCAGCTTCAGGCCGCGCTTGAGGTCTTCGATCAGGTCCTCGGGGTCTTCCAGGCCGACCGACAGGCGCATCGTGCCTTCCTTGATGCCGTTCGCAGCCAGTTCCTCGGCCGGAACACGGAAGTGTGTCGTCGACGCCGGGTGGATCACCAGCGACTTGGCGTCGCCCACATTGGCCAGGTGCGAGAACAGCTGGAGGCCATCGGCAAAGCGGCGTCCGGCCGCCCGGTCGCCCTTGAGTTCGAAGGTGAACACGGCGCCGCAGCCCTTGGGCAGCAGGCGCTGGGCGAGATGGTAGTCGGGGTGCGTTTCCAGCTCCGGGTAGTTCACGGCAGCCACGCTTGGCTGCGAAAGCAGGAATTCCACCACGCGGCGGGTGTTGGCGACGTGGCGCTCCATGCGCAGGCCGAGGGTCTCGATGCCCTGCAGGATGGCGAAGGCATTGTGCGGGCTCATCGCGGCGCCGAAGTCGCGCAGGCCTTCGCGGCGCGCACGCAGGGCGAAGGGCGCGACCGTCGATTCTTCCGCGAACACCATGCCGTGGAAACCGTCGTAGGGTTCGCACATCTCAGGGAAGCGGCCGCTTTTTGCATGCGCGGCGTCCCAGTCGAAGGTGCCGCCGTCGACCAGCAGGCCGCCGATCGCGGTGCCGTGGCCGCACAGGAATTTGGTGGCCGAGTGAAGCAGCAGGTCGGCGCCCAGGTCGAAGGGACGCTGCAGGTAGGGCGTGGTGAAGGTGGCGTCCACCATCAGCGGCAGGCCCTGCTCGTGGGCGATGGCGGAGACGGCCGGGATGTCGAGCACGTCCAGGCCCGGGTTGCCGAGGGTTTCGCCGAACAGGACGCGGGTGTTCGGGCGGATCGCGGCGCGCCAGGCGTCGAGGTCGCGCGGGTTCACAAAAGTGGTCTCGATGCCGAAGCGGCGCAGGGTGTAGGCCAGCAGATTGTGCGAGCCCCCGTACAGCGCGGTCGAGGCCACGATGTGGCTGCCCGCGCCGGCGATGGTCGCCAGGCCCAGGTGCATCGCCGCCTGGCCGCTGGCGGTGGCGATGCCCGCCACGCCGCCTTCGAGTGCGGCGATGCGTTCTTCCAGCACCGCATTGGTCGGGTTCGAGATGCGCGTATACACGTGGCCGGCGCGTTCCATATTGAACAGGGCGCTAGCGTGGTCGGAATCGCGGAAGGCGAAGGAGGAAGTGAAGTGGATCGGCGTGGCGCGCGCGCCGGTGGCCGGGTCGGGGGCGCCGCCTGCGTGCAGGGCCAGGGTATCGAAGCCGGGATCTTGTGGACCGCTCATCGTGTTCTACTCATCCGTGAATTGGGATGGGCGGCATCGTAGCACTGTTTTAACGCCGCGCAATGGGGCGTCGGCCCTGGAATGGTGCAATGCTGGATTTTTTGGCGGGCATCGGCTACAGTCGGTGTTATGCCTTATACAAATATTTCTGGTATCACTAACCAAGCTGACGGGGTGGCCAATATGAAAGTCTCCGAGATCCTGCAGGTGAAAGGTGAAATCCTCTATACCGTCACGCCCGACCAGCCCCTGGTGGAGGCGGCCGCGACGATGGCGGAAAAGGACATCGGCTCGCTGGTCGTCATGGAGTACGGCGACCTGGTCGGCATGCTGACCTTCCGCGAAGTGATCAAGGAGCTGCACGCGCAAGGCGGCGCGCTCGGCAACGGCACGGTGCGCAAGGTGATGGATGACAGCCCGATCACCGTGACCCCGGACACCGAAGTCAACGAGGTGCGCCGCATCATGCTGGAAAAGCACGCGCGCTACCTGCCGGTGATGAATGCCCGCACCCTGCTGGGCGTGATTTCCTTCTACGACGTGGCGAAGGCGGTGCTGGAGGCGCAAAGCTTCGAGAATCGCATGCTCAAGGCCTATATTCGTGATTGGCCGGCCGAGCAGGCCACGGAAGACTGAAGCCTGACGGGTTTCGTAGGGTGGGCGGGAGACCCGCCCACCCTACGGTTCACTGGTTCGCAAATTACGCCGCTTCGATCAGCGCCTGGTTGCCCAGCCACTCGAGCAGGGCTTCCGGGCTGAGCGGCCGCGAGAACAGGAAACCCTGCGCCAGCGGGCAGCCCAGCGTGCGCAGGATGTGCGCCTGGCGTTCGTCCTCGACCCCTTCCGCGATCACCGTCAGGCCCAGGTTGCGGCCCAGTTGGATCACCATCTCGGCGATGCTGCTGCCGCGCGCCGAGCCGGTGATTTCGGTAACAAAAGTGCGGTCGATCTTGAGGCGGTCCACCTGCAGGCGCTGCAGGTGCGAGAGCGAAGAGAAACCCGTGCCGAAGTCGTCGATGGCGATCGACACCCCGGTGCGCTTGACCTGCGCCAGCTTCTCGACCAGCAGTGCCGGCTCTTCCATCGCCATCGATTCGGTGATTTCCAGCTCCACGTAGTCGGCCGGCGCGCGGGTGTCTTCCAGCGCGCGGCGCAGCATGTCGACGAAGTGCGGGTGGCGGAACTGCACCTGCGAGACGTTGACCGACATGGTGAAGTCGCGGTGGCCGCCGGCGCGCAGGCGCACCAGCTCGGCCAGGGCCTGGCGCAGCACCCATTCGCCGATGTCGACGATCAGGCCGGAGTATTCGGCGATCGGGATGAAGCGGTCCGGCCCGATCATGCGGCCGTCCTCGGTGCGCCAGCGCAGCAGCGCTTCGGCGCCGAAGGGGCGGCTGGTCGCCAGGTCGACCTGCGGCTGGTAAGCCAGGAACAGTTCGCCGCGCTGGAAGCCGCTGCGCAGCGCGTGCATCATGCGCACCCGCTCGCGGATCTCGACCCCCATGCTGCGCGAGAAATAGAAGTGGCCGGCGCGCTGCTGCGACTTGGCGCGTTTCAGGGCGATGTCGGCGTCCTTCAGGGCGTCGGCGCCGCTGCCGTCGTGTTCGGAGAGGCGCACCAGGCCGAGCGTGCTCGATACCAGCACGTCCTGGCCGTCGATGCGGAAGGGCTCGCGGAACAGCGCCGCGATGCGGGCCGGCTGCACCACGGCGGCGTCGCCGAGTACGCAGAAGATGTCGCCGCCGATGCGCGCGACTTCGAGTTGCTCGTCCGGGCAGGCTTTCAGACGCTCTTCCAGGCGGCGCCCCACGGCCACCAGCAGCAGGTCGCCGAAATGGTGGCCGAGCGCATCGTTGGTCTCGGCGAAGTGGTCGAGGTCGACGATGGCCAGCGTGGCGGCATTGCGGCGCGGGCTGGCCAGGATGGCGTCGATCAGTTCGACGAGGCGGGTGCGGTTGGGCAGGCCCGTCAGCTGGTCGCGGAAGGCGGCCTGGTTCAGGTGGGTGACCAGTTCGACGTTCTCGAGGCTGACCGCGGCCACGCTCGCGAACACGTCGAGCAGGCGGCATTCGAGTTCGCCGACCGGGCGCTCGAAGGGAATGCAGGCGGCGAAATCGCGCCCGGCCTTGCCGGGGAAGTGCAGGGTGAGCCAGCCGTCGCCATCGAGGCGGCGGCGCTGCTCGAGGGTGCGCCGGACTGCCTGCGTGACGCTGGCGTGCTCCGGGCCGTCCAGCTCCGAACCCGCGAGCAGGGCATGCTCGCCGGCGGCCGCGATCACGTGCACGCTGTCGCGCCGTCCATGGCCGCTCTCGCGCACGCACAGCACGCCGGACTCGGGCCGGCCGAGCAGGGCGCCCAGCTGGCGCAGCACGCCCTGGCCCGCGTCGGCCACGCCATGCAGGGCCATCAGCTGGGCGCCGGCGCTCAGGATGTGTTCCAGGCCGGCGCGGCCGGCGGCCAGGGCGCGCAGCTGTTCGTAGGAGCGCACGGCGGCGGCCACCGCGGTGTACAGCTTGGTGCGGGTAAGTTCGGACTTGGTGCGGTAATCGTTGATGTCGTAGCCGCGGATCGCTTCCAGCTCGGGCGCATAGCCGGGCTGGCCGGTGCGCAGGATGATGCGGACCTCGATCAGGCCGAGCTCCTCGCGGATCTGGCGCACCAGCTGCAGGCCGGCATCCGGGCGTTCCATCACCACGTCCAGCAGGACCACGGCGATCCCGGGCTCGCGCGCCAGGATGGCGTGCGCTTGCTCGCTCGAGTAGGCATGCAGGAATTCCAGCGGACGCCCCTGCATCTCGACGCCTTTCAGGGCGAAGGTCGTGGTCGAGTGCACGTCGGCGTCGTCGTCCACCACCAGGATGCGCCAGCTCGCGCTGGCGCAGGCCGGCGCAGCGGCGGCGGGAGAGGGCGAAGGCGATGCGTGATCGGCTTCGTCGGCGAATACCAGGTCGTCGCGGTCGTCTCCCGCATCCGTCATCGGGCCCGGCGGCGTCATCGAGGAAGGCATTGGTCTCCAGAGGGCTGGGCTTGTTTTGACTCAGTATATATGCAATTTCCTTTACAGAAGCTTACAGACTGGCCGAAAGGACAAATATGTATCCTTGGAGCAACTATTTTAGCCTGAAGCTCCCAAAGCGATTCCCCCGGGCTTGACTCCCGGACTGGTAGAATGCTAAATCCACCATTTTGCAAGCAGAGCAATCCATGTCCGGCAACTCCTTTGGCAAGCTGTTTTCCGTAACTACTTTCGGCGAGTCGCACGGCCCCGCCATCGGCTGCGTCATCGACGGCTGCCCGCCCGGGATGGCGCTGTCCGAGGCTGACATCCAGCCCGAGCTCGACCGCAGGAAGCCTGGCACCTCGCGCCACGTGACGCAGCGCCAGGAAGCGGACCGGGTACAGATCCTGTCGGGGGTCTACCAGGGCATGACTACGGGCACCCCGGTCGCCCTCCTGATCCAGAATGAAGACCAGCGCAGCAAGGACTACGGCAACATCACCGAGACTTTCCGCCCGGGCCACGCCGACTACACCTACTGGCACAAGTACGGCGTGCGCGACCCGCGCGGCGGCGGGCGCTCCTCGGCGCGCCTGACGGCGCCGGTGGTCGGCGCCGGCGCCGTGGCCAAGAAATGGCTGCGCGAGCAGTACGGCACCGAGTTCTTCGGCTGCATGCGCGCGCTGGGCGACATCGAGGTGCCGTTCCAGTCCTTCGAGCACGTGCACGCGAATCCCTTCTTTGCCGCCACCGGCGACGCCGACCTGCTGGCGCGGATGGAAGCGGCGATGGACGAGCTGCGCCGCGCCGGCGATTCGATCGGCGCGCGCATCGACGTGGTGGCGCGCAAGGTGCCGGTGGGCTGGGGCCAGCCGATCTACGACAAGCTGGACGCCGACATCGCCTACGCGATGATGGGGATTAATGCGGTCAAGGGCGTGGAAATCGGCGCCGGCTTCGCCTCGGTGGCCCAGAAGGGCTCCGAGCACGGCGACGAACTGACGCCGGAGGGCTTTGTCGGCAACAACGCTGGCGGGGTGCTGGGCGGGATCTCGACCGGCCAGGACATCACGGTCTCGATCGCGATCAAGCCGACTTCATCCATCCGCACGCCGCGCCGTTCGATCGACAAGGATGGCAATCCGGTCATGGTCGAAACCTTCGGCCGCCACGACCCCTGCGTCGGCATCCGCGCGACGCCGATCGCGGAAGCGATGCTGGCGCTGGTGCTGATCGACCACGCGCTGATGCAGCGCGCCCAGTGCGGTGATGTCAGGGTAGCGACCCCGAAGCTGGGCTGAGCGGGCCTCAGACCCGCGAAGCGACCGCCTCGACCTGGTGGCGCCGCTCGACGGTGCGCACCACCAGGCCACGCAGGTCGTTCAGCAGCGAAAACTCGGTCTGGCTCAGCACCACCGAGGGGAAGCTGTCGTCCCACTCGCCATAGATGAAGCCGGCCGGCTGGCCGTGGGCGCACAGCGGAATCACGACGAAGCAGCGCGCTTCGCTCAGGCAGGCCTTCCACCAGAGCGGCAGCTTGGCCGCGAACTTGGCGTCGCGCGCATTCTCGATGAAGATCACGCGGTCGCTGCCCAGGGCCGCATGGAAGACGTTGGGCTCGTAGACGTCGTCGAACACGAGCTTGGGCAGCATCGCCTTGCTGTCCTCGCCCATGCCCAGCCGCGCCGCGTACTTGCCTTCCTTGCGGTTGCGCAGGAACGCGAAGGAGCGCGTGAAGGACAGGCCCTTGTGGATGGTCTCCAGGGCCATCGACATCATCTGGCCCGGGGTGGCATTGACGCCGGCGTCGCGCATGTCGGCCACGCCGCTCATGAGGACCTTGTTGCCGGCCATGCGCTTGCGGGTGGCGGCGGCCAGGCGTGCGCGCTTCTCGAGCGGCTTGGCCAGCGGCGCGATCGTCAGGTCGGAGGAGGCGGTTTCGCGCGCCTTCTCGATGGCGCCCAGCAGGTTGCCCGGCTCCACGCCCAGCATCGGGGCGAAACTCTCAGCCAGGGCGGCCACGCGGGCGGCGCCCGCTTCGTCGTCGTGCCAGAGGGCGTCGGCGGCGTCGGTCGACATGGTGCCGAGGGCGGCCAGCCAGTCGTCGTGGCCGAAGCCCTCGAAGCGCTCGCCCGGCGCGACGCGGCGCATGCCGGCGACCAGGTTGTGCGGCAGTCCCCAGTGCTCGGCGGTGGCGCGCCCGATTTCTTCCAGCGACAGGCCGAGGACGCTGCCCGCGGCGATTTCCTCGCGCCCCGGGCCGGCGGCCTCGCGCAGCTGGGCCCAGCGTTCCGGCATGTAGAAGGTGACCATCATCCGGCCCAGCGAATGCAGGATCGAGCACACCACGGCTTCCTCGGGATCGCGCGAGACGGCGCTGGCGGCGATCTGCTGCGCCACCATCCCGGCCAGCACGGCCTTTTCCATCTCGATGTGGGCGGTCTCGGTGTCGGGCGTGGACTTGGCCAGTTCCTCGATCAGCTTCAGGCCCAGGGCCAGGTGGCCGATCGCCTCGGTGCCGAGCACCAGCACCGCCTTGGAGACGGTGTTGACGCGCTGTCCGAAGGCCGAGTACATGCCGCTGTTCGCCAGGCGCAGCACCTTCTGGGTCAGGACGGGGTCGGACAGCACCGTCTGGGTCATCGAGAATTCGCGCTCGTCTTCGCCGCGCATGGAGGCGAGGATGGCGTTGATGGCCTTGGTGAAGCCCGGCATGTCGCCCTGCCTGCGGATGCGTTCCCACAGCAGGGAGAGGGTGGCGTCGGCCTGGCGCGAGCGCGGGGTGGCGGAATGTGTCGTCATGGTTTGACCGCCCGGAAGTCGGCCGGCAGCAGTTCGGTATAAAGGTCTTCTTTCAGCGCGGTCATCGCCACGTGGGCAGGCATCGGCTTGCCGGTCAGGTAGCCCTGCACGTATTGGCATCCCAGGCTGTCGAGGAAGGCCAGCTGGGCCTCGGTCTCCACGCCCTCGGCCACCACCGACAGGTCGAGGTGCTTGGCCAGGTCCAGCACGGCCTTGCAGATCGCCGCGTCCTTCTCGGCGCCCGGGAGGTCCTTCACGAATGCCCGGTCGACCTTCAGCACCGAGATCGGGAAGCGCTTCAGGTAGGCCAGGCTGGAGTAACCGGTGCCGAAATCGTCGATCGCAATGCGCGCGCCGCGTTCGGCCATCTTGCCGAGCACGCCTTCCGCGTGCACCGGGTCGACCATCAGCGTGCCCTCGGTGATCTCGAGCACCAGGCTGCGTCCCGGCGTGCCGGACAGCGCCAGCGCGTCGTCCAGCACGGTGAGGAACTTGTCGCTCCTGAACTGGCGCGGGCTGATGTTGACCGAGATGTAGAGTTCGCGTCCCGCGACTTCCTCGAACTGGCGGATCTGCATGCAGGCCGCCTTCAGGGCCCAGGCGCCGAGCAGGTTGATCAGGCCATTGGTCTCGGCGATCGGGATGAAGCGCGCCGGCGAGACCATGCCCAGGGTCGGGTGCTTCCAGCGCATCAGGGTCTCGAAGCCCTCGATGGTACGGTTTGCTGCGTCGACGATCGGCTGGTAATACAGCTGGAACTCGCCTTCGCGCACCGCATTGAACATTGCGGCTTCCAGCGAGATATCGTGTTCCGGCGGGCCGGCGTCGCGCGGGCTGTAGGTGACGCTGCGCGCCTTGCCGGTCTCCTTGGCGCGCGACATGGCGGTGTCGGCCAGCGTCACCAGCCGCACCTCGTCCTCGGCGTGTTCCGGATAGGTCGCCACGCCGATCGAGCCGGCCAGGTAGATGGTGTGGCCGTCGATCTCGAAGGGCGACTGCAGCGCCGCCATCAGGCGTCCGGTGACGAGCTTGATCTGGGCCTCGTTGGCCGAACCGGGGAGCACCGCGACGAACTCGTCGCCGCCCACGCGCGCCAGGGTGTCGCTGTCGCGCAGGGTGCGGCGCAGGCGGCTTGCCGCCATGCGCAGCACGGCGTCGCCGACCGCGTGGCCGAGGCCGTCGTTGACCTTCTTGAAGCCGTCCAGGCCGATGGTGGCCACGGCAAAACCCTGGCCCGAGCGGCGCGCATTGGCGATCACCATGCGGATGCGGTCGGACAGCAGCACCCGGTTGGGCAGTTCGGTGAGGGCGTCGTGGGTGGCCATGTGGCGCAGGCGCTCTTCGGTGGCATGCTGGGCCGACATATCGCGTCCCACGACCAGCAGCGGGGCGTCGTCGCTGCTCGCGATCAGGGCCAGGCGCAGCTCGAACCAGACATCGCGTTCGCCGCTGCGAAAGCGCGCTTCCACCACGACCGGTTCGCTGCCGACATGCGCGCCACCGGCGGTGGCGAGGGCAGCGCGCAGGGCCGGCTGGTCGACGTCGTGGACCATCGCTACCAGGGGCCGTCCGTCCAGCTCGACGCCGGTGAGCAGTTGGGCACGGCGGCTGGCGGCGCGCACCTGGCCGCCCAGCGTGACGCGGAAAACAGCGTCGCCGGCCGCTTCCAGCAGGCTGTCGAGCAGCATAAGCGCCGGCTTGCGGGGTTCGGGCTGGATGGCGGCGATGGAACTGGTGTGCATTCTTGGTTGTCTGCCTTCTTGTTGCTGGCACGCGCGCATTCGCTATGCATACCGTGCGTAAACCATGCAAGTCTACCAAACCAATGGCGACTGTAGCATTGAAAGATTCTGAAAGGCATTAAAAATCACAAAGCCAGTCTCCGTTCTGTCAGTCCTTGCGCTGACGCAGCAGCTTGCGTTGATGCGCCCTTTGCGTTAGCGTAGTTGTTGCATAGACAAGCATACGTACATCTGACATTGTCGCCGATTCTTGCTGTCCAGCAAATGAACCTGTTCTAAATTGATGCTCGAATGCAACGTCGGGCCGCGCTTTTTCGAGAAAGATGCGAAAAATGGATGCTTTCCAGACCCACGAGGTCCTGAACCAGGCTGCTCGCTTCGAGAACGTCAACCTGTTCGACTGCGATACGGCCTTGCGCGAAGCCCTGGTGCGCGAGGGTGCCGGCTGGGCCGCGGACAGCCTGGCCACGCTCGGCGCGACCCTGGGCAGCGCCGAGGTCCTCGACCTGGCGCGCCAGGCCAATGCCAATGGCCCGCGCCTGCTCGGCTTCGACCGCTCGGGCCGCCGCATCGACGAAATCGAATTCCACCCGGCCTGGCACCAGCTCATGTCGCTACTGGTCAAGGCCGGCGCCCACTCCGCGCCCTGGCAGGACCCGCGCCCCGGCGCCCAGGTGGCGCGCGCGGCGCAGTACCTGCTGTTCGGACAGGTCGAGAACGGCAGCCAGTGCCCGGTGACCATGACCTATGCCTCGGTGCCGGCGCTGCGCCGCGAACCGCGCCTGGCGCCCTGGTTGCCGAAGATCCTCTCGAACGACTACGACCCGCGCTCGCTGCCGGTGACGGAAAAGCGCGGCGCCCTGGTCGGCATGGGCATGACCGAGAAGCAGGGCGGCAGCGACGTACGCGCCAATACCACGCGGGCGTTCCAGATGCCGCCCGGCGAGGCGCGGGAGCGCTTCGGCGCGGAAGGCGACGGCGCCTGGCGCATCGTCGGCCACAAGTGGTTCTTCTCGGTGCCGCAGGCGGACGCCCACCTGATCCTGGCCCAGCTCGAGGAAGAGGGCAGCAGCGGCCTGTCGTGCTTCTTCGTGCCGCGCTTCCTGCCCGACGGCAGCCGCAATGCGATCCGGGTGCAGCGCCTGAAGGACAAGGTCGGCAACCGCTCGAATGCTTCCTCCGAAGTCGAATTCCAGGATGCGGTCGGCTGGATGGTGGGGGCGCCGGGACGCGGCATCCCGACCATCCTCGAGATGGGCGGCTACACCCGGCTCGACTGCGTGCTGGGCAGCGCCGGCATCATGCGCGCCGCCCTGTGCCACGCCCTGCACCACGCGCGCGGCCGCTCGGCGTTCGGCCGGCGCCTCGCCGAACAGCCCCTGATGCAGAACGTGCTGGCCGACCTGGCCCTCGAATCCGAGGCCGCCACCGCGTTTGCGCTACGCCTGGCGCGCTGCTTCGACGAAGGCCAGGACCCGGCCCAGGCCCTGCTGGGCCGCATCCTGACCCCGGCCGGCAAGTACTGGATCTGCAAGCGCGGCCCGATGTTCGGGGCCGAGGCGATGGAGGTCATGGGCGGCAACGGCTACGTCGAGGACGGCCCGCTGGGTCGCCTGTACCGCGAATTCCCCGTCAACTCGATCTGGGAAGGTTCCGGCAATGTGATGTGCCTGGACGTGCTGCGCGCGCTCGGCAAGTCGCTGCCTGAGGCGCACGCCGCGCTGGCGGCCGAGATGGAACCGGCGATGGCGCTCGATGCCCGCTTCGCCAGCTTCGCCGGCGTCCTGCTCGACGCGCTCCCGGCCATGGCCGGGGACGAGGGTGGGGCGCGCGTGCTGGCCGAGCGCCTGGTGCTGGCGGTGAAGGCGGCGCTGCTGCTGCGTCATGCGCCCGGCTACGTCGCCGACGCCTTCGTCGCCTCGCGCATCGCGCGCGAGCCGGGCGGCGCTTTCGGGCGGCTCCCCGCCCAGGTCGATTGCGCCGCGATCCTGGCGCGGGCGCTGCAGGCCCCGTCCTAGAAAGAGCGGGACAAAACGGGCCGCGGCTGGGATAATGCCGGTCACCTTGCAACACACCCAACATTCGCTACTCACCATGAAACAAGATCCGCGGTTCCCCAACCTCTTCATCCTGAACCACCCGCTCATCCAGCACAAGCTGTCGCACATGCGCGAGCACGACACCTCGACGCGCACTTTCCGCGAGCTGCTGCGGGAAATCACGCTCTTGATGGGGTACGAGATCACGCGCGACCTGCCGCTGACCACCAGGGTCGTCAAGACGCCCCTGGTCACCATCGACGCACCCGTCATCGCCGGCAAGAAGCTGGCCATCGTGCCGATCCTGCGCGCCGGCATCGGCATGAGCGACGGCCTGCTGGAGCTGGTGCCGTCCGCGCGCGTGGGCCATATCGGCGTGTTCCGCGACCCGGACACCCACGAGCCGGTCGAGTACCTGGTGCGCCTGCCGGACACCAATGAACGCACCTTCATCCTCTGCGATCCGATGGTCGCGACCGGCAATTCGGCGGTGCACGCCGTCGACGTGCTCAAGAAGCGCGGCGTGCCGAGCGAGCAGATCCTGTTCCTGGCCCTGGTGGCGGCACCGGAAGGCATCGAGGTGTTCCAGAAGTCGCACCCGGACGTGAAGGTCTACGTCGCCTCGCTCGATTCGCACCTGAACGAAGACGCCTACATCGTGCCGGGCCTGGGCGATGCGGGCGACCGCATCTTCGGCACCAAGTAAGCATCCCGATATGAACTTCGCGGCGGACCAGCAGTTCTTCTCGCGCCTGGCTTCGGCGAACGACAGCTTCGCCGGCAGCCTGCCGTCCACGCTAGCGCGCCTGGCCGAGCTGGGCGCGGAGCTCGACCCGGCCGCCCCCGCGCCGGCGGCGAACGAGCTGCAGGCCATGCTGCATACCGTGGCCGGCTCCGCCGTGACCTTCGGCTACCGGGGCTTGGGCCAGCATGCGCGCGCTCTCGAGCAGCGCCTGCGCGTCCTGATGACCTTCGACGCGGTCGCACACAGCGACTGGGCGATCTGGCTGGACGAACTCGGCCAGTTTGTCGAGGCCGGCCGCCGCGACCCGCGTTCCCTAGGCTGAAATCGCTTCGGCGGCATTGCGTTCACGCAATAAGGCAACGCTGCATAGTTTGATGCGGCGCAAATTTCCAGTCCCTCCTTGCCCTATATTTTCTCTACTGCCGAATCAAAAAACGCCTCCAAATAGTTGAACGGGGGAATTTTTGACGAAATTGTTGCGACGACGAGTTTTTTTATTTTGCGAACTGGCCGTCTATCCGTTTTTATTCGGTATAATGTGGGATCGTTGGGTTGTAGGTAGTAGTGCAGTTAGTCTGTCATTCCTTTCTTGCTTCTTCAAACGATCTTAAACGGGCGCAAGCCCACTTAACTGAAATAGGAAATTGTAATGGCAACTGGCATCGTTAAATGGTTCAATGACTCGAAGGGTTTCGGCTTCATCACTCCTGATGAAGGCGGCGAAGATCTGTTCGCACACTTCTCGGCTATCC
>JBFLVV010000016.1:0-82569 GCA_040758275.1 Pseudomonadota bacterium
CATGCTCGGCTGGGTGTGGTTCCGGGCAAGCGACCTGGATTCGGCGCTGGGCTACTTCGGCGCGCTGGCGGGCAGGGCGGGCAATCCGGGCGGTCACCCCTGGCAGGCCGAGATCGGCTTGCTGGAACTGGTGACGCTCGCCATCGGCCTTCTGCTGGCCATCCTGCCGACCGGACGCGCGCCAGGCGTGCCGGCGCCGCGCGCCCCGGGCCGCTGGGCCGGCCTGCCGCTTGCCCTGGCCTCGGTCGCCCTGTGCGCCTGCAGCCTGGCGAGCGGCACCTATAACCCCTTCCTTTACTACCGGTTCTGATCATGGGTGTCATTCGACAAGCAGGAAGTCTGCTGCGCGCGCACGCCGCCAAGCTGGTGCTGACCGGCTTCCTGGCGCTGCCCATGGTGGCCGCCGTGCTGTGGCCGGTCGACGCCAGCATCGAGCAGCGCCAACTCGCGCCGGCGCCGAACAGGCCGCACAGCCTCGAGGAGGTGCTGGCCTGGCCGGCCCAGGCCGAGGCCTGGACCAACGACCATTTCGGCTGGCGCCCGCAGATGGTCACGAGTTTCTCGCGCCTGCGTTTCGAACTGTTCGATCGTTTCCCGACCCAGCAGGTGATGGCCGGGCAGGAAGGGCGGCTGTTCCTGGTCTCGCACAACGATCGCAAGGATCGCTATAACGCGCTGGTCGCCTGCGGCTGGCAGTTCAATCGCTTCGAGCGCGTGCTGGCCGACCTGAACCGCTTCGAGCAGACCTTCCGCGAGCGGGGCATTCCGGCGAAGCTGCTGGTGGTGCCGAGCGGCCCCGTCGTCTACAGCGAAGAGCTGCAGCCATGGGCGGCCGAGCGCTGCCGTCCCGAGAACGTGCCCATGGCGCGCCTGCTGGCCTCGCCCCGCCTCAAGCCCGAAGCCCGTGCGCTGGTCTACCATCCGCTGGCCGAGATGCGGGCCCAGCGCGACCGGATCATGTTCTTCCCGAAAAATTACTTCCACTGGGCCGGCGCCGGCGCGGCCGCGGTGGCCGGAATGACCGAACGCCATTTCTGGGGCAGGGACGAATCCTTCGCGCCGCCGATCCCCATGGTGGCCAAGGAGCAGCCTTCGGAAATCCGCTTCATGTTCCCGGGTATCGAGCGTGTCAGCATGGTAGAGGATGCTGAGTTCTCGGCTACCTCGATCACGCAGTGCCATGGTCCGGACTGCTTCCCGGAGCATCTCCGGCCGATGCTGGCAAAGCTGGTCGTGATGGGCCGCTACCTGAACAAGGCCCCGGGGCTGGGGCCGCGTCTGGTGGTCATTGCCGATTCCTTCGGCCATGTGGGCGCACCCATGTTTTCGCGCTACCATCGCGAGGTGCTGTTCGTCTCAAGCAATATGCTGGACCGGCTCGACGAGAAAGAGCGCGAACAGTTGCGTGAACTGCTGTTCGTTCCCGGCAGCGACGACGAAATTCTCTTCCTCTACCATGACGCAACCCTGCTGTCGAACCGGATCAAGACCGATCTCGACATGCTGTTCCCTGAATAAATCGCCCCGCCCGGCGCTGCGGCGAGGGCGGATTTCGGCTATGATGGCCGGCATTCAGCGGAGTACCGTCGTAGCGACTGTCCGCATTTGATAGGGATGACGAGGACGATGGAATATCTGACGCTGGCAGGCAAGGGCATGGTCGACTATGGATGGCGCATCCTGTACGCCTCCATGATCCTGTTCGCGCTCGAGCTGGCGATCGGCTGGAACCGCTACTCGCTCAAGTCGCGCCTGCGTGGCGCCTTCTTCTGGACGGTCTACATCGTCATCACCGTGTCCCTGCTCACGGCCTTCGGTATGGTGTGGGGCAAGCTGGGCGTGAAGCCCCTGGTCGTCATCAGCATGGGTGAATGGTTCGCTTCAAGCAACAAGCTCGTGACCATGCTCGGCTGGGTGGTGACGCCGGTGCTGGCCCTAGCGGTGAGCGACTTCTTCTATTACTGGTTCCACCGCGCCCAGCACACCTGGAAGTTCCTGTGGGTCTTCCATGCCGAGCACCATTCGATCCGCGAAATGAGTGCCTGGAACAGCAACCACCACTTTACCGAGGAGCTGTTCCGCATCCCCTTCATGGTGATCCCGATTAGCTTCCTGGTGCAGATGGACCCGGGCTTCGCGCCGGCCATCGTCTGGCTGCTGATCGGCGTGCACGGGCAGTTCATCCACTCGCACACGCGCCTCTCGCTGGGACCGCTGCGCTACGTGGTGGCCGACAATCATTTCCACCGCATCCACCACTCGGTCGAGCTGCCGCACTGGAACCGCAATTTCGGCTCCTTCACCTCGATCTGGGACAAGCTGTTCGGCACCGCCTACTTCCCCAAGCGCCACGAGTGGCCGGACACCGGCATCGACGAGCACGACGAGGCGCAGAACCTGCGCGAGTTCCTGTTCCGGCCCTTCCAGAAGCTGCGCGGGAAGGCCTGAATCTAGGAGCCTGCGCGGCTGCCGAGGACGGCAAGGTTGTGTGTCAGGCGTTCGTGCAGCGTCTGCCTCCACTCCTGGTCGAGCAACTGCGCCGCGGTATCGTAGCTTGCCGAGATCCGCTGGAGCAGGACATCGAGATAGTTTGCCGCTTGCGCCGCACCGGCGAATCCGAAGCGATGTGCGTCGGCCAGCGCGGCTTCCCTGGAAATGTCGAAACGCCCCAGCGATAGCTGCATATGCAGGCGCGCTGGCGTCTCGACAGGGTTTGGTACGACGTCGAACGCCGGGGCCAGGCGCCAGCGGCGTTCTTCGGAACGGTAGACGATGGCGTGATTGCGCACATGGTCGTCATCGTTGCCGCACACTGCATTGAACACCATGCGGCCGAACAGTTCGAGCCGGTCTTCCAGTGGCGCGCCGATCAGCTTCAGCTCTTCAGCCAGGCGCGGATAGCTCCAGCGGTCGGTCTGCGGCAGCCCCGGATACTCCGCCTGCAGCAGGGAAGCCGCGCTGACGCACATGTGGCGCCGTGCGTCCGCACGGTCGAAGCGCAGCACGCGTACCGCGCTGCGGCCGCCTGCCGCAGGGTGATAGACCGTCGTCGCAAAACGCAGTCCGCTTGCAGCGCCCCATTTCTGGCCTACGTGCTCGAGCAAGGGGATGTTCGCCACGTCGGAAGCGACCTCCGGCTTCACCAGCCAGAATTCGCCGTTCTCTCCCCGCACCGTCGCTTTCGGTCGCGCACCGCCCACGCTGGCGGTCTGCACCAGCCGGGCCCGGATGCTGGCGCGTATGGCAGGGCGGCGTTCTGCCAGTGCCGCCAGCTCTTCGACGATCTCGTCGAGCTGGGGAAGCGTGGGATGGTTCATCACTGCGCCTGGCGGCCTGGCGGTCGTTCCGACAGCGAGGGCACCCCAGCGGTCGAGGTTGCTGGCTTTGAGCAGGTACTGGAGCGGTGTCGCGTCTTCCGCAAGATTGTGTTCCCGACGCAGCAAAGCTTGCCCCCACGCATCTGGACAAGCGTCCCGCAGGATGTCGTGCAAGCCCTGGTAGCGTGGCGCAGGGAGGTCCTCGCCTGGCAGGAAAGGCAGATTTTTCGGGTCGATCGACCAGGAAAGGCCGGCGTCGACATAAGAGGGCGCATACAGGAAAAAGCCTTGGCCCGGCCCGCCTTTCCTGTATCGCCCGACCGTGACCCAATCGCCGGTGTCCGGTCGTTGGAGGTAGACAAAAAGCGGTTTAGAAATATTCAGCATCTGCGCCGCCTTTTTCCTGCTGACTCAACTTGACGCGCTGGCCGAAGTCACCTTGCCATAGTTCCGCAGGCAGCGCCGGGACTGCCCGATCAGCGACACCCAGGGCGAGCAGCGCTGTCAGATAAGCTCCAGCCCCCGCTCCCGGATCCCCTTTCTCAAGACGAAGCAGGGTCGTTTTCGAGATCCCCAGTCTGGTGGACAGGTCCATCACGGTCACGCGCTGGCGCAGACGCTGGGTGCGGATGCATCTGCCCCATATACTGAGGCGTTCCTGCACGAGCGTCGGCCAGGTTTCAGTCGGGGTGAGTTTCTTGGGCATGATCGAATAGCTCCGTAGTTGAGTCATTATAGTAGATAAGATCTTATCTATAAACATGCGCAGCGTATGATAGGTCCATAGATGATTCGTTAAGTTGAATAAGGGCTTATCTATGAACATTCGCGCCAAGTTGGCGAGGGGCGGGAGCGACGCTATACCGGCCGTTACAGATCCAAGGTGCGTGCTTATTGCCAACATCGGATCGTGTCGTCCGGGGTAGAATATCGGGATGACTTCCCCGATCTTCACCCACCTCCGCGTCCACTCCGAATACTCCATCGTCGACGGCCTCGTGCGCATCGACGACCTCGTGGCAGCCGCCGCGAAGGACGGGCAGCCCGCGCTCGCGGTGACCGACCTGGCGAACATGTTCTGCCTGGTGCGCTTCTACAAGGCGGCGCGCGGCAAGGGGATCAAGCCGATCGTGGGCGTCGACGCCTGGATCACCAACGACGACAACCGCGACAAGCCCTCGCGCCTGCTGATCCTGGCGAAGAACCGCACCGGCTACCTGCAGCTGTGTGAGCTGCTGTCGAAAGCCTGGCTCACCAACCAGTACAAGGGCCGCGCCGAGATCCGCGTCGAATGGCTGGAAGCGCTCGCCACCTCGACCTCCACGCTGGAACCAAGCGTGGACCAGTCCAATGCCCTGATCGTGCTCTCGGGCGCATCTTTCGGGGACGTCGGCCAGGCCCTCGAGCAGGGCGACATCGAACGCGCCGAGCGCGCAGCCGAGCGCTGGTCGCGCATCTTCCCGGGCCACTTCTACATCGAGATCCAGCGCGCCGGCCAGGCCAACCAGGAACAGGTGGTGCGCCAGTCGGTGGCCCTCGCTTCGCGCCAGGGGCTGCCGGTGGTGGCGACCCATCCGGTGCAGTTCATCAGCAAGGACGAATTCATCGCCCACGAGGCGCGCACCTGTATCGCCGAAGGCGAGATGCTGGCCAACGCCAAGCGCGTGCGCCGCTTCAACGAAGAGATGTGCTTCAAGTCGCAGCAGGAGATGGCCGAGCTGTTCGCCGACCTGCCGGGCGCGCTTGCCAACTCGGTGGAGATCGCCAAGCGCTGCAACGTCACCCTCACGCTGGGCAAGCCCCAGCTGCCGGACTTCCCGACCCCTGATGGCATGACCATCGACGACTTCCTGGTTTCGGAAACCAAGAAGGGCCTGGAAGAGCGCCTGGTGCAGCTGTATCCGAACGAAGAGCAGCGCGAGAAGGAGCGCCCGCGCTACGAGGCGCGCCTCGAGTTCGAGAACCAGACCATCATCAAGATGAAGTTCCCGGGCTACTTCCTGATCGTGGCGGAGTTCATCCAGTGGGGCAAGAACAACGGCGTGCCGATCGGCCCGGGCCGCGGCTCGGGTGCGGGCTCGCTGGTTGCGTACGCGCTGAAGATCACCGACCTCGATCCGCTGAAATACAACCTGCTGTTCGAGCGCTTCCTGAACCCGGAACGCGTCTCGATGCCCGACTTCGACATCGACTTCTGCCAGGAGAAGCGCGAACTCGTGATCCAGCACGTAAAAGATTTGTATGGACGTGATGCAGTATCGCAGATCGCCACCTTCGGCACCATGGCGGCAAAAGGCGCGATCCGCGACGTCGGCCGCGTGCTCGACTTCGGCTACAACTTCTGCGACGGCATCTCCAAGCTGATCCCGTTCAAGCCGGGTAAGCCGGTCTCGATCGCGGAAGCCATCGAAGAGGAACCGCTGCTCAAGGAGCGGCTGGAAAACGAGGAAGAGGTCAAGCAGCTGCTCGACCTCGCCCAGCAGGTCGAGGGCATCACCCGCGGCATCGGCATGCACGCCGGCGGCGTGCTGATCGCGCCGGGCAAGCTCACGGATTTCTGCCCGCTGTACACCCAGGGCGGCGACGCCGGCGTGGTCTCGCAGTACGACAAGGACGACGTGGAAGCCGTCGGCCTGGTGAAGTTCGACTTCCTGGGCCTGACCACGCTGACCATCCTCGACCGCGCGGTGAACTACATCCGCGCGCTCGATCCTGCCGACGCCGACTTCAACCTCGAGACGCTGCCGCTGACCGACCGGCCTTCGTACAAGCTGCTGTCCGACGCCAAGACCGTCGCGATCTTCCAGCTTGAATCGCGCGGCATGCAGGGCATGCTGAAAGACGCGCGTCCCGACCGCTTCGAGGACATCATCGCGCTGGTGGCGCTCTACCGTCCGGGCCCGATGGACCTGATCCCCGACTTCTGCAAGCGCAAGCACGGTGAGAAGTTCGACTATCCGGACCCGCGTACCGAATCGATTCTGTCCGAGACCTACGGCATCATGGTCTACCAGGAGCAGGTCATGCAGATGGCGCAGATCGTCGGCGGCTATTCGCTGGGCGGCGCGGACATGCTGCGCCGCGCGATGGGTAAAAAGAAGGCCGAGGAGATGGCCGAGCACCGCGAGATCTTCCGCGCGGGCGCCGCGAAAGACGGCCTGTCGACCGAAAAGGCCGACGAGATCTTCGACCTGATGGAGAAGTTCGCGGGCTACGGCTTCAACAAGTCGCACGCGGCCGCGTATGCGCTGCTGTCCTACCACACGGCGTATCTGAAGGTGCACCACACCGCCGCGTTCATGGCAGCCAACATGTCGCTGGCGATGGAAGACACCGAGAAGATCAAGATCCTGGTCGAGGACGCGATCGATGTCTGCAAGCTGACCATCCTGCCGCCGGACGTCAACGAGTCCCACTTCCGCTTCACGCCGGAAGGCCTGCCGCGCTCGGTGACGGGCAAGCAGGTAGCGAACATCCGCTACGGCCTGGGCGGCGTGAAGGGCGCGGGCCAGGGCGCGATCGAGGCCATCATCGCCGCGCGCCTTGACGGCGGCAAGTTCAAGGACCTGTTCGACTTCTGCATGCGGGTCGACCGCAAGCAGATCAACCGCCGCACCATCGAGTCGCTCATCCGCGCCGGCGCCATGGACTGCTTCGGCGTCGACCGCGCAGTGCTGCTGGCCTCGGTCGGCTTCGCGATGGAAGCGGCCGGCCAGGCCGCCGCCAGCGCGAACCAGGTGAGCCTGTTCGGCGGCGACGATTCCGACCTGGTGGCGCCGCCGGAATACGTGAAGGCGACCCCGTGGACTGACCGCCAGAAGCTGGCCGAAGAGAAGATCGCGCTCGGCTACTACCTGTCGGGCCACATGTTCGACTCCTATGCGGCCGAGGTGCGGCGCTTCGCCAAGACCAAGCTGAAGGACCTGGAACCCTCGCGCGACCCGCGCATGCTGTGCGGCGTGATCACCGGCGTGCGCACCCAGATGACCCAGCGCGGCAAGATCCTGATCGTCTCGCTCGACGACAAGACCGGCGTGGTCGAGGTCACGATCTACAGCGAGCTGATGGAGCAGAACAAGAACATCTTCAAGGAAGACGAGTTCCTGCTGGTGGTCGGCAAGGTGTCCGAAGACCGCTTCAACGGCGGCCTGCGCATCACGGCCGAGAAGGCCTTCGACATCGCCGCGGCGCGCATCCAGTACGGCTTCAAGCTGGAGATGGATGTGTCGTGCGACCTCAACCCGGCCAAGCTGGCCGAGGTATTGCAGCCGCACCGCCTGGCGGACGGCATGCCGGTCAGCCTGCGCATCAAGCCGCAGGGCGTCGAAGCCACGCTGCAGCTGGGCGACGACTGGCGCGTGGCGCCGTCGGATACGCTCAAGCAGCAGCTGGAGCTGGTGATCGGGGCAAAAGACGTGGCGGTGGAGTACTGATTCGGATTGTCGTAGGGTGGGCGGCTATACCCGGGATACCAATTTTCCTGTGCGCTGGAGCCGCCCACGCGTTCAATTCACGGATGCGCCGTGGCGACGCTTTCGCCAGTTGAACGCGTGGGCAAGGAACTTGCCCACCCTACGAAAACTTCGCACGCCGCTAACGCATCACTTCAACAGCGGCGCCGTGTCTACCACCCGCACATCATGCATCTGGTGCAAATACGCTTCCAGATAGCCTTTGTGCGACGCTCCCACCACCACCAGCATCCTGCTGCCCGGCCGCGGCGTCATCGCATCGCGAATATTCCCCGCCATGCGCAGGTTGCGGGTCTCCCAATACCCGACGTACTGGCGCCCGAAGCGCTGCGGTGACGGCTCTTCCAGCGCCGCGCCCCAGTCGCCCTGGTGGGCAAGCCGCATCTCTTCCGGCGCGTTGTAGACGCGGTAGGCCGCCAGTACATCTTCCGGCGTTCCCAGTTTCTCCTGCAGCGCCTTGCCGGCCGCGCGGCGCTTGTTCGCCGCCGGGTTGTCCCAGGCCTTCTTGATCGCGGCGCCCCAGCCCGCTTCATCCGCGACCATGCGGTCGGCCGTGTGGTCGTCCATCGCGATTACCCGCTCGTGGCCCAGGCGCGCGGCCAGGCGGGCGGCGATCAGGTAACTTTCGTCGCGGCGGTCCTTCAGCTTGTTCAGCACCTCCACCAGCTTGTCGTCGAGACCGTCGCCGGCGCGCCGCTCGGCCTCCGGCAGGCGCAGCCACTGCACGGTGGCCGAGGCGCGTTCGCCGCCCGCCAGGAAGAGGGCGGCCAGGCGGCGGCGCTGGCTCGCCGATGGGTTCGCGGGCCACGACGCCAGCGTCTCCTCGGCCTGCGCGGTGGCGGCCGGGACGTCCAGCCCGGTGGCCGCCCGGGCCGGCGCCGGATCCCAGCAATAGGTCTCGACGGTATCCTTGTAGCGGCCCGGATAGCGGCGCACGTGGTCGCACTGCGCCCCCGACATCGCCTCGATGCTGATCATGTCCGGGCGCCAACCCGCCAGCCGGTCCTCGAGGCCGCGCAGGGTGGCGGGATCGAAAGTCTTGGGGAAGTAGGAGAGGTGGGGCGAGCCGAGAACCATCACCTCGTTCGCAGGGCCCTTGGCCGGGCCTTTCAGTTTACCGGGGTCGAAATCTGGCTGGTAAGCCTGTGCGGCGGCACCGCCGGAAACCGCTGCTGCAAGAAGAAATGCATACATTTGACGCACGTTGACCTACCTTTCGGGACAGTTGGCTTATCAATCGATGATTGCATGCCCCTGTCCGGACGGTCAATCTATGCATGCCAAGAACATGCGCCCTGCATCAGCCGGCGGTGGGGAAGGGCGCTTCGCCAGCATGTTCGCGCAGTCCGCGCACGGCCCGGATGGTCTTGTTCGCCGCGCGCTCCAGCACCACCTTGCGGTTGCTGGACTCCTCGTCGCGCTTGGCCTCGCGGTGCCACAGGTGCAGCACCTCGGTGGCCAGGGCGCCGTCCTTGCGCTGCACGCCGGCGTGGAACAGGCGCAGCACCAGGTCGGAGTCCTCGTGGCCCCAGCCCACGAAGCTTTCGTCGAAACCGTTGACCTTGTCCAGGTCCGCGCGCCAGACGGCCAGGTTGCAGCTCTTGATGCGGCGCCAGCTGAAGCCGCGGCGCACGCGGCCAAGGTCGGGCCAGCGCAGCATCGTCTGCAGCACCTTGTTCATGTCGCCGCGCAGGCGGTGGCGCAGGCGGGCGGATAGGCTCATGCCGGCGACGTCGATGTGCTCGCGCAGCACGCGTTCGGTCAGGGCCTGGCTCAGGAGGATGCGGCTGCCGGAAACGAGGAAGCCAGGGCGTGCCAATGCGCGGTGGCGGGCGATGAAGTCGCGCTGCGGCACGCAGTCGCCGTCCAGGAAAATGATATAGTCGCCGGTTGCCGCGAGCGTGCCGCGGTTGCGGGCCATGGCGGCGCGGAAGCCCTCGTCCGGCTGCCAGACGTGTTTTACGGGTACCGGCGCGCCCGCGGCCAGCTGTGCGATGGTGTCCCGCGTGTTGGCAGTCGAGCCGTCATCAGCGATAATGATTTCAAAATTCTTGTCGTCCTGCATGAAACAGGCTTCCACCACCGCCGCAAGGGCGTCGGGGCGGTTGTACGTGGTGATCACGACAGAAATGGTCGGGGATTGCTGCATGGGGGTCCAATAAACACGCGCTACAAGGCAGGCAAGAATATCCTACAAGAACATGAATGAACAATAATCCGATGGCAATCGGGACGCCGATGCAGCGTTTGATCGGCGTGCTGGTTTTCCTGTTCCCTTTCCTCAGCCTCATCACCCCGTCCGGCATCGGCTTCAGCAGCATCGTTTTCGTGCTTGCCGCACTGATCGTGCCACGCAAGGCGTGGCAGGCGCTTCGCCCGCACTGGCAGGACATCCGCTGGGTGGTGGCCGCCTTCGGCTTCAACCTCCTGCTCGCGCTGGCCTGCGTGCTGCTGCGCCCGGAAACCGACCTGCGCTACCTCGACAAGCCCGCGCGCATGCTGATGGGCCTGAGCGCGGCCGCCCTGGTGCTGCTGGCACAGCCGCAGCGCGCCACGCTGTGGTGGGGCGTGACCGCCGGCGCGGTGGCAGCCTTGCCCTTCGTCGCCTGGCAGCGCATCGTGGACGACGTGCTGCGCCCCGGCGGCTGGCTCAATCCGATCACCTTCGGCGACCTGGCGCTGTGCCTGTGCCTGGTGGCCCTGGCCGCTGCCATCGACTACCGCCACAGCACCCGCAAGGCGATCCTGCCCGCGATCGGCGCCGTGGCCGGGCTGGCAGCCATGATCGTCACCGGCACCCGCGGCGGCTGGGTCGCGCTGGCGCTGGCCGCCATCCTGTTCCTGACCTATGCGCGCCTGCTCAAGAGCCGCCGCGTGCGCCTGCTGGTGGTGGGCAGCTTTGCGCTGTTCGCCTCGACCTTCTTCATCCCGGCCACCGGCATGGCGCAGCGGGTCGGGCAGGGCATCTACGACGTGCAGACCTGGATGGACGGCGGCAGCGCCTTCACCAACGTCGGCATCCGCCTCGAATTGTGGACCGGCGCGCGCTACCTGATCGAGGAAAAACCGCTGTTCGGGCGCGACCCCTCGACCGTGCGGCAGGAACTGCGCCGCCTGGTCGACGAGGGCAAGCTGCAGGACGTGGTGCTGACGCCCGACCACCTGCACAACGACGCGCTGCAGGCCATGGCCACCGGCGGCGTCTTCGGCCTGGCGGCCTGGATCGCCATCCTCGGCGCACCGTTCGCCTTTTTCGCGCGCGCGCTGGGGCGCGGCGCCTACCGCGGCGAATCGCCCCTGAGCCCCCAGGCCGCGCAGATGTTCGCGCCGGCGCTGGCCGGCATGCTGGTGGTGCTCAGCTATTTCAGCTTCGGCCTGACCGAGGTCATTTTCTGGTCCCTGAAGGGCAGCATGTTCTACGCGCTCATGGTGTTCCTGCTCATGGGCTTCTGCCTGAATGCGAAGGCCGCGAACGACAACCTAGACAACAAGCATGGACAATAAGTTAGACAACAAGACGATCGTCAGGCGCCTGCTGGCCGTCGTCAAGCCCTACCAGACCCGGGCCTGGCTCGCGCTGCTGTCGATGGCGCTCACCGCCGCCACCCAGCCGCTGCTGGGCAAGGCGCTGCAGCTCCTGATCGACCTCGGCTTCAAGGAGAAAGTCCCCTTCAGCCTGTGGTGGATCCCCGGCGTGCTGGTCTCGATCTTCATCCTGCGCGGCATCGGCACCTTCTCGACCGCCTACCTGAACAACTGGGTCACCAGCCGCGTGCTCAACGACCTGCGTGCGCAGGTCTTCGACCGCATCCTGCGGCTGCCGGTGGCGCGCTTCCACGAAGAGTCGACCGGCAAGATCATCAACGTCGTGGTGAACGAAGTGCGCCAGGTGGTCGACATGCTGCAGTCGGTGTTCGTCGCCTGCGTGCGCGACACCCTGGTCGTGATCGGCCTGCTCGCCACCTTGCTCTACCTGAACTGGAAGCTGACCCTGGTCGCCATCGTCGTGGTCCCGCTCACCGCCGTGATCGTGCGCACCACTACCGGCCGCCTGCGCCGTCTGAACCGCGAGAACCTGCGCGTGACGGCCGAGATGACCCAGGTGGTCGAGGAAGCCACGCGCGGCCACCAGGTGATCCGCGTGTTCTCGGGCGAACGCTACGAGCGTAGCCGCTTCCACAAGCGCAGCCAGGCCCTGCTCGGCTTCTCGCAACGCATGACGGTCGCTTTTGCGGCCACCACGCCGATCACCCAGATCGCCACCGCGATGGCGCTGTCGCTGGTGGTCGTGCTGGCGATCCAGGCGAACATGACGCAGGGCGAATTCGTGCAGTTCGTGACGATGATGCTGATGCTGCTCACGCCGCTCAAATCCCTGGCCGAGGTGAATGGCCCGATGCAGCGCGGGATCGCCGCGGCGGAGACGGTGTTCAACCTGATCGACTCGCCGCCGGAAGTCGACACCGGCGCCCGCGAGCTGGGCCGCGCCCAGGGCCACCTGCGCCTGGAGAACGTCACCTTCCGCTATCCGAACGCGATGAACCCCGCCCTGAGCGAAGTGACGCTCGACGTGCAGCCCGGCCAGACCGTGGCGCTGGTGGGCGTGTCCGGCGGCGGCAAGTCGACGTTCGTCAACCTCGTCACCCGCTTCTACGATCCGGAAGGCGGCCGCCTGCTGCTCGACGGCGTGCCCTACCAGGACATCAGGCTGGCCAGCCTGCGCTCGCAGCTGGCGATGGTGAGCCAGAACGTGGTGCTGTTCGACGACACCCTGGCCGCCAACATCGCCTACGGCTTCGAAACCATCGACTACGAGCGCCTGGCGGCCGCGGTCAAGGCCGCGCACCTGACGGACGTGGTGGCCAAGCTGGAAGAGGGCGTCGAGACCCGCATCGGCGAGAACGGCATGCGCCTGTCGGGCGGCCAGCGCCAGCGCGTGGCGATCGCCCGCGCGATCTACAAGGACGCGCCGATCCTGATCCTCGACGAAGCCACGTCGGCGCTCGACAACGAATCCGAACGCGCAGTCCAGGCGGCGCTCGAGACCCTCATGGCCGGCCGCACCACCATCGTGATCGCGCACCGCCTGTCGACCATCGAGCGGGCCGACCGCATCGTGGTGATGGAGCACGGCCGCATCGTCGAGCAGGGCACGCATGCCGAACTGCTGGACGCGAACGGGATGTACGCGAACCTGTACCGCCTGCAGTTCGTCGCAGCCGACCACCCTACGCCAGCTGCTGGTTGAGCCAGGTGCGCCCGCGCGACACCAGGTAGGTGGCGTGGAAGCGCGGACCCTTGCGGTAGCCCTGCCACTTCAGGGTGGTGTGCTTGAAGGCCTCGCGGCCCGTCATCTCGTATAGGGCCCAGAGCTGCATGATGTGGTAGAGGTGGTAGTTGGAACTCGCCACATAGCCCGTCAGGTCATAGGCGCTCCAGTAGGCCAGGTCGTAGCGGTGCAGGTTGGCCTCCAGGCTCAGGACACCCTGGCGGAACAGTTCGCAGGCACGCGGCGCCTTCCCCGTTTCGCCCAGGTCGTAGAGGCCGGCCAGCGCCGTGATCAGGCCGTTCAGGACCAGGTTCGGCTGCACGCCGGGATACTCCTCGAAGCCGATCCCGCCGTCGGGAAACCGCGCCTGCACGCCGCCCTGGCTGGACGGCAGCTCGAAGGGCCGCATCGCCTTGTGCGCCGCGCGCAGGAATTCTTCCTTCCCCGTGATCGCATGGGCCCTCGACAGCACCGACAGCATCCGGCCCTGTCCCAGCGCCGAGATCCATGGCGGCGACAGGTGCGCATGCGGGCAGGCGTAGGGAAAGGTGTAGGGGAAGATGAAGCTGTCCGCGCTTTCCTCACCGTGCAGGACGATCCAATCGCTGACACGCAGGAACAGCAGCAGGTCTTCGAGCCGCCCGAACTTGAGCCAGCGCGAATGGTGGTAGAGCGCGAAATGGCAGATGAAAGTGATGTTGTAGTAGAGCCCGGTCGGGTAACGGTAGCGGGGAATGCCGTCCTGGTCGAAATCCAGGCGGTCGTACATGCCGATGCGGACGTCCTTGTACCCGAGATCGATGTAATACGCGTTCATGGTTCACCTCGAGCTGGCTGGATTTCTTGATGCGGCAAGGCAGGCTGCGCGCCTCGTTCGCCGCTCTAAAGCGCATTAGCGCGGTCGAATCTCGTCGAGTGTTGTAGCGCCGGCCCGATACGGTTTCGGTGCCGGCAAGTTGTCCTGCAGCTGCTCTGCATGAATCAGGACCGGCGCGACGAAGATGAGCTTGCGCTGCTGATTGCCTGCCCCGTAGGGCTGCAGTCGAAAATGGCCACGGCGCCAGTGAGGCGCCACGCCGCCTCCCGCTACACTTTTCGAAGCGCCCGACGGCAATGATTCGGGGCCGATGAGGATGCCGTTGTAGAGGGAAGCCGACTTCTGCAACAGTTTGGCGCGCTTGCGCTCCCCCAGGCCTGCGGCGCGGCGGAGCGCCTCGTCATACGCGCGGTTCGGTGTCACGCGCGCCTGCTTCAAGGCCATATAGAGGAAAACACGCACCACATAGCTGACCGCGGTGTGCATTGATCGATGAAGCTCACGCATGTTCACTGCCGCGCCGCCGAGAACCTCGTCCAGCCATCCGCCAACCGTGATGTCTCCCCGATCCGTTTCGCCGAGCAGCGAGATATGGCCACCGTAGCTGTCCTGGCGCTTGCTGATGAAGACGAGTTCCAGCGTCCAGCACTTCCCTCCAGTCTCGCCAGGCGTGGTGTGCCGGGTCAGGAAACAGAACACTCCGTCGAAGCAGTGATCGGGAGACTGCGGATCCGGCACTTTGAGATACTGGCTCGCTACTTCGCCGAAACGCAGGTATTGGGCCCGGTAAGGCGGGGCGACCATACTCATCGGCAAGCTGAGATCGACGTCCGAATTCGCTAGTAGCGTTTCCAGAGCCGGTGTCGCCTCAATCACTGTTCCTTCGCTCAAATGGTACTTCAGGTTCGTGCTGGCTTGAAACGCGAGCCGCTGGCGATCCTCGGCGCTAATTTGCGCGAATACCGAAGAAAGAGCTTCCATGCTTTCCAGTTGACGCAGGATTTCTTGTCTGATCTGCCAGCACAGCGTGCCCGGATTCTGCCAAAGGGGCCAGAGTGCTGTGTTCCCGAGCGCATCCGTCCAAGCGTCGAGCGCACCCTGCGCCCGGAACTGTACTGGGCAGGGCCGTCCAAAAAGACGTGGCATGGGACTGCGAACGAGCGCTGGTCCGATATTGACCAAACCGTTTCTGGGCGTTGTCTGTTGGCCAACCGAGCTCGCGGCAGGCACTTGCCGATGACGTTTCGCGGTTTTCAGCATGCCTGACCTCGTCCAGAAGAATTGTCAGAAAATTTTAGACATGGCACAGGGAAACGTGTTGATCCTACGCAATTTCAAATTGACAGTATCTGGATAAGCTAGCCGCTGTTTTTCTTTTTCGCCACGGTTATGCCGGGCGGCCATCGGAGGCAATCAGTGGGCGATATCCAGGCAATCGCGGCGGGCGCTGCGCTGTCGGCGTTCAACGGAGCATCCCAGCACAATCGGATCATGCGGCTGGACTTTCCTCACGAAGATGGCCCGCCCGCGACCCTCCTCCCAAACAAGCTGGTCTTTCACGAAGCGGTTTCCCGCTCCTTCCGTGGCGTGCTTGACGTGCTATCGGACGATCCGCGCATTCCGCTGAAGGTCGTGATGGGAAAAATGGTGACCATTTCCCTAGTGCGCGAAGATGGTTCTCTGCGCTATTTCAACGGCTATGTCACCGAATTCCGTTTCGTGCGCAGCGACGGTGGCTTCGCCTTTTACCAGATGGTCTTCGAACCCTGGCTCGCGTTCGCCCGGTTGCGTAAGGATTGCGTGTCGTTCCACAACAAGACGGTGCGTGAGATCACTGAGGAAACCATCAAGCACTATCGCCAGGCCGAGTGGCATATGCACCTGACTGGCGACGATCCGAAGCTCACGGTCGCCAACCAGTACAACGAGACCGACTACAACCATCTGCACCGGCGCTGGGAGGCACTCGGACTGCACTACTGGTACGAGCACGAATTTGGCCGCCACAAGCTCATGCTTTCGGATAACAGCTTGCAGGCCGAGCCGATCGATGAGGAAGCGTACGTGATCTCGTACCACGACCAGGGCGGCTCGCGCGAGGATGATGGCATCCACGAGTGGACTGCGGTGCGACGTCTCGGATCGGGCCGGACCACGCTGGTGTCGTTCGACTACAAGAATCCACGTGCGCAACACGCCGAGGCCCCTTCAGTCAACCGGCAAGGCGATTTCTTTCCCTATGAGATCTACGAGGACACCGGGGCATACGGTTTTCGCATGCACGCTGACGGCGAAAGACTGGCGGGGCGGCGCATGGACGAAGCTGACAAGGGCACGCAGTATTTCGAGGCGGAGGGCAACGAGCGGTGCGTGCTGCCCGGCCGCACCTTCAAGCTCGGCGGCCATTTCAGCGCCGAAGCGTGCTCGCGCAAGCACGATCCGGAGCCGGGCGGCAGCATTGAAGACCGCTACTACCTGATCCTGTCCGCCGACCATGAGGTATCGAACAACTATCAGGCCGGCCCGAGCGCACTGTCGCTCTACAAGAACCGTTTTTCCTGCATCCGCAAGGACATTCGCTGGCGTCCCGGCCTGCATTACAACAGCGAGCCCGCTACTTACATGGGCTTGCATACTGCCACCGTGGTCGGGCCGGCCGGCGCCGACATCCACACGGACGGCTACGGGCGCGTCAAGCTGCAGCTCCACTGGGACCGCCTCGGCAAGCATGACGAGAACAGCTCGCCCTGGATTCGCGTGATGACGCCGGCGGCCGGCAGCGAATTCGGCCAGATCCGCTTGCCGCGCGTGGGTGAGGAAGTGGCAGTCGTCTACGCCAACGGAAATATCGACCATCCGCTGATTCTTGGCGCCGTCTACAACGGGCAGCATATGCCCCCATGGTCACTGCCAAAACAGCACGCACTCGCTGGCCTGCGTAGCCGGGAGCTGGGCGGTGGAGCGCGCGGCAACCATCTCATCCTGGACGATACGAAGGAACAGATCCAGGCCCAGATCAAAAGCGACCACCAATGCAGCCAGCTCTCGCTCGGACACATCACGCGCATCGAAAACACCAGCGGGCGCCAGGATGCGCGTGGCGAAGGTTGGGAACTACGCACCGATGGGCACGGTGTGGCGCGCGCCGCCAAGGGGCTGTTGATTACGACCGAGGCGCGGCAGGGCGCGCGCGGGCCGATCAAGGACATGGCGGAGACTGTGCGCCGCCTCACGCTCGCTGCTGAACAGCATCAACTGCTGGCGGAAATCGCGCACAAGAACGGCGCGCAGGAACCGGCCGGTAACCAGGAAGACGTTGCGGATCTCCTGCAGGAGCAGAACGATGCGGTCCAGGGCACGGGGTCGAAGGCCGGTGGTTTTCCTGAACTTGGCAAACCGCACCTGGTGTTCGCGAGCCCCGCTGGCATCGCCACGACGACCGCCGGCGACACCCATATCGCCAGCGACCGCCACACGGCCCTCACCACCGGGAAAAGCCTGTCGCTGTCAGCCGGTACGCATCTCTTCGCCAGCATCCGCCAGACCATCCGGCTGTTCGTCCAGAAGGCCGGTATGAAGATGGTTGCCGCAGCCGGTGACATCGACCTGCAGGCGCTGACGGACAACATCAAGCTCCTGGCGAAGCTGGAGATCACACACACGGCCAACCGGATCACGATCAGTGCCAAGGAAGAGGTGGTCATCAACGGGGGCGGCAGTTACGTGAAGTTCGCAGCCAGTGGGATTGAACATGGCACCAACGGCACTTTTGTGGCCCATGCCAAGCACCACAGCTTGACCAACCCGAAGAACATGGAAATGGCCATTGCCATGCCGCCCGTCGCCGATGTACTGCGAAAGGGTCGCGCCGCACTGCACTTCGGCAGCCACGCCGAAGCCGCCGGAAGGTCCGGTGCCGACATGCCCTTCAAGCTATTCAAAGACGGGGCGCTGATCGAGCAGGGCAAGGTCGACGACAAAGGAAACATTCAGTTTGCGCACGAACTCGAGGCCACGGCAAATTACAAGGTGGAGTTCCCAACCGGCCAATCGTTCGATATCGAGCCGAGTGCTTATGTCGAGCAGCACGAGATCAACGCGGGCGTGGGCTACCACGGCTATGAGAATCCGGGAGGATTCCTGTCCGAGGACTCGGTATCCCTGGACCAGGACAGGATCGATGCCAACCCATGGTCCAGTGACCAGGCCTGACCTATACAACCGGCTTGTTTTGGAAAGGACGCAAATGAGCATGGACGAGAATGCAGGACTCTACCAACAGAAGCTCTGCTACAACAAGGAAGTAGGCCCCTACCAGTGCCTGTCCTCCTCTTGGTGGGTCAGGACAATCAAGCATGGCACATACCCGCCGCGCCATGCCTGTCAGCTCGAACCCCTTATCTGCGGCGAGGAAGTGTTCAAACGCATACAAGAGGATCTCCTCAAGGCCCAACGTAGTGTGGACATCATTACCTGGGGATTCGATCCTGGCATGGTGCTGGTTCGGGGTAGCGGGGCCGAAGACGGTATACGTTATGGTGACTTGCTCAAGCAGATTGCGACTCGGGCCGAGAATCCGGTCATGGTGCGCCTGCTGGTCTGGCACGACAATGCAGCCTCTTATGCGGTCCAAAAAAACAATCCTGGTTTGTATGGCGGCCGCGTTCCCACGATCGGCGCCTATGCCGGTTATTTTGGCGAAACACACGACCAATACAACCGCGAATGGTTCGATGAAATCATTGCAGGAAAAATACCGAAGATTGCGCTGCAAACGCGTGAGGTCGCGCTCGGGCTCGTGTTACCGTCACTCGCGGGTGAGCGGTACAAGATCGGAGCCAAAGGTATCCTCGGGGCCATCTATCCTACCCATCATCAAAAGATGATCCTGATTGATTACGAAACGCCGGACCGCGCTGTCGGCTACGTAATGGGCCATAACTCGACAACGGACTTCTGGGACACGGTCGAGCATCGCTTCCAATGTTCACGTCGGGAGACGCTCTACAAGAAAAATCCGACCGAGGCAGTTGGTCAGTGGGACGCCGTAATGGATGAAGCGCGAGACCTGTATGACCGTCAAATGTATCGGGATCAACCTGGGCAAGCGTCGCGGCGTAGAGCTGCGCGTCTCGTCGAATTCGAAAGGGAATACGGCTTTACGGCAAAGCCCTACCAGGACGTATCACTGCGCGTGCGCGGACCTGTCCTGTACGACCTGAACCACAATTTCTGCTATGGATGGGCAGAGGCCGGGCAGGCGAATTCGACATTGTTCAATGCACTTTGGATGACGCCGCCAGGTTTGATTGCTAAAGCGGCGCTCGCTGCGGCTAAGGCGACCAACATAATGTCAGAGAAAGTTCCACCGCTTGTACAAAGCAGGAAGCACCTTAAGGCCGCTGACTTCATCCTGCGCGGTGGCCAGCACAGCGCGCAGCTCATGCGCACTTACCCGGCCTATAAGGAAAAGTCGATCAAGGAATGCTATGCCAACCTGACCCGACTCACCCAGCATTACATCTTCCTCCAGAACCAGTACATCCAGTATGAGGACTGGGCGACTCACTTGACGAAGTGCGTCGAGAAACTACGCGGTGCGGGATATACCAAGCCCATCTATGTATTCATCCTGACCTCGACGCCTGAGGCGGACGGCATGGACCTGGCGACCTACGATATCGCCCTGCAGCTTGGACGCAGCGACACCATGAAGGTCGAGCACGAGGAAGCAGTGGCGAAGGCACAGCGCGGCAAAGCGAAGATGCCGATTACGGCGGAAGAATTGGAAAAGCGCGGCATTAAGGCGCTGATGGGATCGATGTGGAGTGGTGCCTCCAAGCCGAGCTCGCCAGACGACTACGAAGAGACGTATATCCACGCCAAGGTGGCGATCGTTGACGATGCTGCATTCACGGTCGGGTCCGCGAACCTGAACGTGCGTAGCATGGCCTTGGACAGCGAGCTGAACCTGCTCAGCCAAGCCAAGGATGTCGCATTTGACTTACGCAAGAAGCTGTTCCAACAATGCACCAAGGATGAAGGGCCAGCGCATTTTGGCGATATGGGAAGAACTTTCAACAAATGGCTCGCACTGATGGAAGACAACAGCAAAGCGATGGCGAACCGCCAGCCCCTGAAGGGTCAGGTCGCCACCTTTCATGTAAACAGGCAACCCGGTTCGCCGGTAATCTGATATGCGACCGTCAGGCCACCGCAGGATCTATATCGCCGCCGCTTCGGTCGCGCTTGCGATCGGTGCTTATTTCTTACAACGACATGTGGAGTACGTGAGGATGCATACGATTCCCGCTGGCTTGCAGGCGTTCGACGTGAATGGCCCGGTTCCGAGTTGCGGCCGGTGGAAGGACACGATGCCGAAAACCCGCGACCCGGCCGCCTACAGGCTCTACATCAATGCCCGTAAGCTGTGGCGCAGCAAGATCGAATGGCAGCTGACGCGCCAGGAAGCGCTCAGCATCCTATACGACGTGCAGGCCGCTGCGAATCAGGGCGACTGGGGCGCGCGCGCATTGATGGCCTACTTCTACCGATCTGGTCTCGGCCCCCTCGACTCCAACCATGTACTCGATCCCGACGCGGACAAATCGGTCGAGATCGTCCACTCGGCCGTCGCAGCGGGCCAGGCGTGGGGATACTACGATCTCGGTGTCGCCCACGAACATGGCTACGGCGGCGCTGTGCAGGACAGGCAGATCGCTTGGGCCTATTACCGGAAAGCGGCGGAACTCGGCAGTCCGGAAGCGCAGATGACCTTGGCGGGTGCCTTTCTGAAGGCCGAGCGCCACGATGCCGAGGAAGCGATGGTGATGTGCGCGTATAGGCAAGGCCATGGTCCTGCAGCGTACGATCTTGCAGTTACAGCGAAGGTCTTCAACAATTTTGCGAAAGCGATCGAGTACTATCAAGCGGGAACGCGGCTCGGACATCAGCGCTCAGCTGCGGTACTCATGCTGATGTTTGACACCAAGGATTGGAGCTTGCGCGACAAACAGGAACAAAATGCGCTCAAGGCACTGGAGATCTTGCCCGATCCTGCACGTTCAGAAAGGTATGAACAAATCTCCGACGCGCTAGACATCAACCCTGACCTGCGGCTAACCCGACTTGACAAAGTGTTGCCGCTCCCGCCCGCGGAACTGCCCGACTGGGAGGGCATCCAGGACGCGCTCGAGCCTGAACCGGACGGCGCGCCGACCTACTGATGTCATCAGCACAGCAGAGAAAATTATGTCTCTGAAAATAATCACGGTCGGCGACAAAACCGATCACGGCGGAACCGTCATCAGCGGCTCGCCAGACCATGACGTTGGTGGGCGCTCGATTGCGAGACTCGGGGATAAGGTCGACTGCCCGCAGGTCTATCCTGGAGGGAAACCGCACGGTGTGAATAAGATTGTCACTGCCTTCAAGTCCTTCACCGTGAACGGCTTACCTGTTGCGGTCGAGGGATGCACAACGGAGTGTGGGTGCAAGCTGATCGGCGGTCAGCCAGCCAGCGTCGCCTAGCCTAGCCAATCAAGTACCGGCAGGCGGATGTTGACACTGTCATATCTCGCATGTGCGATAACAAGCGCAAAAAAGCGCACCGCGGCGGGTGCGCTTTCGTACCGGCCGTTCGCGTTCAGCTCGCGTAGTGCGCGGCCTCTCCCGGCTGCTCCGCATCGCGGCCGTGGGCCCGGTCCTGCACCGCTTCCACGTAACGGCGCAGCGCGTCGTCCAGCGAAGGCAGCATCAGCGCGCGTTCGCTCGAGAGCGCGCTGAATTCCGGCCGGCGCGCCGCATGGCCGCAGCTCTCGCTTGACACTACTTCCAGCTTCGACGAATCCACGCCCGCCGCGTCGCAGGCGCGCCGCGCCAGTTCGGCCCAGGTCAGCGCTTCCGCATTGGTGAGGTGCCAGACGCCGCGCTCGCGGTCGATCAGGAGGTCGAGCGAGACGTTGACCAGGTCCGGCACATAGGTGGGCGAGACCACCATGTCGCCGGCCGCCTGGAAGGGCTGGCCCGCTTCCAGGCTATTGAGGGCCTGGGTCACGAAGTTGTGGCGGTCCCAGGGGCCGAAGAAGGCGCTGGTGCGGATCACCAGGGCCTGCGGATCGGCGTCCAGCACGCGCTGCTCGGCTTCCATCTTGCTGCGGCCGTAGACGCCCAGCGGGTTCAGGGCGTCCGACTCGACGTAGGGCGCGCCCTTGGTGCCGTCGAACACCAGGTCGGTCGAATAGGTCATGAAGCGCAGCTGGTGGCGGATGCAGGCCAGGGCCAGCACCGTGGGCCCGAGGGTGTTCTCGCGCATGCAGCGCTCGGCGTCAACCTCCGCCTCGTCCACGCGGACGTAGCCGCCGGCATTGATGATGGCCCAGGGCTTGTAGCGCTGGATGGCGCTCTCCACCGAAGCCGGGTCGGTGATGTCCATCTCCTGGCGGTTCAGCACCTGGTAGGCCAGGTTGCGCTTCTCGCAGATGCGCGCGAATGCCGAGCCCAGCGTGCCGGTGGCGCCGGTGATCAGGATCGGCTGCACCACATTGGATTTGAACTGGCTGCGGATCGCGATGTCCGCCACCGCGGTGCGGGTCGCCACTGGTTTGCACAGGAAGCGTCCCGGACGGCGCCACCAGCCTTCGCCCTGCAGCACGGGGCTGGACAGCGGGCGTCCGGTGGCGAGTTCGCGCATCAGGGTGGCCACCGCGGTCGGGCGCGGTTCGCCGCCGCGCACGTCGAAGGGGCCCGGCTCGTAGTAGCCGCGGCATTCGGTGACCAGGCAGTTCCAGTCATAGGAGCCGAGCAGGGCCCAGACCGTCACGGCGCGCACATCGGCGCCCTGCTGGCGCGCCTTGCGGGCGGCGTTCCAGATCTCCACCAGCCAGCGCAGCTGGTCTTCGCGGTTGGCGTCGATGTGGGCCTCGGTGATGGCGATCGGCAGGCGGTAGCGCTCCCAGGTCTCCATCAGCAGGGGTGCGATGCCGGGCGTCGGCGTGGCCAGCGCACGCGGGGTCTCGATGTCGGCATGCGGGACGCCGCGGTAGACGTGGCGGCGCGATTCCGGATAGCGCTCCGGACGGTGATCCAGCCAGCGCTCGCTGGTCGCGTAGTAGTTGACGCCGATGACGTCCGGCGGGCAGGGATTGTCGCGGAACCAGCGCAGTTCTTCCGGCGTGGCCTGCGACTCCATCAGGTAGTTCCACAAGGGGTGCTGTTCGTCGATCATCCCGCACAGCAGGTCCCAGCTCAGCCAGCGGCGATCGTTGAAGAAGGTGGTGATCTCTTCCATTTCCGGGGTGCCGTAGGTCTTCGACAGGTCGTCGGTCTGGACCAGCTTGGCATCCGGGTTGACGGCGCGGATGGCGCGCATCGACAGCACCACCGCGCGGCACTGGTTGATCAGGGCGCGGACAAAAGTGGACTCGTCGCTGCCGTGCGGGTACCACACGCCTGCCAGGCCGGAAAAGCGCGCCGTGGTCAACGGTTCGTTGACCGGGGTGTAGTACTCGACCCAGGGGTAGCGTGCGGCTACCGCGCCGGCGTACTCGGCGAGCTTTTCGGGGAAGGCGGGATCGACCAGGCTGGTATGGCGCGGGCCGCTGCCATGGTGGATCAGGCCGACGATCGGGTTGACGCCGAGGTCGCGCAGCGCGGGCAGGCGCTCGTCGGACCAGGTCCAGTCGGCCGATTCGATGCCGTCGGGTGCGGTGCGCTCCCACAGTACCGGGTAGCGGACCGCCTTGATGCCGAGCGAAGCGAAACGTTCGATGTCCTGCAGGCGCTCGGCGTGGCCGTTGCGGTCCATCTGGCTGAAGTAATTGTCGCGTACACGGTTGACCGTGCATTCTAGTCCGCCCCACAGCGCCAGTTCGGTAGCGTCGTTCGAGAGGAAAGTGGTCTGGGAATCCATCGGAGTGTTCATGTTCTGACCCGCTTTTATGAAGACAGGCTCCAGCCTAATTGCCACGTGCGACGGGTTGTGTGAAGTAGCCCACATAAAAAGGCTATTTCGGACAAGTCCTACGTTTTGTAATCATGTTCTTCATTTTTGCGCTTAACTTCTGCTAACTGGAAATTCTACGGACTCGACAGGAAGCAATCGGTGCGCCGGGCGGGGCACGTTCGGGCGACAATGCGGCAAACAGGAGATTGTGATGTACATGGTGTATTGGACGATCGTCGAAGAAGACAGGTGCACGCCGCACGAGAAGCTGTTCGAGACCACGGAGATGGTGGGGGCGATGCAGTTCATGGAAGAGCTGCGCAAGCGCCAGCGCGAAGGCGAGGGGGTGCGCTTCGTGACGATGTGTTCCGAGCATCCCGACGTTGTGGGTCACCCGGGCGTGGACGTGACCGGCGCCGACTACAACTGGAAGAAGCGCCGCCGGTAGGGTGTTCGGCTTCGCCGAACGCGCGTTCAACTATCGGGTGAATTGACGCGATTGTGTTTGCAACCGTGATTTGAACGCGCGGTCGGGGGACCCGACCACCCTACAACAGCTGGTGCTTCAGTATCTTGCCGCTGGGCGCAGCCGGCAACGCATCCATGAAGATGATCCGTGAAGGCCGCTTGTAGGGCGCCAGCCGCGGCACGAGCCATTCCTGCAGCGCCTCGGCGTCGACCTCGTCCCTGGTCTCGACAAAGGCGAGCACTTCCTCGTCCCCATCCGCGCCAGGCCGTCCCACCACCGCCGACTGCAGCACGCCCGGGTGACTGTTGAGTGCCGCCTCGACCTCCGGCGGGTAGACATTGAAGCCGGAGCGGATGATGAGCTCCTTCAGCCGTCCCTGGATGAAGAGGGCGCCGTCCTCGCCCATGCTGGCCAGGTCGCCGGTCGCGAGCCAGCCATCGGGCTTCAGTACCGCCTTTGTTGCCGCCGCGTCCCGGTAGTAGCCGGCCATGACGTTCGGCCCGCGCACCCACAACTCTCCCGACTGCTCGATGCGCACCTCGACCCCCGGGATCGGGTGGCCGACCGAGGTGTCCGCGCGCGGCGCGTCGAGGCGGGTCTGGCACACGGTGGGCGCGCTCTCGGTGAGGCCGTAGCCGTTGTGCAGCGGCAGTCCGAACAGGTCTTCAGCCGCGCGCTTGAGCTGCGGGTCGAGCGGCGAACCGCCGGCGTAGCAGAAGCGCAGTGCCGATGCGACCGGCCCCGGCCCGGCCAGCGCCAGCAGGCGCGCATACATGGCCGGCACGCCCTGCACGATGGTGAGTTCGTTTGCGCGGATCTGCGCCAGCAGCGTCGCCGCGTCGAAGCGCGCAAGCAGGTGCAGGCAGGCGCCGGCGTACAGGGTGCCCAGCATCACGGAGGTGAGACCGTAGACGTGCGAGATCGGCAGCACGCCCGCCGCCCGGTCGCCTGGAACCAGGCCGCGCAGGCGGCTGGACGTGGCGGCTACAAAAAGCAGGTTCGCGTGGCTCAACATCACGCCCTTGGGGTTGCCGGTCGTGCCGGTGGTGTAGACCAGGGCGGCGATCTGTGCGCCATCCGCGCGCACCGCTTCCGGTGCCGTGTCCGCATCGAGCGGGCCAGCCTCCACGCCATCGCTCGTCGCATGGATCACGCGGCGCGGCGTGCAGTGTGCACGGATCGCGGCCAGCTCGCCTTCGCTGAGACGCACGTTGACGTTGACGCTCCAGGCATCGAGACGCGCGATGGCGAACAGCAGTGCGACTTGAGCGGCGCAGTTTTCGGAGACCAGCATGACACGGTCGCCCGCGCGCACCCCGAGCTGGCGCAGCCAGTCTGCCTGGCGTTCGATTTCGCCTTGCAGTTCGCCGTAGGTCCAGGCGCGACCGCTGTCGACGAGTGCGGGCGCGAACGGCGTGCGCTGCGCCTGGATGCGCACGATATCGCTGATGCGAAGGGGGAGGGTGGCGGGATCGATCATGAGGGCTGCTTTATACCGGCGCGCCCCCATTCCGGCAAGGCCTACAGCGAGAACGCCTCCCGGATCGACAGCACCTCACCCGTCCCGGTGGGGTCGTAGCCCGGCAGTGCCGCCACCAGCTTGTGGTAGGCCGGCTGGCGCATCAGCTCCAGCAGCTGGCTCATGGCCGCGCCCTCGAGGGCGTCGCGGCGCAGCGCGAAATAATAGGTTTCGTGCAGCAGCGGAATGAAGTCGAGCTTGAACTGCGCGCTCGCCGCGCGCATGCCCATGCCGGCATCGGCCATGCCGCTGGCGATGTAGGCGGCCACCGCGGAGTGGGTGAACTCGGCGCTGTTGAAACCGTTGATGGCGTCAAAAGCCAGGCCTTCCGCCGCCAGCATCATCTCGAGCAGCATGCGGGTGCCGGAGCCGGCCTGGCGGTTCACGAAGCGCACGTCCGCGCGGGCCAGGTCGTGCAGGCCGCGCAGGCCGAGCGGATTGCCGCGCGCCGTGATCAGGCCCTGCTCGCGTCCCGCGACCCGCACCAGGCAGTGCTGCTCCGGATCGAGCCAGCGCAGGTACCAGGCCACGGTCGGCGCCTGGAAGCGCCCGATGGGGACGTGAAAGCCCGCCAGGTCGCAATCGCGCCGCGCCAGCGCCATCACGGCGTCGGTGCTGGTGCGGTAGCGCGAATCGATGGGTAGCGCGTCGCGATCGACGCAGCCCATCAGCGCCGCTACCGCGAAACCATGGCTGGCGTCCAGGCGCAGCGGCCGCGTGCGGCCGGCCGTGATGCGTCCCAGTTCCACTTCGAGTTCGGAAGCCAGGCTTTGCAGGGTGGGCGAGAGGCGTGCGGCGATGCGGCGGTCGGCCCATACCAGTTTCTGCGCCAGCGGCGTGAGCTGGGTGCCGCGTCCGCGCCCGGTATGCAGCAGCTGTTCGCCGAACAGTTCCTCGGCCGCGCGCAGCAGGCCCCAGGCGTAGCGGTAGGACAGCTTCACCGATTTCGCGGCCTGGGCGATCGAGCCGGTGTCCTGGATGGACAGCAGCAGGCCGAGCAGGTCGGCGGTATCGAGCGGCGCTTCCCCTTTGACGCTGATCTCCCAGTGCGGGCGAATGTGGATGGTAAGCATATGCTAAAAATAGCCTATTTCTTGCTGAAAAACACCATGTTACGCTCCTTGGAAATACAAAGTTTGACGAAATAATATGCTTTTTAAAGCATATTCCATCACGTACAACGACAAGGAGGGGACATGGCTGGACTGGGTTTTCTTGACAAGGAACACACGATCGCAGGGCCGGGATTCAACCGCTGGCTGGTGCCGCCGGCGGCGCTCGCGATCCACCTGTGCATCGGCATGGCATACGGCTTTTCGGTGTTCTGGCTGCCGCTGTCGAAAGCGCTCGGCATCACCGAATCGCTCGCCTGCCCGGCGGACATGGGCCTGATGGCCCAGATCTTCTCGAGCACCTGCGACTGGAAGATCTCGATGCTGGGCTGGATCTTCACCATCTTCTTCGTCTTCCTGGGCCTGGCCGCCTGGCTCTTCGGCGGCTGGCTCGAGCACGCAGGGCCACGCAAGGCCGGCCTGGTCTCGGCCGTGTGCTGGTGCGGCGGCCTCGTGATCTCGGCACTGGGCATTTATACCCACCAGATCTGGCTGATGTGGCTGGGCTCCGGCGTCATCGGCGGCATCGGGCTGGGCCTGGGCTACATCTCGCCGGTCTCGACCCTCATCAAATGGTTCCCGGACCGCCGCGGCATGGCGACCGGCATGGCCATCATGGGCTTCGGCGGCGGCGCCATGATCGGCGCGCCCCTGGCCGACAAGCTGATGAAGCACTTCGCCACCCCGACCTCGGTCGGCGTGTGGGAGACCTTCCTGGTGCTGGCCGCGATCTACTTCGTCTTCATGGTGGCCGGCGCGCTGACCTACCGCGTGCCGCCCACGGGTTGGAAGCCGGAAGGCTGGACCCCGCCGGCCAAGGCCGCCAGCACCATGATCACCCAGCGCCACGTGCACGCCAGCCGCGTGTGGGGCATCCCGCAATTCTGGCTGATCTGGGGCGTGCTGTTCCTGAACGTCTCGGCCGGCATCGGCATCCTCGCCATGGCTTCGCCGCTGCTGCAGGAAGTCTTTGGCGGCCGCCTGATCGGCATCGACCTGGGCTTCAACGAACTCGACGCGGCGCAGAAGGGCCAGATCGCGGCGATCGCCGCCGGCTTCACCGGCCTGCTGTCCCTGTTCAACATCGGCGGACGCTTCGCCTGGGCCTCGTGCTCGGATTACATCGGCCGTAAAGCCACCTATTTCGTGTTCCTGGTGCTCGGCTTCTTCCTCTACGCGGCGATCCCGTCGATGGCGCACAACGGCCACCTGGCGCTGTTCGTCGGCTTCATCTGCATCATCCTGTCGATGTACGGCGGCGGCTTCGCCACCGTGCCGGCCTACCTGGCCGACCTGTTCGGCACCCAGATGGTCGGCGCGATCCACGGCCGCCTGCTCACCGCCTGGGCCGCGGCCGGCGTCCTCGGCCCGCTCCTGATCAACTACATCCGCGAGTACCAGATCGAACACGGCGTGCCGAAGGCGCAGGCCTACGACATCACCATGTACGTGCTGGCGGGCCTGGTCGTGGTCGGCATCGTGCTCAATGCGATGATCAAGCCGCTGGACGACAAATACTTCATGACCGATGCCGAACTGGCTGCGGAGAAGAAGCTGGCGCAGGAGCGCGATGTTTCCGCCACCGGCGGCGCACGCGCCGGCCGCGCTGTCGCCACCGTCAACCCGGCGGTCACGGCCTTTGCCTGGATGTCGGTGGGGATTCCGCTGATGTTCGGGATCTGGGTGACCTTGCAGAAGGCGTCGGTGTTGTTCAAGTAGCGTGTTTTCACACGGGATTTGAACGCGTGGGCAAAGGATTGCCCACCCTACAAAATCGGTTTCCGTAGGGTGGGCGGTCCTCCGCCCACGCGTCCAACAGGTAGTTGAACAGCCACACCGCACCAATAAAGAGTTACGCTACACAGAACAACCAGGGACGAAACCATGAACCACCCCATCATCCCGATCGCCCCCGCCGGCGCCAGCCGCCAGCGCAAGCGCGAAGCCCCCAAGGGCCGCCGCGTCGACCCCCAGGCCCTGTTGGAAGTGCAGGGCCTGCTCGGCCTTGAGTCGCGCCGGCGCGACCTCCTGATCGAGCACCTGCACAAGATCCAGGACCATTTCGGCTGCCTGAGCAGCCAGCACCTGGCCGCGCTCGCGCAGGAAATGCGCCTGGCCCAGGCCGAGGTCTATGAGGTCGCCACCTTCTACCACCATTTCGACGTGGTGAAGGAGGGCGAGGCAGCCCCCGCCGCGCTCACGGTGCGCGTCTGCGCGGGCCTGTCCTGCGAGATGGCGGGTGCGCGCACGCTGCTGGAGAAGCTGCCTGCGCTGCTCGGCCGCGAGGTGCGCGTCCTGGCGGCGCCCTGCGTCGGCCGCTGCGAGCAGGCGCCCGCGGCGGTGGTGGGGCAGCATGCCGTGCCGCAGGCGACGCTCGAGACCGTGCTCGCCAAGGTCGCCACCAAGCAGGTGAGCGACGCCGTCACCACCCACATCGACTACGCCGCCTACCGCGCCGCTGGCGGCTACGCGCTGCTGCGCGACTGCATCGACGGCTGCCGCGACGTCGAAGGCGTGATCACCACGATGGAAAGCTCCGGCCTGCGCGGCCTGGGCGGCGCCGGCTTCCCGCTGGGCCGCAAATGGCGCATCGTGCGCGCCGAAGCAGGCCCGCGTCTCATGGCCGTCAACATCGACGAAGGCGAACCCGGCACCTTCAAGGACCGCGTCTACCTCGAGCGCGACCCGCACCGCTTCCTGGAAGGCGTGCTGATCGCCGCCTGGGCGGTCGGCATCGAGGCCATCTACATCTACCTGCGCGACGAGTACCACGGCTGCCGGGCGATGCTGGAAGCAGAGCTGGACAAGCTTCAGCTTGATCCGCCGGTGCCGAACATGCCGCCGATCTACTTGCGCCGCGGCGCCGGGGCCTATATCTGCGGCGAAGAGTCGGCCATGATCGAATCGATCGAGGGCAAGCGCGGCATGCCGCGCCTGCGCCCGCCCTACGTGGCCCAGGTCGGCCTTTTCGGCCGCCCCACGCTGGAACACAACTTCGAATCGCTGTACTGGGTGCGCGAGATCCTGGAGCGGGGAGGCGAGTGGTTCGCCGGTCACGGACGCAACGGCCGCCGCGGCCTGCGCTCCTTCTCGGTCTCGGGCCGGGTGCGCGAGCCGGGCGTGAAGCTGGCGCCGGCCGGCATCACGATCCGCGAACTGATCGATGAATACTGCGGCGGCATGCTGGACGGCCATGAGTTCTACGCCTACCTGCCGGGCGGCGCCTCGGGCGGCATCCTGCCGGCTTCGATGGGTGACATCCCGCTCGACTTCGACACCCTGCAGCCCTACGGCTGCTTCATCGGCTCGGCCGCCGTGGTGGTGCTGTCGCACCAGGACAGCGCCGTCGATGCCGCGCGCAACACGATGGCCTTCTTCAAGGACGAGTCCTGCGGCCAGTGTACGCCCTGCCGCAACGGCACCGCCAAGGCGCTCGACCTGATCCACCGGCCGCAATGGGACACGCTCCTGCTGGGCGAGCTGTCGCAGGTGATGCGCGACGCCTCGATCTGCGGCCTCGGGCAGGCCGCGCCGAACCCGGTCGATTGCGTGATCAAGTACTTCCCACATGAATTGGTGCAGCCATGAATGCTCCCACTCCCGTCGTCACCTTTGAACTGAACGGCCGCGAAGTCCAGGCCCTGGCGCACGAAACCCTGATCGAAGTCGCCGCGCGCGAAGGCATCGAGGTGCCGCGCCTGTGCTACAAGGAGGGTTTCGAGGCGGTCGGCAACTGCCGCTCCTGCATGGTGGAGATCGATGGCGAACGCGTGCTGGCGCCTTCGTGCTGCCGCCACCCGTCCGCCGGCATGAAGGTGAAGACCGACAGCCCGCGCGCAGTCAGCGCCCAGAAGATGGTGCTGGAACTGCTGCTGTCCGACATGCCGGAAGCGGAATATACCCGCAAGAACGAGGTCGACCTGTGGGCCGACAAGCTCGGCGTGGGCAAGCCGCGCTTCGCCGCCACGCGCGTGCAGCCGCAGCTGGATGCGACCCACGCCGCCATCACCGTCAACCTGGACGCCTGCATCCAGTGCACCCGCTGCGTGCGCGCCTGCCGCGACGAGCAGGTCAATGACGTGATCGGCCTGGCCTTCCGCGGCGAAGGCGCGAAGATCGTGTTCGACCAGGACGACCCGATGGGGGCCTCCACCTGCGTGGCTTGCGGCGAATGCGTGCAGGCCTGCCCGACCGGCGCCCTGATGCCGGCGCGCGGCGTGGCGCTGAACATCCCGGACAAGCAGGTCGATTCGGTCTGCCCCTACTGCGGCGTCGGCTGCCAGCTGACCTACAACGTCAAGGACAACAAGATCCTCTTCGTGGAGGGCCGCCAGGGCCCGGCCAACCTGGGCCGCCTGTGCGTGAAAGGGCGCTATGGCTTCGACTACGCCCATCACCCGCACCGCCTGACGAAACCGCTGATCCGCCGCGAAGGCATGCCGAAAAGCGGCGACTTCACCATGGACCCCAGCCGCGTGCTGGAAGTGTTCCGCGAAGCGAGCTGGGAAGAGGCCCTGGCGCTGGCCGGCGGCAAGCTGGCGCAGATCCGCGACCAGCACGGCGGCGTAGCCCTGGCCGGCTTCGGCTCGGCCAAGGGCAGCAATGAGGAAGCCTACCTGTTCCAGAAACTGGTGCGCACGGGCTTCCGTACGAATAACGTCGACCATTGCACGCGCCTCTGTCACGCCTCCTCGGTGTCGGCCCTGCTGGAAGGGATCGGCTCGGGCGCGGTGTCGAACCCGGTGATGGACGTGACGCGCGCCGAAGTGATCGTGATCATCGGCGCCAATCCCACCGTCAACCATCCGGTGGCGGCGACCTGGATCAAGAACGCCGTCAAGACGGGCGCGAAGCTGATCGTGATGGACCCGCGCCGCTCCGAGTTGGCGCGCCACGCCCACCGCTTCCTCCAGTTCAAGCCGGACACCGACGTCGCCCTGCTCAACGCGATGATGCACGTGATCGTCACCGAAAAACTGGTGGACGAAGCCTTCATCGCCAGCCGCACCATCGGCTACGCCGAGCTGGAAGCCAACGTGGCCGACTACAGCCCCGAAGCGATGGCGCCGATCTGCGGCATCGATGCGGAGACCATCCGCTACGTGGCGCGCCTCTACGCCACCTCGCAGGGCTCGATGATCCTGTGGGGCATGGGGGTGTCGCAGCACGTGCACGGCACGGATAACGCGCGCTGCCTGATCGCGCTCAGCCTGATGACGGGCCAGATCGGCCGCCCGGGCACCGGCCTGCATCCGCTGCGCGGCCAGAACAATGTGCAGGGCGCCTCGGACGCAGGCCTGATCCCGATGATGCTGCCGGATTACCAGCGCGTCGATAATCCAGCCGCGCGGGCACGCTTCGAGCAGGCCTGGGGCGCCACCCTCGATCCGAAGCCGGGCCTGACCGTGGTCGAGATCATGGACGCGATCGATGCCGGCCAGGTGCGCGGCATGTACATCATGGGCGAGAACCCGGCCATGTCCGATCCCGACGCCAACCACGCGCGCGCGGCGCTGGCGCTGCTTTCGCACCTGGTGGTGCAGGACATCTTCCTGACCGAGACGGCCTACCTGGCCGACGTGATCCTGCCGGCGTCCGCCTTCCCGGAGAAGACCGGCACCTTCACCAACACCGACCGCCTGGTGCAGCTGGGCCGCCAGGCCATCGATCCGCCGGGCGAGGCGAAACAGGACCTGTGGATCATCCAGCAAATGGCGAACCGCCTCGGCCTGCCGTGGAACTACGGCCACGTGTCGGAAGTGTTCGACGAGATGCGCCGTACCATGGCCAGTATCGGCGGCATCACCTGGGAGCGGCTTGAACGCAACGGCGCCGTTGTCTACCCCTGCATGAACGAAGGCGATATCGGCCAGCCGGTGGTGTTCACGGAACTGTTCCCGCGCGAGGGCGGTAGGGCGCGCTTCGTCCCGGCCGACATCATCCCGGCCGACGAGCGGCCCGACGGCGAGTATCCGATGGTGCTGATCACGGGACGCCAGCTGGAGCACTGGCATACGGGCAGCATGACCCGCCGCGCCACCGTGCTGGATGCGATCGAACCCGATCCGGTGGCGCTGGTGCATCCGCTCGACATGGAACGCATGGGCATCAAGCCCGGTGAAGCCATCACCATCGCCTCGCGCCGTGGTGAAGTGGTGCTGTATGCACGCGCGGACGACAGCTCGCCCGTGGGCGCGATCTTCGTGCCCTTCTGTTATTACGAAGCGGCCATCAACCGCCTCACCAATGCGGCGCTGGACCCCTTCGGCAAGATCCCGGAATTCAAGTATTGCGCGATCAAGGTGACGCCGGGTGGGGAGGTCGCACCGCAGGGCAGCTACGGTGGCGGCCAAATCCTGGCCGGCATGGCACAATTGGCAACATGAACCACCAGGAACCGCCACGCTACCGCCCTGAACTGTCCCAGGCCAGCGCCCGACTTACGCACGAGGTAAGCGCGCTGGACGAGCGTGGCCGTCCGTCCCTGATTGCCATTCCCGCCGAGCGCCCGCTCACGGTCTACGTGGACAAGCGCGAGATCGTCACCCTGATGACGCTGGGCGGGGCGCCGGAAGCCCTGGTGCTGGGCTACCTGCGCAACCAGCGCCTGGTGCGCACATTGGAAGACATCGTGTCGATCCAGGTCGACTGGTCGGTCGACGCGGTGGCGGTGGTGACCCGCAACGGCATCCTCGACGTCGAGGAGCGCACCGCGAAGAAGGTGGTCACCACCGGCTGCGGCCAGGGCTCGGTGTTCGGCGGATTGATGGACGAAGTCGACCAGATCGCGCTGCCCAAGGAAGCCCGCCTGCAGCAATCGGTCGTCTACCGCATCGTCGAGACCATCCGCACCCAGCAGTCGATCTACAAGCAGGCCGGCTCGGTGCATGGCTGCGCGCTGTTCTCGCACGATGGCGAGCTGCTGTATTTCGTCGAGGACGTCGGCCGCCACAATGCGGTGGACGCCATCGCCGGCCTGATGTGGCTGGACGCCGTGGAAGGCGCCGACAAGGTCTTCTACACCACCGGACGCCTGACCTCCGAAATGGTGATCAAGGGCGCGCAGATGGGCATTCCCTTCCTGCTCTCGCGTTCCGGCACCACGCAAATGGGCCACATGGTGGCCGAAAAGGTCGGCATGTCGCTGCTGGCGCGCTGCTCGGGCAAGCATTTCCTGCTGCTGGCTGGCCATGAGCGCCTGGTGTTCGATCCCGACCTGCTGGAACCCCTCAACGCGCCCCGGGCGGCACGGCTGGCCTGATGTCGCTGTTCGAGGCCATCACGCACGCTTTCTGGCTGCTGTTCTCGGGCGACGCCGCGCTGTGGCACATCGTCTGGGTCTCGCTCAAGACCAGCATGCTGGGCCTGGTGCTGGCCGCGCCGCCGGCGGTCTTCCTCGGCTACGTGATCGCCATGCACCGCTTCCCCGGCCGGCGCATCGCCGTCTGGATCGCCCAGGCCGCGCTGTCCTTGCCGACGGTGCTCATCGGCCTCCTGCTCTACCTGCTGCTGTCGCGCCGCGGCCCGATGGGCGGCCTTGAATGGCTGTTCTCGCAGCAGGGCGTCATCCTCGGCCAGATGGTGATCGGCCTGCCGGTGCTGCTGGCGTTTACCCTGGCCGCCGTGCAGGCGCTCGATCCGCGCTATGCGGAGACGGCGGTCGCGCACGGGGCCTCGCGCTGGCGCGTGATGACCACCGTGCTGCACGAGGCGCGCTATGGCGTGATGGCCGCCGTGATCAGCGGCTTCGGGCGCGTGATCTCGGAAGTCGGCTGCGCGCTGATGGTGGGCGGGAATATCGAAGGGCAGACCCGCACCATCACCACGGCGATTGCGCTGGAGACCAGCAAGGGCGAGTTCGCGCAAGGCATTGCGCTCGGCATCGTGCTGGTGACGCTGGCGCTGTTGATGAACGGCGTGCTGGTGCTGCTGCAGGGCGAGGCGAATACGGCAGGGGGGCGGATGTGAGCCTCCTGAGCATCCACGGCATGCGCAAGCGCCACGGCGATCGCCTGCTGTTCGATATCGACCTCTTGTCCATCGAAGCCGCCACCGGCTATGTGCTCACCGGCGTCAACGGCGCCGGCAAATCTACCCTGCTGCGCATGCTCGCGGGCCTGGAGCGTTGCGAGGCCTGCACGGTCGAATTCGATGGCAAGCAACTGCCGCTGCACCCGTATCCGGCGGCCCTGCGCCGCGCCATCGTCTTCGTGCACCAGCATCCGATCATGTTCTCGACCAGCGTGTTTCACAACATCGCCTATGGTCTGCTGGCGCGTGGAGAAAGCCGTAGCACGGTGGCGCCCGTGGTCGAGGAGGCGATGCGCTGGGCCGGGGTCGAGCACCTGCGCGACACCGATCCATCCCGCCTGTCGGGCGGCGAGAAGCAGCGCGTGGCGCTGGCCCGGGCGCGCGTGCTGCAACCGCGCCTGCTCCTGCTCGACGAGCCGACCGCCAACCTGGACGGCCCTGCGCGCGAGCAGGTGATGTCCCTGATTCCGACCCTGCTCGATGCAGGCGGCAGCGTGGTGATGGCCTGCCACGACCGCGACCTGATCGGGCTTCCCGGCATCCACCGCCTGAAGCTGCGCGATGGACGCCTCGAGTACCGTTGACTGCCAGACCAGGAGAACAACCATGCAACGCCGACCCTTCATCACCCTGCTGCTCAGCCTTGCCCTGGCGGCCCCGCTGGCGCAGGCACAAGAGACGCTGCGCCTGTCCACCACCACCAGCACCGAGAACTCGGGCCTGCTCAAGTACCTGCTGCCGGCTTTCGAGGCCAAGACCGGCATGAAGGTCAGCGTGATCTCGGTCGGCACCGGCAAGGCGCTCGAGCTGGGCAAGAACGGCGACGTCGACGTCACCCTGGTGCATGCGCGCCAGCTCGAAGACAAGTTCGTGGCCGAAGGCTGGGGCGTGGACCGCCGCGACGTGATGTACAACGACTTCATCGTGGTCGGCCCGGCGAACGACCCGGCCGGCATCAAGGGCAGCAAGGACGTGATCGCGGCCTTCCAGAAGATCGCTTCGAGCGGCAACAGGTTCATCTCGCGCGGCGACAATTCCGGCACGGACGTGATGGAGAAGGGCTACTGGCAGCAGGCGGGAACGAAACCGGCGGGCGCGAGCTACGTGTCGGCGGGCCTGGGCATGGGTGAGGTGCTGAACATGGCGGCCGAGATGCGCGCCTACACCCTGACCGACCGCGCCACCTACGGCGCCTACAAGGCCAGGACGGGCCTGGCCATCCTGGTCGAAGGCGACAAGCGCATGTATAACCCCTACGGCATCATCGCGGTCAACCCGGCCAAGCACAAGGGCGTGAACTACAAGGGCGCCAGGCAGCTGATCGACTGGATGACCTCAAAAGAAGGACAGGATAGAATCGCCGCCTTCAAGCCGGACGGCGAGCAGCTGTTCTTCCCGTCCGCCGCCAGGTAAGACCCGCCGCGCCGACGAGCAGCAGGGCGGCCATGAAGGCCGTGCGCATGCCGGTCGCCGCGAACAGCATGCCCATGGCGGAGGCGCCGCCCAGCAGGCCAAGATTGCGCGACAGCGTGAGCAGGCCGGAGACTGCGCCGCGCTGGCTGGCATCGCAGGCCGCCATCACGGCGCTGTTGTTCGCCGCCTGGAACAGGGCGTAGCCGCTGGTCAGCACTGCCAGTGGAATCACATAGCCCGCGACGCCGGTGGCCGCGGGCAGCAGCGCCAGCAGCGCGCATCCCACCGCCGCGCAAGCCAGGCCGATGCGGCCGACAAAAGGGGCGCCGTGGCGGTCCACCGCGCGTCCCGCGGGGATCCCGGCCAGTGCCGCGGCCAGCGGTCCGCAGGCCATCGCCAGGCCGAGCGCCGCACCGTCCAAACCCAGGGTGCGCGCGAGGTGGAAGGGCCCGATCACGAGGGTCGCCATCACCACCGCCGTCATCAAGCCGATCCCGACCAGGGCGCCATGGGGCGCCTGCACGCCCGCATCCTTGCGCACCGCCTGGCTGCGCCCGGGCGGCAGGCCGCGCCATGCGCAGGCATAGGTGAGTACACCGAACGGCGCCAGGAAGAGAAAGAGGCTCGGCCAGCCGAAGCCGGCAAGCAGGGCGCCGCCGATGGCGGGGCCAAGGGTGGTGCCGGCGGCGGAGACGCTGCCCAGCAGGCCGATCGTGCGGCCGGTGCGCGCGCCGGCATCGGCCGCGAAGGGCAGGCTCAGGACCAGCATGGCGGCCGCGCCGGCGCCTTGCAGCGCCCGCGCCGCCACCAGCATGGGCAGCGACGAGGCGAATGCGCAGCCCAGCGACGCCATGCTGAACATGGCGATCCCGCCGAGCAGCACGCGGCGCCGGCCGTAGCGGTCACCGAGCCGGCCGGCCACCACTGCCATCGCCGTGCTGGCCAACAGATAGGCCAGTACGATCCACTGGGTGCGGGCGTAAGGCGCGGCAAAGTGCGCGGACAGTGCGGGCAGGCCGACGTTGGCGATGCTGGCGCCGAGCGCGCCCAGCAGGGTCGACAGCAACAGGGCGGCAAGCGCGAGGCGCCGGGAAGAAGAGGTGGTGTCCATGCCTCCACCTTATGCCGCATGGAGGCATGGCGGAAGACGCATGAATTGCAATCAATACCTGCACGAAACGCCATGGTTTAGAATCGGCGCATGGACCACCCCGACCTGAACCTGCTCATCACCCTGGATGCCGTGCTCACCGAGGGCAGCGTGGCCGGCGCCGCGCGCCGCCTGGGCCTGAGCGCCTCGGCCATGAGCCGCGCGCTGGCGCGCTTGCGCGAGACCACGGGCGACCCGCTGCTGGTGCGGGCCGGACGGGGACTGGTGCCGACGCCGCGTGCGCTCGAATTGCGCGAGCCCGTGCACCGGCTGGTGGAGGAAGCGCATGCCGCCCTGCGTCCCGCAGCGGCGCTGGACCTGTCGGCACTCACGCGCACCTTCACGCTGCGCACGCGCGAAGGCTTCGTCGAGAACGTCGGTGCGGCCTTGGTCGCACGCGTGAACAAGGAAGCGCCCGGTGTCCGCCTGCACTTCATGCCGAAGACGGATCGCGAAACGACGCTGCTGCGCGACGGCACGGTCGACCTCGAGACGGGCATCGTCGGCAAGGAAGCCGGCCCGGAAGTACGCACCCGCGCGCTGTTTCGCGACCGCTTCGTCGGCGTGGTACGCGCCGGCCATCCCCTGGCGCGCGGCCGGATGACGCTGGCGCGCTACCTGGCGGCCGCTCACGTGCTGGTGGCGCGCGAGGGCGGCAGGCAGGCGCCGGTGGACGTGGCGCTGGAGGCACTTGGTGCCGCGCGCGACATCGCCGCCACGACCGGCAGCTTTGCAGCCGCACTGGCCCTGGCACGTGCGAGCGAACTGGTCGCCACGGTGCCCGAACGCCAGACCGGCATCCTGCGCGATGGCATGCACAGTTTCGACCTGCCGGTCGAGGTGCCGCAGCTGACGGTATCGATGCTGTGGCATCCGCGCATGGACGCCGATCCGGCCCACCGCTGGCTGCGCGGCGTGCTGCTGGAAACCTGTGCCTGATCCACAACCCGGGTGTCAGGTCTGACATTCGGACACAAGCTCGGCTGTTACCGCGAAATATAGCTGAGCTCGTGTCTGAATGTCAGACCTGACACCGAGGTTATAGGCTGCGCGGCGTGCTGCTGGAGACCTGTGCCTGACTAGGCGATCCCGATGGCGCGGGAAAGGTTGCGCCGTGCCTGCGCCTCGTAACGCGTGTGCATCGTGCCGGTGGCATAGATGCGCTCGCGTGCGAGGAAGCCGCGCAGGACCTCGCGCCGCTTGACGGCAAATATTTCCGGCGGCACCCAGGCATACTCCGCGCGGATCTGCGTCTCGTATTCTGCGAAGCGGGGTTTGGAACTGCCCAGGATGGCGAGGTCGATGTCGATCAGGATCGCACTGTCCTGCGAAGCTGGCGCATCGGCGGCGCCATGGCAGGTCGCCATGATGAGATTCTCGATCCGCTTGCGCGCATCCGCGGCGACACCGGCCTCGCGCAGCACACGAACGGCCCACTGCGCCGACTGCGCCTCGTTGTCGCGCGCGCGGACATCGTAGACGGCGTCGTGGAACCAGAGCGCGAGGACGACTTCCGCCGGATGATCCATCCCGTCACGCAGCTCCTCGGCGAGAGTCAGGCATTCCCCAAGGTGCTGCAGCGTGTGGTAGTGCCGCTGCGGTTCCGACCACGCCGCGAGCAGCTGGACGTGCAGGCCATCAGGCGCGGCGACGCCAAGTGCGCGCCACGCCGACTTCCAGCCTGCCTCCGTCCGGGGATCCATCATATGAGTTTCAGGCGCGCGATCTTGTCGAGCGCCTTGCGCAGGCCACAGCTGGACGCATCCGACGCACCGCTCACGTAGCCGCGCGCAAAGGAAGCATCGTGCGCATGTCCGCTGTTCTCCAGCACCGGCAGCAGCTTGCCTGCGACCGCCAGGTCGTTCAGGTGCCCCAGGCGATCCTGCAGCGCGGACAGCGACTTGACATAAGCCTTCACTTCCCCGGCCGGCAGCAGGTCGCCGAAGAACTCGGCCGCGTAGCGCGCCTTCTTGGCCGCGATGCGTACGCGATGGCGGGCCGGCGCGTCCTGCTCGTCGAGCGCCGCGATACGCTTGCGCAGGCGCGCCGAGGCCTTGCGCACCAAGGGCACCAGACCATCCAGCGCCGGCTGGGCCAATGGGTCAATCTTCGCCAGGCCAGAGGCCGGACGCCACTGGCGGCCCCGCAGCCAGCCGTTCATCTGCAGCATGAGCTGGGTATAGCGCGGCGAGTGCAGCGTCGGCAGCATGGCCTTGTGCAGGGTGCGCGCACGTTCCTTCGCCGCCGCCTGCAAGGCCTCCGTGTGGATGCCGCGGATCGCCGGCAGCGTGGTCTCGGCCAGCACGTCCCAGTCGCGCGTCGCGCCCAGTTCGCCGAACAGCCAGTCCAGGCCTTCCTTCAGTTCGGCCGGCAGCGGCGCCAGGTCACCAACCATGTCGAGCAAGGCGCGCAGGCGGCGCAGGCCGACCCGCATCTGGTGCAGGCTCTCGACGCCCTGCACCAGTACGCCCGGCACATTGGCCTCGATCTGCGCCATGCAGCTCAGGCCGATTTCCTGCAGCGCGTCTTCCATGCGCATCTTGCGCTTCAAGCGCACCTTGGCCGCCTTGACCGGCTTCGGCGCCGCGTCCTGCAGCAGCGCGTAGCCGCGCGCCGCTTTGCTATCGTTCGCCACTTCCAGCGGTATGTCCTGGTGCAGCGCCAGCGCCAGCTCGAACAGGCGGGTCGGATTGCCGCGCTTGAGCTCCAGTTCGAGTTCGCCGACGTCGATGCTGCGGCCGTTGGCGTCGATGCTGCCCTTGTTGAGCGCGCATTCGACCAGCTGGCCGCCGGGCAGGCCGCTCAGCTTGATCTTCCAGGTCGTGCGGTGAGTAGTGCTGGTGAACACCGGCTGCAGCTGCCCGGTGATCGCCGGGGAGCGCAGGACGTCGCGCAGGCGCTGCGGCTTGATCTGGCGCGCCAGCTCGGCGGGATTGGGCTGTGGTCCATCGAGGCTGGATTCCCATTCGCCGCGTTCGTGCAGCGTGGGCGAGCCGGCGCCTGCCGTCTTGACGGTCTGGATCCACGCATCGCCGTCGCGCCGCAGGCGCAGGGTCAGGCCGGCGCGCCACAGGTCGAGCGCCGGGGTGTCGTAATAGGTGTCGGTGAGTTCGTGCTCGCGGCGCTCAGCCTCGGGCAGCTTGGCGAGCAGGGGGTGCTCGCGCATGCGCGCCACGTCGGACGCGGCGATCTTGAGCTTCAGTTCGGTTTCCATCGTCAATCCGTGGACTGTATGTCGAGGTTTGAATTCATCTTACCCAGACTCGTCCGGAAACCGCCGCGATTGTTACATCAGGATGACATCGTATGGTCCTTGGTGATAGCCCTTTCCACCTACAGGGAAATCCGCTTCCGATGACCCAGCACCGCGCGGTGCTGCGATTCTTGTGCCAGCAACAGGTCGATTACCTCGCCAGGCGAGATCAGTGTCCGGCCATGTCCGGAAGCGTATGCGCAATCCCTTTATGGCAGTCGATACATGTCTTCTCACCGCTGGCAAGCAGGGTAGAGTGCGCTTGCACAGCCCTTGGGCTCTGGCGGGTAAAGTCCATCGACTCGAACTGGTGGCAGTTCCTGCACTCAAGAGAATTATTCGCTTTCAGGCGATCCCACTCGTGTTGCGCCAGAGTCAATCGCATGGCTTCGAATTTCTCGCGCGTGTTGATCGTGCCGAAAATCTTGCCCCATACTTCTTTCGAGGCCTGCATCTTGCGTGCCATCTTGTCCGTCCAGTTGTGAGGTACATGGCAGTCGGAGCATTTTGCGCGTACGCCGCTCCGGTTCGTAAAGTGGATGGTCCGCTGCAACTCGACGTACACGTTGTCCTTCATTTCGTGGCAACCGGTGCAGAATTTTTCGGTGTTCGTCGCCTCCATGGCTGTATTGAATCCACCCCAGAACAAGATGCCGGCGATGAAGGAGGCAATGATCAGGAACCCAAGGCTAAGGTGCACGCTTGGGCGTGTCAGAAAGCGCCAGTAGCGCAAGAAGGTTTTCTTGATCATTGTTGTCCCCTATTTCTTCTTCGATTGGGCAGGTGTCGCCGCCCGGTTCAGCATGGTGTCGACGTCCTTGAAGTTATTGGGGACCAGTGGAGGAAGTTCTGCCTGCGGAACGTGGCACTGGAGGCAGAAATAGCGCCTCGGTGAGAGTTCGGCCAGGAAGTTCCCGTCACGGTTCTGGAAGTGCGTCACACTGATCATCGGCGCCTGGCTTTCCTGCGTTCGCGTCCGTGCGTGACACATCATGCAGCGATTCGCATTCTTGTCCACCTGGTATGATTCGATCTTGTGGGGAATGACCGGCGGCTGCATGGCGTAGTTGCGTACCCGCCGCACGTCGCTGTTGTCTGGATTGACCATCGGCGCAGGCTTGACTGTTTCAGCCAGTGGCGTCGGGCCCCGCATTCTGTCGAGGGCCTGCTGGGCCGTGACATAGGGAGCAGCGGCAAACAGGGTCAGGGCGATCAGGCCCGAACGTAAGTTTTTCATGTCCTCCTCCCTAGACTTTTCGAATGGCAACCGCACACTTCTTGTAGTCGGTCTGGAACGAGATTGGATCGGTGGCGTCGAGCGTGACTTTGTTGATCAGCTGGCTCGCATCGAAGAAGGGGATGAATACCAGTCCACGCGGCGGGCGGTTGCGTCCACGGGTCTCGACGCGCGAATGGATGAGGCCACGTCGCGACTTGACTTCGATCATGTCGCCGCGCCGGGCGCCGAGCGCCTTGGCGTCGTCGGGATGCATGAAGCAGACCGCGTTCGGCACGGCGCGATACAGTTCCGGCACCCTTCTGGTCATCGTGCCGGTATGCCAGTGTTCGAGTACACGGCCGGTCGACAGCCAGAACGGATACTGCTTGTCCGGCTCCTCGGCCGCTTTCTCGTAGGGCAGGGCGAAAATCACTGCTTTGCCGTCTGGCATGCCGTAGAAGCGAACGCCTTCCCCCTTCTTGACGTAGGGATCGAAGCCTTCGCGGTAGCGCCAGCGCGTTTCCTTGCCGTTCACCACCGGCCAGCGCAAGCCACGAACCTTGTGGTAGGTATCGAACGGCGCCAGGTCGTGGCCATGGCCGCGGCCAAATTGTGCGTATTCCTCGAACAGGCCTTTCTGCGCATAGAAGCCGAAGGCCGCCGCCTCGTCGTTCATGTAGCCCGCTTCCATCTGCGTCGTCGGGAACTGGTTGACTTGCCCGTTGCGGAACAGGACATCGTAGAGCGTCTTGCCACGGTACTGGGGCGCAGCCGCCAGCAGCGGCGCCGGCCACACCTCTTCGGTCTTGAACCGCTTGGAAAACTCCATCAATTGCCACAGGTCGGAGCGGGCCTGGCCGGGCGCTTTCACCAGCTGGTGCCAGAATTGGGTGCGGCGCTCCGCGTTGCCATACGCGCCTTCTTTCTCAACCCACATCGCAGTCGGCAGGATGAGGTCGGCAGCCGTCGTGCTGGCGGTTGGGTAGACATCGGAGACAACGACGAAGGCGTTGGGGTTGCGGAAGCCTGGAAGGATTTCGCCCATGATGTTCGGACCGGCCTGCATATTGTTATTGCACATCGACCAGTACACGTTGAGCTTGCCGTCCTTCAGTGCGCGGCTTTGCTCGACGGCATGAAATCCCGGCTTGTCCGGTACTGTGCCAGGGGGCAGTTTCCAGATTTTTTCGGCAGTTTCGCGGTGCTTCGGATTGGTCACCATCATGTCCGCAGGCAGCCGGTGCGAGAAGGTGCCGACTTCACGCGCGGTGCCGCAGGCCGAGGGCTGGCCGGTGAGAGAAAAGGGGCCGCAGCCTGGTGTCGATATCTTTCCGGTCAAGAGGTGCAGGTTGTACAGCAGGTTGCTGCACCAGGTGCCGCGCGTGTGCTGGTTGAAGCCCATCGTGAAGAAGGACATGACCTTGATCTTCGGATCGGCGTACAGCTCGGCCAGGCGTTCCAGCCGCTCGCGGGGCACGCCGGTCAGTTTGGCTACGGTATCGACGTCGTAGGCACTGACGAACTTCGCGTACTCCTCGAATGTCATGGGCTTGCTGCCACCGGCATTGGCAGCGTTGGCGGCAGCCAGCTGCAGCGCATGCTCCTTGCGCAGGCCATAGCCGATATTGGCGTTGCCCAGCACGAAGCGGGTGTGCCGGTTGACAAAGTCACGGTTGACCCGCTTCGTCTTGATGATGTGATGCGCGATATAGTTGAGAATCGCGAGGTCGGTCTGTGGGCGGAAAATGATGGACAGATCCGACAGTTCGAAGCTGCGGTGTTCGTATACGGAGAGCACTGCCACCTTGGTGTTTGGGTTCGACAGGCGCCGGTCGGTCACGCGGGTCCAGAGAATGGGGTGCATCTCTGCCATGTTCGAGCCCCACAGGACGAATGCGTCGGCGTTTTCGATGTCGTCATAGCAGCCCATCGGCTCATCCATGCCGAAGGTCCGCATGAAACCGGCAACTGCCGAGGCCATGCAGTGCCGCGCGTTCGGATCCAGGTTATTGCTGCGGAATCCGGCCTTCATCAGTTTGACGGCTGCGTAACCTTCCCAGACCGTCCATTGGCCCGAGCCGAACATGCCGACAGACGTCGGGCCTTTCTGCTGGATCGCCTTCTTGAACTGCGCCGCCATGATGTCGAAGGCGGCATCCCAGGAAACGGGCGCGAATTCGCCATTCTTGTCGTAGCGCCCGTTCTTCATGCGGAGCAAGGGCTGCGTCAGGCGGTCCGACCCGTACATGATCTTGGAGAGGAAGTAGCCCTTGACGCAGTTGACCCCGCGGTTGACTTCCGCATTGATGTCCCCGTGGGTGGCGACCACGCGCCCGTCCTTCACGCCGACGTTCACGCCGCAGCCCACGCCGCAGAACCGGCAGGGCGCCTTGTTCCAGGTGAGCTGGGTCCTGGCCGCATCGGTCACGACGTTCGTCGCGGAAGCCTCGAAGGGAATGCCGGCGGTGGCAGCCGCGGTCATTGCAGCGGTCTGCGTAATGAATTCTCGTCGCGTATGGGTCATGAGATCGTTTCCTCCATTGCTGCCGCCGATTCGGCGTGTTGATACACGAGCGCCACATTGAGGACGCCGGGAAGGGCGCGTATCGCGTCCATGCAGTCGAGTGTGGCCTGGGTCGACGTTGTCTCGAGCGTCACGACCATGCGGCCATCTTCCGCTGCCGCATGAATGATGGTCTTGGGTAGCAGCGCGAGGTTTGCACGTACCTTGGCGGCGTGAATGCGCGTTGCGGCAACGATGATGCCGGCGATATGGATTTCTTCGGACATGAGCGCTCCGGATATGCGGCGCTCAGGCGCCAGGAAGGCGGCCAGTCACCAGCTGGTACATCCAGACCAGGAAACCGTAGCCGATGATGCCCGTGAAGGTCAGAAAGGGCGCGAGTACACAGGTAATGAAGAAAAAAGCCTTCAATTCCTGCGCCCGTGTCGGCGGGGCGCGGCGATCAGTTGGCGGTTCTGCTTCCATGCTCAACTCCTCTTAGGCTAACCGTGAGCGCATTATCGGGAACTTTCACAATGGGCCGCGCACGCTTGCCGCGCCTTTGACCCGCATGTTCAGATGCGCCTGTCGATGTGGATCAAGACAGCCTGCGCATCGGACCGGATAACGCCGCTACGTCCCTCGAGGTCGCCCTTGACGGGCGCCGCGCTACTGGAGCGCGAGACGCGCGCGGTCACCACCACCTCGCTTGCACCTGACAATTTCAGCGAGGGTGCCATGGCTTGCGAATCGTCCAATGTGAAATTGTAGGGCAGCTGTGCTACGGTAATGCGCTTGACTGCCAGGGGCGCGCGCGGCCCCTCGGCCGCCCTTGCGAAGATAAAGACGGTGTCGCCAGGCGAGGCTTGCGATGCCAGTTCCGGAGCGAGCGTCACGGTTCCCGTCAGCGCGCGTGCAGCATCACGGGAGGCGGGTGTGCCATTCGCCTTCGCCTTGCCACCCGGGGGCGCTCTGTCTTTCAGGATCGCCAGGCTGGCAAGGGTCCCCTGGTGGATGGCCGAGTCACCCGGGGTCAGGTGCAGGAGCTGCTCCCAATAACGGCGCGCGTTGTCCGCATCGCCCTTTTGATAGGCCGCGTTTCCCGCCAGCGCCAGCGCCTTGACGTCCTTGGGGTTGAGCGCCAATGCCTGTAGCACCAGCTGTTCCGGCTTGCCTTCGAGGCTGCCCCCCTTGACGGTGGCCAGGACGTCGGCATAGTCGGCCAGCACCGCGGAATCGTCCGGCACCAGCACCAGCAGGCGCTCATAGGCGAGCACTGCGTCCTGATAGCGGCCGATCGCGGTGTACGAACGCGCCAGCATGTACCAGCCATCGGCATTCGCAGGATCGCGCCGCATGCGATCGGAAAGTCCCTGGACGAGGGTGCTGACGTCGGCTGCCGAGATCTCGTGCCGGGGGCCCCCGATATTGCTGTCCGGGCTTGCCACTGCAAGCGCGGCAGGACTGCCAAGATGGTAATAGAGTCCTGCGGCCACGACGGGAACGAACAGCGCGAGAAACCCGGCCAGCAGCCGCTGCTGCCTGTCCGGATGCGATGCCGGCAGCGCGGCGGGCTCTTCGCCGACACGGCGCCGCAATTCGTCGCTTGCTTCCGCATGGGCTGCCGCCGTCAGGCTCCCCTCCTTCAGTGCCAGGTCCAGTTCGCGGGCCTGCTCGCGCAGCACCTGCAAGCCATCGATTGCCGCCGGTCCGGACGCCAGGGAAGAGCGGAGCAGCGGATACAGAAGGCATCCTAGCGCCAGCGCGGTCATCACGACCGCAACGAAGAGAAACGCCGTCATTGGCTTTCTTCCTTTCCCGGCCTTAGCAACTGTTCGGCGCGCTCGTATTCGGCTTGCTGCAGCGGCGGGGCCGGACGCATGCGCCGGATTCGCCACGCCAGGCCGGTCGCGCCTGCCAGCAGCAGCACGACCGGGCCGAACCAGAGCAGCAGGGTGCTACTCCTGAGCGGCGGCCGGTAGACCACGAAATCGCCATAGCGCTCCGTCATGTAGGCAAGGACCTGTTCCTCGCTCTTGCCTTCGGCGAGCAGTTCACGTGCCTGCCGGCGCAGGTCGACGGCCAGGTCGGCGTTAGATTCCGCGATCGTCTGGTTCTGGCACACGAGGCAGCGCAGCTGATGCGACACGGCTTCGACGCGTTCGTCGACCTCCTGTGCAGGCGTGGCCGCAGCGTGGGACGCCGTGGCCAGCAGCAAGCACAGGGCGAACAGGAGTTCACGTGGCATTCAGCCTCCTTATCAACGGAATGAGACGGGTCTCCAGGAGTTCCTGGGTGAGGGGACCGGTATGGCGGTAGCGGACGATGCCGCGAGCATCGATGACAAAGGTCTCCGGCACGCCATAGACCCCATAGTCGATGCCGATCCTGCCTTCCGGATCGGCGATGGACAGGACGTAGGGATCGCCGTGCAGTTGCAGCCAGCGCAAGCCGGCATCCTCCTGGTCCTTGTGGTTCAGGCCGACGACGGGCGCCAGGCCCTGCTTCGCGAAGCGGGTCAGGACGGGGTGTTCATGGCGGCAGGACACACACCAGGACGCCCAGACGTTGAGCAGCCACACCTTGCCCGCCATGGCTTGCGGCGAGAAGGTCTCGCCGGATGTTCCCAGCCTGCGGGCCTCGAACGCCGGCGCCGGCTTGCCAACCAGGGGCGAGGGTAGCTCGCGTGGATCGCGCTTCAATCCGGCGGCCAGGAAGGCTGCGATCGCCAGGAATACCCCCAGCGGTAGCAGGAAGCGGATCCTCTTCATGCGCGCACCGCCGCCTTGGCCTTGCCGTGTGCGGCAGCCGTCGGCGCCAGGGCGGCGCGATAGCGCTTGTCGGCCGAGGCGGCAAGTCCGCCTGCCGCCATCAGGAGGGCCCCCGCCCAGATCCATCCGATGAAGGGCTTGTGCTGCACCCGCACGAGCCAGCGCCCGGGTTCGGTCTCCTCGCCGAGCGAGACGTAGAGGTCGCGCAGCGGGCTGCGGTCGATGGCGGCTTCCGTCATAGCCATGCCCTGCACCGTGTACATGCGCTTTTCGGGCCTGAGCGTGGCAAGAAGGCGGCCGCCGCGGCTTACGGCAAACACGCCTTGTACGCCATGATAGTTGGCCCCCTCTACGCGCCGCAGGTCTGTCAGCCTGAACGTATGCTCTCTCAGCCTTACGGTATCGCCGGCGCGCATGCTCGCATCGCGTGCACTGTCGAATCCATTGGCGACCGCGACCCCGGCGACAAAGACGCCAAGACCGGCGTGCGCGACAAGCATGCCCCACCAGCTGAGCGGCTCGCGCGCCAAGCGCACTGCCATGGGCATGGCCGGCGGCGCGCGGCGCACCCGATAGACCAGCTGCCATGCGGTGCCGAGGAGAATCCACAGGGCCGTTACCAGCCCCAGGGCGACCATCGGCGTCGCGCCGGCTGCCAGCGCCGCGGCGCCGGCAAGCACCAGCGAGACCGCGGCGATGCCACCGAGCTGGCGCAGCACGGCCCGTGGCTCGGACGACTTCCACGCCACGAAAGGTCCTACCGCCACCAGCAGCAGGGCGGGCACCATCAGGGGCACGAACACGGTCTCGAAATAGGGCGGCCCGACTGAAATCTTGCCGAGCTCAAGTGCGTCCAGGAACAGGGGGTAGAGTGTGCCCAGCAGGACCGCCGCCGTAGCCGCCAGCAGGACTACATTGTTTGCAAGCAGGAACGCCTCGCGCGAGAACAGGGCGAAACGGCCGCCATGGCCTACGCGGCCCACGCGCCAGCCATACAGGAGCAGCGATCCGCCCACTACCAGCGTCAGGAACACCAGGATGAAGGTGCCGCGGGCCGGATCGGTCGCGAAGGCGTGGACCGAGGTCAGCACGCCGGAACGCACCAGGAAAGTGCCGAGCAGGGACAACGAGAATGCAAGGATGGCCAGCAGTACGGTCCAGCTGCGGAAGCTGCCGCGCTTTTCGCTGACGATGAGCGAGTGGATCAGGGCGGTTCCGACCAGCCAGGGCATGAAGGAGGCATTCTCCACCGGGTCCCAGAACCACCAGCCACCCCAGCCGAGTTCATAGTAGGCCCAGAAACTCCCCATGAAGATGCCGAGCGTGAGGAATCCCCACGCGAGCAATGTCCAGGGACGCGACCAGCGGGCCCAGGCCGCATCGAGCCGGCCTGCGAGCAGGGCCGCGATGGCAAACGCGAATGCCACCGAAAAGCCGACATAGCCCATGTAGAGCAGCGGTGGGTGGATGATCATCCCGGCGTCCTGAAGCAGCGGGTTCAGGTCCTGTCCGTCGAGGGCGGACGGCACCAGGCGCGCGAACGGATTGGAGGTCGACAGCATGAACAGCAGGAAGCCGGTGCTGATCATGCCAAGCACGCCCAGCACCCGCGCAACCATGTCTTGCGGCAGCCGCTTGCTGAAGACCGCGACCGCGAGGGTCCAGCAGCCCAGCAGCCAGGTCCAGAGCAGGAGCGAGCCTTCGTGGCTTCCCCAGGTCGCCGTTACGCGGTAGTACCAGGGGAGCAGGGAATTCGAGTTCTGAGCCACGTACAGGACGGAGAAGTCGTTGCGCAGGAACGAAGCGACCAGGCAGGCAAGCGCGATCGTGGTCAGGGCGACCTGGCCGGAGGTTGCGGGCCGCGCCACCGCCATCCAGCGCCGGCTGGCGCGATGGGCGCCGGCAAGGGGGACCAGGGACTGGACCACGGTCAGGGCCAGGGCCAGCATCAGGGCATAATTACCGATCTCCGGCAGCATTGGCTTCCTTTGCTTTGGCTTCCTGTTGCGCCAGTGCATATGCGGCTTCCGGCGGCATGTAGTTTTCGTCGTGTTTGGCCAGGACTTCGTGGGCGGTGAAGCGCCCGTCCTGCAGGCGGCCCTGCGCGACCACGCCCTTGCCCTCCTTGAACAGGTCGGGGAGGGCCCCCTGGTACACCACGGGTACCGTCCGGTGCATGTCGGTGACGGCAAAGGAGACGGTCAGGCCGTCGGGATGGCGCTTCACGCTGCCCTGTTCGACCATGCCACCCATGCGGAACAGTCCGGCAGAGGGCGCCTCGCCCTTTGCTATCTGGGTGGGCGTGTAGAAGAAAACGAGGTTCTCCCTGAAGGCCGAGAGGACGAGCCATGCGGCCAGTCCCAGCAGCAGAATGGCCGCCAGGACGAGGGCCAGCCGGTGTTGGCGCGCTTTCATCGATCCTCCCCGTTCCGGTCGAGCGCCAGGATGGCCCGGCGCACGCGCCGGTGGACCAGCCAGGTCTCGCAGGCTAGCGCGGCGAAGCTCACCAGGCATGCCCCCCAGACGTAAACGCCATAGCCTCCCATCGAGGCGAATTCCTGCAAGCTGTTCCAGTTCATGAAGCGTGTTCCTTCCCGCTGCGCGTCCAGTCGGCGGCGTACTCGCGTTCGAGCACGATGCACCTGGCACGTTTCAAGGTGATCGCGGCCGCATAGGCCCAGAATGACACTGTCATCAACATCAGGCCGACGAGCATCGGCGTTGCCATCGAAGGCGCTTCGGTCAGCCGGATCGAGGCGCCCTGGTGCAGCGTGTTCCACCATTTCACGGAAAAGTAAATGATGGGAACGTTGACGATGCCGACGATGGCGAGGATAGCCGCAGCGCGGTCGGCCCGGCGCACATCATCGAAGGACGCGTGCAGCGCCATGAAACCGACATACAGGAACAGGAGAATGAGCTCTGAAGTGAGACGGGCGTCCCATACCCACCACGTGCCCCAGGTCGGCTTGCCCCACAGCGCACCGGTCCACAAGGCGAGGAAGGTGAACAGGGCGCCGGTGGGCGCCAATGCGCATGCCATGACCGAGGATACGCGGGTGTTGTAGATGAAACCGACTGCCGCCCAAAAAGCCATGGCGAGATAGATCAGCATCGAGAGCCATGCAGCAGGCACGTGCACGTAGATGATGCGGTAGGCCTCACCCTGCTGCGCATCGGTCGGGGCGACGAGAAAACCCACCGCCAGGCCCGCCACGCCGGCCACTGCCGCAAGAGCGGCAAGCCACGGCGCGAGCCGCGACGCGAGCATGACGAAATTCGGTGGCGCCGCAAACCGAAACAACCGGGGGCGCGGCGTGGTAGGGACAGGGGGCTGGGCGATGGACATGGATTCTCCTGGTCTGTTCGACTACTCCTGTGACAGGCGCAATGCCGCGGCCGTTGCCCAGGGGGCGAGCGCGAGCGCGGCACAGGCCAGTGCTCCCAACAGCATCAGGTAAGGGGCCGGCTGCACGCCCGTCAGGCTTGCCGTCAGGGCTCCCGAGCCAAGAATCACGACCGGTATCTGAAGCGGCATCACGAGCAGCGCGGTGAGCAGGCTGCCGCCGCGGCTCCCGAGTCCGAGCGCGGCGCCGATCGAGCCGATGGTACTGAAGACCAGCGTCCCGAGCAGCGCGCCAAGCAGGAGGGTGCCGAGCGCCGGGCCATCCAGCCCATACTGGAGCGCGACCACCGGCGCCACGATGGCCAGGGGAACACCGGATGTCATCCAGTGCGCACTGATCTTCCCGGCGACCAGCACGACAAAAGGCTCGGGCGACAACAGCATCTGTTCGAGCGTGCCATCCGTCAGATCCGGTTCGAACAGGCGTTGCAAGGCCAGCAGGGAGGCCAGCAGGGCGCCTGCCCAGACGATGCCTGGCGCGATGCGCAGCAGGAGTGCTTTTTCGGGCCCTATGCCCAGTGGGAAGAGGCTGGTTACCATGACGAAAAATATCAGAGGCGACGACAGGTCGACAGGCCGGCGCAGCGAAGACAGCAGGCCATAGCGGAGCGAATGTATGTACGTCCGCAGCATCAGCTGGCGCCGACCAGCCGGAGCGACCGGACGTCCCGCGGCCCGGCATCCTGGTGCGACGTGTACACGATGATGCCGCCATTCCTGCGATGGGTATGCATGGAAGCGCACAGCGCATCGACCGCGCCGCTATCGAGACCAATGAAAGGTTCGTCGAGAATCCACAGCGTACGGATGCGCGGCAAGTGGAGGCGGGCGAGCGCGACACGCCTGCGCTGACCCTGTGACAATGCCTTGCCAAAGGTGCAGGCATGCGAGCCGAGTCCGGCCTTGGCGAGCGCGTCAAGCGCGAGGGTTTTTCCGGCTTGCCCGGTGAGGAGTTCTGTACATGCCAGGTTTTCCCACGCCATCAAGCTATCCTTTACAGCGGCCGCATGGCCGATATAGAGAAGATCCTGGCGCACATGCCCGTCAGGATTGCGCACGTCAGTTCCTTGCCACGACACATGGCCGGCATCGGCCTGCCGCAAGCCTGCGAGAATCCGCAGCAGGCTTGTCTTGCCGCTGCCGTTGTCTCCGTCAATCCGCAAGACCTCACCGGCCTCAAGTGAGAAGTCGATGCAAGTAAAGAGGGTACGATTGCCTCGCCGGCACCCAAGCTTATGGCAGACTAATGACAAATAGCGCCTTTCATGCTCGTGAATTGTTCGAATATTACCTCGTTGCATGAATGAGGAGTGTACGATTGGGAACGGTATGGCTGCATACCTGAAGGAGGAATGCCTCGATGATCAATGAAGCTTCGGCGATCCTGGCTGCGCGCCGACACGTCTCACTGCGGCGCCTGGCAGCTCCGGGGCCGGATGCTGTTGCGCTGCAGGAGATTTTTCAGGCGGCTGCGCAGGCGCCGGACCATGGGCTCCTGCTGCCTTGGCGCTTCATTCTGGTTCCTGACGAGCGCCGCCAGGATTTGTCCGATGTGTTCGTCGAGGCCTTGCTGGAGCGCGACCCGCTCGCCGGGAAAGAAGCTTGCGAGGCGGCGGCGGGGAAGGCGTTTCATGCGCCTTGCCTGGTAACTGCGGTCCTTGTCGACGAGACCAGCGCCGGGATCCCGGTAAGCGAGAAACTGGTGTCGCTTGGTTGCGCTATCCAGAACATGCTCATCGTCGCACAAGCGCTGGGTTTCGGCAGTGGACTGGCCAGCGGAGCCGCAATGAATGTGGCCGGCATGCGAGGACTGCTGCGCCTCGCGCCGCATGAGCAGGCAGTTTGCTTCATCGGTTTTGGCACCGGGAGTGCAGCTCGTGCGCCACGTGAACGGCCGGCCCCTCACCGTTTTGTTTCGCACCTTTGAAAACGGTTTCGGTTGTTTTCTACATCAGGATCACATCGTATTGTTCCTGGTGGTAACCCTTCTCCACCTGCAAGGAAATCCGCTTGCCGATGAAGTCCCCCAGCATCGCCAGGTGCTGCGATTCCTCTTCCAGGAACAGGTCGATCACCTCTTGCGAAGCGACGATGCGGAATTCGCGCGGATTGAACTGCTTGGCTTCGCGCAGCAGCTCGCGCAGGATCTCGTAGCAGATCGTGCGCGAGGTTTTTACTTGCCCCTTGCCGCTGCAGGCCGGGCAGGGTTCGCACAGGATGTGGGCCAGCGATTCGCGGGTGCGCTTGCGGGTCATCTCCACCAGGCCCAGGGCCGAGAAGCCGCTCACCGACACCTTGGTGCGGTCGCGCGCCAGGGTCTTCTTGAGTTCCGCGAGCACGGCGTTGCGGTGCTCGTTGTTCTCCATGTCGATGAAGTCGAGGATGATGATGCCGCCCAGGTTGCGCAGGCGCAGCTGGCGCGCGATCGCGTGCGCCGCTTCCAGGTTGGTCTTGAAGATCGTGTCGGCGAAGTTGCGGCCCCCCACGTAGCCGCCGGTGTTGACGTCGATGGTCGTCATCGCCTCGGTCTGGTCGACGATCAGGTAGCCGCCGCTTTTCAGGTCCACGCGGCGGCCCAGCGCGCGCAGGATCTCTTCCTCGACGCCGTAGAGGTCGAACAGCGGGCGCTCGCCCGTGTAGTGGGTCAGGCGCGCGAGCACGCTCGGGGTATAGACCTGCGCGAACTCGACCAGCATATTGAAGTTCTCGCGCGAGTCGACCTGGATGGTGGCGGTCTCGTCGTGCACGAAGTCGCGCAGCACGCGCTGGGCCAGGTTCAGGTCCTGGTAGAGCAGGGAGGTGGGCGGGCGGGTGCGCGCGCCCTGGACGATGGCGCCCCAGGTCTTGCGCAGGTAGTCGACGTCGGCGGATAGGTCCGCATCCGACGCTTCCTCGGCCTGGGTCCGCACGATGTAGCCGCCCTTGCTGTCCTTCGGGAGCAGGTTCTGCAGGCGGGTGCGCAGCAGTTCGCGGTCGGCTTCCTTCTCGATCTTCTGCGAGATGCCGATGTGCTGGTCCTGCGGCAGATAGACCAGCATGCGGCCGGCGATCGAAATCTGGGTCGACAGGCGCGCGCCCTTGGTGCCGATCGGATCCTTGATGACCTGCACCGTCAGCACCTGGCCGTCAAACAACAGTTTTTCGATCGGGGTGGGCGGCGTGTTCGCGCCTTCGTGGCTGCGCGCTTCCCAGATGTCGGCGACGTGGAGGAAGGCCGCGCGTTCCAGGCCGATGTCGATGAAGGCCGACTGCATGCCGGGCAGGACGCGCACGACCTTGCCGAGGTAGACGTTCCCCGCCAACCCGCGCGTCAGGGTGCGCTCGATGTGCAGCTCCTGGACCGCGCCCTGCAGGACCAGCGCGACGCGCGTTTCCTGCGGGGTGATGTTGATGAGGATGTCTTCGTTCATGGCCGGCCGTGCAGTATTGTTCAGAGCGACATCATACACGGACGCATGCCCCATCGTGGGGCGAAACGGCGGGCGCCGTCAGAGCGGGTAGCCGGCCTTGCGCAGCAGCGTGGCGGTCTCGAACAGCGGCAGGCCCATGATGCCCGAATGGCTGCCCTCGATGTGCTCGACGAACAGCGCCGCCAGGCCCTGGATGCCGTAGCCGCCCGCCTTGTCGTAGGGCTCGGTCGTGGCGCAATAGGCCCTGATCTGCGCCGGCGACAACGCGGCGAAGCGCACATTCGACACCTGGGTGATCTGCTCGGCCACGCGCTCGGCGTGGATCGCGACCGAGGTCAGCACCTGGTGGGTGCGGCCCGACAGGCGCTCGAGCATGGCGATCGCCTCCTGGTTGTCGGCCGGTTTGCCGAGGATTTCGCCGTCGATGGTGACGGTGGTGTCGGCGGTCAGGATCGGGCGCAGCGGCTGGCGGCGCTGCTGCAGGATGTTCCAGGCGAAGGCGCCTTTTTCCCTGGCTACCCGGGCGACGTAGACCTGCGGGTCTTCACCCGGCAGCACGTCTTCGCTGACGTCGACGGCGCCGCGCGCCGGGTCGCTGCGCAGCATCAGCAGTTCGAATTCCACGCCGACCTGGCGCAGCAGTTCGCGCCTGCGCGGGCTCTTGGAGGCGAGATAGATTTTCTTGTCGGTGAGTTTCATTGAGCGCAAGCGCCGGTTCAGACGCGGTGGTACGGGTGGTTCTGGGTGATCGACCAGGCACGGTACAACTGTTCCGCAAGCATGACGCGCACGATTCCGTGCGGCAGCGTCATGCTCGAGATGCGGATCATGCCCTCGGCCCTGGCTTTCAGTGCCGGGTCGAGGCCGTCGGCGCCGCCGATCAGGAAGGCGGTGTCGCGCCCGTCCTGCTGCCAGGATTCGAGCATCTGCGACAGCCCGACGCTGGTCAGGTCCTTGCCGCGCTCGTCCAGCGCGATGATGCGCACGCCTTTCGGCAGCACGGCCTCGATGCGCTCGCGCTCGAGCGCCATGGCGGTGGCGGCGGTCTTGCTGCCGGAGCGCTCGACCGGCTTGATTTCCTTGAGCACGATGCGCAGCTCGGGCGGCATGCGCTTGGTGTACTCGCCGAAGCCGGACTCGATCCAGGCCGGCATCTTGTGCCCGACTGCGGCAATGATCAGCTGCATGAAGGGTTTACTCTGCTGCCTTCTTCACGCGGCGGATCACCTTTTTCACCGGCTCGGCGTCGGCAGGAGCAGCTTTTGGCGCGCGCTTCGGCGGCTTGGCCTTGGTCGCCTCGACGGCGGCCACTTCGCTCTTGCTCGGCGCGACCTTCACGGTCTTGCCGGTCGGAACCTTCTTGGCGGCCGGCTTCTTGGCAGCAGTGGTCGCGGCAGCTTTCTTTGCCGCCGGCTTGCGTTCCTTCACCGGCTGGGCTTCCGGCTCGTCCTTGTTGGCGGCCAGGTGCTTCGACTTGACCTTGGACTCGGCAGCTTCCGCCGCTTCCGGCGTCGACTTGCGCTTGGCCGCGCCCAGCTTGACCGGCTTGTCGCCCCAGATCTCTTCCAGGCGGTAGTACTGGCGGATGGCGGGCTGCATGATGTGGACGATCATGTCGCCCAGGTCGACCAGCACCCATTCGCCGGTATCCTCGCCTTCCATGCCGACCACGTCGCCGCCTGCGGCCTTGACCTTGTCGCGCACCGATGCGGCCAGCGCCTTGGTCTGGCGGTTCGAGGTGCCCGAGACGACCGCGATGCGGTCGAACAGGCTGGTCAGGTGCGTCGTGTCGAACAGGACGATTTCCTGGCCCTTGACGTCTTCGAGGGCGTCAACGACGAGGGTCTGCAGTTTCTTGATATCCATTAGCTTTTATATAAGTTATGTTGTTGAATATAGTCTAGCACTCCGCGTGGAACGAGCGCGCTAGGGTCCGGGCCCTTGTCCGCGCCGGTAGCCGGTTCCTTGCCGAGGCTATTTCTAATTTGGGTGGCGGAAATATCTACCGCCAATGTATGTGCCAAGCATACCTTGCCCTGCGGGCTGGCGCGCACTTCCGCGGGCGCCGCCAGCCGCCCTGCGAGTGCTTGCGCCACCGCGGGCGGCAATTGGTCTTGCTCCAGGGCGTAGCCGGGCCGCGCCGCCACGCCGAGGTTGCACAAGGCGAACAGATCCTGCCAGTCGCGCCAGGTGTCGAGCTTTTGCAACTGGTCGGCTCCCATCAGGAAGACGATCGAGGCTGCTTCGCCCAGTTCTTCGCGCAAACCACGCAGGGTCTCGACCGTATAGGTCGGGGTGCCGCGGTCGATTTCCCGGGTGTCGATCACAAGCTCGAAAGGCTGGCCGGCGAAGGCCAGTTCCAGCATGCGGATGCGATCGCCATTGCTGGCCTGCAGGCTCGCCTTCTGCCAGGGCAGGGCCGGCAGGATGCGCAGCTCGTCCGGATGCAGGAGATCGGCAAACAGCGCGGCCAGCGCGACGTGGCCGTGGTGTACCGGGTCGAAGCTCCCACCCAGCAGGGCAACGCAGCGGGTCACGAGGCGAGCCAGTCCCGGTGCGGGAGGAAGTCGGTGTACAACGCCGCCTCAAGGCTGCCCGGCTCGGGGTGCCAGTCGTAGCGCCATTTCACGATCGGCGGCATCGACATCAGGATCGCTTCCGTCCGTCCGCCCGACTGCAGGCCGAACAGGGTGCCGCGGTCCCACACCAGGTTGAATTCGACGTAGCGGCCGCGCCGGTAGGCCTGGAAGTCGCGTTCGCGCTCGCCGTAGGGCTGGTCCTTGCGCGCCTTCACGATCGGCAGGTAGGCGTCGAGGAAGCCATTGCCGACCTGCTGCACCATGGCGAAGGACGCATCGAACCCGAGCTCGTTGAAGTCGTCGAAGAAGATGCCGCCCACGCCGCGCGCTTCCTTGCGGTGCTTCAGGTAGAAGTAGTCGTCGCACCACTTCTTGAAGCGCGGGTGCAGGTCTTCGCCATACGGGGCCAGGGCGTCGTGGCAGACCTGGTGGAAGTGCCGCGCATCGTCCTTGTTGCCGTAATAGGGCGTCAGGTCCATGCCGCCGCCGAACCACCAGACCGGCTCTTTTCCTTCCGCCGTGGCCTCGAAGAAGCGCACGTTCATGTGCACTGTCGGCGCGTAAGGGTTACGCGGGTGCAGCACCAGCGACACACCCATCGCTTCCCAGGCACGGCCCGCCAGTTCCGGGCGCGCAGCCATCGCCGACGGCGGCAGGCTGGAACCCGTCACGTGCGAGAAGTTCACGCCGCCGCGCTCGAACACATTGCCTTCTTCGATCAGCCGCGAGATCCCGCCACCACCTTCCGGACGTTCCCAGGTGTCACGCAGGAAGGGCTTGCCGTCGACTTCTTCGAGGGCTTGCACGATGCGCGACTGGAGGTCGAGCAGCCAGGCCTTGATGGCGGAAGGGTTGGGAGTGCTCATGCGGATGCTTATTTCAGGCCGCGCCAGCCGATGTCGCGGCGGTACTGCGCGCCGTTGAAGTGGATCTTCTCGACGGTCTCGTAGGCCTGCTTTTGCGCCATCTTGACGCTGTCGCCCAGGCCGACCACGCACAGCACGCGTCCGCCGCTGGTCTGCAGCGAGCCGGCCACCTGCTGGGTGCCGGCGTGGAAGGTCACGCATTCCGGCGTCTCGGCCGGGATGCCGTCGATGACGTCGCCCTTGCGCGGGCTGTCCGGATAGCCATGGGCGGCCATGACGACGCCGACCGCGGTGCGGCGGTCCCATTCCAGTTCGACGGCGTCCAGGGTGCCGTTGCAGGCGTGGTCGAGCACCGTGAGGAAGTCGCTCTTCAGGCGCGTCATGATCGGCTGGGTTTCCGGGTCGCCCATGCGGCAGTTGAATTCCAGGGTGCGCGGATTGCCTTCGCTGTCGATCATCAGGCCGGCGTACAGGAAGCCGGTGAACACGATGCCGTCCTTGGCCATGCCCTGGATGGTCGGGTTGATGATCTCGCGCATCACGCGGGCGTGCATCGACGGGGTCACGATCGGGGCGGGCGAGTAGGCGCCCATGCCGCCGGTGTTGGGGCCTTCGTCGTTGTCCTTCAGGCGCTTGTGGTCCTGGCTGGTCGCCAGCGGCAGCACGTTCTTGCCGTCGCACATGACGATGAAGCTGGCTTCTTCGCCGGCCAGGAATTCCTCGATCACGATGCGTGCGCCGGCATCGCCGAACGCGTTATCCGACAGCATGTGGTCGACGGCGGCGTGTGCTTCCTCGAGCGACATGGCCACGACCACGCCCTTGCCGGCCGCCAGGCCGTCGGCCTTGATGACGATCGGCGCGCCGTTGGCGTCCACGTAGGCGTGGGCCTGCGCAGCATCGGAGAAGCTCTGGTACTTCGCGGTCGGGATGCCGTGACGCTGCATGAAGGCCTTGGCGAAGTCCTTCGAGCTTTCCAGCTGCGCCGCTTCCTTCGTCGGCCCGAAGATCTTCAGGCCGCGCGAGCGGAACAGGTTGACGATACCGGCGGCCAGCGGCGCTTCCGGACCCACCAGGGTCAGGGCGACGCCTTCGGCCACCACGAAGTCGGCCAGGGCCGCCGGCTCTAGGATCTCGATGTTCACCAACCGCGGGTCCAACGCGGTGCCGCCGTTGCCCGGAGCGACGAAAACGGCCTGGACCCGTTCCGATTGGGCGAGTTTCCAGGACAGGGCATGTTCACGGCCGCCGGAGCCGACTACGAGGATTTTCATACAGGGTTTTCCGAGAATTACTCTTCAATGATGGCGTTGGTGTAGACGTCCTGGACGTCGTCCAGGTTTTCCAGCGCATCGAGGATCTTCTGCATCTTGACGGCGTCTTCGCCGGTGAGCACGGTTTCATTGTCCGGCTTCATGATGACTTCCGAGACCTCGGCCTTGAAGCCGGCCTTTTCCAGCGCTTCCTTCACGCCGGAGTAGGCGAACGGGTCGCACAGCACTTCGAAGCCGCCTTCTTCATCCTGCACCACGTCGTCGGCGCCGGCTTCCAGGGCCGCTTCCATCAGCTTGTCTTCTTCCACGCCTGGCGCAAACTGGAACTGGCCGACGTGCTTGAACATGAAGGCCACCGAACCCTCGGTGCCCATATTGCCGCCGTATTTGTTGAAGGCGTGGCGCACTTCGGCCACGGTACGCACGCGGTTGTCGGTCAGGCAGTCGACGATGATCGCCGCGCCGCCGATGCCGTAGCCTTCGTAGCGGATCTCTTCATAGTTCACGCCTTCGAGTTCGCCGGCGCCGCGCTGGATCGCGCGGGTGACGTTATCCTTCGGCATGTTCGCGTCCGCCGCCTTTTCCACTGCGAGGCGCAGGCGCGGATTCGAGTTGACGTCGCTGCCGCCCATGCGCGCAGCCACGGTGATCTCCTTGATCAGGCGCGTCCAGATCTTGCCGCGCTTGGCGTCGGTGGCGGCTTTCTTATGCTTGATATTGGCCCATTTGCTGTGTCCAGCCATGTCGAGAATTCCCCAGTTGGTATGCAAGAGTGGCCGACATTCTAACATAGGCCCCCCTTGCAAAATCGCCGGGAGAACGGTGTGACATGTCACGGAAACAACAGTCTAGTCCCCCACGCGACCATGCCCAGGCCCGCCAGGCAAGCAGCCAGTGTGCTGTCCCTCAAGCGCAGCTCGGCCAGCAGCAAAAAGCCGACCGCCGCCACCATGGCGGGGTTGCCGGGCCCGCCCGCCAAAGGCAGCAGCACGATCAGCCAGTAGCAGCCAAGGACGGTGCGCGCGTGTTCCGCGCCCTGCCACAGGGCGTCGAGCCGGCCCCGCCCCCAGCCGGCCAGCAGGGCGGGGAAGGGCGCGCGGCAGTATTGCAGGCAGGCGTGCTTGGACGAGGTCCACTGCCAGGCGCCAGCCGCCACCAGCACCAGGCCGGTGGCCGCCGGATGGCGCACGGCCAGCGTGGCGTCCAGCATGCCGGCGTCGTGCAGGGTCCAGTACAGCAGGGTGACGATCGCCGCGAAGCCGGTCCAGGCCAGCAGGCAGCCGAGCGCGAACAGCCAGGGTGTGAGGCCTGGCCCCAGCAGGCTGCGGCGCCGCGCGATGCGGTCGACCGCAGCCACAGCGCCCACGGCGGCGGGCAGCATCAGCGCCACGTACAGGGCGGTCCACATGGCGAACACCAGCAGCAGCTGGCCGGAGCGCAGCGGCGCGGGCAGCGGGCCATGCAGGGCAGGGCCGGACAGCTTTGCCGGCACGGGCTCAGGCTGGGCGCCCTGGAAGGCGAGCCAGGCCCAGCAGGCGCAGGTGAGCAGCGCGAGCCAGGCCAGCGCCATCGCCACCGGCGGCCCGGTGCGTTCCTCGAGCAAGGACACAGTCATCGCGCGCTCCTGCCGCGCAGCCTGACGCGACGGCTTGCCAGCCGTGGCGGACGGGGGCGGATGGCTGCCTGGCTTGGTGTGCGCATTTCTCTCTCCTCGAATGGTTGAATTGCGGTGTTCGACAGCACAATGTCGCCGCCGTTCTCCCTTCCTCTCCAGCCCGCCGCCGGCAAGCGCGGCCATTTCCTCCTACAATCGTCGGATGACCGATGCTGCTTCCGCCAATTCCGCTGCGCCTTTACCACGCGCCACCGTCCTCGCCGGCCTGTCGATCGCTATCGCTGGCGCCGTCCTCTTTTCCACCAAGGCGATCGTGGCCAAACTGCTGTATCGCTACCACATCGATGCAGTTACTTTGATCGCGTTCAGAATGCTGTTCTCGCTTCCGGTGTTTATCGCCGTGGCGGTGTGGAAGATGCGCGCCGGGCCGCCGCTCAGCTCGCAGGACCGCTGGCGCATCACCGGCCTCGGCCTGGTCGGCTACTACCTGTCGAGCTACCTCGACTTCCTCGGCCTGCAGCACATCTCGGTCGGGCTGGAACGGCTGATCCTGTTCCTGACCCCGACCTTCGTCCTGCTCATCAACGTGGTGGTGCTCAAGCGCCGCGTGCGTCGCGCGGAGTGGGCCGCGCTGGCGCTGGCCTATTGCGGCATCGTGCTGGTCTTCGTGCACGACCTGGCCGGCGGCGCAGGCAGTACCGTGCTCGGCTCCCTGTTCGTGCTGGGATCGGCGCTCAGCTACGCCTTCTACCTGCTCGGCACCGGCGAGATGGTGCGCCGCATCGGATCGCTGCGCCTGGTGGCCTACGCCATGTGCGTATCGAGCGTGGCCTGCCTGCTGCAATTCTTCCTGCTGCGCCCGGCGAACACCCTGGTGCAGCCGGCCGAGGTTTACTGGCTCTCGCTGGTGAATGCGGTATTCTGTACGGTCTTCCCCGTGTTCATGACCATGGCCGCGGTGCAGCGCATCGGCGCCGCCACCGCTTCGCAGGCCGGGATGATCGGGCCGGTGTCCACGCTCTTCCTCGGCGCGCTGATCCTCGGCGAACCGATCACCGGCGTGCAATTGGCCGGCACGGGGCTCGTGCTGATTGGGATTTACCTGCTCTCACTGAAAAAATGACGACGAAAACTAGGATTGCGCTGATCGCGCACGACAAGAAGAAGGACGACATGATCTCGCTCGCGGGCGAGTACCTCGACTTCCTCAAGACCTGCACCCTGTCCGCCACCGGCACCACCGGCGGGCGCCTGGCCAACGAGCTCGGCCTCACGGTCGAGCGCAAGCATTCCGGCCCGGTCGGCGGCGACCTGCAGATCGGCGCCCAGCTGGTCGAGGGCGAGATCGATTGCGTGATCTTCCTGCGTGACCCGATGACGCCGCAGCCCCACGAACCCGACATCAACGCCCTGGTGCGCGCCTGCGACGTCCATAACATCGCCTGCGCCACCAATGTCTCGACCGCGCGCCTGGTGCTGTCGCAGCTGATCGCTGCCCGCGAAGGGGCTTGAAGGAGAAATCCACCATGGTGAAAGCCATCCGCATCGCCGCCACCGGCGGCCCCGAAGTGCTCGAGTACGTGGACGTCGAGGTCGGCGAACCCGGCCCGGGCGAGGCCCGCGTGCGCCACCACGCGATCGGGCTGAACTACATCGACACCTATTACCGCAGCGGCCTGTACAAGATGGCGCTGCCCGCGATCCTCGGCCAGGAAGGCGCGGGCGTGGTGGAGGCGGTGGGCGAGGGCGTCGGCTACCTGTCGCCAGGCGACCGCGTCGTGTATGCGGGCGGCGCGGGCGGCGCCTACAGCGAAGCGCGCGTCATGCCGGCGCATCTGCTGGTGCGCCTGCCGGAATCGATCTCTTTCGAACAGGGCGCTGCCATGATGCTGCAGGGCCTGACGGTGCAGTACCTGTTCCGCCAGACCTATGAACTCAAACCCGGCCAGACCATCCTGTTCCACGCCGCGGCCGGCGGCGTCGGCCTGATCGCCTGCCAGTGGGCGAAGGCGCTGGGCGTGAACCTGATCGGCACCGTCGGTTCCGAAGAGAAGGCGGAACTGGCCAGGGCCCACGGCGCGGCCCACGTCATCAACTACAACACCGAGGACGTGGTCGCGCGCGTGCTCGAGATCACCAATGGAGCCAAGGTGCCGGTGGTGTACGACTCGGTCGGCAAGGACACCTTCATCCGCTCCCTCGACTGCCTGCAGCCGCGCGGCCTGATGGTCAGCTTCGGCAACGCCTCCGGCGCCGTGCCGCCGTTCGCGCTGAGCGAACTGGCCTCGCGCGGGTCCTTGTACATCACCCGTCCGACCCTGTTCGCCTACGCCTCGGACCGCGAGAAGCTGGAAGCCATGGCCGCCGACCTGTTCGGGATGGTCGAGAGCGGCAAGATCCAGGTGGAGGTCAAGCAGCGCTTCGCGCTGCGTGACGCGGCCGAGGCCCATCGCGCGCTCGAAGGGCGCCGTACTACCGGTTCGACGGTGCTGCTGCCATGAGGGACACGAACGAAGAAAACGGCGGCGCCTCCGGGAACGACGGCGCGCCGAAGTTCGGCCGGCTGCTGATCGTGCTGGCCTTTGCGCTGATCCTGATCGTGGCGATTACCTTCGGCTCGGAAGCCTACTTCAGCTAGGCGCAATATGGCGACGGTGCCTCATCTCCGGGCAGAAGTCGCTTCGCAACTGTCCGCCGTTTGTGATGTGCTTCGGTCACGGCTGGCTGATCAGCTGCTTGCAGTGCATCTATATGGATCAGCCGTCGACGGCGGCCTGAAGCCGTCCAGCGACCTCGACCTGATGGTGTCGGTTGCGCAGCCCTTGACGGAAGGTAGGCGCAATGAACTCATGCACGAGCTTCTCCATCATTCAGCCGCGCCAGGCAGCTCTAGGCTGCTGAGGGCATTGGAGGTCACGGTCGTCGCCATCGCCGAAGTCGTGCCATGGCGCTATCCACCGCGACGTGAAATGCAATTCGGGGAGTGGCTCCGCGAGGACATTCTCAGTGGCCGGATCGAGCCTGAGATGCTCGATGCCGATTTGGCGATTCTGCTCACGAAGGTCCGCAAGCACAGTACGGCGCTGCTTGGACCTCCGGCTGCGGAGTTATTCGACAGCGTCCCCGCTTCCGATCTGCAGCGTGCGATGCTGGATACCTGCAAGCAGTGGAATACCGGGGAAGACTGGGAGGGCGACGAGATCACCGTCCTCCTTGCGCTGGCGCGCATCTGGTTCACGGCGTGTACCGGAAAAATCGTGTCCAAGGACGCCGCTGCCAGCTGGGCCATGGAGCGCCTGCCGGAAGCGCATCGCCATATCATGGACTACGCCTTGAACTCCTATCTGCGTGGGACTGGCGATGCATCGGTCTTCGTTCCCGCAGAGCTTGCCGAAACAATCCACTTCTGCAAGCAAGAAATTGCGCTTGAGCTGAAGAAGCGGGCGGAGACCTGACTCCGACCGGGCAACTCCGAGCGCTAGGCCCGCAGGCCGTTGAGCGTCTCCTCCAACGCCGCAGTCGCCTCGGCGAGCGCATCGCCGCTACCGCCAGGCCGCGCAACCCATAGCGCCAGCTCATTCATCGCGCCAGACAGCAGATGGGCAAGCGGCTCGGTCCGTCGCGTACGCAACTTGCCTTGCTCGGCAAGCAGGCCAAGGTGGTCCCGTAACAGGCGCAGAGAGTGCTCCTCATCCATCTGCCGCCACTCGCTCCAGCCCAGGACCGCAGGACCGTCGATGAGCATGATTTGCTGGATCGCGGGATCATTTGCTGCTGAGAGAAAAGCACGGCACCCTGCCAGCAGCGCTTCCCAATCATCGCGTTCGGCCTCTGCCGCCGCGCCGACCCGTTCGGCGACCTCGGCGTGTACCTGCTTGAGCACCGCGCGAAACAGCCCCTCCTTGCTCCCGAAGTGGTGATAGAGGGCGCCGCGCGTCACCCCGGCGGCATGCACCATTTCCTCCGTAGCCGCCGCCGCATAGCCATGCTCGGCAAAACCAGCGCGCGCTACGGCGACCAAGCGAGAAATCGTTGCTTCACGCTGCGTTGCCCTTGCGTTCCGTTCCGGGGCGCCAGTGCGGGCAGTCCGCTTCGGGGCCGCTGTTCCAAGCGATTTTTTTTCCATACCGATTCCGAGTCGATTCTATTGACATACAGCGTGTACGCGTGTTCACATACAGCCTGTATGTAATCGCATACATTCTGTATGTATCTTAACAAACAAAGGAGATCACGATGAGTCCACTTCGGGGCAACTATCCCGTGCTATGTTCCGAGCGCGTTGCAGAAAGCCGCGACTTTTATGTCCGGCACTTCGGCTTTGAAGTGAGTTTCGATAGCGAGTGGTACGTGAGCCTGAGGCACGGACAGCGTGCGGAGTACGAACTGGCACTGCTGGACGTCAATCACCCGACCATTCCGGACGTTGGACGGAAAGTTGCGGGTGGTGTGCTGCTCAACTTCGAAGTGGAAGACGTGGACGCCGAGTACAAGCGATTAATCGAGGAGGCTGGATTGCCGATCCTGCTCGATATCCGTAGCGAAGCCTTTGGTCAGCGGCATTTCATTACAGCCGATCCCAACGGAACGATGATCGACATCATCACTCCAATTCCACCAAGCGCTGAGTTCGCCGATCAGTACACTTGAAAATAGCGGGTGCAAAACCGACCGCCCAACAAAAAACGGGGCCGAGGGCCCCGTTCTCATCAGCTGCAAGCAAGCGCTCAGCCCTCTTTCTGCTCCAGCACGACCCGGCGCGCCACGCCCGACGGGCCAGGGAAGCCCTGGAAGGCGCTCTGCACCAGCGCCGGCATCACGGCCGGGGTCGACATCTCGCGGCTGGTGTTGTGCACGGTCACGTCGAACAGGCGCTTGCCGTCGCGCGCCTGCTTGATGCCGACCTGCAGTTCGCGGCGATAGTGGTGCTCGATCGAGACCTGGTAGCTCGGACTCCAGAACGGATCGTAGAAGGGGCTGTAGAAGCCTCCGCCCACGTAACGGCGATAAATGGCGCCGTTGCGGCCGCGGAAGTAGGCGAAGCGCGGCGCGTACATCGGCTGGTAGAACGGCGACATCACCGGTTCCACCACGCGCACCGGCATGTCGGTGGTCGTGAAGCGCATCGAGACGGTCAGCGCCGGCGTGGCGCCGTTGGCGTCGCGGAAGCCCAGGGCTGCCAGCTGGCCGCGCACCATGTCCTGGTAGGCGCGCCATTCCAGGGTGTCGTCCTGGGGCGGCGGGGTTTCGAATACATAGCTCTTATCCTCGATCTGCGCCGGCCACTGGTGGAAAGTGGTCACGTCGCTGCGGATCGTGGTAGCGCAGCCCGTCAGCAGCAGCGTAAAGACTGCTCCGGCGGCGATCATCAGGCGTTTCATTGCTATCTCCATTGTCTGTGCGGACTTTTCCGATGGTCTATAGTAAGTTCTGTTCAGCATTCTCGCAGAATAATTTACACGCGGTTACCAGGCGCACATTCCGATACAGTCCGAAACAGAGCAAGCGCCAAAAAATCTTGTTGGTAGAATAAGCACCTTCTACAGACCTTAACCTGCCAACGCGGATTTTCCTATGCGCACCGATACGCCCCAGACGATCTACCGCAGTGACTACACCCCGCCGAGCTACCTGGTGGATACCGTCGAACTCGGCTTCGACCTCGACCCCGCACGCACGGTGGTTGCCAACCGCATGACGATCCGCCGCAATCCCGACAGCGCCCAGCGCGAGATCGAGCTCTACGGCGAAGACATCGAGCTGGTAGCGCTGCGCCTGAACGGCCGCGAATTGCAGGAGCGCGACTATGCGATCAACGGCAGCATGCTGACGATCCCGAACGCGCCCGAGGAAGCCGTGCTTGAGATCGAGACCGTCTGCGTGCCCGAGCAGAACACCACGCTGAGCGGCCTGTACACCTCGAACGGCAACTTCTTCACCCAGTGCGAAGCGGAAGGCTTCCGCCGCATCACCTATTTCCCGGACCGTCCGGACGTGATGGCCGTGTACACGGTAATGTTGCGTGCCGACAAGGAACGCTATCCGGTGCTGCTGGGTAACGGCAACCTGGTCGAGGAGGGCGACCTGGGTGACGGCCGCCACTACGCCAAGTGGGAAGACCCGTTCAAGAAACCGTCCTACCTGTTCGCCCTGGTGGCCGCGCGCCTGGTATGCCAGGAAGAGACTTTCCGCCTGGCGGACGGCCGCGACGCGCTGCTGCAGGTCTGGGTGGAAGAGGGCAACCTCGACAAGACCGACTACGCCATGCAGTCGCTCAAGCACAGCATCCGCTGGGACGAAGAGCGCTATGGGCTGGAACTCGACCTCGACCGCTTCATGATCGTCGCCACCAGCGACTTCAATATGGGCGCGATGGAAAACAAGGGACTAAACATCTTCAACACGAAGTTCGTGCTGGCCAACCCGCGCGTGGCGACCGACATCGACTTCCAGGGCATCGAGGCGGTGGTGGCGCACGAGTACTTCCACAACTGGACCGGCAACCGTGTCACCTGCCGCGACTGGTTCCAGCTCTCGCTGAAGGAAGGCCTGACGGTGTTCCGCGACCAGGAATTCACCGCCGACATGATTGGCACCGATACCGGCCGCGCCGTCACCCGCATCGACCAGGTGCGCACCCTGCGCCAGGCCCAGTTCCCCGAAGACGCGGGCCCCATGGCCCACCCGGTGCGTCCGGACTCCTTCGTGGAAATCAACAACTTCTACACCGTCACGGTGTACGAGAAGGGCGCCGAAGTGGTGCGCATGTACCAGACCCTGCTGGGCGTTGACGGCTTCCGCAAGGGCATGGACCTGTACTTCCAGCGCCACGACGGCCAGGCCGTCACCTGCGACGACTTCCGCCGCGCGATGGCTGACGCCAACGACCGTGACCTGACGCAGTTCGAGCGCTGGTACGACCAGGCCGGCACCCCGGTGCTGCGCTTCGAGGCGCGCTACGACGAAGGCGCCCAGACCTATGGCATCACCCTGTACCAGTCCTGCCCGCCGACGCCCGGCCAGCCGGAGAAGCGTCCCTTCCACATTCCGGTGGCGGTCGGCCTGCTCGACCCCGAGGGCCGCGACATGCCGCTGACCCTGGACGGCAAGGACGTCGGTACCACCGTCGTGCTGGAACTGACCGAAGCGGAGCAGACTTTTGTGTTCAGCAACGTGAAGGAACAGCCGGTGCCCTCGGTGCTGCGCGACTTCTCGGCGCCCGTGATCCTCCAGCATGGCTACAGCGACAGCGACCTGCTGCATCTGTTCAGCCATGACAGCGACCCGGTCAACCGCTGGGAAGCCGGCCAGCGCCTGGCCATGGGCCGCCTGCTCAAGCTCACCGGAGAAGCGCCGGTATCCACCCGCCTGAGCCTGGACGACACCTTCATCGAGGCGATGCGCAAGATGCTGACGGACGAGTCGCTCGACCCGGCCTTCCGCGAACAGGCCCTGCTGCTGCCGACCGAAACCATGATCGCCGAGCAGCTCGACGTGGTCGACCCGCTGGCCGTGCACATGGCGCGCCAGTTCATGCGCGCGAACATCGGCGCACGCCTGCGCAGCGAGCTGGTGGCCCAGTACGAAGCCAACCAGACGCCGGGCGCCTACAGCCCCGACGCCATCTCAAGCGGCAAGCGCGCCCTGAAGAACCTGGCGCTGTCCTACCTGAACGCGGCGCCGGACGAGGAAACCATCGGCCTGGCGCTGCGCCAGTGCCAGCAGGCGGACAATATGACCGACCGTGCCGCCGCGCTGATCGCCCTGATCCACGCTAGGGCCCCGCAGGCGGAAGCCGAGCTGGCCCGCTTCTACGAGGAGTTCAAGGACGAGGCGCTGGTGGTCGACAAGTGGTTCGCGATGCAGGCTTCGGCCCCGACCACCGACATCGCCAAGGTGCGCGAACTGATGCGCCACCCGGCCTTCAACCTGCGCAACCCGAACCGCGCACGCAGCCTGGTCGCAACCTACTGCATGAACAACCCCGTCGAGTTCCACGCGCCGAACGGCAGCGGCTACCTGTTCTGGTCCGAGCACGTCACTTTGCTCGACGCCCTCAACCCGCAGGTCGCAGCCCGCCTGGCCCGCGCCATGGACCGCTGGCGCCGCTACACCCCGGCCCTGCAGCAGCACATGAAAACCGCGCTGCAGCAGGTGGCGGGGCAGCAGCGCCTGTCCAATGACGTGCGTGAGATCGTCACGAAAGCACTCGCCAATTAGTAGGGTGGACGGCTTCGCCGTCCGCGCGTTCAACTCCCGCATGAATCGATGCGGCGCGTGCTTTTCATGCACTGTTTGAACGCGTGGGCGAGGACCGCCCACCCTACATAACAACGAATTCAAAACCAAACCAAAGGAAGTCCATGAAACGCGTCAGTCTCACCCAATACCTGGTCGAGGAGCAGCGCCTCCACCAGAACATCAACGCCGAACTTCGCCTCCTGATCGAGGTCGTGGCGCGCGCCTGCAAGCGCATCAGCTATTCGGTCAGCAAGGGTGCGCTGGGCGAGGTGCTGGGTAGCGCCGACACCGAGAACATCCAGGGCGAAGTGCAGAAGAAGCTCGACGTGATCTCCAACGAGATCCTGCTCGAGGCGAACGAGTGGGGCGGCCACCTGGCGGCCATGGCGTCGGAAGAGATGGAAACCATCCGCAAGATTCCGAGCCGCTACCCGAAAGGCGAATTCCTGCTGCTGTTCGACCCGCTCGACGGCTCCTCGAACATCGACGTCAACGTCTCGATCGGCACCATCTTCTCGGTGCTGAAGGCCCCGGAAGGCATGGTCGAACCGACCGAGCAGGACTTCCTGCAGCCGGGCAGCCAGCAGGTCGCGGCCGGCTATGCGGTCTACGGCCCGCAGACCATGCTGGTGCTCACCACCGGCAACGGCGTGCACTGCTTCACCCTGGACCGCGAGATGGGTTCCTGGGTGCTCACCCAGAGCAATATGCAGATCCCGGATACGACCAAGGAATTCGCGATCAATATGTCCAACAAGCGCCACTGGCACCCACCGGTGCAGCGCTACGTCGACGAGATGCTGGCGGGTTCCACCGGCCCGCGCGGCAAGGATTTCAATATGCGCTGGATCGCCTCGATGGTGGCCGACGTGCACCGCATCCTGAACCGCGGCGGCATCTTCATGTACCCGGCCGACCTGCGCGACCCATCCTCGCCCGGCAAGCTGCGCCTGATGTACGAAGCGAACCCGATGGCCATGATCGTCGAGCAGGCCGGCGGCGCCGCCACCGACGGGCGTGGACGCATCATGGACATCCCGCCGACCAAGCTGCACCAGCGCGTGCCGGTCTTCCTGGGCTCCAAGCTTGAAGTCGACCTGGTGACCAGCTATCACGCGGAGTGATTATTTGGCAGTCGACGCCTGAAATTGCCGAGTCGGACTAGCAAGGTTGCGAAGTTGTTTGCTAGAATACGGCTCTTCGTCCGGTTCGCCCGGCGTAGAGCCGCTGTAGCTCAGTCGGTAGAGCAGCGCATTCGTAATGCGAAGGTCACCAGTTCGATTCCGGTCAGCGGCACCAAGAATTAAAAAAGCCCGTGTCCCCCAAAAGGACACGGGCTTTTTGCATTGCCGCCCGCGAAGGGCGGCGCGCTGCATCAGTGGCGTGCGCCGGCGCGCGGCTTCGCCTTGCGGCGCTGCCTGCCGAGCAGCGCCAGGCCGGTCATGAACACCGCGATCGATGCCGGCTCCGGCACGACGCCCGGAACGGGAATGCTGGCCAGCTGGCTAAAGTCGTTGAATGCCAGGTCCAGCGTGTGTGACGAATCCGCCGTCAGGCCGCAGCATACGCTGGCGTCGAGGAAGGCGCCGACGAAGAAGCGGTCGCCCGGGTTGAGGATATGCCGGATCGTGACGGAGATCTCGCCGGTGTCGTACAAGGTGTCGGCTCCGCTATCGAACACCGTCGGGCTGCCCGCGCAGAACCGGGCGGGGCCATCGAGGATGGGACACAGGCTCGGGGTGTAGCCGAGGTCGGACTGGGCCGGGTCGAACACATAGCCGGCCGCATCGAAGATGCTGATCCGGAAGCCGCTGTGACCTATCTTCCCCTGGTTCCCGTTGCTCGAGAACACGCTGTCGAGCATGGCGGTAACCGTGAGCTCGAAGGGCGTGTCACCCATGTACTGGTAACCCTGGACGGCCCAGACGTTGGCATCCGCGACGCCTGAGCCTTGGCCCGTGTAGAGGGCTCCAGGCTGGCCAAGGCGCGTCGGGGTGCCGGCCAGGCCGGAAAAGTCCGGGTTGTAGGCCCCGTTGCTGCGGGCATAGGCGTGCAGGCTCGGCAGATAGGAGCTGAAGTTGGCTTCGCCCCATGCGCGTGCCTCGCCGCGGATGTCCGATACGGAGGAAGCGCCGCTGATCGGCGTGTGGGTCGTGCGGCCATCGCTGGCATATCCGGACGGCGTCGCGGCGCTCCGCCACAGACAGTTGCCATCCGTGGCCTTGGCGCAATCGAGCGTCCCGGTGAAGGCCCCGACGCCCACTGTCGATGGAATCGGTCCCGCCCAGGCGTGCATCGATGCCAGCATGAGCAGCGCTCCCGTTGCTTTCGTCAGCATTGCTTTCACTTTTTTCTCCCTAGCATTTGAGTGATTGTAATTATTGGTGAAGCAATATTTATGCCTAAAAGATTTTCTTGCGTAAAATCAAAGAACTATGTTGCGACGGAAATGCATGTTTTCCACAGCTGTAAAGATTGTCGACACCTCACTCCTTTTCGTCCGTAACCTTCTGCAATCCACGCACCAGGCTCGACACGCCCGGATGTCGGCAAGGATGCCTTCAGGCAGGCGCAAGCAGCTTTACGCAGGCTTGGAAGAACGGCTCTTTGCATGGCGGCCCCGGTCGGCGTGCAAGACCGGGCCCGCCAGAAAAAATGCCGCTATCGCTAGCGGCATCCGGGTCGGAACAGGAGGGGGGGATCAGGTCGTGGTGATCGAGGTCGTCACCACGCCCACCAGGTCGGCTTTTTCTTCCGAGGTGGCGAAGTAGTAGAGCACCTCGCCACGGTCGAGCGCGCCGCGGTCCAGGTGGTTTGTCCAGAAGTCGACCTCGCCTTCGCTTGCCACGCGGTGCATCGCGACGTCGTACAGCTTCGTGACGAAGTCGTGGTTCGACAAGGCGGAGAAGTCCGCCTTGCCCTCGTCGCTCGCCATGAAGAAGTGCGCGATCTCCATCATCGAGAAGCCCTTCTCGTGCACCTCGATCCAGAAGTTGATGCCGCCGGTATTGGCGTCGCGCCCGAAGGCGGTGCTGTACACGCGCACAAGGCCGGCGATCTCGCTCCCGTTGAAGTCGACCGTGCCGGCCTGGCCGCTGTACTGCAGCAGCTCGACGCTGGCGACGATGTCGGCGCCGTCCGTGACCAATAATTATCAAGAATAAATATTTATAATGGTTACTTCTGTAAGATTTGGTTCATTATTTACATAAATTCGTTGATCCTGGTGCTTGATATTCGAAAGCTGCTATCCAAGGACATGTGCTTTTCCTATATTGGATTTTCTGATTGAAATCAAACTCGGCCGGCGTGATGGATTTAGTTTACCTGATAGGGAATGACCAATCATGTCTTGTTTCGGCTCTGGATTCGTTCTCCTATTTTGTACCGACTGACTGTCCACGCGTGGACAAATAATAGGAACGATTGTTTTGCCCGATTTTCACAGCGGCGTAGGCCAGTTGAAAACATTCCTTGTTTGAATGGCGACTGCCATCCAATCAGGGAATCAGAGAGACTGCCGTGAATCGAAGAAATCGGCGCCACCAGAACGGAACAATGCGTACAAACGGCTGCGATCCAATACCGCCCTGATGCCCATTGGCTTGTCTGCCGCTACATTGGGAAGTGTTCGGCATCAATATCTACCTGAGCGACTCACTAATTCACGCGAATTAAATGCGCGCAGTGTAGCCACCGATATTGGTAGGCTGAAGCCCACCCCCGGGGCAGACACTTTTGTCGGAACGATATTCGTCGAAATATTACACCGCAGATAGGAGGAAAATGATGGACTACCACGCTACAAGTTCGAAGGGCATTTTGCACATTTGCACTGTTCATCGCCATGATCTGGACGAAAGCCCTGTGCAGATCATCAGCGCGCAGAAGCTGGCTTATTTTGAGCGCATTGAGGCTGCATACTTATCCTTGTGCGATGAGCTCGAGGAATTGCTGTCTAACACGTCGAGTGCATGAACAACGGCCTGGTCGAGGCTTCATTTGCGATCGGAACACGAAGTTGAAGGACGTGCAAATGCCTCCGTGTTCGTCATGCTAAAACGATAAGAGGTTTTTGACAGTATAAGGTGCAGACGGGGACTGCTGCGCTCGCTGAGCTAGCCGCGCGACAGGCCAGCCTCCTCGCCTGCAAGGTCAGCATAGAAGCCAGAACGGTCGGCGAGTACGAATAGATCAATACCGTGTGACCTGACATCTGCGGGATACGAGGACAAGGGTGGCGGCATACGAGCGAAAGTGCGATGGCAGACATTCGAGGCCGGACCGGCAGGGATGAGATTCCTGCGCCCTCGGAGGACCTCGACGCGTTCTCGCCTCGAAGGCAGGCTGAACAGTTCATCCCGGCCCTCGCGTAGCAGTTTCTACACTCAGGATATGACGTCGATGATCGGTGCTCCGCATGTATCGAAGCAGCGGAACCCGCCCTTACGTAGCGCGAAGGCACGCAGCAATCGGATGTCTTGCAGGAGCAGCACGACCAATCGGTGGGCCGCCATACCGGAGACTGGCGTGGAAAGAGCAAGCAGCGTCTGGACGAAGGGCAGGCAGCGCGCCGGCTCGTCCACGACGACGATGTCGATGCCATCGAGCGCATGTCGAGGATAGCTATCGCCTCGCGATAGGCGTACTCCCCCGCCAGAACCCAAACTGTAGCTCACACTCAAACCCGGGGCCAGGCATTCGACATAGGCGGCGGGTTCGATGTCGTCGCGACGGCTGATTGCCCAATCGTGCGCCGCCCAGCTTTTGCCGGTTCTGCGGCTACCGACGACACCGAGCAGCGCAGTCTCCCCCAGGCACTCCTTGACCAGCTGGTCGAACTGCGCGACGGTCATCAGCTTGCGGTCGATCCGAAACTGCTCGTTCTTGGAAAGTGTCATGGCTTCACAATGTCCTTTTGTTAGTCATGCGACTGGCAAGCGCCGCCGTCGTGCAAGTTCGCGGTCCGCCATTTCACGGGAGTGGAGGCGGCGTGCGCGCATGACACGCGGCATGCACATGATTCGTGGCCAGTTTTCAGCACGGTGGATGAAGCGCCGGCATATCGTAGTGGGCCGGCAGAGGTCGGACATTTGGATACAGCTGTGTTTGCCGGGTTCCCATCGTTTGCAAAAATTGTGCTTTGCGTGTCGCCGCGCCGGTACATTTCGTGGACGCGCTTCAAAATGGACCTGTTCATGGCTGACATAGGCAGCGCGCGGCTGGATTGGCTCCGCTTTCATTGCTCACAGTGCCGCGCCCTCGCTGCCTTCACCGCATTCGGCTTAATTTTCTAATACTTGCAATCATTTCTCGCGGAACAATTAAAACTATTCCGATAGGGAATAATTCCGTGCCGTACGGGTATGATAATTGCCCTTGTTCAGGACGCCGCAAGGTTATGAAAGAATCGAAGCCGGAATACTGACGGAATTGCACGGTGAAGTCGCCGTGCATGCCGACCCAGCACCGCTGTGCCAAACACAAGCCGGCTGCCAAGACCAAGGGAAAGCTAACGACATAAGCGGAGCCGGCGCACGCAAGTGCGCTTCGACTGCGCAAGTAGTCAGAAATGAGCGGACGCTCCAGAACCTTGAAAAAATGGTTCCTGGGCCTTTTTGCATGACCGGTATTTCATAGGCGCACTAGCATATATACACAGTCCAGTGCGCATCGACGCGATTGAAATGCATCAACCGTTAGTAGCTGTATGCGGATACTATGAGTCTCTGCTTGTGCTTGATTCTGCACAAGCTTCACGGATGCGCTAGCTCTATGCTCCCCTTCTGAGATGTGTTCGTATCGTTTCCCCAGCGGATGCCGTCGTTGGGTGCCGCAGCGAAAGCGTTGCTTGAGCAATTCAACAAAGTGCGATGGAGACATCGCGATTGACGAAGAAAGATGCGCTGATGATAAAAGTAGTGATTGCCAGTAACCTCGTGGTACTGCGGGAGGGAGCGAAACGCATTCTTTCTCCGCAAGCCGACATTGATGTGATTGCGGAGGTCGCTCATCTTCAGGAGCTTTCATCAAACAATGCCTTGTTATGCGCCGACGTACTGATCGTGATTGCCGACACGCCTTCAGTTGACGGGAATGAACATCTGTCTTTACTGAATCAGGAACGACCGTCCTTGCGCGTAGTGATCCTGCTCCGTTTTCCAACACTGCAGCAGATTCTTTCGATCCTGCGCACAGGTGTGCGCGGCCTGCTGAGCGCGAGCAGTGCCGCTTCCCATCTTCCAACCGCAGTGCGCGCCATCTCGTCAGGGCGACTCTACTTGAACGACGAGTTGACGCGGCTGCTGATCCCCGACCACAGGGATATCAGCAAGGATTACACACACAGATCCCTCACTGATCGAGAACTGGAGATTTTCCTGAAGCTCGCGGCCGGGAAGAAAGTGAGCGAAATTGCGGCCCAGCTGGGGATCAGTAGTAAAACCGTCAGCACGCACAAATCGAGGCTGATGGAAAAAATGCACATGACAACCTTCTCGCAGATCGTGCAATATGCGATTGCTTACGGCTTGTGCGATCCGTCACACGCTGGCTAAACAGATAGCTGGGAAATGACGATATGGGGCGACCGCGCCCGGCCAGGCTAGTACGGGCGATCGACCAGGTTGCGCTTTACGGCATATTCGACAATCTCGGCGTCGTTGCGCAGGCCCAGCAGTGTCATTATTTTGCTTTTCCGATTGCGCACGACGCTCTCCGTCAGACTGCAATAAGCTGCAATTCGCGGAGCCGGGACGCTTTGGGCCAATAGACAGAGAATCTCGAAATCCATATCGGAAAGCGCGTCGTGCAAGCGCTTGGGGCGAGTATTTGCAACATATTCCACCAATACATCGCGCATTGTCTCGCTGATATAGTGCCGGCGCGTTGCGACCGTCCGTAACGCATGGATAAGCTGGTCGGTCGTGCAGTTCTTGGCAAGATATCCGGCAGCGCCCGCGCGATGCGCCCGTAAAGCGAATTCACGCTCGTGGCGATATCCCATCACCAGTACGGGCACACTCCCGACAAGATCTTTGACGTCTTTCAGAAACTGCATCGCCGCGTTTCTTCCCATCACGGTCTCTAATATACAAATATCAGGTGTAAATTCCCGTAAAGCAAGCAGTGTTTCCGCTACAGTCGCAGTCTCCCGGCATACGTTAAAGTCGGTGCAGGACCCAATCATCGACTTCAGGCCTTCACGAACGAGGACGTCCGGATCGCCAATCATTATGGAAATTGCCATAGCTCCGATTAATTGGCTGATCGGGCAACGCGGCGAACCGCTCTCGACCCGAGATAATTTAATACCATGATAAGCGTGCAAATAAACAAGCACAATGTGGGAATTAGCCACGTTGTTTTTTCACCTGCTCAATTAAATGGCATTTAAACGCAAGCGTTTTCTCTGAATAATACAACTTTCCGATGGGTATCTACTATTGGTTTCCATCGCCACTCTAGAAGCTACTCTAAAGAGTTTCTTTGTGAACAAGTTTTGTCGGTAAAAAAACGAATGTTGCCTGAAGGTAGTGAGCTCGGCCATATATATCGTGCATCTTTACAACTTGATCTTGCGCAAGGATCAGTTCGTTCACAGGCCCTAAAATACAAACATCTTCCTAGTTGCATAGTCCGCTGAGAAACACATCATGCAAAGTGGGTAATTTGCTTGGGCAGCTCATTGTCTTTCGGGAAAACGAATGCAACTGAAAGTCAATGAAAGCTTAATTTTCACTAACTCAGGTGGTGTTCATGACTAAAGTCAACGGTATCGAAATTAAGGAATGTGTTGAGGGTGATGAGCGGGTCATGATCGCTGTTCCAACTACGGGAGATAAGGCTAGAACAATCAGGATCAGCCTCAAACAGTGGCGCATGTTTCATGCCGTCGTTGATTCGAATGGTTTCGTCGAAGCTGCTGAAAAACTGCATATGAGCCAATCCGCCATTAGTCATGCGTTGGCAAAATTACAGGAGCACCTGGGCGTCGCCCTCCTGACATTAAAAGGTCGCAAGGCACAGATCACGGAAGAAGGAAAGGTGCTGCTTGAACGGTCGCGTGAATTATTACGTCATGCCGTCGAACTGGAAGATCTCGCTGAAAATCTCAGGCAGGGATGGGGGGCAGAAATTCGCCTGATAATCGATCCCGATTTTCCTTCCGATATACTGATGCGTGCCCTGCGCGGATTCTCCACCTCCGCACAGAATGTCCGGTTGAGTGTTCAGGAAGCACTGGCGGATCGCGCCTGTCAATCCTTGCTCGACAATGCCGTCGATTTCGCGATTACCACGAGAGTTCTTCCAGGCTATATAAGTAACAGACTGGCCGTCATTGAATATGTCCCGGTTGCCCATAAGAACAATTCGCTCTTCTCTTTAAAACGGTATGTGACTGCGGATGATCTCAGGACTCAGCGGCAAATCGTAGTGGCCGGCGCCAACGATTATCTGATTGCCGGTTCCGGTTGCCCGCTGACGTACTCGGTGGGCGTCTGGAGCGTCAGCAGCCATGACCGTGCCATTGATGCTTTATGCGCGAGTACAGGCTACGCCTGGCTACCAAAATATCGATTGCTGTCTTTGCTGGAGGAGAATGTTTTACGTGTATTACCCATGTTGGAGGCTTCCAGTTATACATCAGCACTTTATTTAATAACAGGTCATTCCGTACGGGGGAACTCATGCGCCATACGTCTTGCTGACGCACTGCGCGCTCAGGGGGGCGCAGTTTACTGAGCGTGAGGCAGGTGCTGCGTACCTGTTTCAACGGGCATGCAACATAGCTCGCACATCGCCCAGCTTGCCCATTGTCTGATCGCTCCCTCGATACGGCGGGAAAATCCCACTTCGTTTCTGATTCCGGTTCGTCACTCTGACCTCGAAAAGACGCGGCGCTCTATTGTGCTAGATCCCGGCGCACCACTCCTGAGTATATATCGATCGTGCCGTCATCATGATTGCGGTCCACAAGCCCTTTCATGTCGGAAAAACGCGTGACATGATTTGATTCTTCTGATTGATCGGGAACGCGTTTCAGCTGAGATATTTCTTTTTTTAACTATGGCGTCGATTGAACGGAGTGATGCTCCTGCCCCCCCCTCGCAGAACCGGAGCGGAATCATCAAAAAAAACCATGCGAGACACCTAGCCTGGGGCCTGCTCATCGATTTTTACCATCATCTTTCTTTACGGATTTTGCTAAAGTAAGTCATGTTTCTTCCGGTATTTCGAGCAAAGGAATGATGACTGAACTTGCCGGGGTGGCATTGCTGAGAAAAATCCGTTCCCTCCAGTTATGCGGTAACTGGACAGGCCGGCCTCGCCAGGCGCTCAGGACGATACGCTGTCATAACGTCCGTAAGCCGGTATTCCTTTTGCGCGTCCCGTCAGATGATGTCGGGTTGATCGTAGCGCATTCGGAAATATCCATCGTCAAACTGCTATTGCGAAGCATAAGCATGTGGCGTGTGCGCGACGTGGAGTCATTCAATATCAGGGCTATCTGGCCGAGTATCACTTGAGCCAGCGGGATCAGTGTGTCATTTCGTGCCTGCGATTGCGATCGGGGCTATCAGGAGTCCAGGGCCGGCGCTTTGGACCGGGGATGCTATTCATCGTTTGAAAGAGTGATATGAACAATTTCCGAAAATTGACTGAAGAAATCCGGAACCGCCCACGCACCTGGCTGGTTACTGGATGTGGTGGGTTTATCGGCTCTAATCTTCTCGAGTATTTATTGGTAAATGATCAGCGCGTAGTTGGACTAGATAATTTTTCAACAGGCCACACATATAATCTGGACGACGTCTGCCAGCAGGTAAGCAAGGCGCAGTGGCAACGGTTTCGCCTGGTGGAAGGGGACATCCGCGATATTGGAGCCTGCCGGGAAGCCATGCGAGGTGTCGACCACGTGCTGCACCAGGCGGGGTTGGGCTCGGTCCCACGCTGTTTGTTCGATCCCGCCACCACCGTCGGCACGAACGTGGGAGGCTTTCTGAACATGGCGATCGCCGCCAGGGACGAAAACGTGAAGTCCTTCGTCTACGCGGCGTCCTCCTCCAGCTACGACGATCACCCCGGCCTGCCCAAGCGTGAGGACTGCATCGGCAAGCCACTGTCACCGCACGCGGTGACGACGTATGCGAATGAGTTGTACGCGGAAGTGTTCGCACGAAGCTACGGGCTTCCTTGCATCGGACTGCGCTATTTCAACATCTTTGGAAAACGCCAGGACCCTGGCGGCGCGTATGCCGCTGTCATTCCGAAATGGATCGTTGCAATGAGCGAGGGCCGCGAGGTCATGATCAATGGTGACGGCAGCAGCAGTCGCGACTTTTGCCACATCGCGAACGCTGTGCAGGCCAACATCCTGACGGCCCTGGTTCCCAGTCCGAGCGATTCCGAGATCTACAATGTCGCCATCAATGAGGCCACGAGTCTCGAACAGCTGGCCGGCTACCTGACAGCCATAATGAGGGCCTATGGAATCGACGTCGGCAACAAGCCGCGGCGCAAGGCGTTCCGCGTCGGTGACATCCAGCACTCGCGCGCCGATATCACGAAAGCGAGGCAACTGCTCGGCTACGAGCCGGAGTACCGGGTCTTCGCCGGCCTCGAGGCGACGGTGCCCTGGTATTTGGGACGAATGCGCAAGCTCGCGCAGCATCTTCCGGAGCATGCATTCATGAAGCCCTGCGCAGATACGGCGCCAGACCCATCGCCACCAGGCAACGCAGGCGCCTTTACGTGAACATGGCTCTTGCTCCATGTTTTCCCGTGATCGTATCGACATAAGCGGCATCGGCGCCATGACCGACGATCTTGATTCCTGAAGGGCCCGGCTGCGCCGGCTGAGTGCTGGTGCTCGTGAGGCGTTCTCTTTGGCAGGTGGCCAGATTGCATATCCTGATCTTTACGAAAGATTTGGTGGACGGGGATACCCAGCGGATCGTAGCCACGCTGGCCAACTATTGGGCCGGACGGCGTAGAGAGGTGACCGTCGTCACCCTGGCGCCGGAAGATGGGGATTCTTATGTCTTCGACCCAGGAGTTCAGCGCATCAGCTTGAACCTCGATGACGATGGCGTCGATATGACTCGGGCCTTGCGCCGTTCGGTAAGGGCGGTAGCGGCACTGCGGCGTATCCTGGCCGCGCTTCGGCCTGAGGTCGTCCTGGCAATGACGAGCACCGCGAGCGTGCTGCTCGCTTTCGCCAGCTACCGGCTCGGCCTGTGCACGGTGGGATCGGAGACCGGTTATCACTCGGTGTCCCTGCTCGATCGCGCTTGCACCATGTTGCGCAGACCGATGTACAGGTATCTGGACGCCGTCGTGGCCCAGACCGGCAAGGATGCAGAGTGGCTTGGCACACACCTGCAAGCCGCCCGCGTGGCGGTGATCCCGAATGTTGCTCTGTCGCCATTTCCGCAGTACGCGCCACGCATTGCGCCGAGTGCCCTGGTCGGTGCAGGTCGCCGGGTCCTGCTTGCAATCGGCCCCCTCGACAGGGAGAGGCAGTTCGGATTACTTCTGCAGGCTTTCTCGGAACTCACATCCATTCATCCAGGCTGGCACCTGGTGATCCTCGGTGAAGGACCGCAGCGGCCCGCTCTGGAAGAAATCGCTCGCCTGTCGGCAGCGCCCATGCGGATTCATCTGCCCGGCATTGCCGGGAACCTTGGAGAGTGGTATGTGCGTGCAGACCTGTATGTGATGACGGCGCAACCCAACGGTTTCCCGAACGGGCTCGCAGAAGCGCTGTCGCACGGCTTGCCGGCCGTGAGCTTCGACAGTGATACGGGTACGCGCGATGTCATCCGTCACGGCGTGGATGGCCTGATGGTGGCGCCCGGGGATGTGGCGCAGCTGAGCGAATCCCTCGAGCGGCTCATGCGGGACGATGAGCTGCGCAGATGCTTCGCCGTGCGCGCAAGGGATGCGTGCGATCGCTTCTCGTTCGCTCGGGTCGCGGCCTTGTGGGAGGACCTCTTCGGCGAGGTGGCGGCAGCGCGCGGACATCGGCGCGAGGATGCCGGGCTGGCAGGGCGCGCCAGAGGCAAGGGATGAATCCGGCGCGCGTGTGCATGCCTGGGGCCCGGGGCCGCCCGACGTGGTGAGAGATACCCGCTGTACATTCCTTTCGATTGGCAAAGCGCAGACCATCATGAAGAGCCGGGCGATTCTCGACCTCGAACTTGTCAAGGCCGCGCAAGAAGGCGATATGCAGGCGTTTGACAGGCTGGTAAGACATTACAAGGCGCGACTGATCAGCTACCTGTCGTGGATGATGCGCAATCCGGACGAGGCGGAAGACGTGGTCCAAGAGACCTTTCTCCGAGCATACAAGGGACTTGGGCGTTTCCGGGGCGATTCGATGTTCTCGACCTGGTTGTTCAGGATAGGAATCAACACTGCAAAGCGTAGCCTGGCGCGGAACGCGCGGACGTTTTCCATCGCAGACTATGCGGGCGACAGGGCGAACGAAAGCTGGCAGATGGCCTCCGTTAATTACGATTCACCGGACGTGATCATGGAATCGCACCAGCTGATCGCCGAAATCGACGACGTTCTGAACGATATGCAGCCAGAGCTGCGCCAAGCCCTGGTGTTGCGTGAAATCGATGGGCTTGGTTACGACGAGATCGCCTTGATCATGCTTACCCCGATCGGCACGGTACGCAGCCGTATTCATCGTGCGCGTGATGCGATCGCAATCAAGGTTGACGGAAACGCCAGAATGGCCAGCGGTTCAGGTACGGGAGTCACACGGCCGAAATAGGTTTCAGGAAAATTGATTTACCTCAAGTTTTGCTTAAGGAAGAGCGACGTAACCTTGAATTTTCGCTAAGGTTGTGTTCCGCAAGGTATCGCGTTACGTCCCTGGGTGTCGGGGCGCCGCTTCATGGTTGGTCCCGAGGAGAAAAGTCGTGCAAAGGTACTTGAACGTAAGTGAAGGCTCGCTGATCACGCTACTGCGTCTTTGGCTGTACTATGTCCAGCGCCTGGTAACCAGCCGTCGTCTACGACAGCTTGGCACCAGACTGGTCCTGCGGCTTCTTCCATTCCTCTACCCATCGGCCCGGCGCACGAGCGCACGCTCGCCACGTGCGCACGATTTTTTCAGGAATGGCATCACGACCCTGGGATGCGTCCTGGACAGCCGGAAGTGCGCCGATATCCACGCGTATCTTGCCAATGAACCTGTTATCGACACGAGAGGAAGCGGTCGCCAATATGCCATATCGGACAGGCCCGCGGGCTCCAGCCTGATCGACTACAGCCTGCACACGGTCGTGAACTGCCCACACATCCTGGAGCTGGCAAATTGTCCGGATCTGCTTCAGTTTGCTTCGGAAATCCTTGGATGCACCCCAACCATTGCGAATATATCGCTCCGCTGGTCATTTCCATCCAATCACAACAACGACGACGTCCAACACTTCCATCGTGACGTTGAGTTCAGCAGCTTCAAGATTCTGATTTATCTCACCGACGTGAGCCTGGATTCAGGACCGCACGTGTACGTAGTCGGAAGCCATCTTGATCGGATGCCAATGCGGCTTCGCAGGTATTCGGATGTCGAACTTGTTCAGAAGGGCGATGCGATGGTGACAGTCACCGGCGATGCAGGGACCGCTTTTGCAATCGACGCCAAAGGTATCCATAAAGGGGAAATACCCGCAATGCGGCCACGGCTGATGCTGGGCATCCAGTATTCCTTGTTACCTGGTCTGCTCTACGACTACGCTCCGGCACTGCGCCACTCGACAGCCGGGTTCGACACATGAGGTACTCTGATTTTTTCGGACACTCTTGTTTGGTAAAGTTCACCAACAGGAGCCTTTATGAAGACATTGAAGAAGACGTACACCCCGGAACTCAAGGAAGAAGCCGTGAAGCTGGTGCTGGCGC